>CAZPHD010000001.1:0-56354 GCA_964586225.1 uncultured Fimbriimonadaceae bacterium
CTTGGAGATCGTCAAGAGATGAGGGCGTCGGTGGGTTCGTCCCGACGCGACGACTGGAGTCCAAAAACCGCCCAAGCGCCTCGCTGATCCGGCGCGCGGACTCCGCCGTCAGGTGGCTGCCGTCGTAGGTTTCTCCCGGCGGGCAGTCGAACCACTCAATCCCACTGTCAAGTATTCCTTGCTTAAACTTGGATGTATCCATATTCTCCGCCTGCTTGACGTCGGGCGAAACGGGTAGCCGCAGCACGACCACGCGGTATCCCTTCACCAGATACCACGTCAGGTCTCCCTCAAGCGTCAGAGTCTCAAGTGGCCCGATCGGGTGGTTGCGGAGCATCTGCTCATAGATTTTCGCCGTCGCGGGTGCTGAGTCGACCGCCGGACGCGAAGACGCGACAAACCCATCCGGCCCGAAGGACTCGAAGGGACTCGCGGGGGCGAGCAACGACACCCGACCGCGCGCCAGTCCGAGCAGTTGCGCCATCGTGTACGGACGAGTCCAGGCGAAGCCCGGCGATGCCAACCGAGTTAGCTCAAGGTCGGCCCGATGGCGCATCGTCAAGCCTCGAAAGTCGTTCGCCTCGGCGGCGCGCGCACTCAGAGAGTGCGGCGATACCGCCACCACCAACGTGCCCCCGCGCCGCAGCTTCTGCACGCCCGCGTGAAGGTAGTAAGAATCCAGGGCCGCCCCGCTAAATCCGAAGTTCAGCGCCCGGCCCGGCATCAAAGAGGGGTCAATGCCCCGATACGCCCGTGAGTCACCGACGATCACCACGTCAAACGACCTCTCCGGCGCGCGCAGTTTCTCGATCCAGTAGCCGGGCCGCACATCCTCGCCCTCTCCGGTTGCCGGTCTCAAGACCGCGAGCGCACCGCCCAATACGAGCGCCCAACCCAGCGAACCCAAAACAAAGCTGCGCCCACTCATCAGAACTGGAAGTAGATGAAGGCGCCTCCCGCACCTCGCAAGTAGACCGCCGCCGCCAACAGGCCACCGATCATCGCGGGCTCCCAGCGGCGAACGGGCTTCAGTTCCCATCCTTGCCACCTCAGGCCGAACTCAAACGCCACGCACAACCCCAACCAGAGCAACGCCTTCCCGCCCACCGCGGTCACGCCAGCCATGTCCCAGGTTCGCGGATCGAGCATGCGCGAGGCGATCTGGCCGAACTGAGAAATGGTTTCACTTCGGAACAGCGCCCAACTGAGCAGCATCGCGCCAACCGTAACGGCCCAGCCAAGTGGCCGCCATATCCGTTCCGGCCATCGCGTCCACCGCTCGAACTGCAGTAGCGCGGCGTGCATGCCGCCCCACGCTACAAACGTCCAGTTTGCGCCGTGCCACAGGCCCGATAACAAGAACGTGACCCAGAGATTGCGGTTCGGATGCTTCTTGCTGCCACCAAGCGGGATGTAGACGTAGTCCCGGAACCACGACGACAGCGAGATGTGCCACCGCTGCCAAAACTCTCGGAAGCCGACCGCGTGGTACGGGCGATCGAAGTTCGGCGACAAGTCGAGCCCGATCCACGACCCCAAGCCGCGCGCGATATCCGAGTAGCCGCTGAAGTCAAAGTAGATCTGGAAGGCATACAGCGCGGCCACGATCCACCACGTGCTACCCGACGTGACCGAGTCTGATGCTCCGTAGGATGCCGCCACAAACGGAGCTAGATTGTCGGCGAGGACGGTCTTCTTGAAGTAGCCAACCGCGATCCAGCGCATTCCACGAACGACTTGATCGCTGTTCGGCGGGGCGAGCGTTTCGAGTTGCGGCAGCAAGGCTCGCGCTCGCTGGATCGGACCCGCGATGAGCGGTGGGAAGAGCGCGAGAAACGCAAAGAAGTGGAGCGGGTCGCGCGTGGGCTTGATTACACCGCGGTACACGTCAATCGTGTAGCTCATCGAGGTGAACGTGGTGAAACTGATGCCGATGGGGAGGATGATGTCGGGGACGGTCATGCCACCCACGCCAAACCAGCCCAGGGCATGATTCAGGTTCGAAACCGCAAACCCGGCGTACTTGAAGATGCCGAGGACGAGCAAGTTCCCAACAATCGAAGTGACAAGCCACTGCTTTCGGCGCTCGGGTCGCCTTTCGATCGCCAAACCCGCCGCGAAGTCGATCAGGCCGTTGCCGATGAGCAGGAGCGGATACCACCACTTCGCCCAGCCAAAAAACAGGAAGGAGGCGACGATCAGGAAGACATAGCGGCCGCGCGGCAGACGACGGAACGCGGGCCAAAGGGCGAAGAATGCCGCTCCGAAGAACAAGAACTCGAGCGAGTTGAAGAGCATGGCCGCCCGCGGAAGT
This sequence comes from uncultured Fimbriimonadaceae bacterium, assembly GCA_964586225.1. GTDB lineage: Bacteria > Armatimonadota > Fimbriimonadia > Fimbriimonadales > Fimbriimonadaceae > JANJUB01. Next base: position 2,315 of record CAZPHD010000001.1, read on the forward strand.
TGGTGAGCCGGCTGGGACTCGAACCCAGGACCCACGCCTTAAAAGGGCGTTGCTCTACCGACTGAGCTACCGGCTCACCGCTCGGTAGGGTACCCCGCCTTGAGATTGCAGATTCTCGGATGATGAGCGGACGGTCGCCAGAGTTGCGTGGCACGGGGTGCCGCGAGCTTCCTGCTGCTTACAGCATGCGTCGGGACGACGCCCACCGACGCCCTCATCAGATTCCAAAAACCGAAATCAGGAATCTCAAATCACTTCAGGAACCGCGTCAACGCGTCCCGAATCTCTTTCGACTGATCGCCCGCCGAGACGACCGTGCAACAGTCGTCTGCTTCATGAACATCCTGATGAAGCACGCACGTCTGCAAGTGCTCGGTCAGCAGCACCACGCCCAGTTGGTCCATGGCCGAACGGACGGCTGTCACCTGCTGCAGGATCTCGTTGCAGGTCCGCCCCTGATCCACCATGCGCTGTATGCCCGCCACCTGACCGGCAATTCGGTTGATGCGCTTCGAGGCGTTGTCTTTGAGTTCGGCCTTCACAACCGAATTATACGTCGGCCCATGCCCATTCAGACTAAACGATGCCCGAGCGTAGCAGGTCTTTCAGCATGAGCAGGCCCGCGACGCGCCCATCCGAATCGAGAACGGGCATTTCGCCGATCTTGCGCGGCAAGTTTTGGAACACCTCAAGCGCTTCGATTGCCAAGAGGTCGGCGGGAATCGTCGTCACCTCGCGAACCATCAGATCAACCGCATTGACCGAAAGCGGCTCATTCGAAAGCACAAAGTGCCGGCGAAGGTCGCCATCACTAATGAAGCCGATCAGTCGGTGGTCGGCATCAACCACGAGTGCGGCACCAACGCCTGCCTGAGTGATCGCCCGCATCACATCCAGAAGCGGCGTCGACTCCGAAACGCAGGCGATATCGTCGCGGCCGCGCATGGTATCGCTCACCCGAAGCAATAGGCGCTTGCCCAGCGCCCCGCTCGGGTGGAATCGCGCAAACTCCTCGCGACCAAATCCCCGACGTTCCATCACGGCGACCGCCAACGCATCGCTGAGAGCAAGCATCGCCGTCGTGCTTGTCGTTGGAGCCAAGTTGTGAGGGCAGGCCTCGGTTTGCACTCCCGTGTCCAGCACCAAGTCGGCGAGCCGCCCCGCCGAGCTTTGGGGCCGCCCCGTCAGCAGAATCGTCTTCGCACCAATCTCGCGGATCGACGGAAACAGCCGAACCAGCTCGTCGGTTTCGCCGCTATGCGTGTAGAGGATGACGATGTCGTCAGCCGTCACCATGCCAAGATCTCCGTGGACGGCTTCCGCGGCCTGGAGGAACGCGCTCGGCGTGCCCGTACTGCTGAGCGTGCCTGCGGTCTTACGCGCAATGTGGCCACTCTTGCCGATGCCGCACGTGATCACCCGGCCATTTGTGTCGAGCATCCACTGGACCGCCTGATCAAAGCTCTCATCGAGTCGCTCGGCCAAGTTGGCCAGCGCTTCCGCCTCTTCGAGCAGGACGCGGCGCCCGAACTCGCGACTCATAGCCTCCCCAGGATCGTTTTGCCGAGCAGCGACGAGATGAACTCGACGCCAGTCTTGCCGGTCTCGTTGTGGGTATCGAAGAGCGGATTGATCTCGACCATGTCGAGGCCGACCAGCTGCACCGGGCAGTCGTCGGCTTCAAGAATTTCGTAGAGCATCTCGCCCAGCAGGTGCATCTCGCGATAGGTGAGGCCACCGCGGACGGCGGTGCCCGTACCTGGCGCAAGGATCGGGTCGAGCACGTCCACGTCGAAGCTGATCCACAAGTTGCGCACGTTGAGACCCTTGATCCAAGTCGCAAGCCGGTCCACCTCGCTCACCAGTCCGCGACGGTCAATGTCGGCCATGGTCGACACATAGCCACGGGGAAGGCGCTGTAGCCGGTCCGCTTCGCCAGGATCGACATCGCGCAGGCCAAGGAAAGCGGTGCGGTCACTGCGCAACGCATCGGGAACGAAGCGATCGCGTAAGTGCATCCAATCTTCGTCCATCCGTCCGGTGCTCCCGCTCGGCTCGTGCATCAGACACGCGAGGGGCATGCCGTGGAGATTGCCGCTGGGCGACGTGGACGGGGTGTTGAGGTCCGCATGAGCGTCGACCCAAAGGACGGCCAGATCGCCGTCGTAGGCACCGAGGGCCGCCCCGATGCTACCGATGGACAAGCTGTGATCGCCACCGATCACGAGAGGCATGTGGCCCTCGCTGAGAGTTTCCTGAACCCGCTCGAACACTTGGGCGAAGACGAACGCGGCGGGATCGTGGTTCTTGATGCCACCAGGAGCCGTATGGGGCGGGGCAATCACGACGTCACCGTCGTCGAGAACTTCGTATTCCAGGGCGGTCATCGCGTCTTCCAGACCCGCCAAGCGCACGGCCGCCGGGCCAAGTCGGGACCCTAGCCGAAACCCGCACAAGTCGAAAGGAACGCCGATGATCTCCACGGGGGGATCGTACCCGTCGTGCTGGATTTTGAGTCCCGACTTGGCATTTGGGGGCTGCTTCGCTTACACTACAGCACATGCGCGGTTCCATCGTGGGTTTCGTTGTGTTTGCCTTGGCAGCGGGAGTTGTCCTGATCAGCGTCAAGGCTCCCATCAATCGCGGCCCAGACCCGGTGATTGGCTACGACCAACCGCTTGCGAATGCGGGCTTTCGCTACCAGAAGCGGCTAAGTGCCGATGGGACGATGCCGGACAACGCATGGATGCTCGCAAAATCGGCACGAGACCGAATGGTGGCCGCGCAGGGTCAACAGCGAGGCGGGGTGGGGCCAGGTAGCTGGACATTCCTGGGCCCAACCAACGTGGGTGGTCGGATCCGCGCGATCGCCATCCATCCCACCCAGCCCAACACGATGTGGATCGGCGGCAACAGTGGGGGCGTGTGGAAGACCACCGATGGAGGTGCGACGTGGCTACCCATGGACGACTTCCTTCCGGGCATCGCCGTGAACTGCATGGTGCTTGACAAGTCCAATCCCAACGTGCTGTACGTCGGCACGGGCGAAGGCTTCTTCGAAACCGAGGAAGGATCAACCAACACGGCTTGTATTCGCGGGGCGGGCATTTTCAAGTCGACCGACGGCGGAGTCCACTGGGTCCAGATCGCGACCACCAACAACCCAGATTTTTACTTCGTCAATCGGTTGGCGATTCACCCGACGAATCCCAACATCCTTTTGGCGGCCGCGAGCACCGGGATTTGGCGCTCCACCGACGCGGGCGCCACGTGGAACCCAGTGTACGACGCGGAGTGGATGTACGACGTCGATTTTCACCCCACCGATGGGAGCAAGGCCATTGCCGGAAGCCATGCCCAAGGTGCCTTTTACAGCAACGACGGCGGACTAACGTGGACTCGATCAACAAGCATCAGTGCCCACCGAGCCGAAGTGGCGTATGCGCCCAGTAATCCGACGACTGTTTATGCGACGGTGAGCTCCGGCTCGAGCATTCGCGTTTGGCGCTCGACCAACGGCGGTGTCACATACACTCAGCAAGCGGCCAACACGATCAGCACCTACGAGGCCTACAACAACGCCCTGTGGGTCAATCCGACCAATGCCAATACGATCTTGTACGGAGGCGTGTACCTCTATCGCTCAACGAACGCCGGCGGTAGCCGGTCGCAGGCCTTCTCCGACATCCACCCGGACATTCACGAGTTCGTGACCCACCCTCAGTTTGATGGCGTGAACAACAAGACGGTCTTCGTTGGCACCGATGGCGGCCTGTATCGCATCTCCGATTTTGCCGGCGGAAACGCGAACTTGTTCTTCTACAACGGACTCGGAATCACGCAGTTCTACGGCGCGGCGATCAGTCCCCAGTCCGGTCGCATCATGGGCGGCACTCAAGATAACGGCACCCGGCTTTACACGGGCAACATCGCCAACTGGACGCAATCGGCGGGCGGCGATGGTGGCTATGCCGCCGTTGATCCATTGGATTCAAACTTCTTCTACGGTTGCATTTATTGGGCGTATCAGTTCCGGTCCACGACCGGGGGTGGCAGCACTCACTACATCTACAACACCGCCAACCCGATCACCGATGCGGGCAACGCGGACAACGTCAACTTCATCAACCGGTTTGTGATCGATCACAACAATCCGAACCGCATGCTCGTCGCGGCCCAGCGGCTCTGGCGAAGCAACAACGTCAAGGCCTCGTCTACTGATTGGTTTGTGATCAAGCCCACGATCGCACCCAGTGGACGTGGCCGCGGGGTTGGCGGCGGCAATGCGCATATGGTGTCCAACAACCCCTACAACATCTCGAATGTCGCAATTGCTACGGGAAACTCCGACATCATCTATGTTGGTCACAACAATGGACAGTTGTATCGGACCTCAAACGGCACCGCCACAAGTCCAACCTGGACCCGGATCGACCAAAACGGACCGCTCCCGGCTCGATGGCTCTCTTGGATTGTTATCGACCCCGCGAATCCGAATCATGTGTATGTTTCCTTTATGGGCTTCCACGACGACAGCATTTTTGAGACTACGGACGGGGGCCAGTCGTGGACCGATATCTCAAGTGGTCGCCTCATCCCCGCATCGGTGAACTGCATCTCGATGCATCCGACCCGGGCGGGTTGGCTCTATGCGGGCACCGACCTCGGCCTGTTCACGTCGTCGGATAATGGGCTAACGTGGACGGCCACAACCGATGGCCCCGGCACCGTGCCCATCGAGGAGATCTTCTGGCGCAACAACTCGACGATTCTGCTTGCAACTTACGGTCGCGGGATCTACTCCGCCAACATTGATTCCACGTGGGATGTGTTCAAGCCCGACAGCTTTACGGTGACGCGGGGCATCAAAGGCAACGGAACGCTGGCCTCGACCTACGCGAACGATGGCACCTATCTCGAACTCAAGCCGGCCCCGATTCCGCATCCGGTGCTCCTGATGCGTAGCATCGAGTTCAGCGCAACGTCACCGGTGCTCAACCCAAGCCAGATTGAGGTCAAGCTGGACGCCCGAATGGGAGTTCCGGCAAACCAACAGATTGCTCTCTGGGATCACAACGTGGGGAACTGGGCGGTGGTCGACTCGCGCGGTGTGACGGGCAATGATCTTTTGGTGACCTTGACTCCAACTTCAGCAGCAAGATTCGTCGGCCCGAATGGCGAAGTTCGACTGCGCTTGGGATATCAGGTCGCTCTGACATCTCCCGAAATCGCGCGGATCGATTGGGTCCAGTTCCGAGTGAGGTAGATCATGGATGCATTGAATCGATGTTCGTTGGTGGTTCGACTTTCCGCGGAATTGCAGAGCGCGATCGGAGAAGCCCAGCTTCAGATTCGTAAGCGTGCGGGGGCCGATCTCGTCCGGTGGACTCCGACCCATGAGCTCGTGTTTCCGCTCGTGAGCCTCGGCGAAATCAGTGTCGGCCAGGTCGCTCAAGTAGCGGCTACGGTCGGCCCAATCGTTGCTCAGTATCCGAGCGGACAAGTTGCGCTCGAAGGCTTGGGCGGGACTCCGAACAATCTCCAACCCCGGTCTCTCTGGATCGGGATGTCGGGGGACTTGTCGGGGCTTGAGCGATTTGCCCAGGAGTTAGAGTGCGCGGTAATGCCTATCGTGCCTCACCACGAGTCTCGCCCCCTTCAGAGTCACATTCCCATCGGGCGTCTGAAGCAAGAGAGCGAGTCAACCCGCTCGGCACTCGGTCGAGCGGTACGGGTTGCCCAAATCGGCAGCATGGGTGTTCTGCCGATTCGCGAAGTTGAGCTGATCCGCATGGCGTCAACCTCGACAGGGCCGACGATCGTCACTGTGCAAGCGTTTCCGTTGGCATAACACCCGAATCCGGACCAATCGCCTACAATTTGCCGTGGTCTCGTCAAACTTGTCGGCGCGCTGATCCCGTCTTGATCCCATACGAGTCGTGATGACTGCGGAAAAATCAATCGTCAAGGCCTATCTTGAGGCGGTGTTCGGGACGGGCGACGAGGCCCTGCTCCGCGACCTCATTGCGCTTGACGCGGTCATCCGCGTTCCCTACGGCGTCCTCCATGGTCCCGACGGCGTAAGCCAATACGTTGCCAAGTGGCGCACGGCGTTTCCGCCCTTCAGCGTCGTTGTCCAAGACGTTCTCGCCGAAGAGAACATGGTCGCCGTTCGCTGGCGAACGTCCGGCTTTCACGAGCGGGAGTTTCTCGGCATCGCCCCCACCGGCAAGAGTGTCCGCATCGAAGTCATGGGGTTCTTTCTCGTCCAGCATGGCCAGATCACGGAGGGCTGGGTGATCGACGATCACTTCGCGCTCCGCTGCCAACTTCTTGGGGAATAGCCGATGCAAGAGGGCATGGCCAAGTTTGAACAATTTCTGGTCACCCTTCCTTCCGGGGTGATCATGGCGATCTGCTTCTTGCTGATCGTCTACAAGATGATCGACGGCGACATCCCTGGGATTCCGGGAATGGTCGCCCTCGCGAGCATCTTGGTCATGCTGTGGTTCTGCGTATGGCCACCGCATCCCGCCTTACCCGCCGTGATTCTCGTGAGTGTGATCGCGCTCATGGTGACGTTCCCCTTTGCCGAGCGGGTGCTTCAGGATGTTGAACAGCGGGAATACGACGTGTCGCGACTGGAGCGGGCGTTTGGAGCGCTGCAGCAGAAGTACGACAACCCCGCGGCGATGTTCGAGGCCGCGAAATGGCTGCACGTCCAGGGATTCCACGCTGACGCGATTGCCATTGGCGAGGCAACGCTCGCGATGCTCTCAACCAAGCGGGACGATGTGAAGAACGTCTCCATGCGGGATCACTTTCGCGCCGAGGAGCAACTGGTCATGCGGTGGAAGCGCTCGCCCATCGGGCCGGTGCATGCGTCGGCGTATGTTTGTCCGGCGTGCAAGACGTCGAACGTGCCGGGGACGCTATTTTGTGCGGGATGTCGTCGGCCGTATTTGCTGGACCGGGTGAAGAGCGTTGACCTGCGAGCGCGGTTCTGGGGCCGGCTGATCTTGACGTGGGGTTTGATTGGCGCGACAGTCGCGGGGGGCGCCGCGATTGGGTTGACGTTTACCGGGCCGATGCGCTGGGTGGTGCTTGGCGTGGCGCTGTTGGTGATCGGGCTGCTGCTGACGGTCTTGTTCCGTCCTCCGCGCCCAACGCGTGGGGATGCTTGAACTCGTTATCACAACTTTTTCTGATCTACTTGACAAATCCCATCGCTATTGCCGATAATGGACGTCATGGGGAAGTGGGGGATGCGTTCTTTGTTGCTGGCACCATTGCTTGCCGCAACCATTGGAGTTACGCAGGGACCAGGAGGGGGCGGCCCGAGCCCTACGCCAGGCATTTTCATTCAAGCTGGAAATGGGCCAATGCCTTCCTACGCCGCTGGCACCTGTAACACCATCACTGCCAACATTCTCGCCTATCCGGCTCCTGGCGGAGGAGGTTGCTCGATCATCTTGGCTCGTCTTTACCTGGGGAACGATGATGTTGGATACACCATGGTTGACGAATACGTGTGGCCAAGTGGGGAGCCGCTCGTCAATGCCGCTAGCCTTGCCGCAAGATTCGACAGCACACACTTCGAACCAGGCTCAGAACTCACGGTTAGGGTCCAATACCTGGACAATCTCAGCCGCTACTTCTACTTAGAGAAGGAGATGCTCGTCAAGAACCAAGCCCTGATCGGCAACCACACCTTCTCTTACATTCCTGGTTCCCAGTCGCACGATGAGGTTGAGAGCGCTCTTGGCACCGCCTACGACGTTGTAACCTTCGCCTCGGGAAACCTCACACTTTCCAACTGGCAGGCATGGGTCCCGGGTTCCAACTTCATTTGGGTGACAACTCACGGCACTCCAGATATCTACGAGATGCAAAACGGGACAGGAGTCTCGGACGGGCCGTCCGGAGATAGTCACAAGACTTGGGTATCCTGGGCGATGGTGGGCCCAACAACTCTGCCTCCCTACAATTCGCCTGGGGTGCCGCCGTGCAACTTCATGTTTGTAGATGCATGTGACACGCTGCAGGCTGACTTCAGCGACACACTACACCCACAGTCCAACCTCTACATGGGTCATGGTGCCGGGTCGGCCCTCTGGAACCAATATGTAGCTGGTTGGACTGTCGGGCTAGCGGCATCATTATCCGAGGATGTAGCTTCCATTTTGTGTTCTTTCCTCGTATCGGGCTACACGGCGGAACTTGCCCTGATTGAGTTAATCTATGAACTTGATCAAATGGGCATTGAGGACACTGGCGGAAACCAAGTTGACTGGACGTCAGTTGGGTACGGTGGCAACGAGAACGCCAGAGTTCGCGGAGTCTATACTGGCTATAGCGGAGTTGAAACTGGATGGTACATCTCTCTATGAAGCGTATCGTGCTCACCATGCCGGTTATGATCCTGGCCGCAATTGTTCAGTCCCAAAACGCGCCAAGAGATGTCAGGACACGTGCCTCAATCTTTCTTAGAGATGCCGGAAGCTCGATAACGATCAGTCGGGTTCAAGAACGGGCGACGGGGGAATGGAAGTTCTACGCGGATGATGGAGCCTCCGTAGCTGTTGACGAGTTGACTCGGCGAGTAACATTCTATGCTCGAGGCGGGCAGTCGAAATCAAAGAACATTCGTGATTCTCAGGAGGCCGTCTCGGAAGGACGAGCTTGGGCCCTCGCCCACGGGATTGCCACCCCTGAAACCGTGACCGTCAAGGCCCATGGTCGAGGCTGGGCCGTTGCCTTCGATGATCCCGAGGTAGATGGCGTGTCATCGCGGGGTCTAAACAAGCTCAACTTGATGATTGTGCCCAAGGAAGGCGTAATCGCGATGATGCATTCGCCGCAAATGACCTATCCCAGACCTGAGGGAATAATCACGGCAGCGGAAGCGACCGAGCAGGCAGTGCTCGCAGCGAACAGCCGTCTCAATGGAACATTTCGCGCCCTTGGCGAGCCGACGCTCAGTTACTCGGTTCCGCTTCGAACCCGGTTTGAGTGGACCGATCCCTCCATTCCGTTAGAACCGCGTTCTCGAACAGCACGGCTGCACTACACCGTGCTCTTGAGTGACCGCGTAGCAGTAACGGTCGATGCGTTCACGGGAAAGATCGTAAAGGGTGGCGGAATCAAGCAAGATGATCCGGCCGCTGCGATCTTGAGCAATCCCACAACTAGTCATGCATCAGCGGCCGAGGCGAACGAAGCTGGGACTCGGACCCAGGGTCCGATGCTCGCCTTTCTTGCAGTGTCAGGCCTGGGCGTGGCGGTTGCCATCGGTCGGATGCTAAAGGGGCTCAAGTGATCAGATGAGCGCGACTGGCTTTTGCGCTTGCTCAATGAAGCCATTGGGATTCACAGTTGCTCTTGTTCTTTCCAACTCGGTCCTTTCCTTCGGTGCGACAGAACAAGCCAGGGCCGAGCAAGTAGCGGCAAAGTTCCTGAGGGAAGCTTGCGGTGTCTCGAGCCCGCTTCATATGAAGCGATGGGGTCTACCGTGGGTCTTTGTGACCGAGGAAGGCACAAGGGTCGATGTCGATCGCAAGACTTACGATGTCGTTTCCTACCACCTTGACGGAGTACCCTCGACTCAATGGGCCTGGGACCAGGATCGCACAGTCGCGATTGCCGATCGTTGGATGGCGGCCCGGGGATGGGACCTCGGGGAACCCAAGGCAGTAATAGAACGACGGGGCCATGTAAATGTTGTGTACGACGAACCCGTCGTGAACGGGATATCAACGGGTGGTCTTCGAAGCTTCATCGTTCAAGTTCGGGAGGACGAGGTCGTCGGCTATACCCAACCGCCGAGCGTGAAGTTCATAGATGCTCGTCCAAAGATCTCACGAGAACAAGCAACTGCAACTGTCACCACCATGGCCGCTCATTTCACATTGGGATCGCCAATTCTCATGTACGTCGTGACCGACAGCACGAAGGTTGTCGATGGTTCCTATGTCGCCGATGTCGCATATGCCTTCCCCGTAAATGAAAGGGAGCACAAGTCGTACGAGTACGGCGGCATCGGTGTTCTTGTTGATGCCATGACAGGCGAGAGGATTGATGGGCGACCCATCTATGGTGGATTACCCTTGCTCAACTATAAGTTGCCCGTTATCTACCGTGAGAAGCGTAGCTATCGTCCAACATGGCCGCGTTGGTATCTATTAGGTAGTGCGGTGATCACAGTCGCCTTCGTCGGTTATGTGGGCTATCGGTTCACGAAGGCTCGTCGCCAGAAAGTCGCGGCGTAGGGTCGAACGGGTCCGACAGGTCCTCGTGCTGGTGGCGGCCCGTCGAAACGCTGTTCCACTCGAACAGATAGAACCGTGGCCCCTTGCGATCCAGCACTTCCCGAACGAGTTGCCCACGCCGAAACGCCCGCGTGTTCTTCGGCGGCTCGGTCATCGCGTCCACGATATCTAGATCCGAAACCACGCGCCGCGCCGGTACCGCCCCAAACAGGCTCTGCGCGGGGTCGATGTTGTGATACTCCAAGTCCACCGAGTGCAGGGCGTCGTCGCTCCATTCCAACCCTTCCGCCGCCCGGTACGCCTCGACAATCTGCCGCTTGGCCACCCAATCCACTCGGTCACCGAGCTGCATGGGATCGCGCTCCAGACCATCGAGCACCGACGCCCACTCGTCGAGTATCCAGTCCGTTTGCGCGCACTCGCCCCGATACACCTGGGCCGCTTCGAGATAGATCCGTTGCAGGTCCACGGCGCCGATCGTGTCGCCCGACATCAGCCGAACGGGCCACCGATACGTCGGATCGCGAGAGACCTCGCGCAAGGCGACAATCGGGTGATCCAGAATCACCTCCGGCCCGAGCCGACCCTCCTCGAGCAGCCGAACCACCAAGCACGTCGTGCCGATCTTCAGCGCGTAAGCAAACTCGTTCTGATTCGGCTCGCCGAACAGCAGATGCAGCCGCGTCGTCAGCCCGTCGAAGCTGTAGTAGTGCTCCCACTTCGGGTTGATGAGCGCACGGTTGAACCGCACTCGCGAGGCCATCCCCTTCAGGATGTGGTCGGCACGCTGGCTAAGCTGGAACTCGACGGTGTCATCCGGGACCACGCCATACACGTGCGACACCCAGATGAAGTCAATCGGGTTCTCGCGGATTTCTCGCTCGGTCGGAAGGCCCCCTTCGGCGGTCAAGCGATGGCCACCTACCCGCCCCACGCCCGCGAAGATCTGGCGCGTCACCAGGAACGGATAAAGCTGATGCGCGACCCGGTTCAGCAGGTCATCCTCGGCAAGGATGAGGTAGTTCTCGTGGCAACCGAACGTGTGGCCGCCAAAGTGGTCCACGCTGTTGTTGTAGACCGAGACGACATCTTCGAAACCGAGATCTTTGATCGCGCGGACGATCATGCGCTGCCCCGCACGGTCGTTGGCGACGAGGTCCTTCAGGTCACGACACTCGGCGGTCGCATACTCCAGGTGGCTGCCAACGGCGTCCACATAGAGCCGCGCGCCATTGAGCAAGAATCCGCCCGAATGCGACGGTTCAAACACGTCATCACGGGAGTGCAGGTCGATCAGCCCGAGTCGCTGCTCGAACACGCGATCCTTGATCATTTCCACCGCGGCCTCGGGGTTGCCTAGCTCCGGGTCAGCGACCAGGGTGCCGAACTCGGTCTCGACCCCAAAGATGCGATCGCGGGGAAACTCGTTCATTGGCTCATTCTACGGTCTTCGCAGTAAACTCGCGCCATGGACAAGGTGTTTCCTAACGCTTCGGCCGCGCTCGACGGACTGCTCTTCGACGGCATGACGATCATGTCGGGAGGTTTTGGCCTCTGCGGCATCGCCGAACACCTGATCGTCGCGCTGCGCGACAGCGGCGTAAAGGACATCACGGTCATCTCCAATAACTGCGGCGTCGACGACTTTGGGCTCGGGTTGCTCCTCCAGACCCGCCAGATTCGCAAGATGGTGAGCAGCTATGTGGGTGAAAACGCCGAGTTCGAGCGGCAGTATCTCAGCGGCGAGCTGGAGCTGGAATTCAACCCGCAAGGCACCTTGGCCGAGCGCATTCGAGCGGGCGGCGCGGGCATTCCCGCTTTCTTCACCAAGACCGGGTACGGCACGCTCATCGCCGAAGGCAAGGAAACCCGGCAGTTCGATGGCGAGTGGTACGTGATGGAAAGCGCGCTGCGTTCCGATCTCAGCATCGTCAAGGCTTGGAAAGGCGACCGGGCCGGCAATCTCATCTACCGAAAGACCGCACGCAACTTCAATCCGATGATGGCCACCGCGGGCAAGGTGTGCATCGCCGAGGTCGAGGAGTTGGTCGAAGTGGGCGAGCTGGACGGCGACAACATCCACACGCCCGGCATCTTCGTGGACCGATTGATTGTGGGCACGAACTACGAAAAGCGCATCGAACGACTCACGACCCGTCCGCGCGAGTAAACTGCGCAAATGGTAGACGATTCTCTACCATTTGAGCGAGACGACCGCCGACCGCTGCGGATCCTGTTTCTGGATCTGAACTCCTACTTCGCGTCATGCGAACAGCAGGAGCGTCCCGAGTTGCGCGGACGGCCCATCATTGTCGTCCCGCTTGAGAGCGACACCACCTGTGCCATTGCCGCGAGCTACGAGGCCAAGCTGTTCGGGATCAAGACGGGCACCAACGTCGGCGAGGCAAAGCTGAAGTGCCCTGACCTAGTGGTGGTGCAAGCGCGGCCGCCGGTGTACGTTCGCTACCACGAGCGCATTCTCGAAGCTGCCGACACCGTGTTGCCGGTCGAGAAGGTGTCGAGCATCGACGAGATGTACTTCCGGTTGATCGGCAGTGAGTGCGACCCGGCGAACGCGATCGAACTGGCCCACCGGATGAAGCGGGCGCTCCGCGATCAGGTCGGCGAAGTGATGACGTGTTCCGTCGGGATCGCGCCGAACGCATTTTTGGCAAAGCTTGCGAGCGACCTGCAAAAGCCAGACGGGCTCGTGGTGCTTCAGCGCGATGATCTTCCGGATCGCATTGCGCATCTCGGGCTGACGGAGATCGCGGGCATCAACGTGCGGATGAAGGCGCTGCTGAACGCAGCCGGCATCTTTCGGATTGGTGATCTATACGGGTGTTCGCGGCAAGACCTGAGGGCGGCGTTTGGATCGGTGATTGGCGAGCGCTGGTGGTATCTGTTGCGGGGCTACGAACTGATCGACGCCGAATCGCCAACCAAGTCGCTCAGCCACTCGCATGTGCTACCTCCTGAGTTACGAACAGAAGACGGCACCCGTGAGGTGATGCTACGCTTGATTCAGAAAGCCACAGCGCGGCTGCGGGCGAGCGCGCAATGTGCCTCGTTCATGGCGGTGCACGTCAAGGGGATTGAGCGCAGTTGGAAGGCACATGTCCGACTCGACGCCACCAACGACACGGTGAAGATCAACGACCAGTTCTTGCGGATGTGGGCGTCGCGCGACTTCGAACGGCCACTGCGCGCGGGGGTCGTGTTCACCGATCTGTCGGCGGCCAAGGACGTGACGCCGAGCTTGTTTGACGAGGAACCGCAGCGCGATCTTCTGAATCAAGCCGTGGATGCGATGAACCAGAAATTCGGCAAGAACTCGGTGTTCCTCGCCGGGATGGAAGGGGCGAAAGACACCGCCGATGAGAAGATCGCGTTCAACAAGACGTGGTTGTTTAGCGAGGGCAAGGGCGACCACGACGTGCCGTAGTGGCGGGTGGTCCGAGCTTTTTCGTTGTGCCTTCTGAGCGCTGGAAAGACCACCCAGAGACCTCATGAGCTGCGTCAAGATTCGAACCCTTACGGCTTGGGAGAGACGAGTTTGCTGTTGTCCACCACCGCCTTTTCAACGTAACGATTCTGGGCATTCCACAGCAGATATTCCTCGTAGCCGAGTTCCTTCGCGGCTTTGATCTGAGCCTGAATCTGAGCCGCATTGTAGCCAAAGAAGTCCTGCAACCACGGCCGGATGCGCTTGCCGGGGAGTCGGCGCTTGTAGTCGCCCAGACTCTTCGAGACGATCTCGTAGGGCGAGTTTGAAGGGTCCTTCACGCCGTACTCACCCTTGGCGAAGTGCGATGGATAGACCATCGGGCAGATGATGTCAAACGGCTCGGAGATCTTCTCAAGTTCTTGGCCGATGCCTTGATCCACCTTGCCGATGCTGATGATGCCGAAGATGTCGGCGCTGAACTCCGCACCTCGCTTGCGAACGCGCTCGCCGATGAACTTTGCGAACGCCGCGACTACATCTTCCGGCTTGGCGTCTTTGTCGGGGTAGCTCGACTTCGCGGGGAACACCTGAGTTGAGGCCTTGCCTTCGCTCGGGAAGCGCACGTAATCAAGCTGGATCTCAGGGAAGCCAAGGTCAAGCGCAAAGTCGACGATCTGCGCGATGTAGTCCCAGTTCTTCTGGTTGTAGGGGTCGAGCCACATACAGCCGGCGCGGTCTTTCCAGATGCCGCCCCCGCTGAGTTGGACCGCTTGGCTGGGCACCTTCTTCGGCACGAACTTATCGCGAAAGCAAGCGATCCGTGCGATGGGATAGACGCCCTTCTCTTTGAGGCTGGCCATCAGCACATCCGGTTTCACGACCGCCACTTGGGTCGCGCCCGACTCGTCGGACAGCGGGATGCCCATTTTGAAGTAGTTGATGCCCGCGTCCCTGACGTCGATGACGAGCGAGTTGATTTCGGTGCGGTCGAGCATCGCGTACACCTGCTCCATCTTGCGTGTCGATCCCGCCGACCACGCCGTCAGGTAGATCCCGCGGACATGTTCGGGCTTGGGATACGCCGGTTTAGGAGGTTCGGGTTCAGGTGCGGGTTTCGCCGGCGGCGTGACCACGACCGGCGCGGGTTGAGAGCTGCGGCATCCCGCCGCCGTGAGGGCGAGCGCGGCAATCCATAATGAAGCGTGTCGTCGAAGTGGGCTCATGGCGTTGGGTTAGCGTTGTTGCTTCTTGCGGGTTGCGGTAGTCGTCCGGAACCGGTAGCGAGCCCGGAGCCCAAACCCGCTCCCGAGCCGCCTCCCGTTGCGCGCGTTTCTGATCGGCCCGCCAACCTCGAAGGAAGTGTGTTCATTGTGGAGTATCACAAGATCGCAAAGGAAGAGGCGCGGTGGGATCGGAGCATTTCTCGCTTCAAATCCGATCTCGAACGCTACTACCGGATGGGATTTCGGCCGGTGACGCTCCAGTCGTATCTGGACAACACGATGGACCTGCCGCACGGCGCCTCGCCGATTGTGTTCACGTTCGACGACTCGCACCCGTCGCAGTTCCGATACTTGGAGGATGGTTCGCTGGACCCGGATTGCGCGGTGGGAATCTGGACTTCGTTTGCCGAGGCCCATCCCGATTTTCCGGTTCGGGCGTCGTTCTACGTCATCCCCGATTCGGGTCCGTTTGGCGCGGCGGCGGAAGTCGCCAAAAAGATGGAGCAACTCAAAGCATGGGGATGCGAGATCGGAAGCCACACCCTCACCCACCGCAGTCTGGCGAAGATTTCGCCCGCCGAGGTTGAGAAAGAACTCAGTGGGGCCGTGGCCAAGATTCGAGAGTACGGGTTCGACCCGTTCGCGATCGCCCTGCCGTTTGGGATTTCACCCAAGGATCCGAACCAACTTGAGAAGCACCATCGGGCGGCGCTGCTGGTGGGGGCCAATCCCGCGCCATCGCCGACTTCGCCCAAGCGTGATCCCATGCGTCTGCCCCGGATTCAGTGCATCGAGGGTGACTTCGGGATCACGTATTGGCTGGATCAGGTGGAAGCGGGCAAGGTCAAGCCGTACGTGGCGCCGTAGAGAGTCCGCAGTTAGCAGTTAGCAGTTAGCAGTTAGCAGTTAGCAGTAGCGAAAATACGCAGAATACCTTGCTTCTACTACGTCTGCTAACTGCCAACTGCCAACTGCCAACTGCCAACTGCCAACTGCCAACTGCCAACTGCTAACTGCCAACTGCCAACTGCTAACTGCTACCTGCCAACTGCCCCTACTTCCGCAACACGTCGTGCAGGTACAACTCACACACCGGGCGGGACATGTAGTTCTTGCCAAGCAGCTGCTCTAGTCGCGCGACGGCGACACTCCGTGGGGTCTTGTAGGCGGCCTCGTAGCGATTCCAGAACTGACGCCACCAATCGCGCGGCTGCACCTTGCTGCCCCAATACTCGGTCGGGCGACCCGTCTCGCCGCCGGTGACCAGGCTCCCCACGCTCGAAGCGTGGGCATAGACCATGTCAAGGTCCTGCTTGATCGAGCGCACGTCTTGCTCGCTAACCACGCCCGTTGACGTTGCCTTGTAGAACTGCACGGTCACGCGGACCGGGAAGCGCGGATCGCGCTCGATCGAGAGGTTATCGATTTCCGTGAACGGACCCTCGACGGGGCCGTAGCTGATGACGGCGTTCTCAGTGTCGGAGGAACGCTTCATTGTGCTGTCAAATGAGTAAGTGTTGGCAGGGCTAGCCGTTTCGTTATAGCGAGCTCGCTGTTTCTGCTTCAGCGGGACCTGAATCATCAGCACCATGTTCATGCCGGAGTAAGCAGGCTCGTCCCGCCCCGTGCGGCTGGTCGGACCTCGGTAGTCCGATTCCCGCTCACCGGTGAGCGATGCTCGCTGGCCTTGCTTGTTGAAGAACAACCGCTGTCCCCATGCCGCCCCGGAGGCAAAGGCATCTCGTTGGTTATCGATCACGGTCACGCTCGTGCCTTGGCGGGTTGCCAAGATGGTCAGCACTGCCGGATCGCCAGGCACCGACTGGTAGTTGAAGAGCACCGGATTGAACGAAGCCTTGCCTTCCTTGGGGATCGGCAGGAAGCAGGCCTGCGCGCTGACCAGCACGTTCTCATCGCGGGGCGCCCACAGCGACTTCACCGGCGACTTCCACGACGAAGGATTCGACAGGAACTGGGTCGGACTCTGTAGGAACTCACGCAAAGACACCCGCTGGAGCGGACGTCCGCGTTCGTTGCCGACCATGAGCGTGAACTGGGACGGGTCCATGTCGCCCGTCAAGTCCGAGAAGTTGGGGTGGCGGATGACCGGCATCGCCATCACTTGCTGATTACGGCCCTGGCCATGGGCGACTTGGATCGTCATGTCGCTGATGTTTGGCCCCACTGAGGAGCCTTTGTATCGTCCGGTGTCTTCCCAGGTCAGGTTCACCAAGTTCAGGCCGTGGCGTTGCACCAACTGCTGCGCGTCTCGATCGCCAACCATATTCGCAACCCTCTTGAGCACGATAAACGGGTCTTCTTGGCGGGCGTTGCTGAGCGTGGTCTTGCGCGGGGAAATCGGATTCCAAGCGTCGCCCTGGGCGACGAGGTTGGCGGCTGGGCCAAGGAAAAGGGCGGTCAGAGCAGTGATTTGCATCGAGGTCTTCATGGACATCTCCGTCGGTTTCTGCGGGTTCGACGCCTCGGTTATGGGGCCGTTTCGGGAATGAGGCCAAAGACAGGGCTATAATGGTCCACGCTTCAAGCGGAGGAGCAACTTGGCGGGAGTCGCGTTTCGCAACGTTTCAAAGGTTTACGGCAAAGATGTCCTTGCCGTCAATGATCTCAATCTCGACATTCGAGATGGGGAGTTCATGGTGCTGGTCGGCCCCTCGGGCTGCGGCAAAACCACAGCTCTGCGGATGATCGCGGGGCTTGAAGAAGTCACCAAGGGCGACATCATGATCGGCGAGCGCCGCGTCAACGACGTGCCGCCCAAGGATCGCGATATCGCGATGGTCTTCCAGAACTACGCGCTGTATCCGCACATGAACGTGTATGACAACATCGCGTTTGGCCTGCGGCTTCGCGAACTTAAGGGGTTTCTGTGGCAGCTCTCCCACCCCGCCGAGGCCAAGCAGATCAAGTCGGACATCGACCGCCGCGTCCGCGAGGTTGCCGACATGCTCGGGATCGAGCCGTATCTGCAGCGCAAACCCAAGGAACTTTCGGGTGGTCAGCGCCAGCGCGTTGCCCTCGGCCGGGCCATCGTCCGTAAACCCAAAGTGTTCTTGATGGACGAGCCGCTTTCGAACCTGGATGCGAAGCTCCGCATCCAAACCCGCGCCGAGTTGATTCGACTCCATCGCGCGCTCGGCATCACCACCGTCTACGTCACCCACGACCAGGTCGAGGCGATGACCATGGGCCACCGCATGGCGATCATGAAGGATGGCGTGTTGCAGCAGTGCGACGAGCCTGAGGTGGTCTATCGAAATCCGGCCAATCGGTTCGTGGCGGGCTTTATCGGTTCGCCGCCGATGAACTTCATTGATGCCCGTATTGAAGGCGGTCGCGTGGTGGGTGGCGGCTTGAGCTTCCCGCTTCCCGCGGGTCATGCGGGCCTCGCGCACGAAGGCAAGGCTGTTACGCTCGGTATTCGTCCGGAGGCCATCTTCGATGCCCAGCTTGCGGGAACCGTGCCGGTGACGCCTGACACCACCTTTGCCGCCACCGTCGACGTCCTGGAGCCGCTGGGTCACGAGTATGTGGCTTACCTCAAGGTGGGCGACATGCCGATCTTGGCGACGCTCGCCACCGAAACCAAGGTGAAGGTGGGCGACACGGCCGAGTTCGTGGTGCGACTTGACGACCTCCACCTGTTCGATGCTTCAACCGAAGCTGCGATCCGGTAGCAAGGGGCTTGACGCTCGCAGACGAAATATGCCATCATTTTGATTCGCGCGTTTTGCGCGGGGATAGACCATGTACGCGATTGTTAAGACCGGTGGAAAGCAATACAAGGCCGAGAAGGCCGACATTTTGATCGTCGACAAGCTTGATGGCGAGCCCGGCACGGCGATCGAGCTCGACACCGTGGTGATGGTCTGCGATGGCGACAAGGTGACGCTCGGATCCCCGTTCGTGAAGGGCGCCAAGGTTACGGTTGAGATCGTTCGACAGGCGAAGGCCAAGAAGATCGACGGCTTCAACTACAAGGCCAAGAAGAACGAGCGCAAGCGCTGGGGGCACCGCCAGCCGTTGACGCACGTTCGCATTACCGACGTGGTGGCAGGCAAGTAAATGGCACATAAGAAAGGTCAAGGTTCGACTCGTAACGGTCGCGATTCTAACTCGAATCGCCTCGGCGTGAAGAAGTACGGCGGCGAAGTCGTCAAGGCGGGACACATCATCGTCCGCCAGCGCGGCACGCAGTTCCATCCCGGCGTTGGCGTCGGTATGGGCAACGACCACACGCTGTTCGCGCTCATCGCGGGCCAGGTGAAGTTCGAGGGCCCGAAGAACAAGCGACGCGTCGCGGTTTACGCCCACGAAGTCTGAGTTTGTATTGCTCAGCGGCCCCGAGAGATTCCTCTCGGGGCCGTTTGTTTTGGGTGGCTGCGATCTTCGCAGCCGCAGCAATCGCCCTCCCGCTATTTTCCAGGCGGGGCCATGTATACGAAGTCGCCGATGCCTTTGGCGACGGGCCTCGCTTCAGTGCCGTCCACCATCATGAGCGTCACGCCCTTCGCGCCGGTCCGGCGGTTGATGCGGTAGTTGATGCCTTGGTCGTACATCACGTGGCCAGATCCCGCCACGATCACCATGATGGTCTTCGGCGAGGTTCCGCGCTCGGCCATCACCTTCAGTGCGGTGTCGGCCATGCCTTCATCCCAAAGCACCTGGGCTGAGTAGACGTTCTCGCCCTGTGCACCGGTCATGGGGTGGCCACCCATCAGGGCTTCAAAGATACTTCGATGGTGCTTGTTGCCGAGATACAGGTCTGCAGGAAGCTCCTTCTTCATCTCGGGCGTCAGCGCGGCATAGCCACCACGTCCGACCGCACGCACCCAATCACGCGGCACATTCAGCGCCACCAAGGGCAGCCGGTGCCGTTTCGCGGATTCGAAAATCGGCCGGTAAAGCGCGTAGTCAAAGCCCCACTGCGTCTTCCAGTCGCTCCGTTCAATGAACGTCGCCTCGTCCCACCAACCGAGCGTCCAGCCGTTGAGCTGATCCTGCACCGGCCGGGTGAACATCTCGAGCCCCACAATCACGTTCCGACCTCGCGCAACGAGTGCCTCGATCGCCGTGGCTTGCATCAGGTGGTGATCCGGGTTGTTGTGGCTCTCCGCGAGATACATGTATTGCATCTTGTCGGCGGCGGCCGCAACCGCCTCGATTCCGGCCACCCGCCCCGTCCGAGTGTCGACGATCTGATTCGGCAGCGACTGAACGGTGCCGGGGGTGCCGATCGGCAAGAGGTAGGGGTCGACGGCAACGGCGACGGTTAAGAGAGCGGTCAGCATGGCCTAAGGGTACCATCAGCCATGGCTCGCGGCTGGGGAGGCGTGGTTTCCGCGGTAGTGCTACTCGCGCTGTGCGGGTGTGGTTGCGGTCGCGACACTGCCACCAAGCCCGCGCGTCCTAAGCCGCCAGCGGTGACCGTGGATCGGGAAAATCCAGAGAAGACCGTCTTTGAGCAGCTGCGCGCGGGGGCTTTTCAGATTGCCGGCGTAGAGGCCACGGTAGAAGAAGCGCTCGTTAAAGTGAATGCGCTGAAGCCAGGCATCGTAAGCGAGGGCTTGCAGGAACTCATTGACGCGCTTGACTCCGTTGGGGCGACGCTAGCTGACCACACAACCGAGCCTTCTGAACCCGCTAACACCGCAGACGGATTTGCCGCCATGGATGAGCGAAGGCTCGCTGCGATCAGCGCCGCCAACGACGCGCTTCACGAGTTGGAAGACGCAAGCGGGATACTGGAGGCCCTCCGACCGACCTTGGGCGAGCGGCCCGAAGTGCCTGAGATCGCTGAACTGATGCAACTCGGGGTTGAGGACTTGCGCGAGGCGATTCGGTCCCTGGGCGGAGTGGTGGAGCAACCCGCATGATCCTGGGGCTATTGCTTCTGGCGCAGACTCCGAAATTGTGGTCGCCGAACGTCGAGCGACTGATGCTCGAGTATCGGTTCGTTATTCGTGGGTCGGCACAGGTGGATCAGTTTGAGTATCGAGTCGACCGTGAGTTCTCGGGGCGGATCTTCCTTGATGAGCGGACAACGGGCGAGTTCCCGCGAGTGCGTCCCAAGCCGGCCAGTGCGAAGCAGTTCGTGAACTGGACCTTCACGCTCAATCCGTCACCTGAGACGCCCGATCATCTGCAGACGACGCTGGCGAGTGTTCGAGTGGCGGATCGGTTGCTCGATGGCGGGCGGATGATTCAGGAGTATCGCGCTGATCACGCTGCGCGACCGGTGCTCACAGAGGCGATGGTCGATCTCGATCCGGTCGGGCGCACCTACGATGTGTTGTTCGGGATCGGGGATACGTTGGGGGCGCGGGACGCGGTTCGGATCGACTATGCAGGGCCGATTCCGTCCACGACGTGCGGCTTGACCGAGTTGCCGTACTTCAAATCGGCTGGGGACGAGATTTCGCAGACGACGTTGCGCCTGCCGATGTTGCGAGGAGCGGTGATTGAGAAGAGCTGGCCCGCGGATCAGCTGGTGGGGCCGTGGAAAACGTTTAAGAATCGGGATGTGAAGTTGATTATATGGGCCAGGATCGCTGATCCGTAATGCGTGGGGACGAACCCACCCACGCCCTCAACGAATATAGGAATCAGAGGACAGAACCCTGACTTTCGAGAACCCTGAGGGCGCCGGTGGGTTCGTCCCGGCGCATCCCCTACCATCCGCGAACCGCGAGCAACTCCCGCTCCGGGAGCGAACTGACATTGATGCCCACCATCGGCTCGCCAAGATTGCGGCTGATCTCGGCCAGCTTCTTCGGCTCCTTGTAGAACAGCACCGCCTCCACAATCGCCCGCGCGCGTTTCGCCGGATCGCCCGACTTGAAGATCCCCGAGCCCACGAACACCGTCTCCGCGCCCAGCTTCATCATGAGAGCGGCATCCGCCGGCGTCGCAATGCCGCCCGCCGAGAAGTTTGGCACCGGCAACCGGCCCAAACGATGCACTTCTTGGATCATCTCCAGCGGCGCCTGGTGCTCCTTGGCGAGCACATACAGCTCATCCTCACGCGCCGAATGAACCTGGCGAATCTCCGCCATGATCGTGCGCATGTGGTGGACGGCCTCGACCACGTCGCCGGTGCCCGCTTCGCCCTTCGTGCGGATCATCGCCGCGCCTTCGGCACAGCGCCTCAGCGCCTCGCCGAGGTTCCGCGCGCCGCAAACGAACGGCACCGTGAAGGCGTGCTTGTCGACGTGGTTGGCATGATCGGCGGGGGTCAGCACCTCGCTCTCGTCAATGAAGTCAATCTCCAGCGCCTCAAGAATCTCGGCCTCGACAAAGTGACCGATTCGGCACTTCGCCATCACGGGGATGTCAACGGCCGCCTTGATCTCAAGGATCATCTCCGGGTCGCTCATTCGGGCGACGCCGCCATCGCGCCGGATATCGGCCGGCACGCGCTCCAGCGCCATCACGGCGACGGCCCCCGCATCTTCGGCGATTCGCGCCTGCTCGGGGTTGACCACGTCCATGATCACGCCGCCCTTGAGCATCTCGGCGAGACCCACCTTCTCGCGCCACGTCTTCTGACCCGTGTTTCCTGACATTTGAACCTAAGGATACCTTAGCTAGCTCACCAACAGGCGATATCCAACCCCCGTTTCCGTGCGAATGAAGCGCGGGTGGGCTGGGTCGGCGTCGATCTTGGCTCGAATGGCTGCCATGTGCACGCGAAGCGTATGCGTTGAGTCTTCGTAGGCCGCACCCCACACGCTGTTCAGCAAATGCCGGTGGGTCAGTACCTTGCCCGCATGGAGGACCAGCTCCGCTAACAGCCGATACTCAATCGGCGTCAGCCGCACTTCCTCATCGTCTACCCAAGCTTGCCGGGCTTCGAAGTCTAGGCGGAGGCCAGCCGATTCAAACACTGGCTCTGCGGTCGGACCCTGTTGGGATGCGTGGCGCAAGGCAACCCTCACGCGTGCGAGCAGTTCGGCGACGGAGAACGGCTTGGTCACGTAGTCATCGGCACCGGCATCGAGCGCCATGACCTTGTCGCGCTCCTTGCCGCGTGCCGTCAGCACAATGATGGGCACGTTAGACCACTCGCGTAGCGCCTTGAGCACGTCCAATCCATCCATATCCGGGAGGCCAAGATCGAGGAGAACGAGATCAGGGTTTCGCTGTGCCACGAGTCGGATGCCTTCTTGTCCGCTCTCGGACTCAATCCAATCGGCGTCATACGAAGCCTTGAGGAAGCGCCGGATCGCTGTCTCATCTTCGATTACGAGGATGCGGGGTGTTGGATTCATGGGTCTCCTGCGGGCAAGGTGAAGGTGAAGACCGCCCCCTTTCCTGCGTTGGCAGCGGCTGAGATGGTCCCGCCGTGAGCTTCAACTGCCGCGCGACAAATGGTGAGGCCAAGGCCAAAGCCCGTCCCACCTGACCGCTCAAACCGGTCAAAGAGCTTCTGAGGGGCACCCCCGGGTAGGCCAGGACCGTCATCGGCAACGGCGACATTCCAGAGGTCGCCTTCGCGTCGAATCGCAATCGCCACGTGAGATTCTCTCCCTGCATGCCGAGCCGCATTCTCCAAGAGATTGACGAGCACCTGCTCGATGAGCACGCCATCGACGCGGACCAGCGGAGGTGCGCCGTCCCTTACAAGTTTCACCGTGTGGGTCAATAAGGGCGATGTCCGCTGGATCGCGTTGGCCGCGAGCTCGTCGAGACTGTGCCAATCCAGATCCAACTCGACCGTGCCTTGAACGCGGGTCATGTCCAGCAGATTTTGAACGAGACGAGCCATGCGATGAGACTCGTCGAGAATGGTCTCTGCGAGGGCTTCACTTTGGGTGGAAAGACCCGGCTGATTAAGAAGCGCATCCGCAGAGCCTTCGATTGAGGCTAATGGAGTCCGCAAATCATGGGATACGGCGCTGAGTAAGTCCCCCCGCATCTGCTCGATGCGGGTTTGCATGTGTGCCTCCTCCTTGGCTTCGCTGTGCTCGCGCAGTCGCAAGGTGAGGGTGCTGATGAGGAGGCTGACCACCAGCATCACAAAGAAGGTGAAGACATACTCCACGTCCGACACCGCGAGGGTTCCACTCGGATGTACGAACGCAAAATCGAACACGAGGACGCCCAAGAACGAGGCGAGAACGGCAGCCCGTGGAGTGCATCGGCTTGCGACGTAGGTGACTCCGAGGAGGTACACCATGATGAGGTTCGCGTGAGCGACATACGGCGCGAGGAACGCATTGATGGCCGTCGCAATCCCGATGACGATGATCGCCAGCCCATAAGACTTTGCGCCGTCCAGCGGGTCGCCGGGAATCTTCACGATCTGAGCTTACCGACTACTTCAAGAAGTAGCGAACGTTGGCGACGACCACATTTCGACGCCGTCCAAGCGCACGCTTGAGTTGACGAGCAATGTTCTCTTGGAGAAGCTGATGGTGCCAGCGTGTGGCGACAGTCTCGGCGACGATCACGGTGATCGTGCGGTTGGGGTTCTCGCTCAGCATCTCGTCGATATAGGTGAGAATAGGATCAATCAACGAGCGAAATGGAGATTCGATCACAACCAGCGGCACATCTCCGACGTAAGCCTCCCAGTCGGCATTCAACTTCGGAACCGACCGTCGATCGAGGGTGACGTGGAGGCCTCGAACATCGGTGTGAAGTGACTTTGCGTATAGAACGGCCGCGAGGACCGAACGGTGTACACGAGGAACAAGGAGGATCGCGGTGTGCTCTTGAGGCACCTCTTGCGACATCTTCGAAGGCGTGAGTTGCTGAGAAATCGAGTCGTAGCGCTTGTGGATCGAGTAGAGCAGGACCGACGTGCCGGTGAGTAGGATCAGGACGATCCATGCGCCCTCGGCGAACTTCGTTACGAGCACAACCAATGCGACCACGACCGTGCACAGCCCGCCCACGCTGTTGATCGCAGCCTTGAGCCGCCACCCTGGTTCGCGGCATTTGAGCCAGTGCCGGACCATTCCCGTTTGCGACAAGGTGAACGCCGTGAAGACGCCGACGGCATAGAGCGGGATCAGAAGGTCGAGCTCGCCTCCGAAGTACCACACGAGCGCGATCGCGAGGGCTCCCAGTAGCACGATGCCGTTCTGGAAGACGAGCCGGTCGCCAAGCCGCGCGAGCGGGCGAGGCAGATAGCCATCGCGGGCCAGGATGCTGCCGAGGCGAGGGAAGTCCGCAAACGCCGTGTTCGCCGCGAGAATGAGGATCATGGCCGTCGCCATCTGGATGTAGTAGAAGCCGAAGCTGCCCGCCCCGAATACGTTGGTTGCGATCTGGGAAACGACGGTTCGGTATTCGGGATTCGCCGCGGCGAGCAGGCTCACGTTGGGCAGATATTGGATGAGGAATCCGGTCCCGATGAACATTGTGATCATCATCGCGGCCAGCCACCGAAGGCTGAGCACGGCGTTGCGTGACTCGGGAGCCCGAAACGCGGGTACGCCGTTGCTGATGGCTTCAACGCCCGTGAGCGCTACGCATCCGGCCGAAAATGCGCGAAGCACGACGAGCACGAACGGAACCATCGCCTCGCTTCCGATCACGCCTGGTTCGGCGGTGACCGTTTGGACAGGCATGGGTGTGCCCAGCAACCGGATCGCACCCCATATGATCATGGCGATCATGCCCAGCACAAACCCGTAGCTGGGAATCGCGAAGAGCATGCCCGACTCGCGGACGCCGCGCAGGTTGGCCCACATGACCAGGCAAACGAATCCGATGTTGAGCGGGACCAGTGCCGAGTGGAGGACGGGGAAGGCCGAGACGAGGGCGGCCACTCCGGCGGCGATGCTGACCGCGACCGTCAGAACGTAGTCAATCAGCAGGGCCGAACCGGCCACCCGGGCCGGGGCTTCGCCGAGGTTGTCTTTGGCGACGATATAGGCTCCGCCGCCGTTGGGATAGGCCCGCACGGTCTGCTGATAGGAGATCACGACGATCAGGTAGAGCGTGCAGACCGACAGGGTGATTGCGGGCTGCAAGCCCATCGCCGTGGCACTGGCGAGAATGAGGATCGCCACGATCGCTTCGGTTGCGTAAGCGGCCGAGGAGAGCGCATCGCTGGCGAAGACGGGGAGTCCGAGGAAGAGGGACAGTCGCTCGTGGTGTTCGCGCGCGGTTGGGATCGGCTTTCCGATAAGCAGCTGGCGGAGCCGGTGAGTGAACGGAACCTGTTTTGTAAGCGACACAGCGTGATCTATGGTGCCCTCGTCTCGCGTCAGGGCCGTGTCCAGACGGGCCACCCGCGTATCAAGATCGTGTCAAGATCGTTGGGACCAAGTCCCGCAATAAACTTTGCATGTGTGTAGGATGGAGCTATGCGTCGTTTGCTCTTGCTTGCGCTTCTCGCTCCCGGTCTTGCGGCGGCGACCACTCTCGACTTCACTCTGGCCGGAAACCAGGTCGGCACGAACACCTTTGCGATCGCCGCCGACGGCACGTTCAAGTCGGACACCCAGCTTGCCATCGGCGCGACGAAGATTTCGAGCATCCTCACCGGCGTGATGACCAAGGGCAAAGTCACCCAGTTCACCCTCGAAGAAGTCGCTGGCCCTCAGAACGGCAAGATCGAATGGAAGAACGGCAAGGTCACGATCTGGGCGAACGGCAAGCAGGCCCGTGACCCCTTCAACTTCACTCCGACGTCGCCCGCACTGTTCTCGAACTATCACCCCCAGATGACGCAGACCTTGCTCGCCAACTTTCCCCAAGGTGGCAAGGCCACGATGACCGACACGAACAGCCTCACGACGATCCCGGTTGATCTCAAGATCGAGCCGATGACTGCGGAACTAAAGTCGGGAGCCGCCAGCCTTCGCCGCGTTCGTATCACGCTGAACGGCATTGAGGTGGTCTTTGCCGCGCAGGCGACTGAGAACACGATTGTGGGCATGCAAGTCGCGGCCCAGCAGTTTATGGCGGTCGCTCGAGGCTACGAGGGCGTGTTCGTTGACCCGCTGAGCAAGTATCCCGAGCTCAGCCAGCCCACCCACAAGACCGTGGCTGAGACTCGGCTGCGCGCTCCCATGCGCGACGGGCGCAACATGATGATGGACATCACACGTCCGGTCGGTGAGGGCAAGCATCCGGTGATTCTTGTTCGCACGCCTTACGGCCGGGCCTCCCAAATGACGGTGCTCGGTGAGTTCTATGCGAAACGCGGCTACGCCGTGGTCGTGCAGGACGTGCGCGGAACCGGCGGTAGCGACGGCCAATTCGATCCTTTCAACACGAACGTCGCCGACGGGAAAGACACGCTCGACTGGCTCGTGCAGCAACCTTGGTGCGACGGCAACGTCGGCATGATTGGGGGCAGCTATTTGGGCTCGGTTCAGTGGGCGGCGGCGGTAACCCACCATCCCGCACTCAAGGCAATCATCCCGCAGGTCAGCCCGCCTGAGCCGACCAAGAACGTGCCTTGGGATCACGGCGCATTCATGCTCGCGGGCGGGGTGTGGTGGTCGCGAATCGTGAAGGATCGGCAAGCCGACATGGCGATGGCCTCGCGTGGCATCACGAATGTGAAGCCTTTCCTGACGCTTCCGCTATCGAAAGTGGACGACAAGATGTTCGGCGACAACGTGCCGTTCTTCGATCTGTGGCTCCGGCGGCCGTTTGCTAAGGACTGGAAGGGTGCATTCACCACCGACCAGGTGAGCAAGGTGAAGATTCCTGTGCTTCACGTGAGTGGCCTGTGGGATGGCGACGGCATCGGCACGAAGCTCCACTGGGAAGCGATTCGGCGGAACGGAGGCCGCAATCAGTGGATGATCTTCGGGCCTTGGGAGCACGGATTTAACATCAAGACTCGCCTTGGAGACCAGGACTACGGCTCGGGATCGGTGCTCGAACTGGACTCGGTCTACCTGCGATTCTTCGATACCCACCTCAAGGGCAAGAATGTGGCCTGGGAAAGACAGCCGCGGGTGCGCTTCTTCGAGACGGGGGCAAATCGGTGGCACGAGGGTAGCGATTGGCCGTTGCCGCAGGCGAAGCCGATGACTCTGTACCTGGGTGGGACCTCCGCCAACGGCCACAAGGGCAAGGGGCAACTGGTTGCAACCGCCGGTTCATCGTCACGGGATCGGTACGTGTATGACCCGAACAAGGTAAAGCTGCCTACGACCGCCTTCGAGACGGATTCGGGCAAGGCCAAGCTGACGATGGCGCCGAACAGCATCCAGGGCGAATCGCTCGTGTATCGGAGCGCGCCTTTTACGAAGGCAACCTCGCTGACGGGGCCCCTCGTGGCCGACCTGTATGTCTCAACATCGGTGCGCGACGCCACCTTCCACGCGACACTCTTCGACGAAGATACGAAGGGCAACTGGACGCTCGTCGGACAGCCGGGTCAGCGGCGCATCGGCTGGAAGGACGGTTGGTTTGGACCGGTCAAGCCCGGCGAGGTGCGGCGCATCCAGATTGAGCCGTGGGAGTTTGCGCGACAGTTCAAGGCGGGACACCGTCTCGTATTCCTCCTGACGAGCGAGACGTTCCCTAATTTTGCGCGCAACCCTGGAACCGGCGAACCCGATGCGACAGCCACCAAGCTGCTGCGAGCCACCCAGACGGTGTACAAGGGAGGTGCTCGTCCTAGCAAGATTACGTTATATCGGCTTGGCGCGGATTAGTTCGGTTGGCTCAGAATTGGTGTGGGTTGGTTCGGATTTGTCCGGGTTTGCTCGGATTGGTTCGGATTAGAAGGAAGCGTCCCTTCCTGCGTCCGCAAATCCGAACCAGCGAGCAAATGACCACCATCCCTTAACCCAAACCCCATAAACTACGGACATGGCACATCCTTCACGTCGCGATTTGCTCGTTGCGGGTCTGGCCGGGCTCGCGGCCTCGCCCATCATTACGCTCGCGCAACTCCCCGGCAAGCCACGCGGCCGCCGGCGGATTGCCTTTCTCACTGACACTCACCTGCGAGACCCAAAGGACGACGCGCATAAGGGCAACGCGCGCGTCCTCAAGGCGTTCGCCGCCGCCCGCGCCGCCAAGCCCGACCTGACCGTTTTTGGCGGCGACAATGTGTTCGCGGTGGACTATGGCAATGCAGCCGAATCCGCCGTGGCGCAGTTTGAGAACTGGCGCGAGAAGGTCAAAGCGCACGTTCCTGGCCCGCACATCTCCTGCATTGGCAATCACGACATCTGGACGGGCGACGCCGCGAAGGCTCACGCGAAGGGCGGCAAGGCGTATGCGCTCGATGTGTTCGGAATGCCCGCCCGCTACTTTGCGCGCGACCTAGGCAAGTGGCGCTTCCTCGTGCTCGATACCTTCCACGACGACGGCTGCTACCTGGACATCGAGCAACTGAAGTGGATGGAGCGCGAGATGGCCACGGCGACGGGACCGGTGGCCCTGGTGTCGCACGCCCCGATCGTGAACGTTGGCCAGATTCTGGAAGAGAAGAAGACAGGTCGTGTTGAGGCGTATTCCATGCCCGCCGGATGGATCATCGGCAACGCCGGCGACGTCGTGCGCATGCTCGGGCGCAGCGGCAAGGTTAAGCTCGCGCTCAGCGGGCATATGCATCAAGTGGAGCGGATTGACTTGGTCGGGACGAGCTTTGTGTGTGGCGGCGCGGTGTCCGGGGCATGGTGGGATGGGCCCTATCTCGAGTTCTTCCCGCCGAACCTGATGGTGTTGGATTTGGCCGACGATGGCACGTTTGCGATGCACAACGTGCGGTACGAGGAGTGACGGGGGATGAGCTCGGGTTGGCACGGATTAGCTTGGTTTGGCACGAGAGGTAGGCGAGTGACAAGCCCGCGCACCATGGCAGCGTGGGCAAAACCAGCCCACGACCTCGTGCCGAGCTCATCCGAGCCAACCCCGAACTATCCCAGCAGCCGCTCGAACAGCCACCGAGCGCATCCCAATTTTGAACGGCGACCGCTGCGGTGTTCGGCCCCGTCTTGGGTCAACAGGATCAGTTCATTCTCACTTGATTCAAATCCGATTTGGGAGTTGGAAATGTCGTTCATCGCGAGCGCAAACACGCCTTTGCGCGTTAACTTCGCCAAAGCCGCCTCGGTCTGGGAGGTTGGCTCGGCGGCAAAGGCCACGACCTTGGCCGTGCTTGTCCGCGCAAGATCAGCGATGATGTCCGGGTTGGCCACTAACTCCAACTGCAGGTCCGACGCTTCCCGGCGCAGCTTCCCATGGACCGGATTCGCCGGCCGATAGTCCGCCACCGCCGCCACACCGAAGATCCAATCTGCGTCGGCCGCTGCTGCTAGGGCTGCTTCGTGCATCTGGACCGCCGTCGTCACTCGCATGACCGTTGCCGCCCGCGGATAGGGCACCGATACCGGGCCCGAGACGACCGTCACCCGCGCCCCTAGACTCACCGCAACCTGCGCGAGGGCGGCCCCCATCTTGCCGCTACTGCGGTTCGTGAGGTAGCGCACATCGTCAATCGGCTCCTGCGTGGGGCCTGATGTGATCAACACATGACGGCCTTCTAAGACCGTCCGCTCGCCGATCAGCGCCAGCGCGGCTTCGACTAGCGTCGCGTTGGCGGCCAACTTGCCCTGACCGCTCTCGCCACAGGCGACATCGCCTTCGGAAGGCTCGACGATCCAGGCTCCGAGTGCCTTCAGCGACTCCAACTGCGTGCGCGTCGCTGGATGTTGGAACATCGACGGATTCATCGCCGGCGCGACCATCAGCGGCCCTTCGTACGCAAGAGCCAACGTGGTGAGCATGTCGTCGGCCCGGCCCTCGGCGAGTTTGGCGATCGTGTTGGCGCTTGCGGGAGCAACGATCAGGAGGTCAGCCTGGCGGGCCCAGTCAATATGGGCCATCCGGCCGCGCTCAGGTTCTTCAAAGGTGTCGACCAGGCACGGATTGCCGGTCAGCGCCTCGAACAGTGCAGGGCGCACAAACTCCTGGGCGGCATCGGTGAGGCAAACCCGCACCTCGCAACCCGCTCGCATGAGATCACGCGCCAAGTCAGCGGCCCGATAGGCGGCGACGCTCCCCGAGACCCCGAGCACGACACGCTTCACCGAACCAACTCCTGAATCTCGGCAACGGCGCGGGCCAGATCGTCGTTGATGACGCGGTGGTGGTAGCGATCAGAGAGCTCGATCTCCTCGCGGGCGTTGCGGAGTCGCTTCTGAATCGTCGCTTCGTCGTCGGTGCCTCGAGTACGGATTCGCCGCTCAAGTTCCTCAAAGCTGGGGGGCAGAAGGAAGATGCTGAGCGCATCCTCGCGGAGTTCCATCACGGACAGGGCACCCTGCACGTCAATCTTTAGAACGGCGATCCGACCGGCGGCGAGAAGGGCTTCGGTGTCGTGCAAAGGGGTTGCGTAGTAGTTTCCGTGCACTTCCTTGTATTCAAGGAAATCTCCGGCCTCCGCTTTCGCCATGAACTCCTCGCGAGTAACAAAATGGTAGTCGACGCCATCGACTTCCGCCGGGCGCGGTGTGCGGGTGCAGTAGGCGACGACGCGTACGACGTTTGAATCAACCGACTTCCAGAGATCAAGCACCGAGTCTTTGCCCACCCCACTGGGGCCGCTGAGGATCACGAGGCGGCCGTTCATTTGCGCTCCACAAGGTTGACGAGTCGCGCCGCGAGCCGCATCGGATCATGTCGAACAAGGTCGGTTTCGTTCATGTAATCGCCGGGAAGTACACGATATCCCATCGAGCGGATACGATCGAGGTCGGGCTCAACGAGCACCTGTCCTGCCTCGCGATATTTGTCGAGTGTGGTCGAACTTGGGATGCCGGTATTCACCATGACGTAATCGAAGAGCCGATAGTCTACGTTAGCGCGGATCGCCCCGACGTGCTCGGCGGCTGAGAACGAGTCGCTTTCCCCGCGTTGGGTCATGACGTTGCAGATGTACGCCTTCTTCGCGGAGGCGCTGTCGATGGCCTCAGCGATCCCGGGCACAAGAAGGTTGGGAATGACCGATGTGAACACACTTCCGGGGCCAATGCAGATCAAATCGGCTTCGCGGATGGCCTGGATGGCCGCCTCGTTGGCGGTCACTTCACTCGGTTCGAGGAACACGCGGCGGATTCGTTGCGAAGCCCCAACGATCGTGGTTTCCCCGACCATCTCTTCGCCATCCTCCATCAATGCCTTTAACTGCACATGTTCAAGCGTGGACGGAACAACACGACCTCGAATGGCCAGGACATCGCTGGCAATCTCGATCGCCTTTTCAAAGTCACCGTGGGCTTGTGCGGTAAGAGCAGCGATCAGCAAGTTGCCCAGCGAATGGCCGGAGAGCGAACCGCTGTCGCCCGAGAAGCGATGCTGAAACAAGTCAGTCATCGACTTTTCGGCATCGGCCAGGGCAACGAGGCAGTTGCGGATGTCACCGGGTGGAATAAGCCCGAGTTCCTCGGTCAATCGCCCCGACGAGCCGCCGTCGTCGGTGACCGTCACGATTGCGGTGATGTTCGAAGAGTAGGTTTTCAGGCCCCGAAGGAGCGTGCTCAGGCCCGTGCCGCCGCCAACAACGACAATCCGGGGCCCCTGAGCAAGCACGAGTCTTCGCCGAAACGTATCGGCAAGGCCATTCTTGGCGTCGGGATTGAGAATGTTGAACAGGCTGCGCAGACTTGATCGGATCGCTTGTACGATGAAATACAGGCCGACAAGCAACAGAAGGCCGCCCAATACGTGTCGCGCGCTTTCGAGGTTGTCGTCCGAGACGATCATGCGCAACACGCCATCAGTGCGTCGGGTTACGAGGTCAATGATGGAGGGGATTTGAACTCGAAAGCTGATGGTAAAGCCGAGTAGAAACGCTGCGAGCCCAAAGACGAATCCTGCTGTCGCCCGTCGAAATCCTGCGGTTGGCGCAAGCAACTTGCGCAGACGATAGCGCCGGATCACGTGTCTTCCTCGCTGTCGTTCGCGCGCTTTTCTTTTTCCTTTGCGAGGAGGCTGGACAGGACTGAGTTGACGATCGAAATCACCAAGCTGGCCACAAACGCAGTTTTGAAGCGAGCCCAACCTTCGCCAGGGATCTCGAATCCCCACTTCAGCGAGCTTGCCATCATGAGCACGAAGGCGTTGATGGCGAGAGCGGAGATACCAAATGTGAGACAGGTGAGGGGCAGAGTGATGAGCTTCAGAACTGATCCCAGAGTGGCGTTCAGCAGGGCAAGCACGGCGACACCAAGCATGAACTCAACCCAGTTGCCCTCTTCAATGACAAAGGGCAATCCGAGTTGCTGGGCGACGAAGGCGCCGACCAACACCGACAGGGCAAGGATCAACCACCGTAGAATCACGTGGCTTCATTATCGCACGGTGGTAACATTCCCTTGTGCCGGGATTGGGTTCACCATTGATCTTGGATGGCGCGACCGGCGAGGGCGGAGGGACGCTGATCCGTACCGCTTTGGCGATGTCATCGCTCACACAGCAGCCGTTTCGGCTCACCAATGCGCGCGGTGCCAAAGCCCGTCCTGGATTGCTGAATGAGGACCTGACCGTGCTCCGGGCCCTCGCCCTTTCGTGCCACGCCGAGGTGGTTGGAGCGGAGGTCGGATCGACACAGTTCAGTTTTCTGCCCACCCGCGCGCCGCGGGCATTGAATGAGCGCCTTGAACCTCTCGCTGACTCCTCGGGCCGTGCCCACGCGAATGCGAACGTAGTGCTGAGCTCGCTTGCTCCCGTATTGGCACGCACCGGGGGTTACTCAACGCTCTTTGCCGTTGGGGAGACCTTTGGCCGCCACGTTCTCGGGTTTGATTCGTTTGCCCAGGTAACGCTAACGGCTTGGCGTCGCCAAGGGCTCTGCGCGTTTGCCGATATGCCCAGCGCTGGCTTTGGACTGGGCTCCCGGGGAGAGGTGGCACTGGAGGTCGAGCCCAGTGTCCTTCAGGGTCTGGAGTGGCATGATCGGGGCAAGTTGCGAAGCGTCCATGGGCTGGTGACAACCGCCGAACTGCCGGAATCGGTGAGTGCGCGCGGCGTCGAGCACTTGGACCGCCTTGGTCACAGCTCGGGCTTGCCGATCGAGTGTGAGGCGAACCCACTTCGCGCTAAAACGCCGGGTGCCCAAGTCACGGTCTGGGCAGAGTTTGATCGCGGTTTGGCTGGCTTTGCAGCGTACGGGCAGCGCGGGGTGAGGATCGAAACCATTGCCCAACAAGCCATCGATGCGCTGCTGAACTGGCAAGCCTCCGACGCCACGGTCGACGATCACCTTGCCGACCAGATCCTCATCAATGCGGTGATGAGCGAAGACGCCTCGGTGTTTCGTGTGCAGCAACTGACACCAAGACTCCTCACGATGGTTTGGGTGGTGAAGCAATTCTTGCCCATCCACGTGACGGTCAAGGGATCAGAGGGCAAACCAGGTACGATCACGATCCGACGATAAATTGGCGGGAACCCCCAAGCCAAATTGTCATTCAAAAACTGGTAACGACGCGCGTGATGACGTCCGAAACCCGGCGAACATGGGGCAGGGATACGGCGTCAGAACAGATAGTCCGGTTTCGTCTTGGCATGATCATTGCCAAGTGTGAGCAAAGGAGCTTGCAGAACGATGGTGGACAAAGCACCGATGATGGACTCAGAAGACGGGATTCCCAGCTACCTGGGAAGGCTCACTCAAGCTCCGTTGCTGTCTGCGCAGCAGGAGGAAGAGTTGACACGCCGCATTCAGAACGGCGATGCGGAGGCGCGCCAACGTCTCATTGAGTGCAACATGAGGCTGGTGATCAACATCGCTCGTTCGTATCGGTGCAAGGCGGTCCCGCTTGAGGATCTCATTCAAGAAGGCGCGATTGGTCTGATGCAGGCTGCTGAGCGCTTTGATCCGTCGCGTGGCTTCCGATTCTCCACCTATGCAACTCACTGGATTCGCCAAGCGATTGGGCGCGCGATTGATAGCAAGGCCAAGGCGATCCGCGTTCCTGCTCACATAAACCAGGCACTTCGGCGAGTTGAGCGAGAACGGGTGAGACTCCTCCACGAAATGGGTCACGAGCCTAGCCTCGATCAGCTTGCGGCCGCCCTGGGGATTACGTCGCGTAAGTTGGTCTCAATTCTGCATTCGTCCCAAGATATGCTGAGCCTAGACGCCAGCATGGGAGAAGCCGGTGCGACCCTTGGCGGCCTCATTCGCGACGAACGCGAGACCAGCGACCCCGAGTCCAAGCTCCTGAACGACGTGGTCTCCGATGAACTGCGTGAGGTCATCTCCGAACTCACCGATCGCGAGCAGCGCGTCATGAAGATGCGTCTAAGCCTAGACGACGGAAGGGCCCAACCGATCCTGCAAGAAGAGGTCGCCCGCGAAATGAAGCTCTCGCGCGAACGCGTCCGACAGATTGAAATCCAGGCAATCAAGAAGCTACGCATTATCGCCCAGCAGAAGAAGCTCCGCGAGAGCTTTAGCAACTAGCCCGGCGTCGTGCGAAGCGCATCGGCGGTGGCCCAGCCGGCGATTGCACCCAGGTAGATCAGGTTGCCACCCCAGAGGAGCACCGAGAGCGGGTTTAACATAGGCGACACCTGCGCCGCGAGAAACGCCATCATGATGACCACGACGGTGGCCCCGATCAGACGGTTCATTGAGGGCGAAAACGACCGTTGGGTCAGGGCAATGAGCCCGTATAGCGCCGCCGCGCCCCAGAAGAAGACGAGAGCGATCAACGACAGCCCTAGCAGCGGCGATACTCGACCGGTCGAAGTCCCCGCGAAGCCTTGAAACCGATCCACGACGTTGCCGATGGAATACGCTGCCCCTGTGACTACTCCCGAAAGGAACAGCATGACCAAGGCTCCAAGGGAGAGGCCGATGGGGCCCAGAGGTCGCTCGCGCGCAAGTGCGATGTAACAGCAGGCCACGACGCATAAGGAACCAGCCACCAACACGGCGCGAGATTGGGCGGTTGCGCCCACGGCCGCCGGTACGCCCGGCGCGGCGCGACCCAACATCTCTTCATAACGTTGCTGATAGAGCGGATTTCTCGGATCCATTTGGGCAGCATGCGCATACATGTTCGCCGCGTGGTTGATCTCGCCACGGGCACGTGCGATGTCGCCGAGTATCGCGTAGGCCATGGATTCGCGAGGGTGGGAATCTAGGATCGTGTACGCAAGCTGTTCGGCCTCCTCAAAGCGCCCGCGACTGAACAAAACCGCGAGGCGAGGAAGATCGGCATGGCCGCGAGTTGGACGCGGGCTTGCCGTGGGAGCGGTTTCCGTGGCGACCTTGGCGCGCTGGGCGGCTCGCGCCTCACGCTCTCGCTCAAGGACGAGTGATTGATCATAGAGCCGTCGTTGCTCGGGATCACTGACGATCTGGTACGCCTCCGTGATGCGTGTGAACTTCGCGGCAGCGTCGGGTGCTTTGGATCGGTCAGGGTGATGAAGCAAGACGAGCTTGCGGTACGCCGAACGGATTTCGGCGGCCGATGCCTTGGGGCCAACCCCCAACGTCTCATAGTGAGTGGATGCCACGCCTATCAAGCATTGTAGGCAATTCAGCTTGGCTTTGCAGGTTTGGCCTCAATGCGATTGGCCCAGAGTCCTGCGACAAGGGACACCGAACCTGCGAGGACATACGGAGCGGCGAGATACCAGGTGAAGAGGACACCGCCGAGCGACGGCCCAACTAAAAAGACTAAGTTGCGTGCCGATTGAAGTAGCCCGAACATTTCTCCCTGGCGGCCCTCCGGGGTTCCTTCTGAGGCCAGCGTGTTGAGGGACGGGTCGGTTAGGCCCTTGCCAATAGCGTAGAGCGAGCAGGCGACGAGCAGAAGACCGAGACTGGGAACGAACGGTGTAGCGATTAAGCCCGTTGCCTGGAGCCCATATCCGACTCGGAGCACGATCCGGTGGCCGTGTCGGCGGATAAGCCGGGCAAAGAAGAATCCCTGTAATGCCAACCCGAGCAACATCTCGAGCATCAGGATGGGGCCAAAAGCGGCCTGCCCAAGATGGAATCGATCCCATAGCAGCTGCGCGAACGTTCCTTCGAGGGTCGCGAGGGCGAACCAACTTATCGTGGCGAGGATGAAGAGTGGCCTCAGGTTGGGCAAGTCGCGAATCAGCTGGAGGGTACCACGGCTCGGCGGTTCTCCCGTCCGTGGAATTGGTGCGCTGGGCAACCCAAGGCAGAGGGCCAGCGTTGCACATCCCGACAACCCAACGCCGATCCATCCTAGCGATCGCGACCCGAAGTGCTCGGCAATCCACCCACCCCCGGAGTAACCCATGATCAGTCCAAGGTTGATGGCGGCACTGAAGTGGCCGATGATTCTGGCTCGCTGGTCGCCGCTGGCACCATCAATGAGGCTGGCCTGAATCACTGGTACGTTGGCGGCTGCGAGCCCAGCGAACACGCGGCTCACGGCAATCCCAATGAGACTCGGCTCAACCGCGTAGATCATCATCGAACCTGCCGATAGAGCGGTGCAGACGATTGCGACTGGCCGGCGACCTATACGGTCGCTTAGAGCGCCCCATTTGGGCGCGGTGATGATCTGGAACAGGAAGTAGCTCGAGAGGATCAGGCCAACCAAAACAGGTGATGCGCTATAGGCACGAGCGCGTAGCGCGATATCGGTGAACGCCATGCCAAAGGCGGCTAAGTCAAGCGCAACCGCCGCCAAGACGAGTGCGTATCTCACGGCCCCGTGAGGTAGTCCATCTCCACGTCAAAGCGCCCGACACCGTCCGTTCCTTGCCGAGTGCGCTGAACTTGATTCAGGATACCGACGCCCGGCGCATACCAGGATTGAATCTCCAACTCTTGACTTGGGAGTTGAATAAGAAGGATCGTCTTGATCGCTCGGTGTTTCTTACCCTCGCGAGTGAGCGGAACCGGCTCCTGGCTGAGCGTCGCTCGGGCGGCAAAGGTTCGACCCTGCGCATACATGCGCCCTTCCCACTGCTCGGTGTACTTCTGCTCAATTGAGTTGAGGAGCGGAAGGGGCGGTTGGAATCGCGAGTTGCCCAGCACTGTGGCGACCAATCTTTCGCCCTTCCAGGTCATTCGGCTGATGCCCATCGGGCTGGTCAGTTCATAGCCGGTCTTGCCGGCCACCGGAATCTCGCGGGTGACCTTGACGGAGGCCACGGTCTCGGGGAGCCCGGTCTTGACCCCATAGCTCCACTCATTGCCCACGCGAAGCGGCATGAGCTTGTCGTCAGCTCCGCAACCGGCCAGCACAAGAACGACCGGCACCAGTCCCGCCCACTTCATTCCACCGGCTCCAGTTTTGCCATTTTCTGCAATAGCTTCTTGACGCCAATAACGCCTGGGAAGGCAACAACAACTTCCGAATCTTCGTTTACCGGATTGCACGCAACCACGACGCCCATGCCGAACTTGACGTGCCGGACCTTTTGCCCGACTTGGAAAGCGGGTGCCCAAACGGCTGCCTTGGGGCGGTTTACGGCGGCGGCTGGGTTTGCGGGCGCGGGCGCATTGTTGCGGATGACGTTGTAGCGTCCCGAGCGTTGGGCAACCACCGCCATTTCACCCGCCGAGGGCCCTGAACCGCGTTCGTCAAGATACTCGGTCGGAATGTCATCCAGAAACCGCGAGCGCGCGTTGAAGTTGGGATTGCCATAGACCGCCCGGCGATGCGCGTGAAAGAGATGAAGTTCCTCCCGGGCTCGCGTCATGCCAACGTAGGCCAGACGTCGTTCTTCCTCCAGTTCGCGATCTGAGGTAAGCGATCGCGAATGTGGAAACACCCCTTCCTCCATGCCGGCGAGAAAGACCACCGGAAACTCCAGCCCCTTGGCTGAGTGTAGGGTCATCAGCGTCACGCTATTGCCGCCCTCCTCCATCGAGTCTACGTCGGCGACGAGTGCCGCTGACTCCAAGAAGTCGGCTAAGTTCGGACTGTCGGCGCTCTCGTCATACTCGGTGGTGACCGAAATCAACTCCTGGAGGTTCTCTAGCCTCGCGAACGACTCTTCGCTACGCTCGGATTTGAGCATATCGAGGTAGCCCGACGCCTGCATGATGTGCTTGAGCACCGGCGTCACCGGGCCTTGTTCGGCGAGTTCGCGGGCTTCCTCCAGCATCGCCAAGAAAGCGCGCATCGCTCCGGCGGCCTTCTTCGGGATCTGGCTCTGCATTTCCTGATCCGCGACGGCGAAGGATAGGGGCAGCGAACGAGCCGTGGACCACTGGTCGAGCAGTTGGAGCGACGTCGCGCCAATCCCGCGGGTGGGAACGTTGATCACGCGTCGCATGCTCACGTCGTCCTGCACGTTGTACACGAGCCGTAGGTAGGACAGCATGTCTTTGATTTCCTTCCGCTCGTAGAAGCGCTGTCCCCCGACGAGGGTGTGAGGAATCCGCATGGTCAGGAAGGCCTCTTCCATCACGCGGCTCTGGGCGTTGGTTCGGTAGAGGACGGCATAGTCGCGATAGGCACGGCGGCCCAGACGGACATCGTCGAGCACCCTCTGCGCGATCATCATCGCTTCATCGCGCTCGGTTCCGGCTTGGGTTAGCGTCACCGGAACGCCCTCCGAGTTGTCTGTCCACATCTTCTTGTCGGCGCGACCGCGGTTGTGCCGAATGACCTCGTGGGCAACTTTCAGGATGGTCTGTGTGGAGCGGTAGTTGCGCTCAAGCTTGATCGTGCGGGCATCGGGATGGTCGCTATTGAACCGAAGCAGCAGTGAGACATCCGCCCCCCGCCACGCATAGATAGACTGGTCGTCGTCGCCCACGACGACGATGTTGCGGTGCTTCTGGGACAGCAGGTCAACCCAGCGATACTGGGCGAAGTTCACGTCTTGATACTCGTCCACCAGAACATGCAGGAACCGCTCTTGATACTTTTCAAGCACGTCGGGTCGTTGCTCGAACAGTCGCACCCCGTAGAACAGGAGATCGTCGAAGTCAAGGGCATTGGCCTTGCGGAGCAGGGATTGATACGTCGCGTAGGCTTCGGCACCGATCTGCTCGACAAACCCGGTGGCTTCTTCCTTGGCCTTTTCGGGTGACCACAGTTTCTCCTTGGCCGACGAGATTTCATTGAGGATAGCGCGCGGTTGGAGTGTGCGGTCCTCGTCCCAGTTCTTGGCCTTCAGGACTTCCTTGATCAGCGACATCTGGTCGCTGTCGTCGTAAATGACGAAGTTGTTCTCAAGTCCGATGGCGCGGCCGTCGATGCGCAGGAGCCGGCTGCAGAGCGAGTGGAAGGTGCCCATCCAGAGGTGGCGCGCAGTTTCTCCGGCCATCGCTTCGATGCGCTCTCGCATCTCGCGGGCCGCTTTGTTCGTGAACGTCACCGCGAGAATTCTCGAGGGCGAGAGGCCCTCTTCGAGCAGCTTAGCGATCCGACTGGTGATCACCCTGGTCTTGCCGGATCCGGCTCCGGCAAACACGAGAAGCGGACCGCCACGATGGAGCACGGCCTCTAACTGCTCTGGATTCAGATCGTGCTCGGCGGAAACGGGTGACATGTGTCTAGCACTTTACCCAAGGGGATGCAAATTCATCGCGGCGTCGTGTAACGAATCCCCTCCCAAACTGCGTCATAATGCGTATCAGCCGTGGCTTGGCCGCGGTGTGGAGGCTTTTGGCATGAAGAGAGCCCTTGGGACCATTCTCATCGGGGTTGCGGCCGTGACCGCATTGGCGCAGCAGACGTCGTTTACCATCGTGCGTCCGGCGGACGGCTCTAAGGTTCGGGAGACCATCAAATTGCTCTTCCCGAAGGAGAGCATTCCCCCTACCGGCTATGTCGGCATTTACATCGGCGGCAAGTTCGTTGAGGCCGTGGTGCCCGCACCTAGCGCGAACTATCGCTACTACGACATCGATACGAAGGCGCGCGGGATCCAAGATGGTCCGCTCACGATCGAGGCCGTCCTTTACGTTGACTTTGGCGATCGAACTCGGGTGATTGATCGGTCAAGCATTCAGGTGATGGTCGGCAATTCGGACAACATCACCGTTCCCGCCAATGGTTTTGATCTGGGATACAAGTTCCGCCCCGGCACGAAGTGGGTGTACAACCTCAAGCAGCGCGTCGCCGTTAGCAACCTGAGCGAGGCGATGTCGCGTAGCACGAGCCGACAATCGTTGCTCGCGGGGGCCGACGTTGAGAACATCCGATTGCTGTATGCGGTTGATGACGCCTACGCCGGCGGTGATGGTCTGGTCCGAATCCAGGCGCTCCCCGAAAAGGGCAAGCACACGCTGACGCTGACGACCGAAGATTCCGAGAACGCGCGAACGTTCCAAGACTACGAAGTCCATCCGGTCTACATGCGCGTCAGCAAGACGGGCCACGAAGTGTTTGGCAGCGTGCCGCGCTACTTCCCGCTCGATGGAACGGCGGGCGAAGGCTTCCGAACGGACCTCTTTGTTCCGTACCCGCTTCCCACCCTTCCGAAGAACCGTGTTCGCCCCGGCGAGCCGTTCGTAGGCGGCGTGGTGCAGATTGGCGATTTCGACTTGAACAAGATTCCGGATACCAAGTCGGTCGTGTCAAGTCTGCCGGTTCGCGGCGAGGTGGCAGGCATCGAATGGCAGAACGGCCATCCGTGCGTGAGAATTCGCCACTCGCTCTCAGGACGCGATCCCCGAGCTGCCAGTGAGCAACAGGGCCGCGTTCGCAATGCCCAGAGCATCGAAGAAGACGTCTGGTTTGCGCTTGATCTCGGCACCGTCATCAAGATGGTGCGCACCTACACGATTGACGTTCGTGTGACGGCGGCCCCTGGTGGCGGCGGTGCCGGTGGTGGTGCAGGAACGGCTGGCGGTAACACTCCGACGGCCAGTGGTGCGGGCGGAAGCAGTTCCGGTGGTCGCGGCGCAACCGCTAACTGGTTCCTTCCCGACAAGGGCGGCAAGAACTTCAAGCAGTTTGGCGGTGACTCGCCGATCGCCGGTGGTGCTGGACGGGGTGGTCAGGGTACAGGTGCCCCTGCTGCAGCTGGTGCAGGCGCAGGCGGAGCCGGCGGCGGTCGAACCGGTGGCGGCGGCGGAGCAACTCGTATCGTCCGCATGATGATCGAACAAGTGTTCGAGCTCGAGAAGTAGAAACGAATGCCCGTTGCTCGGAAGAGCCGGAGCCTCGCGCGGAAGCCCTCGGATCCCGAGGACTTCCGCGCTCCTTTGTCAGCTCACCTCGATGAACTCCGGGGACGGCTACTCCGCAGCATCACCGCCATCACGCTGGGCTGGGTCGTTGGGTGGTTTGCCGCTCAAGTGGTGAGCAACGCCTTGCTCGCCCGAGCCCTTGACGCTATCAAACAAGGGGCTCCGGCGGGAGCTGCGGTCAATGTCTCCATTACCGACATCCCACAGGCCTTTATGGTTTTGCTCCGCTTGTCGTTCATGCTCGGGCTCATCATGGCCCTCCCCTACGTCGTGACGCAAATCTGGGGGTTCATCGCGCCTGGGCTCAAGGAAAACGAGCGTCGCCCGGTGCGACAAGTGCTCCCTTTTTCGATTGTGCTGTTCTTCCTGGGTGTGTACTTCTGCTGGCTCGTTCTGCCCGCAACCTACCAGTGGTTTGCCGGGTTCATGGACGTGTTTCCCGAAGCCGAGCTGAATCAGAACCCGGAGCAACTGATTATGTTCGCCTTGAAGATGATGGCGGCGTTTGGAATCTGCTTCCAACTCCCGCTGATCGTTTACGGGCTCGGTAAAGCCGGGATTCTCTCCCCAGAAACCCTCATGCAATACTGGCGCCAGGCCACCGTTTTCATCTTCTTTGTCGCGGCGGCGGTCACCCCCAGCCAAGACCCCATCAGCATGCTCATGATGGCGCTCCCGTTGACGCTCCTATTCATCATCAGCGTCTATGCGGTCAAGCTGACCACCAAACCGCTCCCCGCGAAGGAAGAAGTGGTCGTGTTCGACGACGAGGAGTAGCGTGGACGAGCCAACCTTCGTCGAGGCGATGAGCCGGTTCGCCGAGCAAATCGCTTACGTCGATGAACTCCCCGCTCGGAGCGCCAAGCACCTCCAACCGGAATCCGAACTTCATCCACGCGTCATCGAACGACTCGAAACTCAAGGACGCTGGCCGCTCTACACCCACCAGGCCATGGCCTACGACGCTGCCCAACGCGGCGAAGACGTCCTCCTCGTCACCGGTACGGCGAGCGGCAAGACGCTGGGCTACCACCTGCCGACCGTTCAGGCCTGGCTCACCGAACCCAGCGTGCGAGCGCTGTACCTCTTTCCCACCAAGGCTCTAGCCCAAGACCAAGTCGGCAGATTCAACGACTTGGCCAAGGGACTCGGCATCCGGGCCTCAACCTATGATGGCGACACGCCCCAAAGTCAGCGAAGTGCGATTCGGCGAGGTGCGGATGTCGTGCTCACGAACCCCGACATGCTTCACATCGGCATCTTGCCGTCGCACGAACTGTGGGCGACGTTTCTGAAGCGACTCCGCTACATTGTCATCGACGAGATGCACACCTATCGGGGGGTGTTTGGCTCGCATGTTGGCAATGTCATCCGTCGGCTGCTACGACTTTGCGAGTGGCACCAGAATCGGCCGCAGATCATTGCCTGCACGGCGACGATCGGCAATCCGCAGCAGGTGTTTCGGCAACTTACGGGGCGCAGTCCGACGATCATTGACGATGACGGCTCGCCACAATCGCCGCGCGTATTCGTGTTTTGGAATCCGCCCATGCTCGATTCCAACACGCGCGCCAGCGCGAACATGGCGACCTCGGAGATCATGGCCACGCTCCTCGAGTCGGGGCAACGCGTGATGTCGTTTTGCCGAGCGAGAGTAAGCACGGAGCTTGTTCTGCGATCCACCCGCGAGAGGCTGAGTCGAGGCTCGATGGACCCCAGCGTCGTCGAGAGCTACAGGGCGGGCTACACCCCTAAAGAGCGGCGGCAGATCGAGAAGTCACTCTTCAAGGGGGAGCTTA
Organism: uncultured Fimbriimonadaceae bacterium; assembly: GCA_964586225.1. Taxonomy (GTDB): domain Bacteria; phylum Armatimonadota; class Fimbriimonadia; order Fimbriimonadales; family Fimbriimonadaceae; genus JANJUB01. Next base: position 46,147 of record CAZPHD010000001.1, read on the forward strand.
GGGGGTTGGTGGCGACCAATGCGATGGAGCTCGGCGTTGATGTGGGCGGCTTGGATGTGGTCGTGATGAATGGCTATCCGGGCACCGTTTCCAGCTTTTGGCAACAATCCGGTCGTGCGGGGCGCGGTCCCAATCCAGGCCTTGCTATCATGGTCGCCCGTGACGATCCTCTCGAACAGTTCCTGATTCGCAATCCTGAGCAGATCCTTGATCGCGCCGTCGAAAGTGTTGCGCTAGATCCTGAGAATCCCACCATTCTTACCGACCAACTCCGTTGTGCAGCGCACGAGCGCCCACTCGGCGTGTCGGAGATCGAGCTGTTTGGCGAATCGGCTCTCGAACTTGCCGAGGGCCTCGACCGGGCCGGTGATTTGCGCTTCCAAGGCGGTCGCTTCTACTATCCCGCTCACGAGTCGCCCGCACGCAATGTGAACATTCGCAGCGCTGGCGGCTCGGCCGTCACCCTGATGATCGGTAGCGAGGCGCTGGGCTCGATGGAGCGCAGCCGTGCGCTGCAGAACGCCCACGCCGGAGCCGTGTACCTGCATCGTGGGCAGAGCTACCTCGTGGACGAGCTCGACCTCGCGAACGGCATCGCGAGGGTTCACGCAGAGGAAGTGCCCTACTACACCCAACCGCTCGTGGAGTCGCTGATCGAGTGTCTCCGGCAGGATGAACCGTTCGAGATCCCCTTGGGCACGGCGTCGATGGCCCACATCCGGGTCACCGATGCCGTCGTTGGATACAAGCAGAAGGCGCTTGACGGCGAGCGCGTGCTCGGCCTCTATGAGTTGGACCTTCCCTCGGAAACGTTTGAGACACGAGCGATCCGCTTCGATTTGCCGACCCAGGCGCCCCCTGATTTTGATCCCACCGATGCTGAGGCTTATCTTGCGGCTATTCACGGCTGCGAGCACGCGCTGATGGCGGTCGCGCCTTTCCTCGCGGGGTGTGATCGCGGCGATCTCGGATCGGTATGGTACGGCACGTTTCCCGAAACACTCGCCCCGGCCATCTTCGTGTTTGATCGCGTTCCCGGCGGAGTGGGGTTGGCCGATCGGCTTGCGGATCAGCGCGTTACCTGGCTGCGCTCAGCATGGCGATTGCTCGACAGTTGTGGCTGCGATGTGGGTTGCCCCGGTTGCCTCTTGAGTGCGCGTTGCGAAGCCAACAACGAGGTTCTCAGCAAGTCCGGGGCCCGGTTGTTGTTGGGTTTATTGGCAGATTGACTGGAGTTCAGGCCGGTATCCTCGCTCAATGCACGAGACCCATCTGATCGCAATCATCAGTGCGGGCATGGGCTTGGCCTTCATTTTTGGGTTGCTCGCCTCTCGACTAAAGCTTCCTCTACTCGTGGGTTACCTGGCCGCGGGGTTGATGGTTGGCCCGTTCACGCCTGGCTTTGTTGCAGACAAAGGGCTCGCCACCCAGATCTCGGAGATCGGTGTCTGTCTGCTGATGTTTGGCGTGGGGTTGCACTTTTCGATCCGCGACTTGTTGTCCGTAAAGAACATTGCGATCCCAGGCGCAATCGCCCAGATTTTCGTCGCGACGTTGCTGGGCTTTGGGGTCACGCGGCTTTGGGGTTGGTCGGTTCCCGCGGGCCTCGTGTTTGGACTCTGCCTCTCGGTGGCGAGCACAGTCGTGCTCTTGCGGGCACTCGCCGAGCGCGGCGAGCTCGAAACGATCAACGGTCGTATTGCCGTTGGCTGGCTCATTGTCGAGGATCTCGTCACCGTGATCGCGTTGGTTGCGATGCCCGTCATCGCCGGGGCGATGAATCCCGACGCGGACGCCCAAGGTGGGGTGGCGACCACCTTGTTGCTCACATTCCTTAAGGTTGTGTGCTTCGTCGGCCTGATGCTCATCGTCGGCAAGCGGCTCATTCCGTCGATCCTCGGGCGCGTGGTTCGGAGCGGTTCCAAGGAGTTGTTTACGGTTGGAGTGCTGGCGATCGCGCTCGGCATTGCGTTCGGCGCGGCCGCGTTGTTTGGAGTGTCGCCCGCGTTGGGAGCGTTCTTTGCCGGCGTGGTGCTCAGCGAATCGGACTTGGCGTATCAAGCCGGAGCCGAGACGCGCCCGGTGCAGGACGCCTTCACCGTCTTGTTCTTCGTGTCGATTGGGATGTTGTTCAATCCGTCGGTGCTCCTGACCCATCCCTTACACTTGGTTGCGGCCCTGGCGATTGTCATGGTCGGCAAATCGCTTGCCGCGCTTGCGATCGTGATGCTTTTCAAGTTTCCGGCCGCAACCGCGCTCCTCATATCGGCAAGCCTCGCCCAGATCGGTGAGTTCTCATTCGTGCTCGTCGCGATGGGTATTCAGCTCAACATGATGCCGCCCGAAGCGCTGAGCATCGTTGTGGCGACGGCGATCCTATCCATCGGATTGAATCCTGCGGTCTTCAAGAGCCTTGATCCGATCAAGCAGTTCGCGAAGCGCAATCCTCGATTCGCAAAGGCGCTGAGCACCCGCAACCGACGGGCCGCCCGCTTGGCGGATATCGAAACCGATGAACTCAGGGACCACGTGGTGCTGGTTGGGTTTGGCGGGGTTGGACAAACGATCGCCAAGGCTCTCGTGGCCGAGCACATCACCTTTTCAGTGATCGAACAAGACCCCGATAGTTTCGATCTTGCTGCAAGTCGAGGTTGCGGATCCGTGTTTGGCGACGCCGCTCGCGACGAGATTCTCAAGCATGCGGGGGTCAAGAACGCGAAAATGCTTGTGCTCGCACTCCCCGCTAACGCGGCAACGCATGAGATTATTAACGTGGCGCGTAAGCTCAATCCCGGGATTCTGGTTAGCGTGCGCACGCACGACGCCTCCGAGGCGGCCAAGGTCCACAGCTACGGCGTTGATCATGTGGTGGCCGCCGAGCTTGAACTCGCGCTTGAGATGGCCCACCATGTGATCAAGTCCTATGATCGTAGCCTTGAACGAGCGGATGGCACGATTAACGAACTGCGGGGTGGCGAACTCGACGACATCGTGCGCCAATCTGAGAATCGCGTGCATCCCGCATAATCTGAATCTGTGAAGCGAATCGGAGTCATTACCAGCGGCGGCGACGCGCCTGGCATGAACGCGGCCATCCGGGCCGTCGTGCGCGCGGCCATTGGTCGTGGGGTCAGCGTGGTCGGCTTCACCCATGGTTATGAGGGTGTCATTGACAACGAGGCGATGCCGCTTGATTCGACCAGCGTGGGCGGCATCATCAGCCGCGGCGGCACGATGCTCCGCAGTGCGCGCAGTAAGACGTTCATGACCGAAGATGGGCGTGATCGCGCGGTAGGCGTGTTGCGAAGTCACGACATCGAGGGTCTGGTGGTGATCGGCGGTGACGGATCGCTCCGCGGTGCGCTTGCGCTGCACGACGAGTTTGGGTTCCCGGTGATGGGCGTGCCGGGCTCGATCGACAACGACATTTCTGGAACGGACTTCTCGATTGGATTTGACACGGCGGTTAACGCGGCGCTGGAAGCGATAGACCGGGTGCGCGACACGGCCTATAGCCACGAGCGCATCTTCGTGATCGAGGTGATGGGTCGGCACAATGGATTCATCGCCCTGGAGGCGGGCTTGGCCGGTGGCGCGGAGGCGATTCTCATTCCGGAAGTGCCTTATTCGCTGTTCGAGATTTGCTCGGATATGAAGAGGGCGGCCGAGCGCGGCAAGAAGAGCTCAATCATCATCGTCGCTGAAGGGGCGGCTCGAGCGAGTGACATCAAGGACTTCATCGAGAAGAACACCGGCTTCGAAGCGCGGCAGATGGTGCTCGGGCACATGCAGCGCGGCGGTAGCCCAACGGCCTTCGACCGGGTGCTGGCCTTGCGACTGGGTGCCCTGGCGGCGAATCGCCTCATCAGCGGGTATACGGGCGAGATGGTGGGGGTGGACGGCGTGAAGCTGGTCAGCCATCCACTCTCGTATGTGTTGAGCACGGAGCGCGCGATTGATCCTGAAAAGCTCCTGCTCGCCGGCGTTATGGCGCAGTGAGCTCAACTTCGCGAGTTCAAAAGCCGTATCTCTACCTGCTTTGAACCTGAAATCGACAAACCTAGCAAAGTTGCCTACAACCAGGTAATTTTACTAGGTTATATCCCAGCAATCTTGCGGAATACAACCTGTGGATGTTAGCAGGGCAGCCCAGGATGGGAACGCCCAAGCGATCACGGAGGAAACGCAACATGTCTTTTCGCGTAAACACAAACGTCTCGGCAATGAACGCTCTTCGCAACGTGACCATGACCGGTCTCGAGCAGAGCAAGTCGATCAACCGCCTGTCCACGGGCCTTCGCATCAACAGCGCCGCGGATGATCCCGCCGGCCTCATCATCAGCGAGAACTTCCGCGCCCAGATCCAAAGCCTGGGCCAGGCCGTTCGCAACAACCAGGACGCCATCAACTTCGCCAAGACGGCCGAAGGCGCCCTCGACGAAGTCAACAAGCTGCTCCGCGACGCTCGGTCACTGGCCATCGCCGCGGGCAACACCGCCACGCTTGACGCCGCGCAGATTCAAGCGAATCAGTCGCAGCTCAACTCCATCGTGTCCAGTATCACCCGCATCTCGCAGAACACCCAGTTCGGCCAGAAGAAGCTGCTTGATGGCAGCGCGGGCGTTACCGGTGCCGTCACCAACGGCGCCAACTTCAGCTCGGTCTACCTGACGGGCACCTTCAACGGCGCCGCGCTGACCACCAATGCGGCCATCACCGTTTCGGTGACGGCCGCCGCTGACAAGGCCGTCGTCGCCTCCCAGGCGTTTGCCTTTGGCACGACGACCATGACGGCGGGTTCGTTCACGATCAACGGCACGACCTTTAACACAACGTCGGCTGACACCGTCAACGACGTTCTCACTCGGATCAACAACGCCTCGGCCCAGACGGGTGTCATGGCGCAGTACACAACCGGTGGCGCGATTACGCTGACTCAGGTCAACTACGGCGCCGCGAACAGAATTGACCTTTCGGACGCCAATGCGGTCCTACTGGCCGCGGCTGGCAGCGCGAGCGATACGGGGAGCGATGCGGCAGCGAGCGTCATCATCGACACCAACGGCACCACGGCGGGCGGTCTTGCCACCGTCCTGTTCACCGGCGGACGCTTCGGCAACGGTGCGCTCACCCTTACGGACAACGACGGTAATGCGATCACGCTAACCGAGAATGGCAATGCGGTGGCCTCGAACCTCGCTGGTCAAGTCTCGGTGGGTAGCTCAAGCTTCCAAATCGGCGCGAACTCAGGTCAAACCACGTCGCTGTCGCTCGGCAACTTCGCGGCGAGCCAACTTGGCAACGGTGCCGTCTCGGGTTTCAATCTGAGCAACATCGACCTAACCACGGCGAGCGGCGCCAGCGACGCCCTCAAGGTCATCGATCAGGCCATCGCCGAAGTCGCTCGATCTCGCGGTGCCATCGGCAACTTCCAGCGCAATGTCTTGGAGTCGAACGTTCGAAGTCTCGGCGTCGCCAAGGAGAACCTGGCCGCGACCGAGTCGACGATCCGCGATACGGACATCGCCGACGAAATGACCACCTTCACTCGGTGGCAGATCCTCAGCCAGTCGGGCATCTCGGTCCTGGCGCAGGCTAACTCGGCACCCCAAGCCGTTCTATCCCTCTTGCGAGGCTAATCGCTTAGCAACATCCAAGCAGCCGCCGCCCGCAAGGGTAGGCGGCTCGCCCGCGTTTTGAAAGATCAGGATGACTCGATCTTCAAACGTATGGCCCTAAGATGTCCCAGTCCCTTGACCGCGAGTTCAAGCAACTCGGCATTGAGATAAGCACCGAAAAGGATGGCTAAGGCATAGATCGCTCCGGCCAACAGCAAGACGAGCCCACCAAGGACGCCATCATAGGAGCCCACGAGTCCAGAAACTGGACCGAGCGGTATCGAAGGGCCTAGCCCAGAAACCAAGCCAGCTCCAGCAGACGGCATCAATATCGCTACGACAGCGGCAGCAGTGACCGTTCCAAGAACCAAAACGAAGGCGACTTCGCCGAATGTCCGGATCAGGAGGCTAGCTAGTTTGAGCAAGGGAGTGTCAGCAACATCTGACTTCAATACATGCCCACCTCGAATCCAGAGAATCTGGATGTTCCAGATGTAAGCCCACACGATGATGAGGAGGCCAATCAAAACCGCCAACACTCCGAGCCCTTCGACCCCGCTAAAGAAGTCGCCAATTTTGACTAGCCCAATCACCAAGGCCAGTCCCATCAGCACAGCGAGGACCCTCATCACTGCGCCGACGAGTTGGTTGAAGAGTGAACCAGTTTCCAACCACCCGAGGAATCGGGCCGGAGACAAGAAGCTCTGTACGGTACCCCAGTTCACGTTCTCCGTCCGAAAACTTGTCATCGGCGGGCTTGTTTGTGGTGCCGCCTCATCAAAGAGACCCTGTAAAGTCCGAGCTTCGATCTCCGACTCGGTGCCAGCGTGAATCAGCTTGGTCCCAGGCTTCACCCTCTTCTGTGTAACCCAGGACTTCAACGTATCGATGTCAGCGGGGCCGAATCTTTGGCCTTCCGGCCCTACAACGTAATACTTCTCTTCCATCTGTCCTACCATCTCCCTGCGTGAGTCCAAATCTTCGTGAACAGTTCGCTGTAGCTCCTTTCAGAATCAGCGCGCCGACTTACGAGAATGGCGTAATCAACGCCCTTATGATTAAAGTAAACAATGCCACGCTTGTGCATCGGTGCACCGTCCCTTGATATTTCGAAATTCCAGATAACGCCATTCTTAAATGCCTGCTTGCCTGTTCGCCAGTTCGTTCTTCGGTATCGATATCGGCTAGAATTTTTGAAGCCTTGCTCGAGCTTGAGTACACTATCTTCGAGCGACGTGGTGCGGCTACTTCGGTTGATGTCAACCTTGATATAAGCCTCGTCTTGCGGGCCCTCCCATCGATAAGATTCGATGCCTGAGCCGTTATCGGGAGTGTGCGTCGCCTTCCAGCCCGCCGGCACCAGCATGGACTGCCCATTAACAATCTCAGATGTGAGCTCACCTGTAGACTCTGCATTGGTTGCGACGGGAGTAATCTCATCGCGGTATGGCGTTGCATAGCGCAGCCCGTCGAGTTCTGGCGAAGTTTGCACCCAACGTGCGCTACCATCAACGAAGGCCACTACACGCTCACCAGTTGGCCAGACAGGGCCGATGACGAGCGGTTCAGTTGATGGATCCTTGACAGCAGATGCTGAGTAGCCAGCGAGACGCCTGTTTAAAGCGAACTCACTCCCGTCTAGTTGCGACTGGGTGAGCTGGCGATTCTTCAAGTAGGGATCCAGAAGATCAAGGTCTTCAATTTGGTGCGGGAACATGTCGTCGTAGTCCGCCAAATAGATCATGATGCCTGTTGCGACCTGCTTAGCACGCTGGATCTCAATCTGCCTTGGATCAGGTGCAGGTGGCGAGTCCTCAACTGGCGAGACCAGAGCCTGCTCAGAGTTAGGCGGCGATGTCGTGCCCTGATCCGCCGAACGCGCCCCGTTGCGACTCAGAAGCTTTGGTGCTGAGAGGAAAGTTGCGACGAGAACCAGACATAGGACGCCAGCAATCCATATTGGAAAAGTCGAGTTTCGGCCTTCTATGGGTGGGGCATCCTCAATAACCGGAGGCGCGTCGTCCTCTAACTGCGGAGGCAAGTCGTTGCTAGCAGTATCAGACATGGCCGCATCGTACCCGCGGCGAAACGCGATTTTGCAAGGATCTTTACAAGTAGGGCACGATGGAGCCTGTAAAATGATCAAACGGCGTTTTGGGGGTAACGTCCTCGCGTGCTTCCCCGCGGAACCCTGCTCAACACGGCCACCGTCGCCATCGGAGGGCTCATCGGATGGGCGGCCGGCGCGCGGATCCCCGCAAGCTACCAAGAACTCGTCTTCGCCGGACTCGGCATCGTGACCCTCGGCCTTGGCTTCAAGATGCTCCTGGGCAGCAAGAATATTCTGATCGTCGCCGCCGCGATCGCCCTCGGCGGGATGCTCGGGATGGCGATCGGCATCCAAGACGCGCTCGGCCATCTTGCGACCTGGATGAAGATCCAACTCGGTGCCCAAGACGACGCCGGGTTTGTCGACATCATGATCACCACGAGCGTGCTCTTCTGTGTGGGACCGATGACGCTACTGGGTTGCATGCAGGACCGCCTTGAGAAGCGGATTGAACTCCTCGCGTTGAAATCCACGATGGACGGCGTTGCGTCAATCTTCTTCGCGGTGAAGTCGGGCCCAGCCGTGTTGGCGACCGCGGTCGTCGTCTTGGTCTTCCAGTCTCTTCTGACCATTTGCGCCAAGCCACTCCAGCCGGTGGGCGAAGACGAGGAACTCCTTGCCGAGCTGAGCGCCGCCGGTGGCGTGATGTTGGTGGGTACGGGGCTTGGGTTGTTGGCGATCAAGGCCATCCCGGTGGCGAACTTCCTGCCCGCCCTCATGCTTGCTCCCGTTTTCGTGTTGGTCGGACGACGGGTTAAACTCGGTAAGGCATGATGTTTCGCTTAGCCGCGATTTTAGTTTTCTTGACATGGCTGACGCTGGGTGTGGCTCAGATTCCTGTGTTGCCGCAAGCGAAGCCCGCGCCCGCGAGCCCAACGGGGTTCTCAACTCCCCGGGCGGCCATCGAAAACCTGATCAAGTCAGCCGAGACTTCTGATCTTGACGCGGCCCGCCGATCTCTCGATTTATCTCGACTGAATTTTGCGCTTCGCGAGACCGAGGGCAATCGGCGAGTGCTTACGCTCATCGCGATCCTCAACCGGATCGACAAGTTTAGGGCCGATGACGTCAGCGAAGACCCGAGCCGCGATCGTGTTCGGATGCCGATCCGTACGTCCGGAAACGCCTTCGCCGTAGGCCAGATTGAGCTTGTGCCCAACGCTAGTACCGGCTGGGTGGTCTCCGCTGACACCGTCGATGCCCTCCCGCAGTTTTGGGCTCAGGTGCGCGATCGCCCGCCGGTCAACGGCCTCCCGACCGAGTTTGAAGGAGATCTCGATCTGTCCCAACGGGTTCGCGCTCGGTTTGGCAAGGCTTGGTGGACGGAGTTTCTTTGGCTAGAGCTTTGGCAGTGGTTAGGCTTGGGCGTGCTTCTGTTGACAGGGCTCGGGCTTCCGCGTCTTGCCAAGCACATGGTTCGAAATCGTCCCGTGCTTCGGCGGCGCGTCGTGATCGGGCTGGCGTGGTTGACCACGGCGGTGCTTTGGCAACTCGCGTTGATGGTGTTTGATCTGCCCACCCCGCTGCACATTGTGCTTCTGCTGATCGCGCGAATCGTGGCCTCGATGTCGGCGATGGTGGTCGGTATTGGCATGATCGATACGCTGTTGCGAGTGGCTTCTCAGCGCGCAACGGGCTTGGGGCGCCGGGCAGACTCGATCTTCTTTCCGATCCTTCGCAACTTCGTGCGCTTCTTGTGGATCGTGGTTGTGCTGATTGGCTTCTTGTCCGCGCTGGATGTGAACGTCACCGGTCTGCTGGCGGGTCTGGGGATTGGCGGTTTGGTGCTTGCGCTCGCCGCGAAGGATAGCGTTGAGAACGTGTTTGGCTCGGTAACGATTCTATTCGACATGCCGTTCGGCATCGGCGACTGGGTGAAGATAGGCGATGTCAACGGCGTCGTTGAGGAGATCAATCTGCGCTCGACTCGCATCCGCACGTTCTCCGACTCGGTCATCACCTTGCCGAATAGCAACCTGACGAAGGCGGCGGTCGAGAACTTTGGCGCGCGGCGACGACGGCGGGTGGATATGCCCTTCGCGGTGGGGCATGCGAACGATCTTGATGCGGTGAAGGCGTTCTGCGACGACGTGCGTGGCTGGATGGAGTCGAACGATCGATTCGCGCCAGATTCGGTCTATGCCTATGTGACCGCCGTGTCGGATACGGCGGTGACGGTGACGGTGCAAGGCTACATTTTGACCGCGGATTACCGGGAGGAGCTGGAGGTTCGGCAGGCTTTGGTGACGGCGATCAAGGAGTTCGCGAACGCGCGCTCGGTGGCGCTGGGACCGCACTCGTTCCCCCCGCTCGGGTAGAATTCTTGAGTCTAGGTGGGAGTTCCAGGCCACAGTGTTGACGCATAAATGGGGATGTAGCTCAGCTGGGAGAGCGTCCCGATCTCATCGGGAAGGTCGCGAGTTCGTCCCGAGAAACGAAGAACAATCACATAATGGGGATGTAGCTCAGCTGGGAGAGCG
>CAZPHD010000001.1:56454-74456 GCA_964586225.1 uncultured Fimbriimonadaceae bacterium
AGGTCGTGAGTTCGAATCTCATCATCTCCACCAAGTTTCCAAGATGTGGGTGGTGTACATCCTGCGCTCCGAGAAGAACGGTCGCTACTACGTCGGCTCGACCGACGACTTGGAGCGCCGCCTTGCGCAACACAACACCGGCCACACGCCCTCGACTCGCCCGTACCAACCGTGGACGGTCGCCTATCACGAACCGATGCCCAATCGCCTCGCTGCCCGGCAGCGAGAACGTGAGATCAAGGGCTGGAAATCGCGCGTTCTCATCGAGGACCTCATCAGGAGAGCGTCCCGATAGCATCGGGAAGGTCGTGAGTTCGAATCTCATCATCTCCACCAAGTTTCCAAGATGTGGGTGGTGTACATCCTGCGCTCCGAGAAGAACGGTCGCTACTACGTCGGCTCGACCGACGACTTGGAGCGCCGCCTTGCGCAACACAACACCGGCCACACGCCCTCGACTCGCCCGTACCAACCGTGGACGGTCGCCTATCACGAACCGATGCCCAATCGCCTCGCTGCCCGGCAGCGAGAACGTGAGATCAAGGGCTGGAAATCGCGCGTTCTCATCGAGGACCTCATCAGGAGAGCGTCCCGATAGCATCGGGAAGGTCGTGACTTCGAATCTCATCATCTCCACCAAGATTCCAAGATGCGCTGGTCTACATCCTGCGCTCCGTCGCCATCCTTGGAGTAGGCTAGGCGGCATGCTGAGCTATCTGGTGATCGCCGCCGGGGGATTGTTTGGGCTAGTTACAACCCAAGATCCAACCCAACCACTTCGACTGGATCCAGCCGTGAGCGCCATCGTCCCGGCCGACGCCAGAGTCGAGAAAGTTGCCGGAGGACTCATCTTCACCGAGGGCCCAGTCTGGGCGAAGAACGGCGGCTACTTACTCTTTAGCGACATCCCTGCCAACTCGATTTACAAGTTCAAGCCCGGTCACCCAGTAGAAGTGTTTCGAAGGCCAAGCGGCTATGATGGCGCGGATATGCCCCTAGGAGCCTTTTGGGGTTCGAACGGACTGACGTTCGACAAACAAGGCCGGTTGACGATCTGTGAGCATGGCAACCGTCGAGTCACGCGAATAGAGAAAGATGGCCGCGTGACGGTTCTCGCCGCGAGATTCGAAGGCAAGCGGCTGAACAGTCCGAACGATGCCGTCTACCGGTCGAACGGCGACTTGTACTTCACCGATCCGCCTTACGGAACCCTCCAAGGAGACAACGACCCCAAGAAGGAACTGCCCTTTAACGGGGTTTACCGACTCACACCGTCAGGCAAGCTTGACCTGGTCACTAAGGAACTTGAACGCCCAAACGGGATCGCGCTGTCTCCAGACGAGAAGGTGCTCTACGTTGCGAATTCCTTGAGGACAAGGAGAATCTGGATGAGTTTCCCCGTCAATCGCGACGGCACGACCGGGAAGGGCAGCGTCTTTTTCGACGCGACAAGCGATCCGCAGGCAGGGTCAGCAGACGGGATGAAGGTTGACCAACAGGGCAATCTCTATTGCACGGGTCCCGGAGGGGTGTTGATCTTCTCCTCCAAAGGAACACACCTTGGCACGATTCCAGTCCCCGAAGCGCCCACCAACCTCCATTGGGGCGACGCGGACGGGAGGACGCTCTACATCACCGCAGGAACCGGCGTCTATCGAATCCGACTTGCGATTGCGGGCCTTCGGCCCTGACTCGGAGTTAGCTGCCCTTGCTCACGATGTCCAGCACATTCCCGAACTTGCGGTGCTGCCGCAGAACCTGGCTCACCCTCGCCACCCGCTCGTCGAGCGTTCCGCCTACGCGAAGGAACGGGATGCGTCGCTCCGCCAAGTCCCCCACGATCTGGTTCTGGAACCACTGCCGCTTCTGATCGCCACTCCGGTCCCAGGTGTCGGCATACGGGATATCCGTGTCGCACAAGAAGAACAAGTCGTAGCGCGAACTCGCCTCAGAGGCCAGCTTCGTCAGTACGGATCCAGCGGCGCCGTGATAGTCCTGAGCGAACACATACGTAGTGATCGGGCAGGTATCACAGAACAGAAACTCGCGCGACTGAAGCACGCGCTCATCCTCCCGGCGGATGTGTTCGGGCGCGATCTCCTCAAACTGATCAAGCGTGATCCGCCGATCCACCTGGTGCGCTAGCCAATACTCGGCTCCGTACTCCGGCATCCACATCGTGCGATAGTGCTCGGCCAAGGTGCGGGCCAGCGTGGTCTTGCCCGTTGAAGGAGCCCCAAGGAAGCAGACCTTCATGATCAGGTCTTGGTAGACAACCGGGTCGATGTAGTGGCGACCCGCGTAGCAGTCCTCCCGTAGCGCCGTTCCGCTGATCGGCACTGCAGAACGAGCCTCGTCAATCCGGCGGTCAAGAGCACCAAGCGCCCGGCTGACGTGATCGCCGTAGAACTCGCTCGAATAGAAGTTCGTGATCCGCAGTCCATCGAGTTTTCGCAGGATGAACGCCTCTTGCTCGTGCCGAATCTCCGAGGTGTCGCCGTAGCTGTCCGGCCCGTCCCAGGCCTCGATCACGCGCACCGTCGGATACAGCTGCCGGATCCAGCCCGCGCGCACCTGAAGCGGCACGTGGATGACATCCGTCGCGTACACAAGCACCACGAGCTCATCGACTTCGCCAAGCGCAGTCTCAATAACCCTTTGGTGGCCGCGATGGAGCGGCGCGAACTTTCTCAAAAAGAGCCCGCGCTTCATCAGACAATTTCACCACTCTTTGAGCCCACATGCCACCGCCAGAAGCCGAACAGCGAGTTCAAGAGGAAGAGCGACCACATCAGGATCATCAGGTCGCCCGCAGCCCCTCCCGCCCGGAAGCGCACGATCCACATCGCGATGGTGACAACATTCAGCAGAATGTAAAGTGCCCATTGCTCTTTGAATCGCCACATCATCAGAAACGTGGCGACAATCGAAAGCACGTTGGTGGTGGCGTCGATAAACGGCGTGTTCTGCTCGGGATTTCTCGCGAGCACATAACCGAGGCCAGCCGTCGCCAAAGCACAAACGAGGACAACGGTTGCGCGCTGGGTCGAGGTGAGCTGTCTCATCGCGACGGTCCCTCTTTCGCCCAGATGCCGCTTCCACAGAAGGAAGCCGATGATGCCAGTCGGTACAAAGAAGAGCAGGTTGAGATAGAACTCTCCGAAGAGCCCGTTGCGATACGCCAACACAGCGTACGACACGCTGTTGTAGAGACCGACGATGTAACCCTCGCGACGCCCAATCGCGATCAGCCCAACGCAGAGAATGCCGGAGAGGGACACCGTCACGTCGAAGACGTTTGTCGCGAAGAAGAAGCTCAGCGCGCCTCCGACGATGACGAGGAACGCAAGCCACAGGCGGTCAATGTTCAAGTTGTCTCCTTGAGCAATCATAGCTCAACCAAGTGCCCAAATCAGCTACAGTCATCTCATGTGGCGTCGACCTGGCCTCATCGTGATCTTCTTGGCCATCTGCGCCGCCGCATGTGCCGCCATGACTCCCGAGAACCTTAGATGCGAATACCGCAACCAGCCGCTGGGAGTGGATTACCCGACTCCCCGGCTCAGTTGGACCCTGAAATCTACGAACCAGGACCAGACCCAAACCTCCTACCGCATCCTTGTCGCCAGCTCAAGAGCCCTCCTCGACCGAAATCAGGGAGACTTCTGGGACAGCGGCACCCAAACCAGCAGCCAGCAAAACAACATCGAATACGCCGGTAAGCCCCTGCGCCCCGCCCAAACCTACCATTGGAAGGTCGCCGTCACCGGCAAGGACGGCAAGCCCGCCTGGAGTCGCCCCGCGACTTGGGAGACGGGGCTCACCGGATGGACCGCTCAGTGGGTTGAAGACGAGGCCGCCGCCCCGCTTTTCCGTAAGGAGTTCCAAGTCCGCAAGCCGGTCGCCCAAGCCCGGCTCTACATCACCGGCCTCGGCTATTACGAAGCCTCGCTCAACGGCAAGCGAATCGGCGATCACGTCCTCGATCCCGGTTGGACGCGGTTCGACAAGCGCGTGTCCTACAGCGTCTACGACGTCGCTCTCAACCCCGGCGACCACTGCCTGGGGGTCGAACTCGGCAACGGCTGGTACAACCCGCTCCCGCTCAAACTCTTCGGTCAGTTCAATCTGCGCGAACACTTGCCCGTGGGACGACCGCGGCTCATCGCGGAGCTGGTGATCACCTACCGCGATGGAACGACGGAGACCATCGCGACCAACCCGACCTGGCGAGTCAGCGACGGGCCGATCGTGCGCAACGACATCTACCTCGGCGAAGTCTACGACGCACGCCGCGAACCCAAGGGATGGAAACTCCCAGGGTTCGACGATACGAAGTGGCGCAACGCCAGCCTCGCCGAGACCAAGCTCGGGCCGCTCATCGCTCAGCCGCAACCGCCCATCCGCGTCACCAAGCAGTGGAACGCGGTCAAGGTGACCGAACCCAAGCCCGGAACCTACATCTACGACATGGGCGTCAACTTCGCGGGTTGGGCCAGCTTCAAATTCGATCTCCCTGCGGGCACCCAGGTCACGATGCGCTACGGCGAGCTGCTCTACCCCGACGGCATGTTGAACCCGATGACCAGCGTCGCCGGGCAGATCAAGCGGCAAGGCGTTGGCGGCCCCGGGGCGCCCGACATCGCGTGGCAAACCGACACCTTCATCGCGGGCGGCGGCAAGGAGACGTATACGCCGAAGTTCACGTTCCACGGCTTCCGCTATGTCGAGGTCACCGGCCTTTCGAAGCCGCTCCCGCTGAGCGCGGTGACGGCCATGCGGCTGAACTCGGATGTTGAGGATGTAGGCACGTTTGAGTGCTCAAACCCCCTCCTAAACGACATCCAGGCGATGTGTATCCGCACGTTTAAGTCGAACATCTTCAGCGTCCAGAGCGACTGCCCGCATCGCGAGCGGCTGGCCTACGGCGGCGACATCGTCGCAACCAGCGAAGCGCTGATGAGCAACTTCGACATGGCAACGTTCTACGAGAAGACGGTGCGCGATTGGTCGGATAGCCGCTTGCCGGATGGGATGTTCACGGACACCGCGCCCTACATCGGCATCCACTATTGCGGCGTGGTGTGGGCGATGGCCCATCCGCTCCTGGTTGAGCAGCTTCACCAATACTACGGCAACCGGCGCATCGGCAGCGAAGAGTATGGGGCGGCAAAAGGTTGGATGGCGTTGGTGGAGGCTAAGTATCCGGACGGCATTGTCACGGAGGGACTCAGCGACCACGAAGGGCTCGCACCCGCACCGGCGCCCGAGATGGTCACGCCGCTCTACTACCAATGCGCCCAGATGATTGCGAAGCTGGCGGGTCGGTTGGGCCACTCCGAAGATGCCAAACGTTTCGCGGGTCTCGCCGCGAAGATTCAAGCCGCGTACAACACGCGGTTCATTGAGGCCGCCACCGGCAAGGTCGGCCCCGGCACGCAGGCAAGCCAGTCGACCGCGCTGTACACCGGGATCGCCCTCGAGTCATCACGCGCCAAGATCTTCGAGTTTCTGGTGAAAGACATCGAAGATCGCGGCGGAAAGCTGACGACCGGCATTCTCGGCACAAAGTTCATGCTGGAAGTGCTCTCGAAGCGCGGCCGAAGCGATCTCGCCTACCGCATCGTCACGCAGCCCGAGTTCCCCGGTTGGGCGTGGATGCTGAAGAACGGCGCGACGACGCTGTGGGAGCATTGGGAGTTTAGCGACAACACGTTCTCGCACAACCACCCGATGTTCGGCTCGGTGAGTCAGTGGATGATGCAGTGGCTGGGCGGCATCCGGCCCGATGCTGAAGCGGTGGGTTACGATCAGATCGTGATTCAGCCGCAAACACCCGCCGGGCTGGACTGGGTGAAGTCAAGCTACCGGAGCATCCGCGGCCTCGTCGTCAGCAACTGGCGACGTGAGGGCAAGAAGCTACGCTACGAGGTCACGATCCCGCCCAACACGCGAGCGCGCGTGGTGCTGCCCGCTGGCGCGACTGTCGAGCAAGGCCAAGCGCAAAAGCAGGGCGACGCGTTCGCCATCGGCTCCGGGCGGTACGTCTTCGCGGTGTCGGACTAGCGCGCGGCCCAGCCCTGTCGCGTAACGATCGGGACGTAGCCCACCTCAAACCCCTTTGGCGGAGTCACGAGGAGAGCCGGATCAATGCCGGCCAGGCTGCCCACCGTGTTGGGCGGCAGGTAGTTGCGGGTCTTTGTCCAGGTTCGATGGAGCATCTCGACGCGCTTCTGAACGGCTTCGCGCTCGGCGGGCACGAGGTCGGCGTTAAGTAGAGCAGGTTGATCGGCAAAGCGATACCAGAAGTAGGTGACTTCGCTGCCGTCGCCTAGCGTGCGCTTGAACGGTCCCGCGACGGGACCCGGTTTCTTCCAAGGTGACGCCGACTCGTCGGGTGTCACGTAGGGATCGGTAGGCCGCTTCGGGGCGGGGAACTTAGCCTCGCGGAGCCCGGTCTCGGCGGGCACATCCGCAGGGGCCACAACGACCCATCGCTCCTTGCCGTCGGCGTCCGTCGTCAGCCGGTAATACTCGGGCAGCGTCAACAGCGAACCATGAGCAGGCTCACGGCTGAGCAGATCGCGCTTCCACCGAATGCCGTAGGTTAGATCGTTCTGGGCGATGGGGGTAGCGTAGGCGGCCCAATCGACTTCAGGTGCCTTTGCCCGGTCAATCCCCGGCGGATAGATCCTCCACGTGGAGTAGCCACCGCCCTTGAAGGTGTGAACGCTCGACGCAGCGGCGTTGACCGTTCCATTTGCGGCTGATCCACCACGGAACCAAGCGTCGACCTGATTCCATAGTGCTTCCTTCTTGTAGGCCGTGATCCGATGAATGAGCGGACCATCACCGGGGAAGTGGGTGGGAGCGACGCGCGCAAACATGTTGCCCTCGCGGTCCTTGCTGACCATCGCCGGAATGTGTTGCGTTTCCATCTGCACAGCCTTGTTGGGCTCAGAGGGGCGGGTGTCGAGGAACTTGCCGGCCCGTTCCGGATGCTCAGCGGAGGCTTTCGACCAGAAGTAGGGGGTGAAAAACGCGACGGGCCCCTTGAAGTTCGCGGTGTTGAGGAACAGCGTCCAACAGTGGTTTCCGGTCGGCACGTCCTTCCCAGCCGTCCGCTCTTTTGGATCGGTCAGCGGCAAGGGCAGGTAGCCATAGCCGAACAGCTCGCCGCGCGTTCCCTGTTTCAGGTTCAAGCCGTCGGGCGGCCAAAGCACCCACGGACTGAGCTGAGCCACGCCGTAAAGTCCCGTCGGGTTCTTCCAGTCGCGGCCCTTACCGGCGCCGGGGCCGTTTGCCCATTCGGCAAAGTTCAGGGTCACACCCCCCATGATGAACTTCGGTGTCTCAGTCGCAAAGCGCGTGTCGCGCCACCAGCCCAGGCCGCCTTCGATGTCGGTGTAGTGATCCTTGGGTGCCTCGCCGTCGAACTGGGGGAACATCCAGGTGCCAAACAAGCCGCTCTGGAAGTCGGAACCCGGATACGACTTGAGTAGCGGCCACGCCGCGACGTACATAGAGAACCCGGCGTTGTAGGCCGAGTCCACGCGTTCGTGGGGCACAATCAGGTAGCCCGCCATCTCGGTCAGCTGAGGTTGATTGGCGGTTAGCGCTAGGGCGGCAATCAGAGTGGTTGTCATCGTCGGGCTCGCTTGAGGAGATCGTTCATGGCGCGTCCCATGGCATCGCCAACGAGATAGTAGGTTTCGCCGCTACTGTTCCAGTGGTAGCCCTGGTCGCTGGGTGAGGCTTCACTGGGACGCCAGAAGGCGCGGGTGCCCACAAACGCGACGTTCCCTTTGAACTCAGCGTGCTCAGCGACGGCGGCTTGGGCGCGCATGAGGCCGAGGGCCCCTCTGTCCTTCTCTTCAACACCCCCCATTCCGGTTTCCGCGATCACGAAGGGTAGCTTGGGCACCGCCAAGTCCTTGCGAATGTCGCGGATGAAGTTCGCCATGTTCTGCTCGTACTCCCGAACGAAGGCGTCGTTGATGCGGTCATTCCAGCCTTGGTGCCATCCGAAACCGACGATCTCGGGCGTGCGACCGGTCAAATCTGGGAAGTTTGTGCCTAGGTTCGCGAGCGCTTCGCGGGTTCCTCTTACAACCTCGCTGTAGTTCGGGCCGACGGTTCCGCCCGAACTCGGCGGGCGGAAGTCCACCGCGAGGCTCTTCCCGCCCCAAGCAATCTTGACCAGCAGGACGGGCTCCTGAAGCGCATCGCCCACCGCCATGCCGAAACCGAGCTCGGGGCCGATGCAGTCCTCCCCCGCGCCGTAACCCACCGTGAGCTTGCCTTTGCGATCAAAGTAGTGGATCCAAACGTCGTCCCGGACCCGCCACGAGCCATCGCGGTTCAGGAGTTGCTTGAATACGGGTGCGCTCTTGGGATCCTTGGCGACGTGCTGCAGGCTGCCGAGCCCTCCGTTGCGCTTAGGGTCCGCCGCGATGAAGCCATGCCCAACCATGTTCGACTGCCCGGCCAAGACGAACACCTTTACAGGTTCAGCGCGTGAGCCGGCGAGTCCCAACAAAGTGACAAACAACATTGAGGTCATTAAGGGGACTATACCGACTTACCGGGCGAGATCAGATCAAGGATGTTGTGGTAAGCGCTCTCGTCGATTCCGGTCCGCTGGGCGGCGGCTAGCGGATGCTGGCAGTCGGTTGGGAAGTGGAACAGGGGGCGCTTGTCGGAAGGACCAAACTGGACCCACACGGGCAGGCCAACCGAGTCTGGGTGCCCCGGAATCGCGCAGACGAGTTGGCCCGCTTTCGCAGGCTCATCAGAGCCGTCTTCGTCGCCAAGCTCCCACAATCGCTCGACATCGGATTGCCTAACCTCTGCCCAACAGCCCCAACCCCAGCGCCCAGTGGCAAACGTGAAGGGCACCTCTAACACCCCACGTAAGAACCAGCGCCCTTCGTAGTAGCAAACATCCGTCGACCACTCCAGGTGAGCTTTCCGGGCCTCGTCGCCAAGCGCCCACACTTCGTCGGGCAACATCCAACCGTAGTCGGTCGGCATGCCTACATGTTCTGTTCCGCAAACGCGGCAGTGCCAAGTTTCCTCCGCGTTCTGCGGCTTCCTGCGCCCCCACATGGCTTATTTCTTACCCAACGTCGGACACTATCGACCGAGCTTTGTTCGGCAATCGCCGCAGAACTCGGAGTGCGTGTCAACGCTCTTGATCTTGCCCTTGGCATCCGCCATGATGCAGGCGCGCGGACAGTGCGGCAAGCCCAGAGTGTGCCCGACTTCGTGAATCGCGACTCGCTCCAATCGCTCGCGTAGATCGACGCCGCCCTTCTTTCCCAGCCGAAACGAGCTGACTACGGCTGCCTGACCGGGGCAATTGCCGAGACCGAACACTCCCCAGTCATCGTGCCCCGGGACGCTGGTCGAAATGTCCACGTTGGTCACGCCCAGGACGATGTCTGCGCGATCGTGTTTCGCCAGCCAAACCAACAATTTGTCGGCGCGGTAGCGATTCCTTGGCTTGGTGTAGGCCTCCGTGGGCAACGCCACCGATGGCCCAATGCTCACCACGACAGGTAGCGTGGCCTCCAGCCGAGACTTGAGCGACTTTAGCGCTGTACTCTCGACCTTGCCCAGCGGAACAAGCGCCAGCGATTTTGGCGTGCTATCCTCATGGCGTGCCGACCCACATCCCAGGGCTAGCAATACGAGGGCCCCGCAAAGGGTTCTCACCTCACGGGATCCTGCCGAATCGCGACCGGCACGTACCCCACTTCCAGCCCCTTGGGAGGCTTCACTAAGATCGCAGAGTCGAACGCGGCGAGTTTGCCTCGGCGCGGTGGATCCATGTACTGCTTGTCGGGGGTCCACGACCGGTGAATCTTCTCGGCCAACGCCTGCAATCGGTCCCGCTCAGACCGGCTCAGCCCCGCGTTTTGGAGCGCGGGTTGGTCAATGAACCGGTACCAGTAGTAGGTCACAACGCTACCGTCTACGAGTCGAGCGGTGAAAGGGCCAGCCTTGGGACCGGGGGTCATCCACACGCCCTTGCCGCCTTCCGATGGCTCATAGGAGCGAGTCATGTCGGGTTTGGGGAAGTTCGCCGCGCGAAGGCCAGCGTCAGGAACATCCGGCTCCGAAACCGCCACAATACTCCCGCCCGTGTGGCGGAAGTAAGCCGGAAACTTGCCCATCTGCAATCCGTTCCGCCAGGGTTCGAGTCGGTCCTTCTTCCACTCCAACCCGAACGTGAATTCGTCAACCGCGATGGTCTTCACCCAGTTCTCCACGCCGGAGGCTTTCACCTTACCGCCCTGAGTCACGACGATCGGATTCGCGGTGATCTTCGAGACAAACGCGCCTTTGCTGTCAAATCTTCCGCTCGGAGTCGAGCCGCCCTGCATCCACGCTTCGACCTGGTTCCAAAGGGCTTGTTTGGAATAGGCGGTCATGTTCTGCATGAGCAAACTCCGTCCATCCTGGTCGGCGGGGAATCGTAACTGCGGGATACGGCGATAAGCCGAACCGTTGACGGCAGCCCCGACAAGCTGCGGAACGCTGTTGATCTCAATCGCCCCGCTGCTCGCCACGCCCGGCAGGGCGTCCAGACCTCGTCCGACCGCCGTCGCATAGTTCTGCGACATCTTTGACCAAATCGAGGGCACATAGAACGCCACCGGACCGCGGAAATTGGATGCATTCACGAACAGTGTCCAGGTCTGATTTCCCGTCTTGACCGGCTTCTCTCGCGGCTCAAACAGCGGGAGCGCCATCCAGGCATAGCCAAACATCTCACCGCAGGTGTCAGCCGCCAGCGTGGCGCCATCGGGCGGAATCAGGAGACGCGGGCTGAGTTGAGCGATGCCCATGTACTCGCCCGGGAGCGGTCGCCCGTAGAAGTCCCAACCGGGGCTGGCGACTTCGTGGTTGTAACCGTCAATGCTGCCGTTCATGCGGAACTTGGCGGTTGGGGCGAAGTAGCGGTTGCTCGTCCAGAAGCCGAGGCCGCCTTCGATGGTTTGAAATACGGTCCAGAAGCTCGGCCCCCGCTCGGGCATCTGATCGCGGGCGACCGTTCCGTGCGGCACCAGGGGTTCTTTGAACGACTGGTTGTCGGGGAGAATCCACGTCGACGCGAGTCCTATCTGGAATCCCGCTACGGGTTGCTCCAAGAGCGGCCACGCAACCGAGTAGAGGCTTACGCCATAGCCGAACTCAGCGAGCGGACGCTCGACACTCGCATTGATATAACCATGGAGCCCGCCCCCCTGCAGGGCCGGCGGGGTTCCTTGAGCGGTCGCAAGCAAGAGCAGTGAGATCACGCCCGCATTTTACGCCGAGTAATGCAACTTACAAACCCGCCATCGAGGCGAAGACGTCCAGGCGGCCGAGTCCAAGATCAGGATTGAAGAGCTGATGGCTCTTCCCCAAGGCACTCTGAAGATCACTATACGTTGCGTTCGGCTTGAACTTCAGAATCTTTGAAGCCAGGCCCGACACCAGGGGCGCCGAGAACGACGTCCCCCAACCTCCAGCCCAGCGATCGCCAGGGAAGGGAAGCATCAGGCCTTCACCAGGAGCGGAGACCCATGTGAGGTCCGATCCCGCGTTACTGAACACGCTTCGTACGCTTGACGGAGTCAGCGAGGCCACGCCCGTGACCTTGTCAACCACTGCAGGATAGCTGGCGACCTGCGTAAGTCCATCGTTACCTGTCGACGCGATCAGCATCACTCCACGATCCGACAAGTCCTCGGATGACCGAGAAAGCTCGGGCGAGTAGGTGTACGTGTTGAAGCTCATGTTGACGACCTTAGCCCCTCGGATTTCCGCCAAGTGCATGCCACGGATGACGTCGAACAATCGCCCGGTACCATTTTGGTGGAATGCCCGAATCGGCAGAATACGGGCGGCGGGAGCGACCAGTCGAACCGCGCCTGCAACCATCGTGCCATGTCCCAGCCCGATTGGGATCAGCGGGTAGTGAGGGTGGGTCGCGTAGTGGCTCGGGAACATGGGCGCAGTTCCATTCGAGAGATAGGTCAACTTCCTCAAAAGGGGCGTTGTCGTCGGATTGATCAGCGCCAAAACCTCGCTCCGCAGACCGGTGAGCTCAGAGCCTGTGCCGGACGGCGTCAGCAAATCCGCGCCGGGAGCAAGGCGACCCTTAAAGAACGGGTGGTTCAGGTCGACACCCGTATCGATGACGGCAACGGTTCCGCTGCCTTGACCATGGGCGGCCCAAGATTGGGTTGCTCGTACCTGAGGCAATGCGTATTGGGTGATGGCTCCCTGTGGCGCGATGACACCAAAGAAAGGCGTAAGAGCCGGTTGCGAGAATGCCTGAAGTAAGAGGTTGAGGGCTGATGCTTGACGCGTCTTGAACGACAGAATCGGAAGGCGGATGATCTGATCGAGCTCAATTGAGACATCGTCATCCGTATCGTCGCTGATACGCTGGATCAGCGACTGCGGGTTGCGCCCGTAGACATCGACAACGCTGTGGATCGGTCGCGAAGGGACCGACGCTTCCAAGCGCAACTGATATCGCGCTAGGAACACACTCAAGGGTTCGCTCTCTGTGTAGCGAAGAATAAACTTCGTGTTGGCTTGGGCACTTGCGATCACGAGTGCGCCAACAGTAACGATCATGCAAATCTTCATTCGATCACAACCTCTATCACTTCCGAGTGCAGTTCGCTCTCAAATCGCAGACTTCGAGTCGCGGCGGGGACAACAATATCGAACTGACCATGCTCGTCGCATGCATGCCAACGCTTGGCGTCGTGAACGCGGAACTGCGAGTTCGACGCGGTTGAAACCAGTCCTACGATGGCCAACTGGCGAGCGTCGGCGAGTTGCTCAATGCGCAACTCGATACTCCCACCCTCAAACTCAAACCGCAAGTCCCGTGCCGTAGCAGACCCTGCTCGAAATCCCGCTGGGCCGCTTGCGTACGCGAGACTGGCCGTGATGAAACGGCGATCTGGAGTCGTCGGCAGTAGAGCCTTGGCGCGCTGGATGTACTGCTCGGGCATCTCAGCCTTTAAGCTATCGTTGACGGCAGTCATGAGGCGGACCCGTTCCATCGCCAATGCGTCAGCTTCGACTCTCTGCCGAACCTCCGGGCTGGCGATTCCCCGGACGTAGTCTAAGATGTCGTTCCAGTTGATCATGACTCGCTCTCTATCTATGGGCACCAAACTCTTTCAAACCTAACACCGATTGTCATTCAATACGCCCGAACAACGCAAAGGCCGCCCAATCTGCCATGTGGGGGAACTCAGCCCGAGTTAGATCCATCGCTATTGAGTGGGCAATCGCGATTCCACGACTTCTGTGGGCATAGAACGAGTCCATGAAGAGCGCGGTGGCTTCGTCCGACACTGGCCAGAGCGCAGCCATGACGGACTTCGCTCCTGCGACCAGGAACGCATCAATGAATCCCTCGAAGTCGACTGGGCTGGCGCCAGAGCCTGCCGTTGAACATCCGCTCAGGGTCACCAACGTTGCATTGAGACGCATACCGACAATGTCAAGCACACTGACATTGCTCTCACCTAGCGCCATTGCGCTCAACAGCGGTTGGTCTTCGCGCATGACTCCGTGGGCGGCCACATGAATCCATGCCGCTTCGGGAGCCTCTCGCCCAAAGTCGCGAGGGTCACGAGGTTGTGTCCCCAGGTGTTGCGCAACTCGCCTGGACTCTTCCCAAATCAGCGGCGCGTGGTCATCTGCCCATCCCACGACGAGCGCACCCGACCCTTGTGGGGAGCGTGATTCGAGCGCGGCCCAAGTTGCCGCGCTCGGCGCGTACAGCACCTGCACCTCTGGAAACAACGCATGGAACGGGATGGTTTGGATGGGAGCGTCGCGGCCGATGATCATCGACTTCGCGTCGCCAAGTAGCGGCTGAAAGGTCGCTTTCAGCGTGTTCACCAATGCTTGAAGCTCAAGGGTTTGCCCAGGTCGCTGTCGCCCGAGTTGAAATCGGAGTTGGCGCGAGAGTTTCTCGAAATGGCGCGCGGTGCCTAACTCAAGTTCTTGCACCTGACCCTGGCTGAGAACGAAGGCCCGGAGTGAGCCGGAGTCAGAAAAGAACTCGACGAACCGTTGCCTTGGACGCAGTTCGGGAAGCCGAATGGGTAGCGGTTGTCCAGCGGCGAGGTTTCGAATCTCGCCAAGTTCGGCGACATTTTCGTAGTTGGGAAGATACTCCGGCAACTCCGTCAGTTCTGCCAGCGCTTGGTTCTTCAAGCGGACCACCACGCCAAGCCGATCCCAAGGATGCGACAAGCAGCGAAAGCATTCGCGCAGGTCTCGGTCACGTGCTTGCGCGGCCGCCTGCCGTAGTCGAGAGGCTTGAAGGCGGCTTCGAGCGTGATCATAGTCGATCAGGGCGGACTTTGCAAACACCTCGGCCAGTTCGAGATTTCCGCGTTGCCGTTCGGCCTTAGCCCTCATCGAGGGCGGAGTGTCGAGGCGTGCAAACACCTCCCGCTCGTTCAAGTCCAACGCCAGATCGGCGAGTTCCGCTTGTAGAAGTGGCTGTCTCTCAGGGGCCACCCCTAATGCTTCGGCCTTGAGCAACTCTCGGAAAGCGAGGCGGGGTCGTTGTTGCAACCGATAGAGCTCGGCCCGAGCTAGGTAGAGGAGCGATTTCCAGTTGTCGTTTCGATCTGATCTAAGGCGCCTGGCCGCTTCGTTGAGAGCGATGCAGCCACGATCAGCATCCTTTAGCCTGACATAACTCAGCCCCTCGATCAGCTTTGCCTTGCCATACTCAAGCCGCGCATCAAGCTTGCCAAAAATCACGAACGCTTGCTGTGCAGCGCGGGCCGCATCGGTCCAAAGCCCGGATTCCAGCATGAAGTCAGCCTGATCGAGGAAACAATGTCCCAACTCAAATCCGAGGTCCTCGGGCAGACTGCTCTTGAGTTGACGATAAAGTTCGAGTGCTCGCTGAAGCTGTCCCTGCCGGCCATATAGGTAAGCCCGGTTGAGATCGACTTCGTAGACGAGCGAACTGAGCCCGTCGCCCTGAAACTGTGCCCTTGATGTCGTGTAAAGCCGGTCTGCCGCATCAAAGTCAAGGAGGCCCATCAAGCAAACCCCAAAGTTCCGCGTGACAATCGCGAGATCAGCGGTGGCGCCAACGTCAGCTAGAACACGGGTCGCGGACTCGTAATGACTGCGGGCCTCTTCAAGCCGATCCAGTCGGTGGAGTGCGTTTGCAAGATTGGCTTCGACCCTTGCCGCACGAAACGCGTCGCCCGCGGTGCGGAAGTAGTCAAGTGCTTCGCCGGCAACTTCAAAGGCTTGGTCATAGTCGCCAATGTAGGCAAGAGCCTGTAGCATTGCAACCGCCGTGGCAGCACGCTCCTCCGGAAACTCCTTCAGCGATGCCCGCGCGTTGACATAGCATGGAACCGCGCGTCTTGCCCGACCGGAAAGAAGCAAGGTGTGTCCTTTCAGGCGCTCAGCAATCCCGATCAATTTCGGGTCACGCAGGTTGCGCGCCCCCTTGATGGCAGCTCGAGCAAAATTTGATGCCCGAGGTAAGTCGTGCCGAATGACGGCCATGCCCTCTTGCACCAACATCTCGACCGTTGACGCGGTGCGAAGTGCCTTCGGTGGTGCGATGCCCGAGTCACCAGCCTGGATGACGAATGCGTCTAGGGTCATGAGATCCCTCGGGCTCGGAGTGCCTTTTCGAGCAAGTCCAGGCAGCGCTGGCGGGTCATCGCAATCGAGCCCTGTTTAAGCCCGAGTTCGCTCGCTACCTCCGCGTAGGGCCGAGGCGGGTGCTCGAAGAACAGCTTGGTGATGAGGAGCCTACACCGCTCAGGCAACTGACTGACGGCAACTCGAACTTCGTGCTGGTCGGAGGCCCGCTCAATCTCCTCAGCGATGTCAACAGTGTCGACGGGCTCTTCATTCGAATCCAACGATTGGGTCGTCCGTTCGGCTTGCTTTCTTAACTTAACTGCGTGCCGCAGCGCGGTTTGCCGAATCCAAGGGGAGAGAACTTCGGTGCTTCGAAGCGTCGGAATGGCTTTGAACAGCTCGACAAAGACATGCTGGAATGCGTCCGCCTCATCTGCTTCGGGAACCCTGGACGACCGTAAGAGTGCATAGACATAGCCC
This sequence comes from uncultured Fimbriimonadaceae bacterium, assembly GCA_964586225.1. Taxonomy (GTDB): domain Bacteria; phylum Armatimonadota; class Fimbriimonadia; order Fimbriimonadales; family Fimbriimonadaceae; genus JANJUB01. The sequence goes on from CAZPHD010000001.1 coordinate 72,586, forward strand.
GAGTATCGGTCGACCAACTCAGACCAAGCTTGAGGGTCTCCCTGACGAACTCCTTGAATGAGCTTCGTGTCCGTGCTCCTGTTCATCAAGGACCTACACCCAACATAGACGGAATCATACTTGGCGTCTCACCCCACGGTTTCGCGACAATCTTGTTATCGTCATGATCGGTCCTGGCCCTCTGATCTCGTAGCCGAGACCCTCGGCAAGGAGATCAGCCATGAAAACCATCGTTTCCATCGTTGCGTGCCTTTGCGCAACCCAGGCCTATGCCAACAACGTCACCGCTCAAGTTTCGAGCCATGATCTAAATCTACGCGGTGATGCACTCGGAAATCAAATTCGAGTCGACCGGGTCGCAGCTGGCGTTCGAGTGACGGGCCTCAATGGCACGCGCGTCAACGGGTTGGCCAGCGTCACTTTCGTGACGGGTCCCCTCGTGAACATCACGATGACCATGGACAGCGGTGACGATACCGTCATCCTCCAAAACACGAGCAACTTAGGCGACGTCAATGTGGAGGCAGGCTTGGGTAACGACACGATTTCGATCGCTGGAAGCACCGCTGCCTACAACTTCAACCTGAAAGGTGAGGAGGGTAACGACAGGATCACGGTGGCGGGATCGCGAGCCGGCGGGGACTTGATGCTGGATGGCGGAGCTGGCTCCAACGTCATGCTTGCCTCAAACTCGAGTGCGGGGCACAACTTTGGCGCGATCGGTGGCGAAATGGCCGACCGCATTGAGACGAGCTTTGTCAATGCCGGTGGCGACTTTGAAGTCTTTGCCGATAGAGGCAACGATGTGGTGACGGTTCGGAACGCAACGGTCGGCCTCAATGCTGTCTTCCAAACCGACGCGGGGCTCGATCGCATCACAATTGACCAGATTCGCGCCAGCCAAGACCTGATCGTCGAAACCGGCGACCAAGACGATGTCGTCACGCTGGCGAATGCACTCATCGGCGCCAACATTGGTATCAATCTTGATGCAGGGCGTGACGTCTTTACGGCCACCAATGTGCGCGCGCAATATGACGCCACTGCGGTCGGTGGAGCGGGTGTCGACCGTTTCGTAAACCGGGGCTTCAGCGGTGGCCAGAAGACTGAAGTCAAGGAGTTTGAGCTGTAACGCCGCTCGGCGTCGCTCTGCTCCACTTGAGCAAACATGTCATGCATGCGCACGGTGCTAGCCCATGATGTCAGGTACAACGGGCGCATCGTGCGGAATGGGTTTGCCGTCTTCTTCGTCACTCTGATCGGGCTGGCCATCATTCGCCTCGGGCTGGGATTTGTCTCGGTGCCCAAGACGATGTTGATGCCGGCGAACCTTCTCATCACCGCCCTCTTTATCGCGCTACCGATTTTTGCGGTCTTCAAAGCGGGCTCCGAAAGCTGGACGGTCAAGCTGGCCGGGGCGTTTGTTGCCGCGGGCTTGCTTGTGCATTTCGGGCTGGCTCTTCTCGTGCGCAGCGAGATGCTCGGCATGGGCATGATGGCGGCGGTTGCGATGGCGATCAGCCAGACCGGATTCTTCCTTTGGTGTGTCGGGCTGGGCGCCATGCTGGCCCTGTTTCTCAAGGACCGCAACCTGCTCATCCCCGTCTCAATCTTCCTGGTCGCCTTCGACATCTTCCTTGTCTTGACGCCGATGGGTGTAACTCAGCAGGTCATGAAGGCCGCGCCGGGGCTCTTGCCCGCCGTCGCCTATCAAGTTCCCGCCGTGAGCACCGAGGCCACGGGTGCGGTGCCCCGCGCGTTTGGCTACATCGGGCCGGCGGACTTCCTCTTCATGGGCATGTTCTTCGTGGCGCTCAAGCGATTTGAGTTGCGCTCGCGAGACACGGCGCTGTGGCTCGTGCCGGCGGTGT
>CAZPHD010000001.1:74466-258062 GCA_964586225.1 uncultured Fimbriimonadaceae bacterium
GGTCTATCTACTGCTGTCGCTCGTCCTGCCCGCGATCCCGCTTCTCGTGCCCATCGGATTGACGGTGTTGATCGTCAATATTCGCGAGTTCAAAATGACGCGAGAAGAGAAAGTGTCGACCGCCGTGGTTGCCCTGTTCCTCGCGGCGCTTCTGTGCGCTAGTTGGCTGATGCCAAGAAGGCCCGCTGGGCCCGGGACCCAGGTGGACGTCCAAGTCGTTCCAGAATCGGAAGACTCGCCCGCGCTAGGCGAAGCGGTTCCAGTCCCGTCGCAAACCCCGACCGCTCCAGGAAGTAGACCAAGTCCTCCGTAGCCAGGTTGCCGCCCGCGCCTGGCGCGTAGGGGCATCCGCCGAGCCCGCCCGCGCTACTATCGAAGCTCGTGATACCGAGATCGAGGGCGGCCGCGACATTCGCGATTGCCGTTCCGCGGGTGTCATGAAAGTGGTAGTTCAGTTGCCCAACCGGAATCAGGTCCGCCAGGATTGGCGTCAACCGACGGACCTCGGCGGGAGCGGCCACCCCGATCGTGTCGCCGATCGAGATCTCATCGCACCCGATCGCAAGCAATGCTTCGGCGACCGTCGCTGTCTGGCTGGGGTCGATCCGGCCTGCAAACGGGCACTCGAAGGCCGTGCTCACATATCCGCGTAGCCATCCCCCTGGAACTTGCGCACGGAATGTGGCGGCGACTTCGGCAAAGACCTCCAGAGATTGCGCCACCGTCATGTTGATGTTCTTCTGGGTGAAGGCGTCGCTGGCGGCGGTGAAAAGCGCGATTCGGTTCACACCGAGCGCCACCGCTCGTTCGAGCCCCTTGGCATTCGGGACCAGCGCGGAATAAAGCCCGCCCTCCGGTAGCTGCGGCCACAGTTCCTCGGCATCCCCGAGTTGGGGAACCCACTTGGGCGAGACAAAGCTGGTCGCTTCGATCTCTTTCAGGCCCGCGGCTCGCAAGCGCTCGATAAACGCCAACTTCTCGGGGGTTGGGATCGGCGCTGGCTCGTTTTGTAGCCCATCACGCGGGCCAACTTCAACAATCCGGATCATCGCTTCGACTTCTTGAGCATGAACGGATGCTCGCTAGGCTGCGGCTTCTGAAAGCGGATCGTCATGCGCGGCGAACCCTCGGGATCAGTCAGCTCAACGGTCATGCCCCATTCCTTCTCGGCTTTGGCGACCCGATCAACCAGGTCTGGGTTCTCAGACTTAAAGTTCGCCGCCGCATCGTAAGGCGTCGGCGGCCAGGTCATCGTGTCGAACCGATGCTTCTGATAGGCGTTGGTCAGGACCATGCTCAGGTTGCGCTGATCGCGCTCGGCAGGCGGCTGCCGAAGCAGGATGATGACGACCACCATCCCAATGAGGGCGAGCACGCCGATTCCACCGTAGAATCCCAACACAACGCGCTTGCCGCTCACACTCATTCCGCCACCACCAGGGCGAGGAGTGCCCCCTCGCCGACCTGATCACCCTTTGAGACCTTCACTTCCGACAACACCCCGTCGAAAGGAGCAACAAACGGCTGTTGCGTCTTCATCGCTTCTAGCACGAGGATCTTGTCACCCTTGGCCACCGTGGCTCCCGCCTGGAGGAGTACATCCACGATGAGTCCAGGCATGGGTGCGCGGAGTTCACCAGATCCAGCCCCACCGGCTCCGCGTGGCCGAGTCGCCTTCTCGATCAAGTAGGTTTGACCGCGGTAGCTGACGTGGACGGTATCGCCGACTCGGATGGCAGCGGCTGAGTGCGAGCCCGCTTGGCCCTTGACGATCAGCCGATCGTGGGTGGTCATCACCGTCGCTTCGTTTGGTCCAAACTCGACCGGTTCTCCATTAACAAATCGTTTCATGCCGCCCTCGACATTCGATAGCTACGGGCCGCCTCGATGAAGGCCTCGAAGAGCCGCTCGCTGTTAGGGTCTTCGACGGTTCTCTCGGGATGCCATTGCACGCCAATCATCCAGGGCCGTTTCACAGCTTCAATGCCTTCGATCGTTCCGTCCTCGTTGTGCGCACTCACTCTCAGGCGCTCTCCTAGCCGATCTATCGCTTGGTGATGCCAGCTCTGCCCGGTCGCCGATGAGCCTAGAAGCTGCCCCGTTTGGGTGCCCGGCTCAATACGATACCGTTGTAGCGTGCCTCCTCGGTCTTCGTCGTGGCCAACGCGATCGGGCAAGTGCTGGATCAGCGTTCCTCCGTGCATCACGTTGATGAACTGGCATCCATAGCAGATTCCCAGAACGGGTAGGTTCGACGGGATCACCTCAAAGAGCCGTCGCTCGAAGTCGAACCGGGCCTCGGACACGAGGTCGGTTTCCGGGTGTAGCTCTTGGCCGTAGTGCCGCGGGTGAATGTCATCGCCCCCTGGAATCATGAGCCCATCAAGCAGGCCCTCAACCGTCTCGGGATCGGTCGTTGGTGGAAGCAAGAGGGGGGCTCCGCCAAACTCGGCGATCACCTCCGCGTAGTTCCAGTTGAGCATGAGTTTGCCACCCGCGCGCTCGTCGCCGGGATCGCGGCGGCCATCCATCGTGATACCAATAATGGGTTTCATTAAACTGAGATGAGTCCGTCGATGCCTTCGACAAGTTCCTTGAGCCGGTTTTGGAACAGGGCTGCCCCGACGCCGTTGATGAGGCGATGGTCGAACGTGATTCCCAAGTTGGCGCAGCGACGGAACTCGGGCGTCGCGGCCGCGGAATCGACGCCCCAGTGGGGTTCGCCAAGGAAAATGGTCGCAACGGCAGGAGGCACCACCACGGCAACGGCGTCTCGAATGCCAAAGCTCTGCATGTTCGTGAGTGAGACGCTGATGCCTTCGTGGGCCTGATCGGTGCCGCTTCGGGCGAGTTCGATCCGCTCGCGCAACTTGTTGGCAAAATCCATCCAGCCCAGTTGGCAAGCCCCATCCACGACCGCGATCACCAATTCGTCACCCGGCAAGGCCACGGCGACACCCAGGTTCACCTGGTCATAGGTGCGGATGGTGTCATCGCCCTTCAGGCTGCTGCGGAAAGCGGGGAACTCCTTGAGCGCCTGCACCGCGGCGTAAGCGAACATGGTGAAGCTTGACGGCTGGAACTCGCCTCCGCCTGACTTGTAGGCCGCGCGAACCTGCTCGACGGGTTCCCAGTTCATCGACACCGTCATCGTGCCCGGCACCACGAGCTGACTACCCCGAACAAGCCGCGAGGCAAGAAGCCGCTGCTTCTGGTTCATCGTCGTCTCGGAGTACGCGCCACCCGCTCCGGAGGCCACCTTGGCCGCGGCGGGAGTTCCCCCCGCGAGGAACGCGTCGATGTCGCTGGGCATGATCTTGCCAATGCGTGCAGAGAGGGCCGCCAGATCGGCCTCGCTCAGGCCTCGCTCGGCGGCGTAGGCTCGCGAACGAGGCGGAAGCACGTCGTTTCGGAGCGGACCCGATGCGGGAGCAGAAGTCGGCGCGCTTACTGTGGAGACGGCGGGAGCCACCGGGGCGTGACTGTGCACCGGCGCGGCCGCGACCGAGGTGCCTCCCGCGACCTTCATGCGCGCCACTTCGGCGCCAATGGCGAGCACCGTGTCCACGGGGGCAAGCCACTCCACGAGGACGCCTTCGTAAGGCGACTCGACGTCCATGACCGCCTTGTCCGTCTCCATCTGGTAGATCGGCTCGTCGCGCTTGACCTGATCGCCAGGCTGCTTGAGCACGGCCACGAGACGCGCCTCCTGAAGGCCCTCGCCAATCTGCGGAATGAAAACGCCAGCAAGCGTGTTGTCGTCCGCGACGGGAGCTGGTGCGCCATGAGCCGCGGGCGCTTCCGTGACTTCACCGCCAACTTCCATCTTGGCTACTTCGGCGCCGATAGCGAGGATCGTATCTACCGGGGCAAGCCACTCGGAGAGCACGCCCTCGTAGGGAGATTCGACGTCCATGACCGCTTTATCGGTCTCCATCTGATAGATCGGCTCGTCACGCTTGACGAACTCACCGGGCTGCTTGAGAACGGCGACGAGTCGCGCCTCCTGCAGACCCTCACCGATTTGCGGGATGCGAACGGAAACGATGGGCATGGATTCTTCCTCGAACCAGGCGCAAGGTTACCTTGGCGGGGCAGTTGGAAGCCGCCGAAGTACAATGCTTGTGAATCGTCTGGCCCCGCTCAGACGACTCTCCTTATTCATGAATCACCGAGAACGGAGCATCGATGCGCGCATGGCTTGAGATTGACTTGGGTGCCATCGCGCACAACACTCAACGGGTGCGCGACCATGTTGGCCCGCACGCCAAGGTGTGCGCCGTCGTCAAGGCCGACGCTTACGGCCACGGGATTGAGCCAGTCGCCGGGGTGCTGGATCAGTGTGGAGTCGATTCCTTTGCCGTGATCTCGCTTGACGAGGCCATCCGCGTCCGGTCCGTAAGCCGCAAAGACGTGCTCATCATGGGCTACCTTGACGATCAAGAGATCGAGGAGGCCGTGCGCGAGGGGTTTGTTCTCAGTTTGTTTGACCGCGAACTGGTCGAGGTTTACATGGCGGCGGCAGCGAAGGTGGGCAAGCCAGCGCGGTGCCAACTCAAGGCCGAAACGGGTTTGAATCGGCTGGGCGTGTTTGCGGATCAGGCGGTTGAAATCCTCGCCAATCTGAAGCGATTCGAAGGACTCCAACTTGAGGCGATTTACACCCACTTGGCTATGTCGGGTGATCGCGAAGAGGACATCCGCCAGATGGGCGCGTTCCAACCCGTGATCGAGGCGGCTCAGGCGATGGGAATCAACTTGCCGCTTCACATGGCAAATAGCCATTCGCTCCCTGTCTATCCCGAGGGGTTCCTCGATTGGGTGCGGGTCGGCTTGGCGCTCTACGGTGTCGAACCGGTCGTCGAGGGGTTGCGCCCGTCACTGCAGGCGAAGACGGTCGTGATCCAACGCAAGGTACTCAAGAAGGGCGAGGGCACGAGCTACAACAAGCTGTTTCGCGCGCCCGAGGATATGGAGATCGCGGTCATCGCGATGGGCTATGCAGAAGGATTAAGCCAAGGGTTGACCGGCAAAGCGCATGTGCTGGTCCACGGCGTGCGGCGTCCGATCATCGGACAGATCTGCATGAATCTGTGCGTCGTCGACGCCACCGACCTGCCGGTGAAGCGTGGCGATGAAGTCGTCATCATCGGGCGGCAAGGCAATGAGGAAATCCGGGTCGCGGACATGGCGCTCGCGGCGGGCATCCGCCACCATGAGATCGTCATCCGCATGGGTCGCGGCTTGCCCCACGTGTACCACGGTGTGCCCGTGTCGTCTACAATTGGGGTGGAGTGATGGCAGAGCGGTTTAATGCGGCAGTCTTGAAAACTGTTGACCGATGAGGTCCGTGGGTTCGAATCCCTCTCACTCCGCCACCGCAGCTCTCTTGGCTACGACAGTGCGCCGGCCTCCCACGGATCTGGGAGGCCGGCGCTCCGTTAGCGCCGAGATGATTTATTCTTGGCGGGCTTTGAAGGCGGCAAGCTTCTCAACCGTTTCAGGATCTCCGATGCCCGGCAACTCGGCGTCGTATTCGCTCATCCCAGGGAACACGTAGATCTTCGTGCCCGATTCCTGGGTCGGATAAAGCCGGACGTCACCGACGGGCACCGCCTCAACGCGGCCATCTTTGTAGCCGACGATGTAGTGGCCGGAAATCTGCAGGGTTCCCTCGATACCGGGCAACCGCTCCATCGCGCGCCAAGTGTAGATGTTGCTGTAGAAAGCAACATCGTCGTGATACTCCTCCTGAGTGCCCGGAATCCACGTCCAAGTCCCTGGTCCTTCGGGTGCGAACTGGTAGTTGTACTGATCTGGAACTTCAAGGAGTTTCTGATCAACCCGTGACCAATCCCAGTTGTTTGCCGAAAGCTGAGCCATTAACTGCTCGCCCACGGCGATCGTGCCTTCGAGGTCGCCCTCTTCAGCCAGGTTTTTGATTTCGCCGCGTACCGCGGCTTTAGGGCCCTCACCCATCATCCAGGCCACTCCAAACGAAGCGGCAAGGATGGCGGCAAGGCCGATGTAGGTTCTCGTTTTCATGGTGTTCCTCCTACGGACACGTGTACGGATAGGCGCATTCCTCTGAGTTCGGGGTTCCGTAACAACAGACGATGCTGTAGCAATAACCGACGACGAACATCCCTTGCCTGATTTGGTACAAGGTGCGACTAACCGACGCGCAGTGGCTCGGCTCGATGTGATCGTATTCCACGCACCGATCAACCTCGTCCGTTTGCATGGGATGCTTGGTCTGCCCTTCTTCAAGGACAGGGCACGAGTCAACAACGCAACCGAGGCACCCAGCGAGAGCTGAGCAACCTTCAGGCGAAGGCTTGGGCGAGTTCCCCAGCGTGTAACCGAGGGAAACGGTGAGGCACAGGAGTGCTAGGTACACCCCCCCCCTAAGACATGTCTCATGTTACCTCCAGATCGGCCCTGGTCTGCTAGGGCCACACTTCATTGTAGCGCGTGATGTGGCAATGCTGACACATTTTTTCCACATTTTTTCTGAGCTGCTGGGCAAGGAGGGGTTGGAGGTTCAATCTGCGTGAACCTCCAACGTTAACAGTGGGCTAGTGGCCTTCGCCCGGAGCGTGGTTATGCCCGGCGTGTTCGTCGGGCTTGGCTTCGGGTTTGGTTTCGCCTTCAGGCGTCTTCTCGGGCATATCGTCGGCCTTGCCAGGCGTGGTAGCACCCCCGCCTCCACCTGCCATCTTGGTCGCCGTCGGCGTTTCTTTGGGCGCGTCGTCAGCACTTGTCGTCGCCGGAGGCGTCGTAGCGGCGGTGTCGCCCTCTTCCTTGCCAGCACATCCGATCAAGGCACTCATCACAAACAGACCGGCAACTGAACTCATCAGTAACTTCTTCATTTCTCTCACACCTCCTGAGTGTGGGGGCCGATACGACCCTACACTAGTGAAACGCAACGCAAGGCGCTAAAGTTGCGATCAGTTGGCAAACTGTTGCCGGACATCTTCGACCACTTGGTCGGGAATATCCACGCCCTTGAGTCGCCACCGAGTGGTGGGAAAGATGAGCCATTTGCGAGCACTCTCGCGGCCGAAGGACATCGTCACTTCGCTTACGGTGTAGCTCACTGGCGGCAGCGAGAGCGACAACTTCACCGGGCTGGTGATGGTCGCGCTGTCACCGTTGATCTTCGGCTCGTTCTGCTCTAGCTCGACGTTCGGCTTCATCTCCCGAATCGTGCGAGCGATGTCGCGCGTGCCGTATTGTTCGCTGTTCACGGTGAAGTTCTTGCTCAAATACTCGAGCACTCCGCCGGGCCTGCCTTCGCGGCTGGCGGCGATCGACTCTTTCAGAGCCGTCTGAATGAGCTCCTTGTCGCTAGGACCGCCTAGCAACCCAGAGCCCAGCACACCGATAACGATGACGACGGCTGCGCCGATGCTAACCCACAACTTGGTCTTATTCACGTTCACCCCTGGGCGGCTTCAACGTCTCGAGCCATCTGCTCCTTAAGTGCGTCCAAATCATCAAATCGAATCTGGTCGCGGAGTCTTCGGAAGAATTTCAACCGGATGGACTTTCCGTAAAGCGAATCGCCCCTGTAGTCCAAGAGGTACGCCTCGATGGTGCGGGTCGTTGCATCAATGGTTGGACGCAATCCGACGCTCACCGCCGCGCGAAAGGTGCCGGTCGGTGTATCGGCCTCACCCACATATACTCCGTCCGGGGGCAAGACTTGCTGAACACTTCGCGCTAGGTTCGCGGTGGGGTAGCCCAACTGCCGCCCGAGGCGAGCCCCTTCTACGACGACGCCTTCGATTTCGAACGGCCTTCCGAGCAGCGTGTTGGCATCCTCAATCCGACCGTCGGCAATCGCCTGACGGCTCGCGGAACTGCTCACGCGACGGCCATCAATCTCGAACGGCGGTACCACGTCGGTTGCAATCCGTTGGCCCAGCCAGTCGGGCGTTCCGACACGATCTTGCCCCATCGCAAAATCGTGCCCGACGACGACCCGCTCGGCCCGCAGCAATCCGACCAGAAGGTCGTTCAGAAACGTTTCGGCCGGGGTGCTCGCGAGTGCCCGATCAAAGCGAAGGATCAGCGCCACCGAGACGCCCAACTCGGCAAATCGAGCCAGCCGCGCCCCGAGCGGGCTAATCGCCGGCGGACATCGCTCCGGCGCAAGCGTGGCGGCGGGATGGCGATCAAACGTGACGATCACGCAGGGCAGCGCAGCCGCTTCGGCCTGGCTGAGGGCCCGGCGAATCACCTCCTCATGCCCCAGATGGACGCCGTCGAACGTGCCGATGCACACCACGCAACGGGGCCACTCGGGAACGAGAAGGTCGGGGCCGAAATGGATTTGCATGGGCCGCCGGTTAGGATACCGGCTCGCCTCCATTGCGGCCTCGTAGCGCGGCCAGAGTCCCGAGAGCGACAACTTCGATCCCAACCATCCAAGCGAGCGCCGCCGGATTCAACCAGTGCTCGATGGGGGTCAGCACCTCTTGGGTGGCGACGACGGCATGCGACTTGGTCGAGATCATCTTTGATACCATCAGCGTGAGCGCTCCGTGGATTGCAGGCATCGTTAGAGCTTCGCGCCAGGTGAACCTTCCGGGTTCAAATAGGGATGGGACCAGAAGCAGGCATAAGAGTAACGCGAGGGCACCGACGATTGGGGCAACGGAGATCAGTGCGCCCACGCGGAGAGGGTCGAATCCCGACCGCCAAGCCTCCTTTGCTGCCAGTCCGAGAGTGACCAGGATCAGCAAGGTGGCAACGTCGGAGGCGGCAGAGAGCCGTTTCAGCATCGTTCGTTAGTATGCCGGAACATGAAGACCTGGTAATGCAGTCGTAAAAAGACCGGGCTTGCGGGCGAAACTGCCTGTATAGTGAAGGGGGTAGAGAGGTCAGCTATGCGCAGGTTTGTAACGCTGTTGTTTTTGGGAATTGTTGGTGTGGCCAGTGCGGGCGAGGTGCACTATGGCGAAATGGAGCTTGCCTTTGGCAAGGTTCGTCAGGCCGACGGAACCTACAAAGACGTCAAGGGAATCAAGTTCCCATACAAGATGGAACGCATTGAGGCCCGCCGGATAACGGCGATGGAGGCCCTCAAGCGCAAGTACAGTTTCCCCGGATTCACGGCCCAGCGAGTGGGCACGCCAGCCATTGAGCGTTGGGGCAAGTTTGAGGGCGGTGGCGACAGCTTTGGTCCAGAGGCACTAACGGAAGTTTACAAGAACGAATCCGGTCCCACGTATGCCATTCTTGATCCGAGCGAGTGGCTTGATCCGAGCTCCCTTGACGACCTGACGATCAGCGCGGCCGGGGTGGGCAAGGTTTGGGAGCAGTTGACGATCGGCTACGATTGGGACGGCTCCAACAGCCAGCGCATCATCATCCGCTGGCGCATCTGGGATAACAACATCGACAACCCAGACGGCCAGAACGATTTCTCGGGCGTGATCGGCGACTTCGGAGGCTACTTCTATCCGAGCCAAGCCGGAACGTGGAAAGTCACCTTTGGTGGCGTGGCCCAAGCGGGCGTTGCCGCGACCGACACCAGCATCTACATGGCGACCCAGTTCCGCACCGACAATCCGAACGGCAATGGTCCATTCCGCCCAGATTTCCGTTGTGTCTACAACAACATGTCGGCACCTGCCATCGGATCAAGCATGGACCAATGGTGGTTCGACAACGACAACGGCGCCGACGGGATCTACGAGAACTCAGAGATTGACCAACTGAGCGAGGGCCTTTCGAACATGCTCTACACGATCACGGCGCAGGGTGACTCTCAGGTCTTTACCGGTCTGCCGATCTCGGTCAACATCATCAAAGGCGTCCTCCAGTCGGGCAACTTTATCTCGTTATGGTTTGGATTCGACACGGATGAGTTCATTGTTCGTGAGCCCAACAACGACAGTGGAAGCCCCCGTTGTATTGTGGAAGTTACCGGCCGAGCCAACTCGCCGACGATTTCGAGTATCTCGATCGACGCCTTGGTCAGGGCGAGTCGGCCGAGCGGCACGTTCTGCCAAATCCAGCTGTACCGCTATCGCGGAACGCCTGGGTGGGTGACCTTGGGGACGACCGTGAGCCTGACGAACACCCCCCAACCGATCGCGTTCACCTATGGCGGCACCATTCCCGTGTCCGACTTTGTGGATCCGACCACCCGAGACATGAAGGTGCGTCTGAACTTCCTGCGCCCGCTGTTCAACACTTTCCCGGCTCCCGTGGCGCCGTCCTACACCATCGACAAGATGAACTGGCGGTATTCAAGCCCCTAGTTCGGGAGTAACCTCTCGGGGCCGGTTGCCTTTCGCGGCAACCGGCCCTTTGTTGTCATGAAGCCCATCCCGTTTGATAGCCTGTGCCTGTCGGTCGTCCTTGGCGAACTTCAGCCGTGGGTTGGGGCGAAAGTTCAGCGTATTAGCCAGCCAACGCCAAACGAGATCGTCATTGAACTGCATCAAGGCGGAATCGGGTGGCTCCTGCTCTCGGCGGACCCAACCTACACGCGGGCTCACTTCGTCACCAAGAAGCCTACGAATCCCGTTCCCGTTCCGGGACTCTGTGCCGCGTTGAGAAGCCACCTCGAGGGCGGGTACATCGCCTCCGTCGCGCAACCGAACGGTGACCGAGTGCTTGAGCTTGAGATTCAGGCAGGAGCTTTCAAGTTTCGACTTGTGGCCGAGCTGATTGGGCGGCACGCCAACCTCATCTTGCTTGACACGAGTGACCGCGTGGTGACGGCCTTGAAAACCATGGGGCCTTCGCGCAGCACCCGGCCCATCCAAATCGGTCGCGCGTACCCGCACTTGCCCGCGCCCACGAATACTGCTTCGCCGTTCCTCCGAAAGCTGCGCGAGGCGGGCGTGGATGAGCATTCAATGGGTGCATTCGTCGCTCCGGGATTCGGAGCCTATCCGCTCTCGGTGCAGGCTCTCGGCTACGAAGCCCTCGCTCGGCCCACGCTCTCAATTGCGCTCGAGCAAGCCTTTGATGCGAGAATCGCCACTGACCGGGGGGAGCGCAAACGCCGGGAACTCGTGGCCCAACTCGATCGCGTGATTCTGGCGCGTGAGGTCGCGCTGCAGGACCTCGTTGAAGCTCGCGACTCGGGGCGGCGAGCCGGACATCTGCAGCTCCAAGCCGAGCTGATCCTAGCGTATGGTCACGAGTGGCAGGGCGAGCGACTGTGGTTGCGTGAGGACTATGAGGGCAATCCCGTCGAGATCCGCATGGACTCCGAACTAACCGCTCTTGAGAACGCGCAGCGCTACTTCGACAGGGCCAAACGAGCCAAGGCACGACAGCCCTTTGTCATCGAGCAGATTGCACGAATCGAGGAGGACCTTGCGGCGCTAAGGTCAGTTCGCGGCCAGGCGGAGTCAGCGACCGAGCGCGAGCTTGACCGGCTCGTAGAGGAAGCTGACCGGCGCCGTTGGCGCCACGCAAAAACCTTGGCCACGAAACCGGAAGAGCGCCCTTTCGAGGGCCATCGCATCCGAGAGTATCTTGGCCCAGGCGGTTTCTCGGTGCTCGTGGGAGAAAACGCGACGGCGAACGACTACTTGACCCTTCGAGTCGCGAAGCCCGAAGATTGGTGGCTTCACGTCCGCGGGGCGACTTCCGCGCATGTGATCATCCGCACGCACCGAAAGCCGGAGCGCGTGTCAAAGGAGGTCTTCGAGTTCGCCGCGAAGCTGGCCGTAAGGCACAGCACGCAGAAGCACGCATCCTACGTTCCCGTAGATATCACCCAACGCCGCTACGTGCGCCGGATCAAGGGTTCGGCCCCGGGCACGGTGCAATACACGCATGAGCGCACGATCCACGTCGAGATTTGACGCAATTGCGGGGGTTCGTTTGGCGTAGGACCTCGGGATGAAACGGCGTTTAGGAAATGGACTCCGCTTGCTCCTCGCGGGAGGCGTGGTTGGCGTGCTTGCCATCATGCTCTTGCAGTCGCCTTCGCGCCCGAAAGCGAATTCTGCGGCGCCTCTGCTTGAGAAGGTCCAAGCCTTGGGCAACCTGCATGTCGTGAAGTACACCTATCGCGACATCAGCGATTTTCAGACGTCTCGCGAGCCGGTCGCGTGGTTGGGCTCCATTCCGGGAGGCCGTGACCTCGTAGCGACGGCCACTCGTAATCGGACGACGCTGAGCTACACCGGATTCGTCGAAGCCGGCATTGACCTCACCCAAGCCTCGGTTCGCAAGAGTGCCTCTGGGATTGAGGTCACGCTTCCGCAACCGGTCGTCTACCGACCGAATGTTGAGGCTGAAGTTCACGATCTAAAGCGCGGGCTCTTCTGGCGCGACCAGAGCATCGTCGCGACCGCGATTGAGCAGGCGAAGGACCGCCTTCAGGAAACCGCTCGAAGACAGGGAATCCTTAGCGAAGCACGCGAGAACGCTCGCACCCGGGTTGAGGGTCTCGCCCGCGAGCTTGGTGCCGAGGTGCGCGTTTCCTTTGTTGCGGGTTAACGCCTCCCCAAAAAACAAGGCACCCTCCATTCGGGGGTGCCTTGTGAAACCTGTTCGAAATGGGTTCGGCTACTCGGACTTGAAGCCAGGAAGTTTGCGGCCCTTGTAGTATCCGTCGGGTGTCGCATTGAAGCGAAGGAAGTGCGATTCGCCGCCGACCTGCTTGTTCTCCTGAATCTCAGGCATCGTGGTCTTGTAATTCGTGCGGCGCTTCGCAGTGCGCTGATGGCTAAATCGTCGTTTGGGGTTCGGCATGGCAGTCTCTCAAAAGTCGGTCGGGGCCCGAAAGGCTTACTTCTTTTCGCGGTGCAGGGTGTGCTTGCGCAAGCGGGGGTTGTACTTCATCAACTCCAACCGCTCGGTCGTGTTCCGCTTGTTCTTCGTGGTCGTGTAATAGTTCTTACCGTCTTCGGTACACACGATCCGGATGATTTCTCTTGCTTCGCCTTTCTTCGCCATCTCGGCACCTGGTCCTGTCGCCCCGGCGGGGCGCGAAGGAGAATTATGACAGATGATCGGCGTCGGGCGCAACGGCTGGACGTTTGACGGGGTAGAAACGCTTCATGGCTCTTGTCGCCTTGCTCGCTTTGGCTGCACCGAACGCGGATGCGGCGTTGGGTCGGATGGCCACCTACCTTCAGAAGCCGTTTGCGGCCGCTTTTGTGGTCACCCGTACGGGCATGGAGGGATCGGGCACCGGCACGCTGATCGTGCAACGCCCCAACCGAATGCTGTTTACGATCAAGTGGGGGCCCGAGGATTACGAGATTGGCTGGTCTGAAAACAGAACGTTGGAGATGGTGCGCTTCCTGAAGACCTACCACGAGTCGGGTCCGTATCCGCGGTTGTATCAGCCCGAGTCCCACCTGAGCGATCTTCCAAGGCTTGGTTTTCCGCTCTTTCTGCTGGCGGTCAACGACTACGTGAGCGCGAAAGTCAGCAAAGTTGGGGAAGAGACGGTTGGAGGTGTCCTTTGCGATCACGTGAAGGGGAGTGGATTCGACGCGTGGGTGGCCAAAGATGGCAGGCCCATGCGATTCCGCTATGACGAGGATTCACCCTTGGGGCCGGTGTCGGTGAAGTTCGAGTTCTCCAAGTGGACACCTGCCGGCGACATCAGCCTCTCCCGATTTGAACCGGCGGTGCCGGGCGGCTTTCGCCCCCATGCCTTGCCAAGAGACCCCTATCCGCTGCAACCAGGGATGCCCTTTCCCGCTAACGGATGGGTGGGGCCACGGGGCTCAACCGCGTCCCTGAAGTTCGAGCGCCCCACACTCGTGGTGGTCAGCGCGACGGATTGCGAGGCTTCGACTCGGGCCGCGTCGGCATTGCGGGAGTTGGAGAGCACGGTCGCCATCTGGACATTCACGGATTCGGGACGTGCGCCGGCGGCGCTGAATCGCTACCCGGCGTACCGCGAGGCTTCCCAGCGGACCCTTGCACGTCTGATGGCGCCGGGAACCCCATTCTTCATGCTGGTCGGCAAGGATGGCAAGATCATTCAGGTTTGGCTGGGTTACAACAAGTCCCAGTCTGCCGAGTTCATCCAAGCGGTCAAGGCCGCCGCCAAGTAGCTAAGCGTTTGTGTTCAGGTCGTCCAGTTCCTGCTCGGCGGCCCGGATTTCCTCAAGATTCTTGAGGACCAGGCCAATCGGTGATCCGATCGTCGGGTTGTTCGGTGCGACGCCTAGCGCGTCGGCGAGTTGCTGAAGTTCGTGCTCGTAGGTTGCCAGCGCGGCGATGGTTCCTGATGCTTCCGGATCGGCTTCGACTTGTTCCTTCCACACTTTTCGGGGCATGCCCTTGGGCCGATAGCCCCCCGCGCAGCTGAGAATCACGCCCCCCATCGTTGAGTCTGCAGCGTCTTTCGCCTGCAAGATCACACGTTCCCACTCGAGCCCCGCATGCTTCTGGCGCCATTGCGGATCATCAACGACCTGCTTGATGGCGCGCGCAAGCGCGGCACAGCGGTCGAGGGCTTCGAGCACCTTGGGGTGAAAACGTTCGGCCAGCGAGCCCTGAATTCGGTAGCGATTCAGCTCGTCGACCCGCGCGTTGGCTTCCTCCTGTTGGGGGTTCTCGCGCTTCCGTCGCTCGTCTTGGGCTTCGAACAGCCGCCGAATACCGCCATTCACGAGCGACGTCCAGATGATGAACGAGGCGAACGCCCACCAAATACTTCGGAGGAACGTGAAGAACAGCCCTGCGGCAATCACCACACCCATCAATGTTGTGATCGTTGTCAGCGTTTCGCGCTGCTGTGCGCGCGTGACGCGCTCCGCCGAGGCGTCGACCAAGTAGGCCTCAAGATGCTTCACCGCGTTTGGGTGATACCCGAACCACGTCGGTAAACTCCGACGCATGCTCCACTTGGACGGGTCGCCGTTGACCCTCGATGCGATTGCCGCCGTAGCTCACGACCACGCCCCCGTTGCGCTTGCCGGCGAGGCGCGGAACCGGATGCGGGCGTCCCGAGAGGTCATTGAGCAGATCCTCATCGACCATGCGCCCGTCTACGGCGTCAACACCGGCTTTGGCAAGTTGAGTGATGTGCAGATTCCTGACGAGGATCTGGCGCGACTCCAGCTCAACCTGGTGCGGAGCCACGCCTGCGGCGTCGGGGATCCGCTCTCTATTGCCGAGACACGGGCGATGATGCTGCTGCGCGCAAACGTGCTCGCCAAGGGCTTCAGCGGAGCGCGACCGGAGGTTGCCGAACTGCTGATCGAGATGCTGAATCGCGGCGTGCATCCGGTGATTCCGTCGCGAGGTTCGGTGGGCGCGAGCGGCGACTTGGCTCCGCTGGCGCATTTGGCGTTGGTCGTGATCGGAGAAGGTCGCGTGCACGGAATGTCGCTCGCCGATGCGGGCCTAGCACCGGTGACGCTCCAAGCTAAGGAGGGATTGGCGCTGCTCAATGGCACCCAGGCCATTGGTGCCGTCGGGGGCTTGGCCTTGCATCGCGCTCAGCGGTTGGCGGAACTCGCCGATGTATCGGGGGCGATGACGCTCGAAGCCCTGCGAGATACGCCAGCCGCCTTCGACGCGCGAATTCAGGAGGTTCGACCGCATGCCGGTCAGATGGCCGCCGCCGCGCATCTTAGGGAGTTGCTCGCTGATAGTGAGATCGTCGAGAGCCACCGCGAAGGCGACACGCGGGTGCAAGATGCCTATGCGATTCGGTGTATGCCCCAGGTTCACGGGGCCGTCCGAGGAGCGTTAGCGCATGTGGCGGACGTCTTGCGGATCGAGACCGGCTCCGGCACCGACAACCCACTCGTTTTTGCCGAACAAGGCGATGTGATCTCAGGGGGCAACTTTCATGGCGCACCGCTCGCCTACGCTCTGGACTACGCAGCGATCGCGATCACCGATCTCGCCAGTATCTCGGAGCGGCGGATCGAACGGCTGGTCAACCCAGACCTCAGCGAGGGACTGCCGCCCTTCTTGACGTCGAACCCCGGAACCGAGTCGGGATTCATGATGGCCCAGGTGACGGCGGCGGCCCTGTTGTGCGAATGCCGTGTCCTTGCGCATCCGGCCAGTGTCGATAATGTGCCGACCTCGGCGGGTAAGGAAGACCATGTTTCGATGGGCATGACGGCGGCGCTGAAGTTCCGCGAGGTGGTTGCGCTTGCCGAACGCGTGCTCGCGATCGAGTTTCTGGCCGCGATGGAGGGCCTCCGTTTCCGCGAGCCGTTGCGCCCGGGCAAGGCGCTGTGGCCCTATCAGCAGCGATTGCGCGCCCTTGCTCCGCCCGTAGTCGAAGATCGAGCACTTGGCTACGACATTGAAAGGATCGCGGAGGCGATTCGGAGTCGCGAGCTATGATCCTTCCCGTCTTCCTAGCGCTCAGCGCGTTCTCGGTTCAGCGAGCCGAGATTGATCTGACACCCCTCGAGTTGCTGCCACTTGGCGGATACACGGCTCGAGGGGGCAAACTGGCCGAAGCGGGCGGCGAATCGCTGTCCGCCCGGGTGGCGATCTTGGACCACGACGGCGTGCGCATCGCTCTCGTATCGGTTGAGATGCTCACGATTCCGGAGAGCCTCCACGACGAGGTCCAAAAGCGGATCGGCCTTGGGCTGTCGTTGTTCATCGTGGCCACCCACACGCACTGCGCGCCCGACAGTCAGATGCTGAACAGCCGGATGACGTTCTCGATTCCCGGCATCGCTGGCTACCGACCGCGATGGCTCCAGTGGTATGCCGACCGGATCGCACTGGCAATCAAGACCGCCGCCGAAGAACAAGGCGAGTTCGGTGATCCCGGGTATGCGATGACGGTGGTCAACCTCAGTCGGGGCCGTCGCAAGTTTGCGATGCCCGATCAATATGCGACTGAGTTTCGGTTGCAAGGTACGCCGGTCTTTACGACCTACGCCGCACACGCGACGTTTCACGATAGCGACCGACTGCGAACCTCGGGTGACTGGCCGGGAAGCGTCGCGCGGGTGCGAGAGGCGTTGGTGTTCCCAGGTGCGATCGGCGACGTGAGCCCGGCAAGTGAGGGCGAATCCGCCGAAGCACGAATCACGTCCTTTGCGAAGACGCTTGATGCGAAGCTCGCGCAGGCCAAGGTGCATGAATTGATCCACGGCGAGCTACGCTTTGTCCGCGAGCCGATTCGGCTGAGTAAGGCCGCCCCCCATCCTGAGTTTGCGAAGGCCAATGGCATCCCTGAGCCGCTTGCGCAGTCGCTTGTGGATAAGTTCGCACCTCCAAGCGCCGACATTACGGCGTTCCGCATTGGAAAGCTGGCCGTAGTGGGGGTTCCGGGCGAACCGACATCCCACATCGGCCGCAAAATCCGGGATGCCGGGCGCAATCTCGGCTTCGACTGGGTGGTTGTGTGTAGCCATGTGAACGGGTGGATGGGATATATCCTTGACCCAGAGGACTACGCGCGGGGCGGCTACGAGGCCACGCTCGCGATGCACGGGATCGACGCCGGGACCCGTGTCGCCGACGCCGGAATCGAAGCACTTCGCAAGCTGGCTCGGCGGTAATATCCGAGCATGCCTCTCACCCGCGAACAGTTGGCGCAGCGCGCGGCGCAAGAACTCCGCGACGGATTCTATGTGAACCTCGGCATCGGCATTCCGACGCTCGTCGCGAACTACATCCCCGATGGCATGGACGTCACGCTCCAGAGCGAGAACGGAATGCTTGGCCTCGGGCCATTCCCCTACGAAGGCGAGGAGGACCCGGACCTGATCAACGCGGGCAAGCAAACCGTAACGGGCATTCCGGGAACGTCCTTTTTCTCATCCGCCGACTCGTTCGCCATGATCCGCGGCGGGCACATCGATCTGTCCATTCTTGGGGCCATGGAAGTTAGCGGCGAAGGCGACTTGGCGAACTGGATGATTCCCGGCAAGATGGTCAAAGGGATGGGTGGCGCGATGGACCTTGTTGCCGGTGTCAAGCGCGTGGTTGTGGTTATGGAGCACACGAACAAAGCGGGCGAGAGCAAAGTTCTTAAGGAGTGCCGCCTCCCACTCACGGGCAAAGGGTGTGTGAATCTGGTCATCACCGACCTGTGCGTGTTTGAAGTCGAAGCCAGCGGGATGGTTCTGATGGAACTTGCTCCCGACGTGACGCTTGAGGAAGTGCAAGCGAAGACGGAATCCGCGTTCACGGTCTCGCCCGAATTGAAGACGGTTGCGGTCTGAGTTCCCCCTCTCCGCGAGTGATCGTCTCGCGGGGAGGGGGTTAGGGGGTGAGGAGAATGGACCTTTCGAAGACGGGTTGCTTAACGGATCGAGGACTCCCCCTCTCCGCGAGTGATTGTCTCGCGGGGAGGGGGCAGGGGGGTGGGGAATGTCCCGGCGCGAACGCTTGACGAGGCGCGACGTTGATCGGGAGGCAGTTGTTCGCGCACGCGCGCTCCGACAATCAGAGTCGGTTGCCGAGGAGATCGTATGGAAACTCCTGCGTGGGGGAAAGCTCGGGTTCAAGTTTCGCCGACAACATCCGCTATCAGGCTATGTTTTGGACTTCTATTGCCACGAGGCGGGTCTAGCCATCGAGTTTGACGGCGAGCAACATGACCCGGTTTGGGACGCTCGACGCGACTCCGCATTGCTCGAGTTGGGAGTCGTAACGATTCGAGTGCCCAATCGCGAGTTCTTCATGCTGGACCCGAGCGAGCAGCCACGGACCGACTGGATCGAACAGATCATCCTGGCGTGCGAAGCGCGAACAGGTCGTAAGGTGCCACGTTGACCGGAGTTTCCCCACCCCCCGACCCCCTCTCCTCGAAGACGATAGCCCTTCGAGGACAGGGGGAGCGCGACTTCCACCGCCGTCTCTCCCCACCCCCCAACCCCCTCCCCGCGAGACGATCACTCGCGGAGAGGGGGAGCCGGATCGAAAACAACCATGACCTTTCGTGAACTTATCGCCGCCAAGCGTGACCGCCAGAAGCACTCCCGCGAGGAACTCGATTTCCTCGCCCAATGTGCTGCAGATCCCAAAGCCCACGCCGTCGAGGATTACCAGCTCAGCGCGTGGCTCATGGCCGCCTACCTCAACGGCCTCGACCTTGACGAAACCGCGAACCTGACCCAATCCATGGCCCAAAGCGGCGATCGCCTCAACCTCGAGGGCCTCCCGCACCCGTGGGTGGATAAGCACAGCACCGGCGGCGTCGGCGATAAGACCACGCTCGTGCTTCTTCCTCTTCTTGCCGCCTGCGGGTTGACCGGAGTCAAAATGTCGGGCAAGGGGCTTGGGATCACGGGCGGGACGATCGACAAACTCGCGAGTATTCCCGGCTTTCGAACCGACCTCACTCCGGCCGAGATGGTGGAACAGGCGGGGCGCATCGGGCTTGCCCTCACGGGTCAGACTCCGCGACTCGCCCCCGCTGATGGCACGCTGTACGCCCTTCGTGACACCACCGAGACCGTGGCCTCAATGCCGCTCATCGTGGCGAGCATCCTCAGCAAGAAGCTGGCGGGCGGGGCGGAGGCGCTGGGGCTGGATGTCAAGTGCGGCTCGGGTGCCTTCATGAAGAACCTGGCCGACGCGACCGTACTCGCCGAGATGCTCGTAGCGGTCGCGACGCGTTGTGACCTGCCGACTCACGCGACCATCACCGACATGGATCAGCCGCTTGGCGTGGCCGTGGGCAATGCTCTTGAGGTCCGCGAGGCATGGGCAACCCTCCAACCGGACGCCGCAAACACCCGCTTCCGCGAGTTGTGCGTCTATCTTGCCGCTGAGACCTTGGTCGCGGTGGGGTGGTCGAAATCGGTCAGCGACAGCATCGCCACCGCCGAGGCGCGCCTGCAGGATGGGTCGGCGCTCGCGAAAGCCAAGGCCTGGATCGAGGCGCAAGGCGGCGTCTTCGACCCCAATGCGCTCCCTACAGCCCCGATTGTTCACACGATCGAGGCCTCTCAAACCGGCTGGGTAGCAAGGGTTGATGCCCAAACCATCGGTCAGGCAGTGGTTGATCTCGGGGGCGGGCGGCAACGCAAGGAAGATGTCATTGATCCGGCGGTCGGGATCGAAGTGCTCGTCCACGTCGGGGATCGGGTAAGCGCTGGCCAACCGGTCTTCCGAGTCCACGCGTCCCTCCGGGAAGCTCCCAATGTAGCGGCTGCCCTGACGATCTCCGAAGAGCCGATCGAGCCTCGACCGTTGGTCCTCGCGACGCGATAGCAACCCACTCACACCTCCGCGCGTCCAAAGCAACATGGTCACCCTGATCGCGTTGCTTGCCTTGGGTCAATCCCAGGCTGACATCACCGCCGAGATTGAGAAGTTCCGCGCTGAACACAAGATCGTTGGCATGTCGGTCCTAGCGATGCGCGATGGCAAGGTCGTGTACCAGAGTGCGCTTGGCTTTCGCGACCGCGAAGCCAAGGAAGCTTCGCAGATCACCGATCTATACCGGCTCGGCTCTGTCAGCAAGAGCATTACTGCGATCGCCGCTGTGCGGATGGCCGAACGCGCCGAGTTTCGCCTTGATGACGACGCTCGCAAGTTCATTCCCGAGCTGGGCAAAGACCATCCGCAGATCACGCCACGGCAACTGCTGTCCCACACCGCGGGAGTTCGGCACTATCGCCCGCTGGGCGATCCGACCGGGAATACCTACGTGCGTTACCGCACCGCCGCCGAGGCGATGAAGCTCCTGAAAGGCGACGAACTCATCAACACGCCAGGCTCCGCATACAGCTACTCGACTCACGGCTATACGTATCTTGCGCGGTTCATGGAGAGCGTGGCAAAGCGCCCCTTCGACAGCATCCTGCGCACGCACGTGTTTGGCGAGGCGTCACCCGGATTGCTCGATGTCGAGTGGCTCGAACCCAAGAAGCCCCAGCGGACACAACTTTACGCGTCGCAAGCGTCGGGTGATCCGACGTTGGTTGAGCGACGTGAAGACAATTCGTGGAAGTTTGCCGGCGGTGGCATGGAGGCAAATGTGCGCGGCCTCGCCCAGGTGGGGGATGCGTTGCTGGCGGGGCGATTGCTGAGCGAACGCGGCCGCCGCGAATTGTGGACGCCCACGCGCGTAAGTGGCGATAATCGCTACGCGCTCGGCTTTGTGATCGGAGCCGATGGCACGGCGAGCCACAACGGGGCTCAGCAAGGTTGCCGAGCGGCGTGGATTCTCGATCCGGCCACGAAGACGACCGTGGTTGCGCTGTGTAACACGTCGGGCAATATCCCGATTGGGGCGCTGACGAGGCAAGTGCTTGATCGACTGAAAGGGAAGTAGTTCACGCTAGGAGCGAGCTCATGTGGATGGCCAGGTAGACGCAGCCCACAACTATCGTGACGATACTGACCCACCGAGGGACCTCCAAACCCGCGGTCGCCCGCTCAGAGATGACCCACATGACAGCGAGCATAAAGAGTGAGCCTAACAGCAGGATAGGCGCCGGATTGGGTGAGACCGTGGCAAACAGGATGAACTTCAGACAAAACAAGGAGAGGATAAAGATCGAGACAGTGGCTGATACGTCAACGACTTTCGACATCACGGGATGTCCGATCAGGGCGGCATCCGCCATGTTCTTGACTAGAAGTCTTAGAGCGTGGTACACGATGATCAGGCTCAAGCAAACGGTTCCAAGTCTCTCGTGTCCAGACTGTATGAAGAATAGACTGGCAGCAAGAACGGCGGATGCCCCCAACGCTTGTTGAACCAGGGTCGGATTTGCGCTGATCAATGGAAACTGCGGTAGCGTGGCTCTCACCACGTCGCGAACTGGCCCACGCGCTCGTTCAGGGTTTATGCCACCTTCAATCGATTGCGCGAGATGGGTGCCCGCCAGCCTGTGTTCTCCATTTGCCAGTAGGGCCTGGCCGAGAATCAAGTGGTGGGTAGGATCTGCATCGTTTTCCTCCACCAAACGTTGAGCCATTTCAACCGTCTGCTCGGTCGGCAGTATTGGATCAACGAGTTCCAACTCGATAAAGCGCGCCCGGGCGGATGTGCCTTCGGGAGCGATCGCAAGCCAGCGCCGGAAGATCAGACGGCTGGTCGCGAGTGAGTCGCCGCAAAGGAGGTCGAGCTCTGCGTACGCGCGAACCCGCCCACCTGTTTCGTTGAACGCCTCGTCCGCCAGATCAAGAGCATGCAGCAAGTTCTGGTACTCAACCAGCACGCGGAGCCGCCACACTTCGTCGGATCGATCATCGGCGTTCCAGCGTTCATGGATCAACTGACGCGCCCGCCCGACATCGCCCGCGAGGAGCAACTCGTAGGCATGGCATGTATCTGGGACCATGGTCGATTATGCGGGCATTGCTCCCCGAGTTTTCAATGCGGCGGTATCCTTCCCGCATGCTCGATCCGCGCGTCACTCGCCTTGCCGAACTGCTTTGCACCCACTCGACCAAGCTCACGGCCGACGATCATCTGCTGATCCATGCCTTCGATATCCCCGACGAGGTGGTCGCTGAGGTCGTGCGGATCGCGCAAACCAAGGGCGCCAAGGTCGCGGTTCGACTTGAGAGCAATATCGTCCGCCGACAACTGATGCACGGCATGACCGAGGCGAACGCACGGCTTATCGCCGAAGTCGAGCGCCACGAAATGGAGCAGATGACCGCCTATATCGCTCTGCGGGGTAGCCACAACTACGCCGAACTCAGCGAAGTGCCCGACGATATCATGCGCATGTGGAGCAAGGAATACAACAAACCGGTTGTGTTCGGCGTACGGGTTCCCAACACGAAGTGGGTGGCGTTACGATGGCCCACAGCGGGCATGGCTCAGCAGGCGAACATGAGCACACCCGCGTTCGAACAGTTCTACTTTGACGTCTGCACCATGGACTATGCGAAGATGGCGGAGGCCTGCAAGCCTCTTCAAGACTTGATGAACCGGACCGATCGTGTGCGCGTAACCGCGCGAGATACCGACTTCACGTTGAGCATTAAGGGTATCGGCGCAGTGCCGTGTACGGGCGAGCGCAACATTCCGGATGGTGAGTGCTTCAGCGCCCCCGTTCGAGATAGCGTGAATGGCAAGGTAACATTCAATACGGTGTCCCTCTATCAGGGTACCGAGTTCAAGGATATCAGCTACGAAATCAAAGACGGCAAGATCATTGAGGCGAGCGCCGGCCCGAACACGGACAAGCTGAACGAGATTCTCGACACCGACGACGGCGCTCGCTACTTCGGCGAGTTCGCGATAGGCTTCAATCCGCACATCCTGCATCCGATGAAGGACACGCTTTTCGACGAGAAGATTGCCGGTTCACTGCATTTCACCCCCGGAAACAGCTATGACCGACCAGGTGGCAATGGCAACGTGTCGGGAATTCACTGGGATACGGTGCTTATCCAGCGGCCCGAATACGGCGGCGGCGAGATTTGGTTCGACGACGTGCTCATTCGCAAGGATGGCCTGTTCGTGCTGCCGGAGTTGGTTGGGTTGAACCCAGAGAATCTACGATAACTCGGTTTCGCTCCCGGTAAATGTGCCAGATTCGTGTTAAGAGATGCGAGCGATCGGGGCCCGGAAGGGCTAGGGCTGATATACTTCCAACTACGTCCAGCTGGGCGTGTGAGGAGTTATGAAGAAATCTCTTATGATCGTTGCGATGTTTGGCGTCGTCGCCGCTTCGCAAGCTGTCGTTATTGCCAATTGGACGTTCGAAGTCTCCATTCCGACTTCGGCGGGTCCGCACGCTGCCGAGATTGGCACCGGCTTTGCTTCCGGTTTCCACTCGAGCTCGTCGGCTGTGTACAGCAACCCGGTCGGCAACGGTTCTGCGGAGTCGTTTAGCTCGAACTTCTGGTCGGTGGGCGACTATTATCAGTTCCAGTTCTCCACCGTTGGCCTGCAGAATATTCAGTTCGGCTGGGACCAGACGGGTTCGAACACCGGTCCGCGCGACTTCCAGGTCCAGTACAGCACCGACGGCACGAACTTCTCGAACTTCGGCGCGGTGTACGCCGTGGGCAACGCGGCGGGTTCGTGGAGCAGCGTCACGTACAATCCGGCCTACACGTACGCGATTGACATGAGCTCGGTGAGCGCGATCAACGAGCAGACCAACGTTTGGGTTCGGTTGACCAACACGTCGACGACCGCCATCAATCTCGGCACCGTCGCGACGACCGGCACGAACCGCGTGGACAATGTGGTTGTGCAGGGCACCGAAGTTCCCGAGCCCGCCACCATGGCGATTCTCGGCATGGGTGCCGCCGCCCTTCTGCGACGCCGCAAGAAGTAAGGCCCAAAAGCCCAGCGACGTTTACGTCGGCCATCCGAGGATCTCTCGGATGGCCGTTTCTATTGGCAAGCAGCATAAAGAAGCCCCTCGAACCTTGAAGGTTCGAGGGGCATGAGCAGATTCGGAGTGGATCGCTTAGAGAACGTTCTTGATCGCTTCGTTCAGCTTGGCGATGCCCTTCTCGTCGCCCTTCATGTCGACGAACGTGTTGGCAACCTTCCAGTTCTTGTACACGAACACGGTGTTCTTGGCGTCGAGGTTGATCTTGTACGCCTTCACCGAAGCGTCACTCTTGCTCAGGACGGCCATGCCGACTTCGCCGAGGCCCGGAGTGGCGGCGGCCTTGCTGATCTTGTCCGTCAGACCCGCCTTCTTGGCATCGTCGGTGAGGAACACCACGAGCGCCTTGAAGTCCTTATTGCCCGCCATTTGCTTGTTCAGCGTCTTGGCGATCGAAGCAACATTCTCCATGTCATCGCCGTTGACCCAAACCTGGACCTGCGGTCGATTCTGGAACGTGCAAGGGAAGCACTTGTCCGACTTGGCGAGCGGGCCACTGATGTGCGTCGGGTGGAACGGGGTCACGTTCTCGCCCGGCTTGAGGCCGCTGTCCACAGCGAAAGCCATCGCGGCGACAGCCGCAGAACCCATCAACGTAGCGTAAAGAAGCTTCTTCATTGGTGTTTGTCCTGGGGAACGCGCTCGCGCTGGGCGAAATCCTCCCCTTGCCCTATACTATGCTAAATCTGGACGAAAAGTTCCAGTTAAAGGCCACTTAACGCCGTCGCGCCGAGATCACCTCGGTGTTCATGCCTGCCCAGTGAAGCGCGCCACCATAGCGACCGTGCTCGACCTTGATGCACTTATCCATCACCATGCTGAGCCCTGCGTCCAGGGCCCGCTCGCCCGCCGCAAAGTTGATGATGCGGAACTGCAGCCACACTGCTTTCGCGCCGTTGCGAATCGCTTGCTCCACGATGCCAGGTGCCTCTTCGGCAGGGCGGAACACATCTACGATGTCGACCGGGAACGGGATCGCGTCCACACTCGGATACGCCTTGCGGCCGAGAATCTCCTCCGCCTTTGGGTGCACCGGGATCACCTCGTAGCCTTTGTCCAGCAGATACGAGGCGACCATGTTGCTCGCCTTGGTTTTCTCCGTGGAGAGGCCGACGATGGCGATCGTTTTGGCCTCGCGAAGCAATCGCTGGATGGCTTTCGTGTTCTGAAATCGCTCGCGCTGTTCGTCGTTGAGGGTCGTGTTCACGCCCGCACCTCGCCGAGGGCTTGGTCGAGATCCCAGAGTAGATCGTCGAGTGTTTCGAGCCCAATCGAAAGCCGCACCAGGCCCGCGCTGATGCCTCCGGCGGCGAGCTCGGCGTCGCTCAACTGCTGGTGGGTGGTCGAAGCCGGATGGATCACCAGCGACTTCGCATCGCCAACGTTGGCGAGGTGCGAGAAGATCTGAAGCGCTTCGATGAACTGCTTGCCCGCCTGCCGACCATCCGGGGCGTTGAGCTCAAACGATAGAATTGCGCCCGCTCCCTTCGGCAGATACTTCTGGGCCTTGGCATGGTCGGGGTGCGACGGTAGCCCCGCGTAGTGAACCCTCGTGACCTTGGGGTGCGCCTCCAGGAACTGCGCCACCCCAACCGCATTCGCCACGTGCCGCTCCATCCGCAATGAAAGCGTTTCGATGCCCTGAAGCAAGAGGAACGAGTTCATCGGCGAGATGCACGCGCCCGTATCGCGCACGGTCTCGGCGCGAAGCTTGACGAGGAACGCGTAGTGGCCAAAGGTGTCGAAGAAGCGCAAGCCGTGATAGGAAGGCGACGGCTCGGCGAGCGTGGCAAAGTGGCCGAAATCGAAGTCGCCCGAGTCCACGACCACGCCGCCGATGCTCGTGCCATGTCCGCCGAGGAACTTTGTGGCCGAATGAATCACCAGCGTGGCCCCCCACTCGATCGGGCGGCAGAGGTAGGGCGACGCGAACGTGCTATCCACGACGAGCGGCACCTTGGCGTCATTCGCGATTGACGCCAGCGTCTCGAGATCGGCAATCGCGTTCGTGGGGTTGCCGATGACCTCCGTAAAGAGCATCCGCGTGGTCGGTCGGATCGCCGCCGCCCACGCGTCATGATCACCCGGGGGCACGAAGGTGACCTCGATGCTCAGCTTCTTCAGCGTGTGCGCCATCATCGTCAGCGTGCCCCCGTAGAGCTGAGCCGAGGCGACGATGTGATCACCCGGCGAGCAGAGCGTCATGATCACCCCGAACTCGGCGGCCATGCCACTCGCGACGGCGACGGCCCCGCACCCACCTTCCAGTGAGGCCAGACGCTCTTCGAGCACCGCGGTGGTCGGATTGCTGATTCGCGAGTAGATGTTGCCGTATTCCTTGAGCTCGAACAGGTTGGCGGCGTGTTCGGTGTGTTCGAACACGTAGCTCGTGGTTTGGTAGATCGGCACTGCGCGGGCACCGACGTAAGAATCGGGAACCTGCCCGGCGTGGAGCATGCGGGTTTCAAAGCCAAAATCGCGGCTCATGCTCTCATTGTGACGCGATACGAAGCCTACGTTGATTCGTCTGTCCGTTGTGAAGAGATCATGTTGAAACGCCCTCTGGCTTTGCTCGCCTTCATCCCCCTAGTCACGTCCGCCAAGATGATGGCTCCGGAAAACGTGCCCGTCGACCGACTCATCAGAAATGTTGAGGCGGCTCTCAAGGCCAAGCCCAACGATCCGGACCGACTCTTCCTGCTGGCTCGGCTCCACTCGCTCGCCTATGCAATGGGCCAAAGAAACATCCAGGTGTATTCAACCAAGCGCGGTGATCCAGCGAGCGGATTCAGCTTAGCCCCTTGGGTTCGAGTTCAGCCCGAAGTTGCAAGTGTGAAGTTCACCGACGCCTGTTTTGCCCACTTGAAGGCGTCGTATCTCACGTACAAGAGGGCTGTCAGCCTCAAGCCAGGGGCTAGCTTGCCGAAGCTCGGATGGGGCTGGGTCAACGAGGAAGCCGCGAAGCACATCAAGCATTCGGCCAACTTTGAAGCCCCCAAAAAACTGACGTCAAAGGATTTCACCGATCAGGCAATCAAGCTGTATCGCGAGATCGTGGCCGACCACAAGCCGACCGACAAGAGCGCGCACCGATGGGAGTTTGCGGATTACGAACCTGCTTATGAAGCGGCCAAGAACCTCCAAAGACTGCTAAGTGGGTCACCCGTCGTCATTCGGCAGATGATGGCTGGCGAAAAAGGTCGGCTGGCTAAGATCATTGCCGACTACGAGGCGCGGCCGATCGTGATGTCCCCGATTGTTTTTCCCCTCGTGCCGACGCCAGTCAATCGGCTCATCGATCCCAAGCGCACGACCAACTTCGATATTGCCGCCGACGGCATTCCGCGCGAGTGGCCTTGGGTGGCTCGCCACACTGCGTTCCTCGCTTGGGATCCAGCCGCGACGGGCAAGATCAAAGATGGCACGCAGCTCTTCGGCAATCGCACCTTCAACATGTTCTTCCGCGACGGCTACGCGGCTCTAGCTTCACTGGATGACAACCAGGATGGATGGCTGACCGGACCCGAACTCAAGGGGATCGTCGTCTGGCATGATCGCAACCAGAACGGCGTCTCCGACCGCGGCGAGGTCACGTCGGGTGGCATTTCGGCGATTCGCACGAAGAGCAACGGAACTGCGGGTGGCATGCTCGCCGCCTCGAGCGGGATCCAGTTCAAGTCCGGGCGTATCGTGCCGACCTACGACTGGCTTCCGACCTCAAAGACCGGCGCTCTGAAACGCTAGCGCCGAACAAACTCCGCAGCAACCGGCCCAAACTCCGCAACCTGCGCATCATTTGGGCGCTCGGGACGGTCGCGGTCGGCGGAAACCACGCACAGAAACCCCAGCGGCTCCGAACCCGTCGCCCGGAACTGATGCCACGTCATCGGCGGGATGTGCACCATGTCGAACATCGCGATCTGCGTGATCTCGTCGCCCACGAGCACTTCGCCCCCGCCGCGAATGATCATCACCGCGTGCTGGTGATCGTGTCGCTCGAGGGTCGAATGTCCGCCCGCGCCGACTTCGAAGTAGCGAAACTCGACTGGCAGGTTGCCCTCGCCTTTCCACAGCGTCTGGCGGGTGACGTCGCGGAACTGCGTCCCATCTTCCTTATAGGGGTGAACATCCACGCCCTCCCAGCGATACTCGTCTCGGTGATGTCGAACCATCTCTACTCAGGATAGTACACTCCCGGCGTGTTTCGACTCTGCAAGCGGTTTACGGTCGAGAGCGGCCACATGCTCAGTCGGCATCCCGAGCGATGCCGGTTTCCCCACGGCCATACGCGCACGATCGAGGTCGTCGTCGCGGGTGAGCGGCTCGATGCCAACGGAATGCTCGTGGACTTCAAGGCCCTCAAGCTGGCTATCGAAGACCTCATCGAGCAATACGACCACGCGATGGCGGTGAACAGCCAGGACCCGTCGCTACCGATGCTCCGCGAGCGGTTTGGTGAGGAAGCGCTGGTCGTTTTCGAAGATCAAGAACCGACCACGGAGGCTATGGCCGAGCGGCTCTTCATGGCGATTGCGGTGATCCTCCAAGAGGGCTTCACGGGACGTGGGAAGAGCGGGGTCGAGTACGCGATCGCGCCGGGGGCGGTCCGGTTGGAGCGGCTGCGGGTCTGGGAGACGCCCGATTCGTGGGCGGAGTTTTCGGATTTCCCCACCCCCCAACCCCCTCCCCGCGAAGACGATGGCCCTTCGCGGAGAGGGGGAGTTTCGTGATCCTCCAGCTTCTCGCGGAGCGACCGCTGGTCGTCTCCGTGCAGGCGTCGCCGGGTTCGCCGCTGGCTGATCCCGGCCACCTCGTGGCGTTGGCGAAGGCGAGTGGCGGATCGGTGTTTCGGCTGGAAGGCGTTGATGCGATTCGCGCGGTTCTCCAGGCGACGGGAGCGACCTGCATCGGGCTCATCAAGCGGGAGTATCCAGGAAGCGACGTGTACATCACGCCGACGCTGCGGGAGGTTCGTGAGGTGCTTGCCGCCGGTGCTGAGATCGTCGCGGTCGACGCCACCCGTCGCCCGCGTCCCGATGGATCTACGCTCAAGGAAGCCGTCGATCTCATCCACGCGTCGGGTTGTCTCGCGCTCGCCGATTTGGATGAGGCGGCTGCGCTTCCGGGCGCGATCGAAGCGGGATTCGACGCCGTCAGCACGACCCTCGCCGGCTATACCAGCGCTCGCCATCGCACTCCCGGCCCGGACCTAGAACTCCTCCGCGAACTCGTCGCCCTAACGCCCGTGCCGGTGTTTGCCGAGGGACGATATGCGCAACCTCGCGATGCTCAACTTGCCCTCCGCATTGGGGCGAGCGCGGTGGTGGTGGGCGGCGCGATCAACGACCCGGTCAAGCAAACCCAGGCGTTCACTAGCGCGATGGGCACGACCGAAGCCCGCATCGGCGCGGTCGATATCGGCGGCACGTGGCTCCGCTTCGGCGTGTTCGAACACGGACACCTGACGATCAACGAGCGCATCCCCCTGCCCGCATCTCGCGATCAGCGAGAAGACTGGATTCGCGAGCGGGTCGAAACCCTAGGCATTCGGAGGCTTGGAATCTCGACCGGTGGGACCGTCGACCCCGCCACCGGCGTCGTGTGGGAAGCCAAGCCCATCATCCCCGAGCACGAAGGAGCTCGCCTATCCTCTGCCGAGTTCGGCGTCCCTACGGTCGCCCTGAACGACGGCCTGGCGACCGCCTGGGGCCATGCCTGTCACGCGGACTTCGCCGGGAAACGCGTCGCGACTCTCGCTCTTGGCACCGGCGTCGGGGTGGGGTTTGTGGCCAACCACCGCCTAGAGATGGGTGCAGGCGGGGCGTATCCGCGACTGAACGATCTCAGCCCACTTGAGGGCACGACCTTTGAGGACCTCCTCGGCGGGGCGGCGCTCACGCCCGATCCCACCGGTGAGCAGCGCGATCGCGCCCGACTTGCCGCCACCCGTGCGGTTCGCGTGATCCAAGCCCTGTGGATGCCTGATGCGATCGTGCTCGCGGGCGGCGTCGGCTTGCAACCTTGGCTGGGTTTGGATGAACTTCCGAGCGTGACGCGCAGTCCACACGGGGCGGATGCCGGGCTGTGGGGCGCGGCATGGCTTGCTTGGTCGCCACCATACTTAGGGTATGCCAACTCGTAACTCGGATGCGTTGCGCTACCACGAACAGGGGCGCCCTGGCAAGACCGAAGTGGTTCCTACCAAGCCGTGTGTGACCGCCCGCGACCTCTCCCTCGCCTATTCTCCCGGAGTCGCCGAGCCGTGTCTGGCGATCGCCGACGATCCGGGTCTCGCTTATCGATATACCAACAAGGGCAACCTCGTCGCCGTGCTGTCCAACGGGACGGCCGTGTTGGGGCTCGGCTCGATTGGCGCCCTCGCCGGCAAGCCGGTCATGGAAGGCAAAGCCGTCCTCTTCAAGCGATTCGCCCAAGTTGACGTGTTCGACATTGAACTCGATACGCTCGACCCCGAAGAGATCATCAAGACGTGCCAGCTACTCGAACCCACGTTTGGCGGCATCAATCTCGAAGACATCAAAGCCCCCGAGTGCTTTGAAATCGAAGAGCGGTTGCGCGAGACGATGCAGATTCCCGTGTTCCACGATGACCAACACGGCACCGCGATCATCTCCGGCGCGGCCCTCATCAATGCGCTGCACCTGAACGGCAAGTCGATCGGCGAAATCCGGGTCGTGGTCAGCGGCGCGGGCGCTTCGGCGATCGCCTGCGCTCGATTCTACGAATCTCTGGGGGTGCGCACCGAGAACATCATGATGGTGGACTCGAAAGGCGTCGTCTACGAGGGCCGCACCGAAGGCATGAACCGCTATAAGGCGCATTACGCCCACGCCACCGATCGCCGGACGCTCGCCGAAGCTCTCGTCGCAGCCGACGTGTTTCTTGGGCTGTCGATGAAGGGGCTGGTCAGTGGCGATATGGTGAAGTCCATGGCCAAGGACCCGATCATTTTCGCGCTCGCCAACCCTGATCCCGAAATCACCTACGAGGATGCCAAGGATGCCCGCCCCGACGCGATCGTCGCCACCGGGCGGAGCGACTATCCGAACCAAGTCAACAACGTGCTTGGATTCCCTTACATCTTCCGCGGCGCGCTTGATGTCCGAGCAACCGGCATCACCGAGTCCATGAAGATCGCCGCTGCCGAGGCGCTAGCATCACTGACCCGGGAGCCCGTCCCGCAAGAGGTGAGCATGGCCTATGCGGGGCAGCACTTTGAGTTTGGCCCTGACTACATCATCCCGAAGCCGTTCGATCCGCGCCTGCTTGCGGTTGTTTCGGCGGCGGTGGCCAAGGCGGCGTGCGAGGCCGGGGTCGCTCGCGAGCCGATCACGGATTGGGACGCCTACACCACACGGCTGACCGCGATGACCAGCCATAGCGAGATCGTGATGCAGCGAATTCGATCGGTTGCGCGCGCCAATCCTAAGCGAATCGTGTTCGCCGATGGCGAATGCCAGCGCGTCCTCGAGGCTTGCCGCATCCTCACGCAGGAAGAAACCGGTCGCCCCGTGCTCCTTGGGCGCGAGTCGGTGATCATCGAGATGGCGTCGTCCTTGGCGATCGACCGCAAGAGCTACGAAGTCATCGACCCGGCGACGTCGCCCGACCGCGGGGCGTTTGCCGACGAGCTCTACCGGGTGGCGGCTCGCGATGGCTTCACGCCGCAGAAGGCCCATAACTACGTGGGCACGCCCGCCCGATTTGGCGCGATGATGGTGCGTATGGGACGGGCCGATGCGCTGGTTGCCGGTGCCGAAGACGCGTACTCCGACACGATCCGGATGCTTTTGCCGATGTTCGATGTTCGGCACGACGTCGTCCGCGCGGCGGGATTCCACCTGCTTATCGTTGAGGGTCAGGTGCTTATCATGGGTGATACGACCCTTCAGGTCGCTCCCGATGCGAAGCATCTGGCGGACATCGCCCAGCAAGGCGCCGCCTTGGCCCGCGACATCGGCATCGAGCCGCGCGTTGCGATGTTGTCGTTCTCAAACTTTGGCGACAGCCGGCATCCCGAGGCGCGCAAAGTGCGAGACGCCGTTGCCCTCTTGCGCCACCGGTTCCCCGAACTCATCGTGGACGGCGAGATGCATAGCGACGTGGCGCTCGTCCCCGACGTCGCCCGGCGTAACTTCCCGCACAGCCGGGTACTGGGCGACGCAAACGTGCTGATCTTCCCGTCGCTCGATGCCGCGAATATCGCATTCAAGCTTGCGACCTATCTTGGTCAGGGGCGAGAGGTCATCGGCCCCCTCCTTGAGGGCTTACGGCATCCGGTCAACGTGGCGTCGTTCAACTCAACGCCGCGCGAAATCGCGAACCTCGCGACCATCAGTTGCTTCCGGGCCACGACGGCGCGCTAGTCAATCTTGGTGGCGTCGAAGATGCGAATCTCCGCCGGCGCTTCGACGAGTTCGGAGAAGGTCGCCATGAAGGTGTTGAACGCGGGTTGCTCGAAGTGCGTGTGCAGGTCTTCGATGGCCGTCCACTCTTCGACGAACACGATCAGGTTCGGCTGATCGGGACTCTGGAAGAAGTCGTACCGCTCGCACCCAGGTTCGAGCACGGAATGTCGCCGGACTTCGCGACACGCGTCCAGCGCTTCAGTCAGTCGATCGGCATGGACACGAGCATATGCGGTGAGGACAACCATGTCTCATTCTAGCTTGGTTGCATCGCCTTCCCGGCGGACGAACCACTCACGCGCGCCAAGTCGTTTCAGCACCGCCTCTGCGGATTTGCCCTCGATCAGCGCGAAGATCTTCGAGAGTGGATCGGAAGTAAATCCGTCCGGCGCGATCACGCTCGCCTGAACGCGGTTCGTGACCGCCCAGCCAGTGCGCGGGTCCACCACGTGCGAATACCGCCTGCCCCCAATGATCACGAACTGCTCGGTGTCGCCCGAGGTCGAAATCGCGCAGTTGGCGAGCGTGCGATCAAGCGGACCCTTTGCTGTGATAATCCGGATCGTCCAGCCCTTCGTGCCGGGAGGAGGTCCCGAAAGCACGATGTCACCACCCATCTCGACTAAGGCGCGCGTGATACCTTGCTCGCGTAGGACAACCTGAGCGGCGTCACACGCGTACCCTTTCGCGATGCCACCGAGATCAAGCCGCATCCCCGGTGTGCGCAGTCGCACGCGCTTGCCGACAGGGTCAAGCGTCATCTTGGTGTAGCCAACTTTGGCACGGGCAGCGTCGATTTCGGCGCGCGAGGGAAGCTGCGCGGTGCGTCTTGCCGCGCGCCAAAGCTGCACGACGGGACCGACCGTCACGTCAAACGCCCCGTTGGTTGCGCGCGAAATCTCCTGGGACCGAGCAAGAACTCGAAACAGATCGTCCGACACCTTGACCGGATCGCCGCCTGCGCGGTCGCACAGCCGATTGAGCTCGCTGTCACGACGGTAGTCGCTCATGATCGCATCAAGCTCACCGATCCGCGCAAATGCGGCCGTGCAAGCCCGCTCGGTAACCTCGAGACTCGGCGCATAAACGACCAGTCGCGCCTCCATTCCCATGTGAACCTGCGTGAAGGTAAAACGTTCGAGGGCCTGCGGCGTCAAAATGGTGGTGGCGGCGATCAGCCCCAAGATCAATCCCATGTTGTTAACTCTCCTTGCTCTGACGTCTCTCCAAGATTCGGCTCTACGCCCATTCACCGAATCCCTCCCCAAGTCTACGGTTAAAGTCGAAATGATCGCGATCCCTGGGGGAAAGCTTAAGGTCGGCAACCAAGAAATTGAGATCAAGCCGTTCTATATCGCAAAGACCGAGACGCCATGGGAGGCGTTTGACGTGTATGTCGCGAGTGGTGAGCCGTCCCCGCCCTACGATCAGCGCGATTTCGCCCCCGACGCGATTGCCCGGCCGAGTCGCGGGTACATCCTGCCTGATCTGGGGTGGGGCCACAACGGCTACCCCGCGATTAACCTGAACTACGAGTCCGCCAACATGTATGCCCGCTGGCTCTCGTCGGTGACGAAGAAGAAGTATCGTTTGCCCACCGAACACGAATGGGAATATGCCTGCCGTGCCGGCAAGGTGGACAACGCGATGTTCGACCTTGCGACCGCGAACAAGGTGGCGTGGCACGTGGGCAACAGCAAGGGCCAAACCCAGCCGGTCGGCAAGAAGGAGCCGAACGCATGGGGCCTCCACGACATGTACGGCAATGTGGGCGAGTGGTGCCTCGACGCGAAGGGGACGCCCGTATTGCGGGGTGGATCGTTCCGCGATAAGTTGGACATGCAGATTCCAACCGCGCGACGACTTTACAGCCCGGATTGGCAGCAATCCGATCCGCAGCTCCCCAAGAGCCGCTGGTGGCTGTCGGACGGTCCGTTCGTGGGCTTCCGCGTGGTCTGCGAGCCATAGCGCACATCGCGCTACCAAGAGATCGTCGTGAAGTCCCGTCTCTCCGCGTCGGCAATCGTCAGTCTGACCGTGCTGGTTGCGGTTGGGGCAGCCATAGCCTGGCATAAGTTCGGTGAGTTCCAAGCCACTGGAAGCATTGAGGCCGAAGAGGAACGGCTGAGGCAGATGGGCGTGCCGACGAGCTACCCGGAGTTGGCGCTCCTCGCCCCTAAGCCGGGTGAGGCAATGCGGCTCTCGTCTACGTGCGGGCTTTCGCGCAGTTCGATCTGGTCGCCTTGCCTCGCCGTGCTCTCTACACCGATGACAAGATCGACCCCGTCAAGCGGCGCGATTACCTTGAAACGACTGAACCGTCGTACAAGCTTCCTCGGGAGGCGACCTCCATGCCCAACTGCGTCTTCGAGCGCGACTGGACGCTGGGACCGAACCTCCACTTGACTGAGATCCGAAAACTGCGAAGGCTGGCCGATGTCGCGCTCCTTCGCGCGGAGGTTGCGCGCGAGTTGCGAGATTGGCCCCAAATGTTCGACGAGTTGGGCGTGGTCTTACGGGCTTCAGGCCACTTCAACGAACCGCTCCTGTTGTCAGCTTTGAGCCAGTCAAGCTTCAGGCGTCGGGCATTGACCAGCGTCATGGCTGCCCTGAACCACCACCCGGACGACCGGGAGTTGATCCGAATGACCCGAGGGTGGCTTGCGATCGAGGCGACGCCGACGAACTTTCAGCAGGGCTTTACAGTTGGGTTGTGGCTATTCCCGACTTGGTGCCGACGATCAAACTAACCGTAGCCGCGTCTGGAGTCACGCCCCAGCAACGGATTGACCAGAGAATCTTGGACCTTCCATCGACTCGAAAAGCGATTCATGCGGCCGCCCTTCGGGAACTGAGGGTGTTACTTGAGGACGCTCCCAGCGATCCCTTCGAGGTAGCACGTAGGTGCTTGATTCCCACGCACGGCTGAGCGGATCTCCAACGCTGGTCAACCGATCCGTTCTTGAAATCGCCCCATTCTCACCGGGGCTTGCCCGCGCAATCGTTCTGCCGACCCAATGCCGCCGCATGCTCCATGTCGCCCTCTGGGCGGCGGAGCGGCGACTCGAAACCGGTCAGTTTCCGACCGCCTTGCCCAACGAGGAGCGGTTCATCGATCCGTGGACCGGTAAGCCGTACCTCCTCATTCGACCCGAGCAAGGGCTGATCATCCGTTCCGTAGGCTCAAACGGGCTCGATGACGGTGGCCCGACCAGCCCTACCGGCCGCACTGATGACGTCGACGTCTCGATCGGCGTTCCCATGCCTTCTCGCTAGGTTCAAGCCTCGAACAGTTCCCAGTTCATTTGAGCCTGTCCCTATTTTCTAGGACACGACCCTCTTTTTTCGTCAATTTTGTCAACTGATCGTCAGAAAGCGATCAAGATGAAATGTAGGTGCAGTGCCCATGCAAGTCATCGAAGGGAAGCTGAGGAGTCGAGGATGAAGTTCCAAGCGGTCGTGTTGGTTGTTGGGGTCGCCATGTTGCTGTTTGGCTTTGCGCACTCGGGCGAGCAAGCGCGAGGCAAGTCTCAGGCTGAGAAACTCTTCGCTCGCGCAACTGCCGACGACTACATGGGAAGCGAAGCG
Organism: uncultured Fimbriimonadaceae bacterium; assembly: GCA_964586225.1. Classification (GTDB taxonomy): domain Bacteria; phylum Armatimonadota; class Fimbriimonadia; order Fimbriimonadales; family Fimbriimonadaceae; genus JANJUB01. Next base: position 110,735 of record CAZPHD010000001.1, read on the forward strand.
TGCGGTACTTGCCATGCCGAGGTCGCCGAGGGATTCAAGTCATCCGCCCATGCCCCCATGATGTTCAATGCCAAACTCCCGCTCGACAAGCAGGGTTGCGAAGGCTGCCATGGCCCGGGCAATATTCACCAAGCCGACGAGAACGCCGAAGTCATCGTCTTCCGCAAGATGTCGCCCGAAGAGTCGACCGCCGCATGTATGCGGTGCCACGGCCAAACGCTGAGCGAGAACCATTGGAAGACCAACGAGCACTCCCGCGCGGGCATGTCGTGCGTGTCGTGTCACCAGATTCACCCAACGTCGGATCCTGCCCTACCCGGCATCAAGAAGGGCAACGCCAAGGACGCCAAATCGCCGCTTTTCGTCGCCAAGGTTGACCCGAAGTCGATGCTGCGAGCGGACGAGGCCACGCTCTGTGGATCGTGCCACGGGCCCGTGCTGGGCGAGTTCCGGCATACGTCGCACCATCCCGTCCCTGAGGGTTCGATGGTGTGTAGCGACTGCCACGTCCCGCATCCGACCAAGGATTCCAAAGTTCGCAAAGACGCGGTTAAGGGCCAATGTGTGACGTGCCATACGGAGATGGCGGGGCCGTTCGTGTTCCAACACGATCCGGTGACCGGGCACTCGGGTGATGGCTGTCAGGAATGCCACAAGCCGCACGGCTCCAGCAATCCGAAGATGCTCAACTCAAATACCCGCGGTTTGTGCGCGCAGTGTCACACCGAGAAGTTGGGCCGCCACTACCCAGGTCAGTCCTGTTGGATTGCCGGGTGCCACGTCGCGCCTCATGGCAGCAACACCGACCCGAGGTTCCTGAAGCACTAACGAGGAGATCATGAGTTCATCCATCTGGCGCAATCTAGCATCGCTCGCAGGGGTCCTGGTCCTCGCGATGGGGGCATTCGCACAAGAGACTCCGCCTACTGAGCCCACCGAACCTGACGAAGAAGAAATCGAAATCCCCGTCCGGTGGAACTCCATTACCGTTGGCTACAGCACGTGGCGAGCGGGGGGTAGCCGAGTTCGCATGGGTCAGTTTGGCCGAGTGCCGGAGGGCCTAACGCTTGCCGAGCTGAAGTACACGAATCCGATTGACGACAGCCACCCCTACTGGCATTTGACGTGGCGCGGCACTCCGGGCCAGGACACCTATGGCTCGGGCATGATTGGGCTGAACAACGGCCAGACGATCCTGAAAGGCAGTGTCCTCAAGCGAAGCTACTTTGCAGAGCCCAGTTGGGTGCCCACCGGCGACAGCGAGGATCGCGTAGGCACGTTGTCTGTGTCGCATGCGATCGCCCCCAATGTTGGTGCCTTCGTTAGCTATCGTAGCGACGATCGATCTCAACGCTACGTGCCGCCTAAGCAAGCAGGGCGTGTCCGATCTCGCACCGTCGGTGGCGGGGTTGAGGGGCGGTTTGGTCCGGTTCAAGCCGGGGTGGCCGTCACGGATCGCCGCACGTTTGATGACACCGGGCGCCAACCGGCGACCCTGCAGCGAGGCATTTCCGCTCATGTATCAGGTCAGCTTGGCAGCGCACTCTCGCTTGAAGGTGCGGCGGGCTACACGCGGATTGAGCAAGCCGGTCGACCGTCGGGCGGGGTCCGTACGATGGCGATTGCGGGCAGTCTTGACCTTGGGCCGTTGACCTCGCTCCAGTTCCACGCCGGTCGCGACGATCTTGACCTCGGCGATATCGTCCGAAACGCTTACGTTCGCCAGCGATTCACGAGTAGTGCGCGATTGCATCACCGTCTGGGCACATGGGGGCTGCAACTTGGATTCAAGCACCGCGAGGACGAGCGAGTTCGCGCCGATCGGACGTTTGTGGATGTTCCCAAGTGGAACACCTACGATGCACGGCTCAGCGGCCGCTTGAACAACGGGATTCGAGTGACGGTCCGCGGCACGTGGGATGACCTCACGGCCTCCGCTCGGCCGACGGGGACCGATCCCCGCCAGCTCTGGTGGGATGACCGGGCGATGGGCCAGATCAAGCTTGACGGCGGCAACGACGCGTTCACTGGCTACGCGACCTACACCCACCGGTTCCGCCAGAATAAACAGCGCAACGTTGAAGTCTCCTGGCAGAACTTCGCCGTCGGTGCGAGCTACCAGGTTTCGCCGACGCTCTTGGGTCACTTTGAGTGGAGCTATGACGCGGTCCGTGCGACTGGAGCTTCGGAAGGGACCAACGACACGCTGGACCTATTCTTCCCCAACAGCATGTCTCTCGCGGTCGGGCTTGATTGGGTGCCCTCAGAGAAGTATTCGCTGTCGGCAAACCTCAACCACTTTGCAACCAACAACTGGCGAGGCACCCACGTGACCTTGCAATATCGTCGGCGGATTTCCGCCGACCATTCGCTCGATATCATCGTGGCGCCTTGGCGCTTCGAAGATCGCCTTTACGGACAAACCGGGTTCGAAACCACGTTCCTTGGTGTCCGCTACACGGTGAAGTTTTGAATCTATCGCAACGGAGAGAAGCAACGAACGGAGGACTTCTATGAGATCCCAATGGCTCATCACCTTGTTTGCGTCCGCTTCCATGATCGCGGCGGCCTTGGCCCTCCACGGCTGCGGCGGCGTGGGTGGACCGCAAACGGACACGGGTGGATTGCCTTCCGTGACTCAGCAGTTTCTAGCGTTGTTGGGGGTCGAACAACGGTCGGCCACTAACATCGGTTCAGAGGCTTGTGCTGATTGTCATGGTGGCAAGAATCCCGACGACCCAGTTTACGCGCACTGGAAAGACACAGTTCATGCTGAGAAGGGCGTGACCTGCGAACGGTGCCATGGCCCAGGAAGCGCCCACCAGGCTGCGCCGTCAAAGGAGAACATTCTCACGTTCCCGAAATCGACGTCGCCCATCGTGTGCGCCCAGTGCCACGGCCCGACGCATGATCAGTTCAACTTCTCGGCCCACGTAAAGTTGATTGCGTCGCCCGTCGAACGGGGAGTTACCAGTCCCTCGGCGATCCGGAGTTCGGCCTGTATGTCGTGCCATAGCGGTCTGTTCCGCACAATGGTTCACGATAAGGAAAAGAAACTCGCTGATCTGACTGACGACGAGATCAAGTGGATTGCGGAGAACACGATCACCGGTTCGCCTCACTCGGCGTCGTGTGTCACGTGCCACAACCCACATGCCAAGACGGGCAACTTGACGGATGAAGGTAAAGAAGTCATGCTTCGCAAGAAGAACTTCAACACCGACACCACCAATGTTGCGCCAGGAACAACGCCCGAGCAGTTCGTTAACTTCGACCACGGCTGCGCACAATGCCACAACGGTCGCGGAACCAATCCGGCGGACAACCGTCTGGAAGCAGGAACCGCCCGGCCGAGCATGCACGATAGCAATCAGTACAACATGCTGATGGGCTTCGGTGCCGTTGAAGGATCGGGTCCGGTTCAGCGAAACACGGCCCACGCCACTGCCCCCGGCCAGTGCACCAAGTGCCACATGCCTGACTCGCGGCACACCTTTACGGTGAGCTACGACAAGGGCTGTGCTCCGTGCCACACCGCGGCGGATGCGGCGGCTCGTGCAGGTCAGGTCAAGTCGGAGATCCTCGGTCTTCTCGTCGCGCTTCGAACGCGAATGGAAGGCTGGGCCCGGACAAACCTTGGTGACGAGGATTTCTGGGATTACACCTCGGTGATCCAGGGCGAAGGCAAGACCCCGCCGAACCAAGCGAACGTGCCGATTGAAATCAAGCGGGCACGGCACAACTACTACTTCGTGATTCGCTCGGGCGACTACGGAACGCACAACGCTCCATACGCCAAGCATATCATCGGAGTGGCGAACACCAACCTCGACGCGCTCAACGCGCCGCAGGCGGGTGCCTCTCGACTCAGCAATGACGAGAAGTTCCGGTTGATCGAGAATCATCGGAAGCGAGCAAATCAGGCCGAAATGAGCCTGCCTGAGAACCAATAAGAGACCCCTAGGGCCGTGCTGCGAAAAACAGCACGGCCCCAACTTAGGAGAACCATGTTTGAAGTCGACCCGCACAACCTCGTAACTCCGCCTGCGTGGTCGATGGCGCTCGGTTCCACCGGGCGCGCTTTGGTCATCGTTGCCGCCGTGCTCTTCGCGCTTTCGGCGATTTCCTGGTTTGTCGTGCCGAGATGGAGCAAGTTTGAACGCGTCGGCGCGTGGTCGTTTACCGCTGGCTCGCTCGCCCTTTTCGGGACGTTCTTGAGCCTCGCCACGCTCTTCGTGGCCAATCGCTTTGAGTTTGCCTACGTCTGGGGCCATGCCGATACCAAGAATGCGATTCCTTATCGCATCGCCGGTATCTGGTCGGGTCAAGAAGGCAGTTTCCTCCTTTGGGCAGTTTGCGCGGCGCTCTTCGGCTTGCTCGCCGTGCGCCGGACCCAAGAGTTTCGGCGTTGGTTCACCATCGTGTACGCGCTTTTCTTGGGCGCATTGTCCAACATTCTGGCGTTTGAGTCCCCCTTCAAACTCAACCAGTTCGAGGGCCAGACCTTTGTGCCGGTCGAGGGTATTGGTCTCGCCCCGTCGCTTCAGAACTACTGGGTGACCATCCACCCGCCGACGATCTTCTTGGGCTTTGGGTCGCTGACCGTGCTGTTTGCATTGGCAATCGCCGCGATGGCTCGCCGCGACTACGACGAGTGGCTGCCGATCGTGCGGCCCTGGGCCATTATGTCGGCGACGCTCGTGGGGGTTGGCCTTTGCATGGGCGGCTTCTGGGCCTATGAGACCCTGGGCTGGGGCGGATTCTGGATGTGGGATCCTGTTGAGAACGTCAGCTTTGTTCCCTGGTGCTTTGTCGTCGCCTTCATCCACGGTGTGATCGTGCAAACGACCCGCAAGACATGGCGCATGGCAAACCTGTTGCTTGGGGCTTTGCCCTTCCTGTCCTTTGCGTACGGCACCTTCTTGACTCGCTCCGGATTCCTCTCGGAGGCGAGCGTCCACAGCTTCGCCGAAATGGACCGTTCGGCGCTCAGACTTCTCGTGGCGGTGATAGGAGCGTCCTTCGCCGGATTCTTCGGGCTATGGCTGGTTCGGGTCTTCCAAGCCCGAAAGCATGCCATGCATGCTGACGAGGCTGGCGGATTCTTCCGCCGCGAAGTCTTCTACTTGATGGGAGCTTTGCTCCTCGTGCTGATGGGTCTCGCGACCGCGATCGGCATGAGCGTACCGCTCTTTATGGCCATGGCCGGCAATGAGGCCAAAGTGGTTGAAGAAGCTCTCTACCACCAAGTGCTCTCATACGTTTTTGTGCCGCTCATGATCGTCATGGCGATCACCCCGTTCGTGAGTTGGCGCCGGATGAAGCCGGGTGAGTTCTGGGGCCGGTTCTACACGTTGCTTTGTATCGCCGTCGGCCTGACGGGTCTAACGCTCTTCGCGACCGTCGTGACCCCCGCGCGCTCCTTCATAACGCTTGATCCGACATTGACAATGTTCGGCGGACGAGTCAAAGGGCTTTGGTTCCTGCTGATCCTAGTTGGCCTCTGCTATATGGTCTTCGCCGCCAACGTCTGGCGTGCCGCGGAACTTGCCAAGCGATCTAAGCTTGGCACGATGTCCTTTGTATCGCACATCGGTATCGCCGTGCTCATGGCGGGTCTGATTGTTTCGCGAGGCTTCGAGCAGCACGGAAATGCGGTCGTGATGCAGGATCACCCCGGTCGGCTCCTGGGCTACGAAGTGCACTACAAGGGCATGACGTCGACCCTGACGGACCGCAACAACCAGGTGCTCTTCGAGGTGCGCGATCCGCATAACAAAGGGGCGCTCCTTTTCACCGCCAGCCCTGGCCTCTACAACGTTCAACAAGGTGAACAGACGAACTCGATGGTGTGGCCGCACGTCCAGCGCGGCATCCTCCATGACGTGTACTTCTCGATGGGGCCACCCCAGGATCGCGCGAGCCAGGATGTCAACGTTCCCGAGGGCAAGGCCGTGCGGATGGGTGAGTTGACACTGACCTATGAAGAGATGGTGCGCGAGGGTGAAATGGGCTCCACAGGAACGCTCTTCGGAGCAAAGATCCGGGTCTCAGGGGGCGGTCGCGAGGATGTCGTGATTCCTAAGCTTGAGATCGGCACCGGCGGCGAGACCATTCAGCATCCCGTCGAGTTGGACACGAACATGCAACTTGTGATGACGGCGATGAACGCCGCGGATCGCTCGATAACGCTTCGAGTGCAACTGAATACCCCGATCTACCCAATCGAGATTTTCCACAAGCCGCTGGTCGCGCTCGTCTGGATGGGCACTGCCATCATGACTTTTGCGGGATTTGGCGCAGCTTTCTACCGTAGATTCCGCCGCCAGGAAAAACCTGATATGGTGGAGTCAATTGAATCGGAATCTGATGAGCGTCCGCTCGTCAAATCATTGTAAGGAGAAACGAATGAAACGACTACTCACCGTCAGCATGATCGCCGGTCTCGGGGCACTTGCCATGGCGTTCGCGCCCATGGGTAAGGTGTTCGAAGAGCACTACAAGGTCGCCAAGGGTTCGACCCTCAATAAGGCCGCATGTGCCGTGTGCCACGTGTCACCTAAGGGTGGCAAGCTAAACCCGTATGGCCTCGACATGCAGGGCGAAATGAAGAAGGCGAAATCCAAGAAGCTGACGCCGGACATCCTCAAGGCACTTGAGGGCTTAGATTCGGACAAAGACGGCAAGAAGAACGTCGAAGAAATCAAGGCTGACTCGAACCCCGGTCAGAAGTAAATGAAGGTCAGGGGGAGTAGAACTCGAAGTTCGCAGGAAACGTCGCTCGCGCGTCGGCTATGCGTTCCTGTCGCTCGTCGACTACTCCCCCTCCTTCTTGCCATGACGCCCTTCGTTTTGGTCGGCGTGTTCGCTCAGGACTTGATGACCCAGCCCGATTTGGGTATGGCGCAAGAGCGCTCAGAAGCCAATCTGGCCTGCATGAGTTGTCACGATCCCGAGACCGAATCTGCACCCGCCGTGCACATGGCGGCGCTTGACAAGTCTCCCCACAAAGAGCTGGATTGCACAAGCTGCCACTCTAGCTACACGCCCGAGTATCCACACACGGAGGAAATGAAGGCCGAGAAGCCGGACTGCGCGTCCTGCCACCCCGATTCTGCCGATGCGTTGATGCTCAGTGTCCATGGGAACATCAAGGACTTTCCTGAAGATGCTCCGACCTGCGTCTCTTGTCACACCACGGGAACCGATGCCCACGCGGTGGTGCGACCCAGCGAAGGCACGCGCAAGGAGCGCGTTAAACTCTGCTCCTCATGCCACAGCGATGTCGCGAAGATGGAGCGCCACAACGTCGACACCGACGCAGTGCCCTCCTACGAAGCCAGTTTCCACGGCAAAGCCCTGTTGCGCTTTGATCGCGAAGACACAGCGATCTGTACCGACTGCCACACCGGGCACAGCGTCTTAACCTCCACTGACCCTAAGTCAACGACGCATCGAGATCAACTGACGAAGACCTGTGGTACGGCCGGTTGCCATGTTGGCGCTACCATGAACTTCGCGAACTCAGGCTTCAGCCACTTGCATATTAGGGTGAAGAATGAGCCGATTCTGACGGCAACTGAGTGGTTTTTCAAGATTCTTACGTTTAGCGTGCTCGGGCTTCTGTTGCTCGGCATCTTGTTCGACATGCGGGTTGCGCTGTTCTCGAAGAAGCCGAGTGGTGTGTCCGCGCCGGTTGTAATCTTCGTCGCACTCGGCTTCGCAACCTTGATCGCCTCCATCGCGTTTGCCGTGTTTGCGAACCCCGTCGGCTACTACACCACGATCGCCTCGGTCGGCTTTGGCATCCTTGCCGCCGGGACGCACGTCCTGACAAAGAAGAAGAAACCGAAGGTTGAGGGCGTCAAGAAGTATCAGCGCTTCACAGTTTCTCAACGAATTCAGCACTTGCTGACGATCATCACCTTCACCCTGCTGGTGGTAACAGGGATGCCGATTCGCTACCCCAACAACGACTTCTTACACTCGTTCTACATGTCGATGGGTGGCATGGAGGTGATGCAGATGGTCCACCGTGTTTCGGCGGTCGCGCTTATCGCCGTGTGGATCTATCACACGATTGAGCTACTAGTGAAGTGGAAGCGAGCAAACTTCAGCTTCGATTCGTGGACGATGTGGCCGCGGAGGCGCGATTTTAGCGACCTCGTGGGAACAGTTAGGTATCACCTCGGCAAGACCGAACACGCGCCGTCTTACGATCGCTTCCAGTTCCGCGAGAAGTTCGACTACTTTGCCGTTTACTGGGGCATGCCGATTATGGTGTTTTCGGGGCTCATCCTTTGGTTCCCAGTGTTCTTCGGTGGTTTCCTTCCGGAGATTGGCATCCCGCTCGCTTACATCGCACACACTGACGAGTCGGTTTTGGCGTTCCTAACGATTGTGACGTGGCACTTCTACAACACTCACTTCAAGCCATCAAGTTTCCCGATGAACCCCGTGTTCATCACGGGCACGCTCACCGAGGAAGAGATGAGGGAAGAGCACGGCGACGAACTCAAGCGAATTCAAGCCATGGAAGCGGCGACCGCTCCTGAAGCTACTGAACCGGTGGGAGAGGAAACGCCGGAACCCATGGAGGAGCCCGTCGAAGCGGATCCACCGCTCGAAGAAGGCCAAGACATACCTGACGCAGAACCCAAGGACAAAGAGTGAAGAAAACATGAGACAAGGCGCACTGATATCTGGCATCGTCGCGGTCGCCGCGACCATCGGGCTTACGACCGTGTTCGTCAAGAACGCAAGCCCCTACATGACCGTCGCGGAGGCCATGAAGAACTCGAGCGATGTGCATGTAGTCGGCGAGTTGGTGCCGAACTCGCTCCAACTCAACACGCTTGGCCGAGAGACCAAGTTCACGCTGAAGGACGAGACCGGAACGATGTCCGTCATCTACACCGGGCCGCCGCAATCAAACCTGTCGAGCGCGACTCAGATCGTCGTGATCGGCTATCAGGAGAACGGCGTCTTCCACTCGAAGCAGATGCTCGTGAAGTGTCCTTCGAAGTACGAGAGCGAACAAGAGCCAACGGCGAAGATGCCTGCGTAAGGGTTGGCTCGGGTTGGTTTGGGTTAGTTCGGATTCGCTCGGATTGGTTTGGGTTGGCTCGGATTGGTACGCGGGATGCCCTCAGTCTCGCTCCGCGGCGTAGCTCGGCGAATGAACCAGTAGCTTCGAAAGCCAACCCGTCCTAACCCGAGCCAATCCAAGCCAATCCGAACCAATTCCCTCCCTCCCCAGGTAACGTCCTCACATGGCCGAACGCGCCTTTGAAGACACCATCCAGACCGACTTCGAGAACAAACTCGACTACGGCAGCTACCTAGGGCTTGACCGGATTCTCGACGCTCAAGCGCCGATCTCCGATCACCATGACGAGATGCTGTTCATCATCCAGCATCAGACCTCTGAGCTGTGGATGAAGCTCGCCATTCACGAACTGAAGTCGGCCGTCGAACACGTGAAGCATGACAAACTCGAGCCCTGCTTCAAGATCCTGGCCCGGGTGAAGCAGATTCAGCGCATGTTGTTCGAGCAGTGGGCTGTACTTGAAACTCTCACGCCCAGCGAGTATGCCCAGTTTCGAGGCGTTCTCGGACAAGCCAGCGGCTTGCAGAGCTACCAGAACCGCATGATCGAGTTCCTCTTCGGCAACAAGGACGCCAAGGCGATCAAGGTTTTCCGTCATTCGCCCGACATTTACGAAGAACTGACCCGGCTGCTCAATACGCCCAGCCTCTACGACGAGTTTCTGCGGCACCTTGCTCGAAGGCGTTTTGCGATTCCTGCCGATGTGGTCGAGCGCGATTGGTCGCAGCCGTACACCGAAAGCCCCGAGGTCATCGCGGTGTTCAAGCGCATCTACGAAGACCCAGCGCAGTATTGGGACGCATACGAGATGTGTGAGAAGCTCGTTGACGTTGAAGAGCAGTTCTCCTTATGGCGCTACCGCCACCTAAAGACCGTCGAGCGCATCATTGGGTTCAAGACGGGGACCGGCGGCTCGTCGGGCATTCCCTTCCTCGCTCGTGGATTAGGCATCCGGCTGTTCCCCGAACTGTGGGACGTGCGGACGGAGATTGGCGCGTGAGTCCGCTGACCGAAGCCGGACTGCGCGAGCACATCTGGCCGCGGTTTTCGCGCGTGCTGCAGCGAGACGAAATCTATCTGGCCAACCACTCTCTGGGGCGGCCGTTGGACCAGACTGCACTCGACATCCAAGAAGCTGTTGACCTTTGGTACGAGCGTCTTGATGGCGTTTGGGACGACGGTGGGTGGATGGACGAGGCACGCCGCTTCCGCGACAACATTGCGCGCCTGATCGGCCTGTCGAAGCCGGGCGATGTGGTGCCCAAGACTTCCGCCGGGCAGGGATTGCGGGCCGTGCTCAATGCCATTCCGAAGGAGACGGTCAACATCGTCGCCACGCGCGGCGAGTTCGACAGTCTTGACTTCATCCTCAAGACCTATCGCAGCCGCGGCCTCGTATCGGTTCGTTGGGTGGAACCTCGCAGTGGACAACCTGCGCTCTTCGACGTCGTCGACATTCTTGAGGCGATTGAGCCAGGTGTTGATCTCGTCGTCGTGTCCGCCGTCGTGTTTTCGACTGGCCAGGTGATTGAGGATCTCGAAGCGATCATCGAGAGTGCACACTCGGTCGGGGCGCGGGTGGTGGTCGACGCCTATCACGCCGCCGCCGTGATCCCGCTATCCATGGATGCGCTTGGGTGCGACTTCATGGTCGGCGGCTCGTACAAGTACATCCGAGGCGGCACCGGGGCGTGCTGGCTTGCGATTCACCCGCGGGCGATGGAGCTACGCACCTTGGACACGGGCTGGTTTGCCAAGCGCGATGTTTGGAGTTATGCCCGCCCGGAGGAGCCGATCCGCGCTGAGGGCGGCGATGGCTGGCTGGAAAGCACACCCGCGATCCTCCCGTTCTACCAGGCGCGCGCGGGACTGGAGTTCACGCTGGAGATCGGCGTGGACCGCCTGCGAGCTTATGGGCTGGAACAACTCGACATCCTCGGCGAGGCCTTCCGCCGCGAGGGGGTGCCGTTCTTCGATCCGCCCGACCGGGAGCGCTTCGGCGCGTTCGCCTTGCTGCCGCATCCTCAGGCCAAAGAACTCAGGCAAGCCCTATTCGAAACGGGCGTAAACACAGACACCCGAAGCGGAAATGTGCGGTTCGGGCCCGACATCCTAAACCCGGCCTCCGAACTTGAGGAAGCCGCGCGGCGCTGCGCGCAGGTGCTGGTATGAGTGCTCCCTATCGAAAGGTTGGGGCTGCCGAGACCTGGGTTTGGCTCATGATCTTCTTGGTCGGGATCGCGGGCCAGGTCGGGGCGATCATCATGCTCCATCCGTACGAAGACCAGCTCCAGGCTTGGATTCTCGTGATCGCGATTGCCCCGTTCGTCGTGGCGCTCATTGTTGCGGTTGTCGTCACGTCAAGGATGCGCCGGAGGCGAATCCAAGGCATCCAGTCGGCACTTGCTGAGCGCGGACTCGAAGTCGACGCAGAACTCACCCCAAATGTGCGCGCACTCGTCGAGCCGCACCTGAACTCGCTCATGTTTGGGCTGGATCTGCGCAACGGTGCGGGCGGGCTACAGTGGATGGCCTACAGCCCTGAGGTGCTGATCTTCGAGCACATGTTTACGACCGGCAGCGGCAAAACGACTCAAGTCCACCAGAAGACGGTGGTCGCATTCGCGAAGGTCGATCCAACCCGACCGTGGATGGTCGCGATTCGACGGCGCTTCGGTGAAGCGCGACTGTACAAGCAAAGGTTCGGCGAGGACATCGAAGTCGGCGAACACCAGTTCGACAGGGACTGGCTCCTCTTTGGCAATGAAGGGGCTATCAACACCTTCATGAGCTTCGACGTGCGCGAGAACCTGGCCGACTCACCGAAGGGCGAAGGCTGGTACGCCGATGCGAACTGGGTGGTCGCCTTTTTCCCATTTGCCATGGATGGTCCCAACGTCGCCAAGTTCGTGGAGCGAGCAGAAGCGATTGTCAACTCGAAGTTCTAACTGTCGTCGCGAATCTTCCAAAGGCCGGCCTTCATGATCTCTTTGGCCTCGTCTTCGCTTACCGGCTCAGGTTCGGGGTCGACGATCGGAGGTTCGTCAGCGACTTCGGGACGGGTTTCCATGGACGGATCCCAGTTTGCCTTCGGAGTTTCCTTCAGCAAGTTGCCCAGCACACCGTTGACGAACTTGCCCGATTCGGGTGTGCTGTACTTCTTGGCGATTTCAATGGCCTCGTTGATTGTTACCGCGGGCGGGATTCCTGACTCGTAGAGCAGTTCCACGGCGGCAATCCGCAGGATGCAGCGATCGACCACCGCGACGCGCTTGTAATCCCAATCCTTGATAAGGCCTGAGATCATATCGTCGATCAACTTGCGATGGACGGCGTAGTTATGGACCAACCCGTCCGCAAACTCCTTGAGATCGTCCGGCAGGTCGGTGTGCGCCTTCATGTCCTCGCCGGCGTCGCGCGCAGTCTCACCCGTCAACTCCATCTGATAGAGCGCGCGTAAAGCGGCTTCGCGAGCTTTCCGGCGCGAGCGTGTCATCCGTTAGGCTCCAACCGGATTGGCGGCCATCCACTGCGGCACGAAGCCCGTATGGAAGTCGCCTGCGATCCACTCCGGAGTCGCGCAGAGACGCCGCAGATAAGGAATGTTCGTCGTGATCCCGGCGACATGAAACTCGTGGAGGGCGCTCTGCAGCCGTGCCACCGCTTCGGCGCGATCCCGACCCTTGACAATCAGCTTGGCCAGCATCGGATCGTAAAATGGACTGACCGAGTATCCGGCATAGCAGTGCGTATCCATTCGAATGCCTCGCCCGCCTGGCGCGCGCCATTCCGTGATCTTGCCCGTGCTTGGGGCAAAGTCGCGATCGGGGTCCTGCGCGGTGATCCGTGCCTCAATGGCATGGCCTTCAAGCTGGACATCCGCTTGCTTGATGGGAAGGCTCTCGCCTGCCGCAACGCGAAGCATAAGCTGCATCAGATCGACGCCGGTGATCTCCTCGGTCACGGGATGCTCAACCTGGAGCCGAGTATTCATCTCCAGGAAGTAGAAATCGAAGTTGTGATCCACGAGGAACTCCACGGTTCCCGCGTTCTGATAACCCACCGACCACGCAACTTTCACAGCGGCCTCGCCCATCTTGCGGCGGACTTCGGCGGGCAGGTTCGCGTACGGAGCCTCTTCGAGCATCTTCTGGTGGCGCAGATTCTGGATCGAGCACTCGCGCTCACCCAAATAGATCATGTTGCCGTTCTGGTCACCGATGATCTGAATTTCGACGTGGCGCGGCTCAACGATGCACTTCTCAAGAAGCATTTCGCCGCTACCGAAGCTCGCTTGCGCCTCGGCTTGGGCGGTCTTCCAAAGTTGGCTGAGGTCGTCGGGCGAGTCCACTCGGCGGATGCCGCGACCACCGCCCCCAGCGACGGCTTTCAACAGGATTGGATAGCCGATCTGATCGGCGACCTGGAGAGCTTCGAGGTCGGTCGCCACCACACCATCGGAACCCGGCACAACCGGGCAACCGCTCGCAATCGCCGCTTCCTTGGCGCGCGCCTTGTCGCCCATCGCCTCAATCGCTTTGACCGGCGGGCCGATGAACTTGATGCCGAGCGATTCGAGCGCCTCCGCAAAATGAGCTCGCTCGCTGAAGTAGCCGTAACCTGGATGCACGGCATCAGCCCCGCTGATCTGTGCGGCCATGAGCACATTCGCCAGATTCAGATACGAATCCCCGTTCGAGCCGGCACCCACGCAAATTGCTTCGTCCGCGATGAGCGTATGAAGACTTTCGCGGTCGGCCTGAGAGTAGATGGCAACGCTACGAATGCCCATCTCGCGGCAGGCACGGATGACGCGGCATGCGATTTCGCCTCGATTCGCAATGAGCACCTTCTTCAGCATCGGTGCGAATGAGTATGACAGGTCAGACTAGCCGATCTTCAATCCGGCCGCGTTCCAATCGTCCAGGAATCGCTTGAGGCCGATGTCCGTGAGCGGGTGCTTAAACAGCATCTGCATGATCTTGAACGGCATCGTGGCTACATGTGCGCCTACTTGGATGGACTGCGTCACGTGTAAGGGATGCCGAATCGAGGCCACAAGAACCTCGGAAGCGAACCCGTAGGTGTTCACCATGTCGACCGTATCGCCGACCGCGGCCATGCCGTCATCAGCCAAGTCATCGACTCGCCCGACGAAGTTGGAGATATACGTCGCGCCCGCCTTGGCCGCCATCAGCGCCTGGCCTACCGAGAACACCAGCGTGACGTTCGTGCGAATCCCGCGATCGGAGAGAGTCGACACCAGCTGAACACCCGACTCGATGAGCGGCACCTTCACCACGATTTGCGGATGCCAACTCGCGATTTCGGTGGCTTCCTTGAGCATCGTGGGGTAGTCGGTGGCCACGACTTCGGCGCTGATGTCGCCGCCCGGTACGGCTTCGCAGATCGCAAGCACGGTCTCTTTGAAGCCTTTGCCCGCCTTGGCGATCAGCGTTGGATTGGTCGTCACGCCATCCAGAATCCCCCACTCGGCGGCACGCCGCACCTCTTCGATATCGCCGGTATCCACGAACAGCTTCATTGCGCGAAGTTTACTACCCTAGTTAGATCACCGGGTTGAGCCGAGAATAACCAGGACGATGACCGAACTCGGAATTCGCTGGTGTATCGCGGGGCTGATTGTGCTCTCGAGTGGCTGGTTAGGGCAACCCTCGCCGATGGTAGCGCTGCCCATTGCGGGCCTGTTTGCCGGGATGGCGTGGATGCGTCATCGTCGCACGCTCGATGCATCCAACGCCGGGTGGTTTGCCACGTTCGATGCGACCGCCCTTTTGATCATTCTCGCGGAAGTCGGGCATCTGACCAACTTGGCCTGGCTCGTGGCACTCCCGCTCACGGATGCGGTCGTGCGCTATCGAGCCACCGGCATTCGGTTGGGCGTGCTGTTTGCCGGCATCGTCATGCTGGTTCAACTTGCGCTGGTCGGCACCGAGCCGACGTTCCTCCTCTATGCCCAACTGGGCGGCATCTATACGCTGACCCTCGTCCTGCATCGGCTTCACGCCGAGCGTGCCGTCACACCGCTCAATGAGCCCATCATTGTTGATCCCGACGGGCTGCTCGCGCTTCGCGAGAACTTCCGGAAGCTGCGCGATACGTATCGCCAACTCGATCAGCGACAGCAACTCGATCGGCTGCGTGCGGCCTTGCTCCAGGCCCGGCTAGCCGCTCCCGCCAAAATTGCCCCCCAACTGTCGCAAGTGCTCCGCAGCGAACTTGGCGCGGATGGTGTACAGCTCGCTTGGTTCCGCGATGACGGCAATCTTGAACCGTTGTGTCATGCAGGTTCGATCGGATTCGACTTCGGTCGGTTGCAGAATATGGAAGCCGGTCGCGATGTCCGCGCTGCGCTCGAATCGACCTTGATGGCCCGACTTGACGAGGCGGAGCGAGCCAGTCTCAGCTACGCCACGTGGCCCCACGATGCCCCCAAGGGATTGATCCTCGTTCGCAGTGACGCCAAGAATGCATCGCTGCTCGAAGCGGTGGCTCCGCTCGTTGGGGAGATCGTCGACAGTGCTGCCGTCGCGGCTCAACAGATTGGGCAACTCCAGCGGGTCGAACTCCTCTTTGCCATTTCGCGCGCTGGCCGCTCTTTGCTTGGACCCGAGTCGCTGGCCCAAAGGTATGTCGATCTCGTCCGCCAGTGGTTCGGATTTGACCATCTTTCGGTTCACCTCGTTGATCCCGAAGGCGACCGCGTCCTGGCGTTCTCCGGCCCCTCAATCTGGCTCATCGACCACCTTCAGTTTGCGGGAGGCAGTGGCGTGCTGGGCTGGCTGACCGAGGGCCACCCAACCCTCATTCAGCCCGACGCAACCCAAGATCCTGGCCTAGATCGGGCCGAGGGATTGCGCCAGAGGATCGGTAGCTACTTCCTTCTTCCGCTGCGCGATGCCAATGGCTGCTACGGATTCCTTCAAGGCGTCAATCACGAAGCTTCGGTCCCACAAGGTGAATCCCTGGAACTTCTTCGGCGAACCGTGGAGGAACTGAACTTCGGTCTGCGGATGCAAGGCGTGCAGTCGGCGGCGTGGGGTTCGTTGGTGACGCTGGAGCCCATCCGCACGCTTTCGGACCGCGAATACGAACAGCTTTCCCGCCACATTCAGTTGGCCCTGCCCGCGGGAGGGGTGGTGCGGCTCCACGCGAACGGGGCCTTTATCGCCCTGCTCCCCCGTACCGACGATCGCTTTCTCGTTCGTTGGGCCCTTCAGTTTGAGGGGCGCGGCCTCCGAGTTCGTGTTCTGGACTCCACTCCGATCACCACGGCAGTTGTCCTCGATCGCGAACCATTAGGAACGCCGAACAGTCTTGTCGTTTAGGGAGAACTGCGATGGCCTACTGCAACTGGTGTAGCCTGGAAACCGAGTCGGACGAAACGTGCGAGTGGTGCAAGCGGCCCATTCGGCGGAACCTCGGCGTGTACTCGAGCTTCGGCAGTTCAGTGTCGATGCTCCGCGAGGACGATGATCTTCCGGCCGATCGGGTAACGGCCATCTTTGGGGTCGCGATCGGACTCGCGTTTGTGGGGCTCCTGTTGTTTGCGGGCATGAGCTACCGCGATGGCAACAAGCCATCTGACCCGCTGAGCCAAATCGCAGAGTCCGAGAAGACGTGGACCGGCGAACGTGCAGCTCCTGCACCTACGGCGCCTTCGGCCCCTGCCCCACGCCCCACCGTAGTGAGCGGGGCGGCTCCGCGCAGTTCACCTACCGTGACGCCCCGACCTCCAACGACCACACGGCCATCCTCGGGGGGTGTTGGCTTCGCCGTCAGCACGTCGACCGTGCAACTTGACGAGGGGTTCGAAGGGGCTTCTCGGGGTGGTTCAACCGGCTTCCACCTGGAAACCGCCAAGCTAACGGTTACCCGCGAACCCGGAGGAACTTACGCGGTTCGTGGGGCGGTCAAGCTCAACAACTCGTCAGGTGGCCGGGTGAGCGAGATCAAGCTGTCGATTGTCTCGGCTAGCGGCACCGTCGCCCTGGAACTCGGCGATCAAGATACGGCGATTGGAAGCGGTTCATCGCGAACGTTCCAGGTCGTCGCGCGAGGCATCTCCGCTGAAATCGTCAACGACCCTGCGGCCTACGTTGAGGTCGAGGGCGTCAGTGCCGAAGGGCCGTATAAAGATCGGATTGCTTTGCGTTAACGGCATCGCCGCTAACGCTTCTTCGGCTTGCCTTTGAAATCCGGCTTTGGGCCTCGCTTCGGTGGGCGACGAGACGCCTCATCCCCACCAAACGCGGGACGCGCCAGCCGCACAATCACCTTCCGGTTTCGCAGCTTCGCGTTCGTCAACGCATCGACGACCCGTTGACCTTCCGCGGCCGGAACTTCGACAAATGCGGCCCGCTCAACGATGTCGATGACGCCGATCTGCTTGCCCGTCAGGCCAGCCTCATTCGTAATACAACCCACGACGTCACTCGGACGCAAGCCCTCGTGGCGGCCCATACCGATAAAGATGCGCACCATGCCTTGTTCTGGCTGCTCGTAGTCGGCAAATGAGTCTTCTTCGGTCTCAACGTGCTCGCTCTGATGAAGTTCCTTCCACAGCATGTGCATCGCTGCCGCCGCGACTTCGAGCGCATCGAAGTCCTCGGCGAGTTCCCCCACTGCGGGGAGCATCCCTTCGAACTCACGGGCACTGAGCGTCTCACGGAGCGACTCAATGAATGCCGCTTGTCGCCGCGATGCGATGTCGGCGACCGTCGGAATCCGAGCGGGCTCGATCCGCGATCCGATCAGCCGCTCGATGTTGGCAAGCTGTCTCCGCTCGCGGTGGTAGACCAACGTGATCGCATCGCCTTTGCGCCCCGCACGTCCCGTCCGGCCGATTCGGTGGATGTATTGCTCCACGTCCCATGGCACATCGTAGTTGATGACGTGGGTGACGTTGTCGATATCAAGACCTCGCGCAGCCACGTCAGTGGCAACGAGCAGGTCGGCGAGGCCATCGCGGAATCGGCGAAGGACGCGCTCTCGCTCCTGCTGATTCATATCGCCGTGAATCGGTTCCGCGTTGTATCCGTGCAGTTGGAGCGATTCGCTCAGTTCGGCGGTCTCGATGCGGGTCCGGCAGAACACAATCGTCGAGCCGGGCGTTTCCATGTCGAGGACCCGGGCCAGCGCCTCTTGCTTTTTGCCGGGCGGCACTTCGTAATACGTCTGGTTCGTCGTCTCAAGCGTTCGTTGCTTGGCGATAATCTCCACGCGCTTCGGATTGCGGAGGAACTTGTTCGTCAGAGCCAACACCCTGGGTGCCATGGTGGCTGAGAAGAAGGCCAACTGCCTTGTTTCGGGGAGCTCAGCCAGAATCGTCTCCATGTCTTCCGTAAAGCCGAGCGACATCATTTCATCGGCCTCGTCCAGCACACAAACCTTGACCGTATCGAGTTTGAGCGACCCACGGCGAAGATGGTCGAGCACGCGGCCCGGTGTACCAACCACGATGTGTGCCCCGTTTCGGAGCGCTCGGAACTGGCGGTCGATAGGCTGGCCGCCATAGACGGGGACCACGCGCAATCCGCCGTACCGGGCAAAGTCGTGAATGCCCTTGGCCACCTGCATGGCGAGTTCGCGGGTGGGGGCCAGGATCAGCGCCTGGGTCGAGGTGTCGGCGGAATCCATCTTCTCGATAAGCGGCAGGCCGAACGCGGCCGTCTTACCGGTGCCGGTTTGGGCGATCCCGATGAGGTCACCGCCTTCGGTCAGCACGGGGATGGCCAAGGCCTGGATCGGGGTTGGAATCTCGAAGCCAAGGTCGGTAAGCGCCTTAAGTGTTGCTTCCTGGAGGCCGAGTTCGCTGAAGGTGGTGGCTTCGACGACCGTCGGCTCGGGGCGCTTGGGGGCAGCCGGTCGCGGAGGGCGAGCCGGTCGGGCGCTTTGCGTCGGGTTGTCGTACCGTTTGGGGGCAGCAGATTTC
The DNA here is from genome assembly GCA_964586225.1 of uncultured Fimbriimonadaceae bacterium. Taxonomy (GTDB): domain Bacteria; phylum Armatimonadota; class Fimbriimonadia; order Fimbriimonadales; family Fimbriimonadaceae; genus JANJUB01. Next base: position 129,799 of record CAZPHD010000001.1, read on the forward strand.
TTGCGCTTGGGGGGCGCGTCGGTGGGTTTCTTCTTAGGCATGTCGTAGTGGCGTTGCTTCGGCAAGCTGGCCACGAACGTTCGAGCATTGAGGCGCAGGTCAAACGGGAGTATCGGCCCGAATAAGTCGAGCGGACCCCGCTGCAGAGGAATCGCCAGACGCATCCGGCGGCAACTCATAGAGTTTACCGCCGAATGCAATCGAGTCCTAGGCTGGCTTTTTGCGGCGCGACATCACAAAGCCGCCCGCCGCTACCAGCACAACCACCACGCCACCGATGATCATCGGCACCATCGGGTTCGGAGTCTTGTCGTTGCCGGCCATGATCTCCTTCTGCGTCGTGGAGATCGCATTCTGCACCCAGGGCATTCCCGGGCGGAGCGCGTTCACTTCGTTTAGGCGCTCCTGCGCCGCTTTGTGATAGCCCTGCTCCATGAGCAGCACCGCTTCCGTCCACTTCTCGGTCACGGGTCCCGCGGCGGGCTTGACATTGGTTCGGTCAAGGAATTCCTTGACGATGCTGGTTGGAACCAGGAAGTTTGCCCCTTCCGCGCTGACGCCGGTTTTGGGATCGCGCAGGCCAAACGTCGATAGGCCGATCACCTCGCCCTTCGAGTTCATCGCCGGGCCGCCGGAGTTGCCACCTCGGATGACCGCGTCGGTCTGAATCGCCGTCCAGCCGCCTTCCATCGTCTTCTGAGCGCTAACCAGGCCTTGGGTCAGCGAGGATTCGGTAATGCTCGACGGATCGAACGCCTGAAAGAAGGTGGCATCAGCGGGATAGCCGAGCGGGAAGACCTGCTCGCCCGTCTTGAGCGCCTTGTCGTCGCCGAGGGGCAGCGTCGGGTAGTTGTCGCCCTGCGCCTTGAGAATCGCCACGTCCTTGCCTGGAATCGGAGACCCGAGCCCACTCTCCAAAACTTCGACCGGATTCGGCTTCGGCTGGACATTCATCCCAGGGACGCCAACCCCATACAGCGTAGACACATCGCGCTTGATGTCGCCGATCTGCATATTCTGAGAGTAGAAGTCGATGACTGCCGCTTGGAGTCGCTTCTTCGTTTCTTCGCTAACCGCGCCGACTTCCTTTTGAAGTTCCGCGAGGTCTTGTTGGAGCAACCGCCCCAAGGCTTGTTGGGCGATTTGTCCCTTCAAAACCTTCTCGTCTTCGCTGACGACGTGGGCGTTCGTCACGATGTAACCATCCGGGGTGACAAAGAAGCCGCTGCCAACGCCCGTGATGTTGACGCTGACATTGCGCGTGCCCCCCGATGCCGCGAGATACTGTCGCCAGTTGGACGCGAGTTCAACGACGGCCGCTTCGACAAGCGCACGTTCGTTATTCGCAATCGCTCCCGACCGGACGCCTCGCACGAGTGCCTGCTGAAGCAGACCCAGCCGATCTTGGGGAATGTACACGTCGGGCACCGTCACCGTGCCGCTGTACTTGGTCATCACAAGGACCGTGGCCGGTTTCGCCAACTCGGCGATGGTGCTGGTCTCGAGCTTCGCGGGCTTGGTCGCGCTCGGCGAGCCGCATCCGGCGAGCAAAAGGAGCGGTACGGTGGCGCCCAATGCGCTCACGATTCCGATGGATCGTCGAGTAACCTTCATGATGTTCTCCCGCATTCTATCACGGTGGCTGTGAAATAGCGACATTTGCTGTTGAACTCAGTGTAAAAGCTCACGAGGTCGCCGGGTCGCTCTTCCCAGCGCTCAGTAGGCTCACGCATGAGTCCTCGTTCCCGACTCCCACATGGGTAAAGTCAGCCAGCGTGCGAGCCCTCTTCACCGTAGCGATCTTCGTCGGGTCGTTCCTGCTCTTCCTCATCCAGCCGATGGCGGCCAAAATGGTGCTGCCCACCTTCGGTGGGGCGCCCGCCGTTTGGGGCGTGTCGCTGGTCTTCTTCCAACTCCTGTTACTCCTGGGCTACGCCTACGCGAACTACCTGCCGCGATGGATCGGCGGCCGAGCGATGGTGGCCGTCCATGCGGTTCTGCTGGTCGCGGCAGCGGGGGTGGCTTGGGGTTGGGATGTCACCCGTTTCCGCCCCGAACTCGGCGCCAGCGGTCCCCCCGCGCTCGGTGTTCTCACCATTCTCGCCACCACCGTCGGACTCCCTTATCTTCTCGTCTCCACCGGTGCCCCGCTGATCCAAAGGTGGTTCTCGTTCACCAACGACCCTCACGCCCGCGACCCGTTCTTCCTCTATGCCGCCAGCAACGCGGGCAGCCTCGCCGGTTTGCTCGCCTATCCGTTTCTCATTGAGCGCCAACTCGCGCTGGCCGGCCAACTGCGTCTTTGGGCAATCGTGTTTGTCGGGCTGCTTGGACTGGTGCTCGCCTGCGCACGTATTGAGCGAACACTCGGACCGGCGACTCACGAGGCCGACACCACGCCGACTTGGTCCGAGCGTCTTCGCTGGATCGCCCTCGCCGCCGTACCGTCGAGCCTGCTCCTCGGCGTCTCCAGTTTCCTGACCACGAATCTAGCGGCGATTCCTCTGCTGTGGGTGATCCCGCTCGGATTGTATTTGCTCACCTTCGTGGCCGCGTTCCGACGAGGGGCTCCGCTCCCTTACGAGAAGCTGTACCGCTTTGGGGCGCTGCTCCTGGTGCCTCTGGCCCTGGTGCTCGCCTTGGAGTCGACCGAGCCGTTCATGCCGCTAGCGCTCATTCACCTCAGCGTCTTCGTGGTTGCCGGACTTGCGTGCCACGGTGAACTCGCCGCAAAGCGACCCTCCGCCCGACATCTGACCGAGTTCTACTTATTCTTGTCGATCGGCGGCGTGCTGGGCGGTAGCTTCAACGCTTTGCTCGCGCCGGTTGCGTTCAATGTGGCGTGGGAATATCCGATCGCCCTCGTCGCGTTCCTCCTTCTCAGGCCGGGAGATCGCGACCGCAAGGATGCCCTGTTGGGCATTGCCGTGAGCGCGGTGACGATTGCCCTCGCCCTTTTCGCTACGCGGAGCGGTTGGGAACCTGGGCCGTTGCGCACCGGGGTCGTCTACGGCTTGCCGCTGATCCTTGCTTTCCTGCTCATTGAGCGACCTTTGCGCTATGGGCTGGCGTTCGCGGGGTTCTTCGTGGTGATCGGGATGTTCGGCGTTTCTGCTGGCGGCAAGGTCATCGCCCTGGAGCGGAGTTTCTTCGGTATCCACCGCGTCATCGAATCGCCCGACGGCAAGTTTCGAAGCCTTGTCCACGGAGTGACCACCCACGGCCGGCAGTCGCTTGCCGACCCCGCCACGCCTCTCACTTACTATCACCCGACCGGCCCGATCGGGCTCGCACTGAACGCCCGACTCGGCCAGCGCGACCGGCTGAAGGTCGCCCTTGTTGGCCTCGGCGTGGGTTCGCTCGCCGCCTACGGCAGTGCCCAAGACCAATACGACTGCTACGAGATCGACCCCAGCGTGATCGACATCGCCCGCGATCCGAAGCTGTTCACCTTCCTATCCTCGTCGAAAGCCACTCTCCGATTCATCGAAGGAGATGCTCGCATCTCGATGCGCTCTGAAGCCGAACTCTACGACCTGATCGTGCTGGATGCATTCTCAAGCGATGCCATCCCGGTTCATCTCCTCACGACCGAAGCCATCGAGCTCTACCTTGATCGGCTGGCCCCGGGGGGAGTGCTAGCGTTTCACATTTCAAATCGGTATCTGAAGCTCAGCAAGGTCTTGGTAGGAGCCACTCAGGCGCTCGGGCTAGCGGGACGCTATAGCGATGACAACCCGATCGCGGACGAAGACCGGGAAGCGGGGAAGGAGCCGTCTCAGTGGTTCTTTATGGCGCGCTATGAGGAAGACTTACGCTCATCTCTGCCCAAAACGGCGATGTTCGAGCCTCTAAGCACGCTCGATGCCATCCCGGCGTGGACCGATAATCGCTCCAATCTGCTCGATGTATGGGGTGCCACAGAGTAAGGTAGCCTTCCCGTCGTGGACGCCCCCTTCATCGCGATTGGCAGTGGTCTCGCGGGGTTGTCGTTTGCGCTTCGAATGGCTGAACTTGGGCACCAAGTTCAGGTCATCACCAAGGCCGAAGTTGCCGAAGCCAACACAAGCTATGCCCAGGGCGGCATCGCGGCCGCGGTGGGCGAAGCCGATTCGTGGGAGCTGCATGAGCAAGACACCCTGACCGCGGGAGCGGGGCTCTGCGATCCCGCCGCCGTCCGGTTTCTCGTTCAAGAAGCGCCCCAAGCCATCGAGTGGCTGGCCTCGGTCGGCACGCGATTCGACACCGGCCAGGACGGCGACTTTGCCCTGGGCCGCGAGGGTGGCCACTCCCGCAGCCGCATCTTGCACTACGCCGACCGGACCGGGTGGGAGATCGAACGGGCCGTGGTGGCGGCCGTGCGTCGCCATCCGCAAATCGAAGTCATTGAGCACGCGTTTGCGACGCGGTTGTTGGTCAAGGAGGGGTCGTGCATGGGGGTTCAGGCCGTCGTCAACGGCCTCGGCGAACGCGTGTTTCCCGCGAAGGGGGTGCTGCTCGCGACCGGCGGCGCAGGCATGCTCTACCAGCACACGACGAACCCGCGGGTTGCCACCGCCGACGGGATCGGGCTTGCTCACGATGCCGTGGCGCAGGTCGCCGATATGGAGTTCATGCAGTTCCATCCGACGACGCTCTACCATCCCCAACTCCGCAGCTTTCTCATTACCGAGGCCGTCCGTGGCGCGGGCGGAACGCTCCGGAATCACGAAGGTCGTCGGTTCATGTACGACTACGATGAGCGGCTCGAGCTTGCGCCAAGGGACATCGTGGCGCGCGCGATGGAAGCCGAGATGCAGCGTCTCGGAACGTGGTGTCTGTACCTCGATATGACGCACCTCGATCCGAAGCTGATCGAACATGAGTTTCCGACCATCTTTACGCGATTGTTGGAAATCGGATTGGATATCCGAAAGGAGTGGATCCCGGTCGTTCCGGCGCAACACTATTCGTGTGGTGGGGTGGTCACGGATCTGAATGGGGCCACCAATATTCGCGGATTGTTTGCCGCGGGTGAGGTCGCCAGGACGGGTGTTCACGGTGCCAACCGCTTGGCCAGCAACAGCCTTTTGGAAGCGGTGGTCTTCTCACAATCCGCCGCTCGGGCTGCCGACGCTGATCCGGTCGAGGGCCGTGCGGAACTCCAACCGCCCGTTCACTGCGTGTTGGAATCCGAGGCGGTACGCCTTCGTCACGCGCTTCAGAGCACGATGACTCAGCGCGTCGCCGTGGTCCGAACGAACGATGGCTTGCGGCTCGCTGATGAAGCGGTTGATAGTTTGATGGGCAACTACAACGCGGCGGCCTCCGCTCCGTTTAGTCGCTACGCACTCGAGACAAGAAATCTGCTCCTCGCTGCTCAATACGTAGTGAAAGCCGCGCGGGCGAGAACGCGAAATGTGGGCTTACACTACAACGCGGATATTTCAGACTGATGATTTAATGTTTAAGACTTAAGAGTCTAACACAGCGATCCTCAATAGTAAATCATAAATCTGAAATCATCTCCCGTCCCACACTCGATAAGCCAGCAGACAAGGCGTCGCTTGATCACCGCTGAAGGCGCTTGTCGGCACCTTGATCGTGCGCTAACACGGGCATGGCTTGCTCGAACTCCCATCGCATGCGTTTGATCACGCCGGTGCCGACCCCGAGGTCGTGCACCGAAGCTCCGAAGATCATGTTGGGGATCGCTTGCACTCGGTACCGCGCCTCGTGCGTCTCGATGGTGCCGACTTCGAAGTCGGATTCGATGGGGCTTTGACGGGCTCGCGATTTCCAATCTTGAGCCGTCCAAAAGCTGGAGATGCGGACAGGAAACTTGGTGTCCTTATAGGCTTCGACCTTGCCCACGTCCCCGGCGTACGCAAGCGGTGTTCGGACATCTTCGGTTGCGATGTACCATATGCTCTGCCGCGTGGCAGGGATTCGGTAGTCATAAGGGAATGGGTGCGTCCAAGCAAACACCCTCAGCCATGGTTCCGACTTGGCGGCAGCAAAGGTGAGGGCCGTCCACGTCGGGACCCGATCGTCCATGGCCTGGAGCGTTCTCTGAACCGTTTGGGTGATTGCATTCCATTCAATACCGACTGGCGACGAGGCGAGGGCAGCTCCCCACCGCGCAAAAGTGAACTTCCCTACGGCGAACGTCGACCAAACCGTTGGCTCGATTCGTTCTCGCTCGGCGGCGAGCAAGTTACGTGGACGCATGAGGACGAGCTTTCGCTCCTTGTCGTGGGTGATCACTAGGATTTTCTTAAGGTCATTCCAAACTGCCGACGAGATCGTGTCTGCCTGTTGTCGGTCCTTGAGGAGCGTGGTCAGCGTTGAAGTCGGCACCCAGCCCGCGACGGTCTGAACGCCATTTTTCGCCCAATGGGCCAGGAGCATCTCGGCGACTGCCTGATCGAGTGAGCTTCGCGGAGCGGTCATGCCATCGTGATACCAATGCGAGGGGCGGATTGTCGCGAAGTCCAGCCACTCTCGAATGTTGGGCGTCATCGTGAGGGCACCCGACTGCATGTCGGGCCACTCTACCGTGTCATGCTTTGGTGCGGCTACTACCGTGTGCCGAGCATAGATCACCATCTTTCCTTCGGCGTCGAAGCCATGCGTGGCGAGGTGGAGTAACGCGCCTGATCGGCGACCGAAAACGGTTAGTGTGGTACAACTGGCCCACTTCTTTACATCCAGAGTTGTAACCATATGCGCCGAGAAGCTCTTGTCTGTCCGCGTGTTACCCGGTGGGATCACTGGGTAACGCCGTTCCAACTCCTCCGCCACGGCCCTTAGGTTGTCCATTTCCTTTAGCTGGTGCACTTCGACCGTCCATAGCCGTGCCTCGCCATCGCGCAACCTAAGGGTGCCGACACCGAGGCTCTGCACGACGAGCGCTGAGATTGAGTTCCCTATTCCGCTAGTCGCCATTTGTCCCGGCACGACCTGTCCCTGCTCAAGATCTCGGCGGAGCTTCTCGAATCGCTGACTCACTTGATCAGCGGTTAACTCACCCAGCGGATCGGCCCTGAGGGATTCTCCCCAACTCGCGACGTACTGCTCGGTGAGCTCGCGATCTTCGTCCTCTAAGCGATTCCGCACCGCTTCGGTTCGGACAAAGTGCCGCTTCCCATCCCGGAGGACGGGCTTGAGTTCAGCAAGCGCTTCAAGATCCGAGGCACGCCACGCGGGCATAGCCCCGGCTACGAGGACTTGCTTCAACTTCGTATCGTTGATCGTACTGTCCGGAGCAAGGTCAAGCAACGACACCCATGGTAAGAGGAAAAGAAAAGCTACAACCATTAGGGGAACCTGGCCCGGTTCCCCGGGCCCACTTTGTGTCACGTTATCTCAGGCAAGCTTGTGTGCTACTGCACACATCTGCATACCCCGAATTGCGTGTCATCGCACCTTCTATTTGGGAAGTTTGTGTTCACGCAACTCCCCGTATACTGCTCGACGCAAAGCCCTGAGCTGTTCTCGTAGCAGCCGTTGTAGGGATTCGCGGGATCTCCGTCTGCATGGGACGCAACCGGCAAGGCCACCACAAGGGCTAGGCCGCACATCAGAGTCAGGGCGAACTTCTTCGCGTTGTTCATCTATTGATCCTCCTTCGGATGGGTTTCTTGAAGATTCGACGGAGTTACTCCCTTGAATCTCGCAAGTCGGCGCTGATAGTCATCCTCAGACATCTCTACATACTTGGACCCTGACCGAACCAGAATCGCTGGAGTCGCAAGGATGTCAAGGCGATATGACAGTGCTTGGGTACGTTCAAACTGAGCTTGGGCCGCGCTTGTGATGCCGGACGGAGCAAGGACTTTTCTAGCCCAATCGTGGTCAACCGTGCCCACTTCGTTGAGCACCTTCCGGACTTGGAGATACCTCGTCATGAAGGCTCGATCCATACCGGCCTGGATCATGGCGGCACCGAGGTCAGCTTGGGCGTCTGGCAGTATGAGGTGAACGCCAATGATCACCCCGCCGATGTCGCCCCGTTCCAACCTAACGAGGCGTTGCTCGCATCCCGCACAACCAAGCGAAATGAAGGCGGCGAGCTGAACCGGGTCGGGACCTGGACTTGACACGACGATAGGACTTGATTGCAGTTCGCGTGTCACCTCTGGCAAGTCCAGCAGGGAGGGAACGCCGATAGCCGACACGTTCCGCGTCAGTTGGCCAACGATGAGGGCGGCGAGGACCGAAAAAGCCGCCGTCGCCACCAAGGATGGGCGAGCCGTTCTCATCGTCGCCATGACAAACAGCAGCACGAAACCGCCCGCAATTGTCAAGCAGTAAACGCACTTGTGCTTCAGGATAAACAGAGCGTACGCCTGAAGCAACACCGCGGAACTCGCCAACAGCCCCAACCAGGCCGTCGCCAACTTCGCACGAGCCATGGTCAGCGTGAGGGAGGTCAGAACGGCGAGAATGCCCAAGACACTGAAGGAGATCCCGGGAAGGTGTGGACTGAACACCTTGAGCGTCGCGTTTGGACCCATTAGCAACGCTGAACACTTGCTCACCTGGTTAGCTCCAGAAGGGCACGTGACGAACAACCCCTCAGCGTGGTTGCGGGCGAGGATCAGTAGGATTCCAAGAAGCGTCCCGTAGAGCACCGCGAGGATTAGCGCATCAAAGCGCTGAGTTCTGGCTCCCCAGTTTGCATTGCCGGGGGGGGGGGGGGATATGGTTCCGCTACCGCCGTTCATCTCGCTGTGTATAGGATACAACAAGAATTCAGAAATGCCAGTGACTTTTTGAAATAAGTTCTACTTTGAAGCTGAAATGCCGCAACATCAACGTAGACGGCCTGATGTACCAGTGCCTCGTCCTCTATGTGCAACGCAGATGGTCCCTGCGGCACGATCCCAACTTCACAGTGTCATCGCCCGTCCCAAACCCGATAAGCAAGCAGATAGAGTGATCGCTTGATCGCGGCCGATGCCTGTTGCGCGACTTCTTGCGGGGTTTGCTTCGCCAATGCCGCATCCTCGGGGTGCACGTGGAACAGTTCTTGCCGACGCCCCACCAGCACGGAGCCTGACCGAACACTCACGTCAAACAGATCCGGCACCCCGTCAAAAAACTCATTCAGCTTGAGTGCCGCTTCCTCGGCTCTACGCCGGGCGTCGGGGCCGGCAAACGTCATCAAGCGTCGCTGGTCGAAATGGGCCTCGACGGCGCCACTCTCCGTGTCCTTAAGCCGCACCCGATAAGCCAGCGACGCTTGCGAGCGCCGAATCGGCACATTCTTCGCCGTGAGATGGCGCATCAGCCGCTCGGCTCGCTCTTGTGAAGGTGGGTGCGTGCGAAAAATGCCCATGTCGATGCGGTCGATGAATCGCTGCTGCTTGGCGAGCCGCTCGATGAAGGTAAGGATGCCGACGGGTTGATAATCACTCAGCAACATGTATTGCATGCCACCGTAGTCTGCGGCTTCTTCTGCCGCCACGCTCCAACCGCTGCCCTTTGCCGTGCCCATGAGCTGGGCGAGCGGGCCCAGACCCGCCAATGCGGTGCCTCCGGAGAAGATCGAAATCAGAATCAGCGGGAGCGTCAGTGATTGAAACTTGTTCGCCTCGCGTTGTAGCGTCGCCACGTGACGGAAGGATGCGTGCGCAACCTCATGGGCAAGAACCCCGGCAAGCTCGTCATCAGTCTCGGCAAACTCGACCAGCCCCTCGTAAACATAGATGAACCCGCCCGGCAGTGAAAAGGCGTTGATGTCCTTGTCTTCCACCACCTTGAACGTGTAATCGAACGGGTTGAGCCGCTTATCGCCCCACGTGACCGCCACCTGGTGTTCTCGCGCGATCTTGCCGATCTCCGCGCCGATGCGTTGAACGCGGTCCACATAAGCTTCATTCTTCGAGAGCTTGTATTCCTTCTCAACCTCTTCGGTGTACTTCTTGCCGACCTTGGTGTCGCTGTCCAAGTCGGCTTGGTGTTTGGGGTCGCGCTTCACGTCCTGGGCTTCTTGCCAGGCACGGGCGACCAGATCGGGCACCATCTCGTGGGTACAGGAAGGCGCACCCAAAAGGGTCAGTCCGGCGGCAAGTGAGGTGAGCATGCTTATGACTATACTGACGAGCGAAAGGGGTCGGCCCGTCTCACATCATACGACGGATGAGGCCGGGTTCGGTTCCGATGAGGTGTTCTGTGATCGCTTTAGCCGCACTGACGTTGTCGCTCGCTTTGGCCTGCGCGCCCGCGACTCCCGCATGGGAGGATCCGACGGTGCCCGTTGATCGCAACGGCGAAGGCTGGTGGAAGCAGCGCTTCGAAGCCAAGCGTGACGTCAAATCCTACCGCGTTGCCTTCCTCGGAGACTCGATCACCCAAGGCTGGGAAGACGCCGGACGCGCGGCTTGGGACCAGCATTTCGCTCCGCTGAACTCAGCGAACTTTGGCTATAGTGGCGATCGCACCTCGCACGCGCTCTGGCGGATGGCGCAGGGTGAAGTCGTGGGCGGCAAGCCTACCGTCGCCGTCGTCATGATCGGCACGAACAACATCGGTCACCGCGTGAACACGCCGGCGGAGACCGTGAAAGGAATCCGAAGCGTGCTTGACGCCATCCGCAAAGCTTCGCCCGGCACCAAGATTCTGCTCGTGGCTGTGCTCCCGCGCGATCCGAAGCCCGACGGTGAGTTCCGCAAAGGGGTCGTGGAGATCAATGCCGCTCTCGCCAAGTTCAACGACCGCAACGTGACCTACCGCGACTATGGCGACGCGTTCCTGAGTGCTGACGGCTCGCTCCGCATGGACCTCATGCCCGACGCGCTCCATCTCAATGAAGCGGGCTACAAAGTCTGGGCGGAGCGGCTCATTCGGGACGTGCGTGCGCTGCTGCCTCGGCAATAGCGGCTCGCAATTCGGTTCCGACGTCTTCAAGGCTTGAATCCGCTTCGGCCTGGCGCAGGGCTCGCAGTCGCGGCTTGCCGTCCTGCGCTTCTTGCACCCAACCCTGGGCAAACTCGCCCGACTGGATGCGGTCCAAGAGTTGGCGCATCGTGGCACGGGTTTCGTCGGTAACCAGACTCGGCCCCGCAAGATAGCCTCCCCACTCGGCGGTGTCGCTGATCGCGCGGCGCATGTCGGCGAGGCCACGCTCAACGAGCAAATCCACAATCAGCTTCGTCTCGTGGACGCACTCGAAATACGCCATCTCCGGCTGATAGCCTGCCGCGACGAGCGTGTCGTAACCCGCCTTGATGATGTCGATGATCCCGCCACAAAGCACGGCCTGCTCGCCAAAGAGATCGGTCTCGGTCTCCTCGGCAAACGTTGTTTCGAGCACCAGACTACGCGCATATCCGCAGGCGGCGGCGTAACCCAGCGCGGTTTCCAACGCCCGTCCGGTGACATCTTGGTGGATCGCCACCAGCCCCGGCACGCCCGAACCCGCCAGATAGCGTTCCCGCACGCCTCGTGCCTGCCCCTTGGGCGAAACGAGAGCCACGTCGACATTGTTCGGCGGCCGGATCGAGCCGAATCGAATCGCGAAGCCGTGGCTAAAGAGCAGAGTCTGCCCAGTTCGGAGCGAAGGTGCGATATCGGCGGCGTAGATCGTGCCCATGTGCTCGTCGGGCAGGGTCAGCATGAGCACGTCGGCTTGGGCGACCGCGTCAGTGATCTCCAGAACCTCGAATCCATCCTCGCGGGCCCGGTCGGCACTCGACCCCTCGCGCTGGCCGATGATGATGGCCACGTCGCTGTCGCGCAGGTTCAGCGCTTGCGCCCGGCCCTGGTTGCCATAGCCAAGCACGGCCACGCGTTGCCCGACCAGGGGCTCCTTGGGAAACTCATCAAATCGTCTTGCCATACGCTGTCATCACGGGTTGATCACCGGTTCATCACCGGTTCATCACGGGTTTCGAATCAGGATGACACAGGTATGAAGCGGTGAGGAAGCCTGGATCAGAGGGTAGGTTACCGCTCGCACGAGGCCTCACGGGTAATCTCACCGTCGCATGAACCGGGTGGGATTCGTCGGGTTGGGGGTCATGGGTGGACCCATGGCGGGGCATCTGCTCAACGCGCCTTCCCTCAAGACGCATCGTCTTGAGGGCGTCACCGTGTGGAACCGCACCGCCGCCAAAGCCGATCCTCTGCGCGAGCAAGGCGCGCACGTGGCCGACACGCTGGCCGACCTCGCGAGCGAATGCTCGGTCATCATGCTCTGCGTTAATCGCACCGAAGACGTCAACGAGTGCCTCGATGCGATGCTCCCCACGGCTCAGCCGGGCACTTTGTTTGTCGATCACTCCACGATTTCGCCTCCGGGCGCGGAGGCCATCCATGCGCGGCTAGTCACGGCCGGCCATCGGTTCCTAGACGCGCCGGTCACCGGCGGCAGCATGGGTGCTCAGAAGGGCACGCTCACCATCTTCTGCGGCGGCCAAGCCGACGACTACCAGCGCGCCTTGCCCTATCTTCAAGCGTACGCCAAGCGGCCCGAACACGTGGGCGGTCCCGGTGCCGGGCAGATGATGAAGATGGCCAACCAGATCGCCGTCGGCGGGGCTTTGCTCGCCCTGTGTGAGGCGCTGGCCTTTGCCGACCGAGCCGGGCTGGATATCGGCCAAACGCGCGAGCTTCTCGCGGGAGGCGCGGCAGGAAGCTGGGCGTTCGACAACTACGGCCCGAAGATCGTCGCCGGGGACTGGTCACCAGGATTCTCGATCAAGAACCAGCGCAAAGACTTTGCCTACTGCTTTGAAGCCGCCGATCGCGTGCAAGCTGCCTTGCCCGGAACCGAGATCGTCGACCGACTGCTCGCCGAACTCGACGATGCCGGATATGGGGAATGGACCACCGCTGCTCTGTTTGAAGTCCTGCGGAGGGGTACGGCCTGATGGGCATCGCCGTGCAGATGCGCGGCATCGGTAAGTCGTTTGGCGCCGTTCGCGCCCTCGACGACGTGCATCTTGAGGTCCAGGAGGGCACCATCCACGCGTTGGTCGGCGAGAACGGAGCCGGCAAAACGACGCTGATGCGAATCCTCTACGGCGCGATTCCCGCCACCGATGGCACCTACGAAGTGGCCGGTCAACCGCAACGTTTTCGCAACTCTGCGGAGGCCATTCGCGCGGGCATCGGGATGGTCAGCCAGCACTACAGCATCATCCCCGACCTGACGTGCTTGGAGAACCTGATGCTGGGGGCGGAGCCGGGGTGGATGATCGGCAAGGGCACCGCCATCGACCGCGCTTCGACTCTCGCTCAACAGATGGGGTTTGAGTTCGATTGGTCGGCGCCCGCGTCCACACTCAGTCCCGCCGGTGCGCAGAAGCTCGAGATTCTCAAGCTGCTTTGGCGACAAGCGAAGATCATGATCCTCGATGAGCCGACCGCGATGCTCTCGCCCGCCGACAGCGACGCGCTGTACGACAGCCTGAAGCAGCTCGTGGCTCAAGGTGCGACGGTGATCGTCGTTACCCACCGCCTGCCCGAGGTGATGCAGCATTGCTCAGCGGTGACGGTGCTTCGGGGCGGAAAGCTGATCACCGCCAAGCCCGTCGCCGACACGAACCCGGCTGACCTAGCGGAGCTCATCGTCGGTCACGCCGTTCTGCCGCCGACCGCTCGTTCGGTCGCCGACAACGCCGAGCCGTTGCTTCAGGTGCTGAACCTCACCGTGAAGGGCCATCGCGGCGACGATGCTGTGAAGGCGGCCTCATTTGAGCTGAACAAGGGCGAGGTCGTCGGAATCGCAGGGGTCGATGGAAGCGGGCAACGAGAGTTGTTTCACGCGCTGATGGGTTCAACCCCATTGAAGCATGGCGAGATTGTCTTGGGGAACTGGTCGTTGCACGATCGACCGATCTCGGAGCGCCTGCGCATGGGCGTCCGGCTGATCCCGGAGGACCGTCATGAAGAAGGGGTGGTCGAGGAGTGGTCGCTGGAGCAAAACGCGGTGTTGGGTCTGCAGCGCTTCCCCCCGTTCGCCATGGGGCCGTGGGTGAACGACGAGGCTCGCCACCACGGTGCGACTGAGATGGCGCGCCGATTCAATACCCGTCATGGTGGCATTCACCTCCCGATGTCCAGCCTCTCGGGTGGCAACCAACAACGCTTTGTCGCGGGCCGAGCCTTGTATCTGACGCCTCGCTTGATCCTCGCCTTCCAGCCCGCGCGTGGTCTCGATATCGATGCGACGCGACAAGTGTATGAAGGCATTTATGAGGAGTGCCAGAAGGGGGCGGGTGCGCTGGTCGTCAGCTTCGACCTTGACGAACTCCTGCAATTCTGCGACCGGATCATCGTCATGAACGGGGGCATCTTGACGAAACCGGCGGGCAAAGATCGAGCGACGATTGGACGGCATATGGTGGGGGCCACGGCTTGAAAATCGGCGTCTTGCTGGTCGTGGCCGTCGCGTTGGTCTATGCCGCGTTGGCGATCGTCGGCGTCGCGCCCGGTGCCACACTCCAAACTCTGTACGAAGGCACACTGGGCTCGGGTCGGGCGATCGAGGGCACGCTGAAGCACTTCACGCCCCTCCTTCTGGCGGGAATCGCGGTGTTCTTTGCGCTTCGAGCGGGGCTGTTCAATATTGGCGTCGAAGGGCAGTTTACGGTTGGGGCGCTTGTGTGCGCGGTGATCGCACTGCGCATCCCAGGCTTCTTGGGATTGGTCGTTGGGATCGCGGTGGCGGCCCTCGCCGGGGCGCTCTGGGCGTATCCTGCCGGTTGGATCAAAGCGCGCCGCGGCGGCCACGAAGTGATCAGCACGATCATGCTGAACAACATCGCCTACCAGCTCTCGACCGCGCTGGTGGCGGGTCCGTTCAAGGATCCGAAGCTCCAGGGCACGACCACGGCTTCCCTTGATCCGTCGCAAATGTTGCCTGCGTTCGGTAGTCAACCCAAGATTTCCATTGCGCTGATTCTGGCGGTCGGCCTTGTGATCGCCCTCTGGCGGTGGCTCTCGCGTACTGTCGCGGGCTACGAACTGCAAGCGACTGGAGCGAACGCCAAGGCCGCGCTTCTGGCGGGCGTGGATGCGCCGAACGTGACGATCCGCGCGATGGCGATCTCGGGCGCGATCGGCGGCCTGGCCGGCGCGCTGCAAGTCGTCGCTTACGAAGGTCGCTTCTTCGCGGGGTTCAGTTCGGGCTACGGATTCGATGCGCTGGGGGTGGCGCTCCTCGCGGGGGCAAGTCCTCTGTTGCTCTTCCCGTCGGCAGCGCTGTTTGCAATCCTCGCCAAGGGCTCAACGGCCATTCAGGTGCTCCATAGCGTGCCCAAAGGCATCAGCTACGTGATCCTTGGGCTCCTCATTGTGATTTTTGCTGCGGTGCGCTACCGCAAGGTGCCGGTGAAGGAATCGTGAACGAGCTGAAGCTACTCATCGAGGGCATGGTGATCCTCAGCGCGCCATTGATCCTGGCCGCCATCGGGGGCTACTTCAGCGAGCGAAGCGGCGTGATCAATATTGCGCTGGAAGGCAACATGCTGATCGCAACGATCACGGTATGGCTCGTGACCCTCGCCACGGGTTCGCCCATTCTTGGGCTCGGGGCGGCGCTGGGCGCGTCGGTGTTGTTCAGCCTGACGCACTGGTTGTTGACCCAGCGCTACAGCGTAGACCCTATCGTCAGCGGCATGGCGGTCAATGCGATCGCGTTCGGTGCGGCGAACTACCTCGATAAGCAGTTCCGTTCGACCTCCGACGCGTTCAAGAGTCTGCCGCTCACCCTCTACTGGGGGCTTGCGATCGTTCTGCCGTTTGTGGTGTGGTGGTATGTTCGCTCGACGAGGGGTGGATTGAGGCTTCTTGCCGTGGGGAGCGATCCCGACAAGGCCCGCCAGATGGGCGTCTTTCCCCAACGCATTCGGTTCGTCGCCCTGATCGGAACCGGTCTATTATGCGGACTTGCGGGTTCGCTACTCGTGAGCAACGTGTCGAGCTATTCCGACAACATGACCGCCGGGCGAGGGTTCATTGCGCTTGCGGCGCTGATTCTTGGCGGTTGGCGTCCGCTTCCGACGCTCGCGGCGTGTCTGGCGTTCGGATTCTTCTATCAGTTGCAGATTCAGCTTCAGGGTCGTGATATCTTTGGATTCATGCCACCGCGTGAGTTGTGGCTGTGTCTGCCGTACATTGCCACGTTGGTGGCGTTGAGTGGATTGTTGGGGCGGAATCGAACGCCCGCTGGATTAGGAAAGCCATGAGTGTGATTTCTCTCGTCGCCGTGTTGACCTTGGCCCCCGCGCCGACCTTTAACCAGTTGGCCGATCGGTGTATCAGGGTGCACAAGGCCGCGAGCCAGGGTGCGTTTGCGGTGACGTTTAGTTCCACGGGCACCGACAACAATCGAAGCGGCACCTATGAGGTGGCCTACCGCCGCCCCGACCGTCTCCGCTTTCGGGCACGGATGGTGCCCACCTCGAAGGTTGGGCCGGTTGATCAAACGTTCATGCTCCTTGGTCCTGCTTTCTACGGCATCGACCACAACGCCGCCTCGATGCTTCAGCGCAAGGCTGTGGCCAGTGGCACCCTCACAGAACGTTTCCAATCCGCGCTAACGCTCGATGAACCCATCCGAATTGCTGCTGACGCCGTCGGGCTGGAGCTGTTCCTGAGTCCTATGCGGGAGTTGACGGGGTGGAAAATCACAGAGCGAGGCGATCGCCAGGAAGCGATTGCACTCACACCAACCGGTCGTTTTGAAGTGGTGTTCTCCAAATCAAGCGGCCGATTGACTTCCGTGGCGATTCGAAGCGGAGCGGCTGGGCTGCGATGGGCCTATTCGAACTGGAAGTCGAACCCCGGGAGCTTCAACGCACCGACCGGACTTCGCAAGGTGACCGAGTTCTTCGAACCACCCCCCTTGCCTACGGCCGCCGACAACCCAACGCGTGATCTGCTCGCCGCGACCTTCGGGGCTTACGGACGATTGCGCCACGTGGCCTACCGAGTCTTGGATGGTGATCAGGCGACCAACGTCTGGGTGAGTGACGGTGCCGCCCGCCAGGTGACGGCTCGAGGAGAGTGGATGTGGAAGGCGGGCAATCTTCGCCTCGCTCCAAAGGGAACCGGTGCTCAAACGGTAAAGGCAAAGTTGGCTGATGCCGAGACCCGAGTTACTCAGATGGGCATGGCACCCGAACCGATGCTCAAGCGTTTTCTGAGGGGTCAGAATCCGCTCCACGCGATGTGGAAGTCCGATCTCAAGGCGCGCATCGCGGGGCAGGTCAATGTGGGTCAGATGCAGGGCACGATCCTTGAGTTGACGGCGCAGGGCATCCGAATCACGGCGATCATCGATCGACGCACGAGTTTGATCCAATCCTTGACGACGGACAGCCTCGATCGGGCCGGCAAGGTCGTTACGTCGAGCGAACGGCGGTTTACCTACGTGTCGGTGGGCAAACCGCTACCGACGCTCGGCCGCTAACGCCGGTTCGAGCCAACCGGCGACGGCGGGTCACTTCACTTGAGCTAGGAACTCGAGGAACCGTTCCTCACTTTGCTCCAGCCCTTGGTGAATCTTCTTGATCTCGCCCTGCGGGGTGATGAGCACATACGTTGGGTTGAGCGTCACGCCGGTCAGTTCCTTCTGGAGCTTCTGCCGCTCCTTGTCCATCGGGCGGTCAGTGTACAACTCGACCATCACGAACTCGTCGAACTTCTTGACGACACTTTCCTTGGTGAACATGTTGCGCTCCATCCAGCGACAGTTCGAGCAGTTCACCCCCGTGAAATTCACGAACATTGGCTTGCCGGTTTCGGCGGCGAGCTTCTTCGCCTCCTCGTAGTCCTCCAGCCAGCGGATACCGCCGTGCGCCACGCCCGCTGACGTGCCAGGGTAGGGATCAGGTGGGGCAAACGAATCGAACAAGCCCAGCGATCGGCCCTGAATGCCCGCCAAGCAAAGGAACGCGAGCACAAAGGTGCCGACGCCGAAGCCGCGGCGGACCCAGCCGATCTTGGCTTCACTCTGGTGCGGGAAGATCAGCCATCCCAACATGTAGAAACCGGCGATGAACAGAATCGTCGCCCAAAGCGACAGGAATACGCCGCGCGTGATCAAGCCCAAGTTGAACGCCAAGTCGGCGCTCGACAGGAACTTCACCGCCGCGACCAACTCTAGGAAGCCCATGAACGCCTTGACCACCGAGAGCCAGCCGCCCGACTTGGGCATCTTGGCCAGGTACTGAGGGAATAGCGCGAGCAAGAAGAACGGAATCGCAAACGCCGACGAGAACGCGATCATGCCGAAGATGGGATACAGCATGTCGCCCCCAGCCGCCGCCGCCAGGATCGTCCCCACAAACGGCACCGTACAGGTAAATGTCGTCAGCGAGAACGTGAGACCCATGAGCAGCGGCCCCCAAATGCCGCCCTTTTGCGCGCCTTGGTTGGCCTTGTTGACCATCCACGAGGGCAGTGTCAGCTCAAACAGACCGAACAGGTTGAGCGACAGGAAAACGAACAGCGCGAAGACAAGCAGGTTCACGCGCCCGTTGGTCGCCAGGTCTTGGACGCCCGTGCTACCAAAGACCAGTGTCACGATCAAACCCAAGAGCGTAAATGTGCCTATGATGCCAAAACAGTAGAGCAGGGCGTCTCGGTAGCTCACCTTCTTGCCCTCCTGCGTGCTCTTCGAGAAGAAGCTGACCGTGACGGGAATCATGGGGAACACGCAAGGCGTGATCAGCGCGGCCATGCCGGCCAAGAACGCCAACAGCATGTAGCTGAGGAGGCCGCTGTCGCGAGCCTTTTCGATCGCAGCCTGGGTTTCGTCGACGGGTTCGCCACTACCTCCTTCGGTCACCTTGGGGTCGTCCTTAGGTTCAACCCAACTGGCGGGCTGCTGAGGGACGGTCGTGAGCGGGGCGGCAAACTCAGGCCGAGCGTCGCCCTCGCCCGACGTGAACTCGATTTTGACCTCGTCGAATGTCGGGGCTAGGCAAATGCGGTCATCACAGGCTTGGCTGGATGCGACCACGGAGATGGTCTGCGGCCCCTTGCTCGTGATCTTGACCGGCACCGCAAACGAGACTTCGCCCTCGTGCATGCCGCGGATGTCGCCGACGACGTCGGGCTTCATCGCGGGCTTCGGTTCGATCGGGTCGCCGACGACTTCAACGCCGCTGCCGGTGACTTCGAAGGTCGTTGGCAGACCGCCTTCCGGCTGTTGAAGCGAGTAGATGTGAAACGTCTTGTCGACGGTCGCGGTGAGTACGAGTTGGGCGTGCTCGCCAACTCTGGCATCGGCGGGGCGAATTTCGCCCTTCCATCGGACGACGGACTCCTGCCCGAGCGCCAAGACAACGAAGAGCATGAAGATGCTCACCCACACGAACCGCAACCTGCCGATCATAAACCTCTCCATCCTACGCCCAAACGGGGTCGGAATGTCGCGAGGTCCTGGTTCTGGTGGGCGTAAGGCAGTCCGTAGCCGAAGGAAGAACTCGGGCTTGCGGATCCTACGCCGCTGCCCATTCTCGAATCGTCGCCAGGTTCGTGCGGGCATCATGGTGGTCACGATCAAACGCGAGCACCTGCTCGTAGGCAACTTCCGCCCCTCGCGTCACCCCCATCTGGGCCAGACAGTTCCCCAGCACAAACCAACCCTGCGCATAGGTTGGCGCATAGCGAAGTCCTTGCTCATACCACTCGGCCGCATCTTGATAGCGACCGAACGCGTAGAGCAGATCGCCGCCGTTGAAATAGGCATTCGCGTAACTCGGGTCCACTTGAAGTGCTTGGGCATAGGCTCCGAAGGCCTCTTCAAGAAGCTCCGACTTCACGAGGGCTCGCCCATAATTCACCCAAATCTCAGCGGACTCGATGCGGTTCTCGATGAGCCGAGAGTAGCCTTGGCGAAGCCGCTCTACATCACCCGATTCTTCGCATGCATTGAGCCAACCTGCGAGCGCGGTCGCATCCTGCGGATGGGATTCGAGCCAGCGTGCGTAGGCATCGATGGCCTCTGACGCTTGGCCAGCCTCCCGCCACAAGTCGGCGGCGAGTCTAAGGCATGGCTCCAATCCTGGATATAGCGAGGCCTGTGCATAGGACTCTGCCGCTTCGGCTAGCCGATCAAGAGCCTGCAAGGCACCTCCCCGGGCGTACCACGCAATCCCGAACGTCGGGTCAACGCGGATCGCGTTTTCGGCAAGCGCGAGGCCACCCTCAGCGTCTCCCAACTTCACCAGAATCTGCGCTTTCAGCACATCGCCCTTATAGGTCTTGATGCCGTAGTCACCGGTTAAGTCTTGCGGCCATGGCATTTCAAGGCACTTGTCGATGGACGCGAGCGCCTCGGAATACCGTTCCATTTTGAAGAGCGCGTGAGCCCGATCAAACTCGTTGATGACGGTCGTCAGCCCGCGCAAGTCGGCGACTTGGCATTCTTGGAGCGCCTCGTCGAGCTTGTCTTGGGCGATCAGGGCCGATGTGAGAATCTGGTATGCGACCGGCGCATAAGGAGCGGTTTCGGTGACAAAGTTGAGGCACACGCGAGCGGCGCGTTCGGCATCCGCGGTCCGCCGGCCCACGCTGTACGCATTAGCGAGATTGAACCAGTGGAACGAATCGCGCGGATGCTCGCGGACTTCGCGCTCCAGCATCGAGATCGTGCGCTCCAGTTTCTGCTTCTCTTCCATCTCACTGGGTCGATAGCCGTAGTGGTGGAGGGTGACGTTTGAGAGGTTTGCGGCGAGAAAGCCGTGCTCATCGAAGCACTGCAGAATCTGTTCGTGGATTCGCCCGGCAAATCGGATTTCGGGACGGCGCTGGAAGATGCGAACCGGGCTGTGGACGTATTGGTTCGCGGTGCCTTCCTCACCAACATAGTTGACAATCCGGACGAAATAGCCGCCGAAGTGCGGACGGATCAAGCCCTCGCGAACCGCGTTCAACGAGTTCGAATCAAGCTCTTCATCAGCATCGATCCAAAGCACCCAATGGGTGGTCGCCAGGTCAAGGCTTGCGTTTCGGGCCGCAGCAAAGTCTTGGCACCAGTCAAAGTGCCCAATCTTCGCTCCATACTTCTTGGCAATCTCTACTGTGTTGTCCGTGGAGCCCGTGTCGACGACGACGATCTCGTCGCAGATATCGACAAGCGATTTCAGACATCGGTCGAGGTTCTTAGATTCGTTCTTGACGATCAGACAGGCGGCAAGCGTGATGCCAATATTGGGATCGGGGGTGCCTCCGAGCGTCGCCCGAGCGACCTCGCCCTTTTCGTCCTTGATGTTGAGCTTGGCGGCCAGTTGAGCTCGGCAGGCGAAGTAGTTGATCAGGATGTGGTGTAGCTCGTCTGCGCCGTTGCTTCCCGTCGCTCGCTGCCAACATTCAATCGCTTCGAACTCGCGTTGTGTGTAGGCATACAGGAGCCCCAGTTCCGCCTGAAGTTCGGGGTCATTTGGCGTAGCCTTGAGCAGGCCCGTAAGAAGGCGCTCTGCCTCTTCGTGTTTGTATGACTTGAGCAACCGTCGAACCGGGCGGGCCTCCGCGCTCATGCGGCCCTCTGTTGGAAGGCCTGAATGAGATACTTGCGGGCACCGGCGATGCTGAACATTTCATCACGGAGCAAGCGCTTGATGGTGAACAGCGTTTGAATGTCTTCCGGACGGTAACGTCGCTGGCCGCCTTCGGTTCGAAGTGGCTGAAGGAAGTCGGCGAACTCGCGCTCCCAATAGCGCAAGGTATGAACCTCGACGCCCGTGATCAAGCTGGCGGCGCTGATGGCAACGGCCCGATCGGCCCCTCGACTTCGCTTCTTGTTACCCATGGAGTTTAACAGAATCCTTCCATTTGAGTGAACGGATCACCCGGTATTTTTTCGGAGCGTTGCCCGGTTTTCCTTAGGGCATGGGTCCGTTCTGCCGTGCGTTTGCCAGCTTCGAAGCGTAGAATAGGAGTTCTTACGTGGACACGTTGACGCAAACCCTGGAGGATTCGCTCGCCGAACTTGATCGCGTCGCGCCTGGGGCCCCGCTGCTGGCTCTGGGCCAGACCGTGTTTTGGGACGAGCCCATGAAGGCCGGCGTTGCCGCCAAATCGACCCGCAGACTTGTCGCCGGAATCCACGACACCGACTACTTCGCCAAGTTGCCAGGCGGTCGCAAGTCGCGGCGTCCCTTCGAAATGGTGCCGCACAACGACACTTACACTAAGGGTCTGTGGAGCGCAGCCGCCGAGTTCTCGGCGCTTTTCGGGTCGGAGACGGTCATTACGCGAGAACAACTCATGCACCACGGCGTGCGCCTTAAGAAGCTCACTGCCGATCGACCAACTATCCTTGACGATGCCACCGAAGCATGGCGCTGGCGGGGCGTAGTTGCCACCAGCGACGATGCGCCGATCACCGCCGAAGTTCCTCTGCATGACGTCTACCCCGAGTTGATCGCGACGCTCGACTGGGCGATAGAGCGTACGCTCGAAACTCTCGCCGAACCTGACCGCCTGCTTGCGCAAGAACGCGCCCACCACTTTCGGGCCTTGGTGGAGCAGGCACGGGCGGACGGCGGAACCTTGGCGGAGTTCTATCGCCGCTTACTGCCGGACATCTACTCATTCGCGTCCAGCCAGGAAGTCGAGATCGAGGCTACTCAATCGACTGAACTCCTGCGGTTCAATCGTGAGACTGCCGCGCTTCCCCGTTTTGCGATCGTAGGCCCGTTTCTTGATCCGCTTACCGCCGGCACGGCACGCGAGGCCTACAATGACGCGATTCGGGGATCGGAAATCTACACTCTTGACCGCTTCATGTCGGGGGCGATCCCGTTCGATTTGGTGATTCCCGGGGTGGGACGAGGCACGTTGCGCATCGCCCCGCGGGCCATTATCGTGATGACGCACGAGCCGCAGTTCATCAGTCTAAAGAAGCCGGTATCGACGGTGGCTGAGCTTGCTGACGTGATTGAGCGTAAATTCGGACCTAACTGCACGCTCATTGGCAAGGCGGTGACGCTGATCGGCATGCTGGCCAGAGAGTTCGTCTTCGTGTTTCACGAAGGTGCGAGCGGCTACGTGAAGCATTCGCGTCGGCTCCATCAGCTTCTCACGGAGCAGGGCATCGAGACGCCTGCCCACCCGATCTTGAGGTTGCGCTACCACGCCTGGGACGCGCTCAGGGAATGCCACACTTGGCTCAAGCTGCCTGAACCTCTCCAGGGGCCGTTTGGCACGGAGGAACTCTGTGCGCCCAGCATGTCGGCGCGTTGGCGCGAAGTCGCGGCGACCCAAACCACGCTACTCGACGAGATCCGAGGTCTACGTCGTCCGCTCGATCTCATCCGCTATCTCTCCGAACGCGTCGGGGCTTCTTGGATCTGTTTGGCTCAGGAGTACACCTCACTCCACGCCCGATTGCAAGACCTCGAGACGCGCGTCGACGCGCTGAAGCGTGAGCGGCATGCCCTTTACGCCGAACTGCGCCGCCGGCGACAGGCTCGGGGAGCCGCTGAAGCCGCTAAAGGTGAGCATTGGCGGGCATTCGTCTTTGAGAAGTCTCCGTCGGAGTCTGATTTGCAAGAGCGGGCGCGCCTCAGCGATGCCGTAGAGCATGCGATTCACGCGATCGCCGAGACTGAACAACGCATCCGCCACCTCCTCCACGAGCAACGCGAACTCGCTCGCGATCCGGAAATCATCCGCGCCCACGACCGCCGCCGGGCGATCGAGCGAGAAGCCGAGCTGAAGCGGTTGCGCCTGATCCGGCACGCGATCATCGCATCGAAGGGCCTCGCCAATGCGAGTTTGCGCCCAGGAGCGTGGTGGTTCCCGCTACTATGCGCGGATGGAGGCTGGTTCCGAGAGACGATCGCCACCGCGGAGTGCTACTTGGAGCCACTGACTTGATCCCATTCGCTAAGGTCCAGAGTGTCGGAAACGACTTCGTGCTGGTCGAGCCTCGTCACGCGGGCGAGGATCTGTCTTCGTTGGCCCTTCGTATGTGCGCCCGGCACACCAGTATCGGCAGTGATGGATTGCTGGTCGTCGAGCCGATTGATCGCAACCGGATGCGAATGCGGATGTTCAACCCGGACGGTACGGAGGATTTCTGCGGCAACGGTCTTCGGTGTGCGGCAGTGTATGCCGCCGAGGAAGGCTGGGTTGATCCGAGCCGCTTTGTCATTGAGCACTTTGGCCGCGAGGTTCCGAGCCGAGTGGAGGGCGCGCGCGCCACAACGGTTCTCGGCAAAGCGAGCTTCCGAGCTCATCATGTGCCCTGGGGCACCGAAGCTCAAGCCGACGAAGAGTGGTTCCAGCGCGAGCTTTCCTGCGGAACTTGGGCGGGGCCAGCAACGCTTGTTTCCACCGGATCAACGCACACGATTCTGCTCGTTGATAAGCTTCCCGACGACTTGACGGTATGTCGCCTTGGCTCCCAGCTCGAGCACCACCCAATCTTTCCGCAGCGCACGTCGGTCATTTGGGCTCAACGAATCGGCCATGACCACCTGAAGCTTCGGATTTGGGAGCGCGGCGTTGGCGAGACGTGGGGCTGTGGCACGGGAAGCTCAGCGGCCGCCGTAACCATCGGTCGAATTGACGGTGCAGGCCCGCGGCGTATTCGCGTTGAAAATCCCGGCGGTACCGTCTGGGTGTCGTTTTGCGACTGGTCAAACGACATTTCTGCCGAGGGCGAGGCATTTCGCGTGTACTCGGGCGAGTTCTAGGGGTTACAATGGCGTCATGATTACGCCACCGCCTGCCGCTGTCCATGCGTTTGCGCATCCGACCTACCTGCTCAAGCGCCAGTTCTTCAAGATGCTCGGCGCGAATCTGAGGATCTACGATCCGGGCGGAAACATGGTGCTGTTTGTTCATCAAAAAGCGTTTCGGCTCAAGGAGGACATCCGCGTCTACGCCGATGAGGCCAAGACCCAGGAAGTGCTGACCATTCAGGCTCGGCAGATCATCGACTTTTCGGCGGCGTACGACGTGTTCGACGCGTCGACTGGGGTCAAAGTAGGAGCCCTCCGGCGAAAAGGCTGGACGTCAATGCTTCGCGACAGTTGGGAGATTCTCGACGCTCACGACATGCCGATCGCGAAAATCACCGAGGACAGCATGGTCTTGGCGTTGGTGCGTCGGTTACTCACGGCGCTCGTGCCTCAGCGGTACGACATCGTCGCCAACAGCGGTGAGCGCCTCGTTGACTTGAATCAGCGCTTTAATCCGTTTCTCTACAACCTTGATATCGACTTTCGGCCCGATCAGCGAGGGATGCTCGATCGCCGGTTGGGTTTGGGTGCGGCGATTCTGTTGGCCGCCATCGAAGGTCGGCAAAGCGGTTGAGGTGGCGGGCCCGGTGCGCAGGCCTGCCTGAGCATACGAAGTAGACCGTCGAGTTGCGGATCAGCGCATGAGGCGTCCGCGTACAATGAAGCCATGGACTATCGTGAGCGCATCATCATTGATCCGGAGGTTCGCTTTGGAAAGCCATCCATAAAGGGAACTCGCATCGCCGTTGCGGACGTGCTGGAGTATATGGCGGGTGGCGACTCAGAAGAGGACATCCTTCGGTGCTTCCCCGAACTCGTCGCCGACGATGTGCGGGCGTGTCTAGCGTTTGCCGCAGATCGTGAGCGACATGCCCGAATTGCCGGATGAAGCACTTACTCGTTGATGAGAATCTGCCCCGTGGATTGTGCTCAATACTTGAGTTGGCTGGCATTGAAGCGAAGCACGTTTGCGACTTGGGCCTGGCTGGCAGCGCCGATTCCTCAATATGGCAAACAGCTCTCCTGATGGGCTCGGCGATTGCTACCAAAGATTCTGACTTCGTTGACCTTGCAGTCATTCGACGTGAAGGCCAAGTCGTGCTCTTCAAGGTCGGCAACATGAGAATCAGCGAGTTGGTGAGTTTCGCGGAACGATCGCTCGACCAGATCGCGGAGTTCCTCGAGAGTTCCGATCAGGTCTTGGTGCTTCGGGCATGATGTCTTGAGATTCGTGCCTGGCACCGCTGAGTAGACTCCTGAAGTGCTTGACCTCTTGATTCACGGCGGACAGATCGTCACTCCAACCGGAGTCGTACGCGCTGATCTCGGCATCCGCGACGGCGTGATTGTCACCGGCACCGGCCCGGCCAAGGAGACCCTCGATGCCACCGGTCTCCACATCTTCCCCGGCGTCATCGACACCCAGGTCCATTTTCGCGAGCCGGGAATGACCCACAAGGAAGATCTCGAATCTGGCACGCGGGCCGCGTTGCACGGCGGGGTCACCACCATCTTCGAGATGCCCAACACCAATCCGGCGACCACCACGCCGGAAGCGCTTCAAGACAAGCTTGACCGCGCGCAAGGCCGCGCGTGGGTTGACTATGCGTTCTTCGTCGGGGCCGCCACGGACAACATCGCCGAACTCCCCAGTCTTGAGACTCGGCCCGGCACTCCCGGCGTCAAGATCTTCGTCGGAAGCTCAACGGGTAGCCTGCTCGTTCCCGACGACGAGCACATCCGCCGGGTGTTCCAGGCCACCCGCTACCGCACCCCCATCCACAGCGAAGATCACCCCCGGCTTGAAGCGCGCAAACACCTGATCAGCGAGCACCCTACCGCCCATGAGCACCCGTTCCTTCGCGATGCCGAGTGTGCGCGTCTCTCTACTGAACGCGTATTGTGCCTCAGCGCCGAAACCGGCCACCCGATCCACATCCTGCACCTCTCGACGGCCGACGAACTGCCGCTGATCAAGGCCGCGCAACATCAAGGCACCGACGTGACCACCGAGATCACGCCTCAGCATCTCTGGTTTGCTGCCCCCGACTGCTACGACCGGCTCGGCACCTACGCGCAAATGAACCCGCCGCTCCGCTCCGAAGAGCACCGGGCTGCCCTGCGCCAAGCTTTGCGGGACGGGTTCTTCGACATCATCGGCAGCGACCACGCGCCGCACACCCGCGAGGAAAAAGACCAGCCTTATCCCAAGTCCCCCAGCGGCATGCCCGGCGTGCAGACCCTGCTCCCCGTGATGATCACACTGGCCCTCCGCGAGGGGCTGATTGATCTTCCGACACTCGCCCGCATGACGTCGCAACGCCCCGCCGAGATTTACGGCATCAGGCACAAGGGCCAGATTGCGCCGGGCTTCCACGCGGACCTCGCCATCGTCGATCTTGAAGCCGAATGGACGGTCGACGAGGCCTGGCTCCAGTCGAAGTGCGGCTGGAGCCCTTACACCGGAGAGCGATTGCTAGGCAAGCCGGTCCACACCGTGCTCCGCGGGCAAATCGCGATGCGCCATGGAGAGCGGATTGGCAGAGCCCAGGGGCGCGTGGTAGAGTTCGAGCGTGGACCTGTCGCTCCTGTTTGATTACGACCTTTGGGCAACTCGCCGCTGGCTGAGCGCGTTGCCGAACCTCCAAAACCTGGGCCGGGCCCACGAAATCCTTGAGCACATGCTCATGGCGCAACGCACATGGCTAACCCGGATCGGGGTCGAAGTTCCGCCGCAAGCCAGTGACTTTGAAATCTCGGCGTTGTTTGTGCAACTCAATGGCCTGTGGAAATGGGTCGCGGAAGACGCTGATCTCAACGCCGTGGTTGAGTACCAGAACATGCAGGGTGATCGTTTCCGCAACACGATTCGCGAGATCGCCACGCACGTGGTCAATCACGGCACCTATCACCGTGGCCAACTTAGGGGTCTTGCCGAGGCCGAGAGCTTCGAAGGATTTCCCGACACCGACCTGATCATGTTCTTGCGGGAGCCGGTGGATTGAGGCTGTTCGTTACGGGCTTTGGGCCGTTCTTGGACGTCGCCGAAAATCCATCGGGTCTCGTCGCCGCTCGATTGGGAATGCCGTTCGAAGTCCTGGATGTGACGTTTGCGGCGGTCGATGACTTCCTTGACCGGTTTGCGGACATGCCGTACGATGCGCTGCTGATGCTGGGGGTTGCGGCCGGTCGGCAATCGATGAACCTTGAAGTCGTTGCCCGAAATCGGATCGGCAAAACCCCGGACGTGTCCGCGTGCATCATGGGTCCGGGGCCGGTCGAGGCGTCAACACCCCGCCATCTCCATTCGCGACTTTGGTCGGGCGCAGAAGCGTGGGCAGGGCCGTTGTTTGAGTTCAGCGTGGACGCCGGGGACTATCTTTGCAACTACTTTTCGTTCGAGGCGGCGCGTCGCTATCCTGATCGGCAGACCGGATTTCTGCACTTGCCTCTGCCGACTCAGGATCTGACGGTAGACCTGATGGCGAACGGTATTCGAGAGATGTTATCGTCGCGAGCAAGGCACGTCACGGGCCGGAACGGCTGTTTCTAATAGTAGACAAACTTCTATCTTGCGGAAGGGTAATGCCGCGCTATAATGCAAGGCATGCTCTCGCTCTCGAAGTACGAAGTGCTAGCGGGTACCTGGAAGTCCAGGCTCACTTGCCTTCCAAGAGACAAGGCGATTGGCCCAAGGAGGTGACTTATGCGAGCCCGTAGCGCATTCTCACTCATCGAGATCATCGTCGTCATCGCGATCATCGCGCTACTCGCGGGGCTGGCGACTCCAGTGTTCCTTCGCGCGAAGCAGAGCGCCAACGAGCAGATTTGCGTGGCGAACTTCAAGCAGTTTCACGCCGCCTTGGAGTTGTATCGGTCGGATTGGGGCACCGCCGAGGTCGGCACGCCTGCTCAGATGGGCTTTCCGCTCTTTGCAGATGCGCTCTTGCCGACCCAGGAATGTCGAGGGCTTGACATGAACTGCAAGAGGCCCGGTAGCTACAAACTTCATTGGCCCCCGCCCGACCCCAAGCACCCGTTCTACTCCGAAGAAGCCCAGAACGGGTGGGGAGCCTACGTGGCGCACTACGGCCCAAGCGCAATGTTGATCGACGACGCTTCCCATAACGACCATTGTCCACAGAGTGAGTTCAGTCGCCATCGTGTGCTCTGTCTCAACCTCGGAGGCTCGGTCTACTGGCGCAAGGGCCTCGGCGATCCGAGAATGGCGACTTGGTTTCATGATGAGTAGGCGGATAAAGTGTCGACCCTCTCGATTCATCTGGCCGCTGATTGGCCTGCTCGTTATCCTGGCTGGGGTGACTGCGTACCGAGCCATCCAAGACCCACTTCGTCGAGACTTGGTTTCGCTCTCGAAAGCCGTCTATTCTGGCGATGCGCAAGGCCTGATGGCGGCCATGCTCCCAGAAGAGATCAACGGCTGCGGAGTCACCGAACGGAACCTCGGTCAACTCTGGCGCGAGCACGTAAAGCCTCGACTTGACCTGTTCACGTATGTCTCTGCTGACGAAATCAGCGGCTCAGATCGTGGCCTGATCTCCAGTCGGAAGGTCCAGTACCGTCATGGGCTCACGCAAGAGATTGGCGTTGGTATCTATCCGACCGGTGACGGCGGTAAAACGCGGGTCCTAGCTTCGCTTCTGATGGATGCCTATCGCGCCGAAGCCCAGTCCCAGACCACCCGCGAACTGGACCTGCTCGAGCTCTACGTGATTTGGGCGGGCTACATCGAGCGCGACCGCGCGTACTTCGAGTCGCTTGGCTTGAAGGGCGTGTTTGGCCCCAACCAGGGAGTCTTGACCTGGGAGCAGTGGGCAGCAGAGTTGCGGGCAGCGAATGTCCGGTTCACGGCCGAAGAAGCAGCAAAGAAGAGCGAGTCATCCGGAGCTAAACCTTGAATCGCTTCAACCGAATCCGGTAGGCACCGCCCTCGGGCACTTCGTAGAGGCAGAGAACCTCGCCCGACGGCAGTTGGGCAAGGACCGAGTAAGCGAACTCTCCCTCTTCGATGACCGCTGCAATCGTCCAAGACAAGCCCTCGTCGTTCGACACGCGCAGCGTGCCATTCCGGCGGTGCTGGGGATCGGCAGGGTTTGAGAACACCAGCCTGCCATCGGCTAGTCGGAGGATCGCACCCTGGCACACCGGATCGATCAATGCCGCATCGGGCATGGGCGTCGTCCACGTCTCGCCGCCGTCTGAGCTGTAAGCAACCAGCCGCTGCCGGAGCGACGCCTGGTTCCGGGCATTGAGCATGATCCGACCATCCCCAAGCTCCACAAACTGCACCTCATTCGGCTGGGTGCCCGGATGTCGTGGCGCCATGTCGCCCATCCGCCACGAAGCTCCGTTGTCGTCCGAAATCGCGGCAAACACCCGCCAACCCGAAGCATCACCCATGTTGAAGGGGACCACCATCCGACCCGTCTTGAGAACGATCCCCATACCGGGTCCGGACGCCAGAGTCCGTGACCAGCCCGGCTTCAGGTCCAGGGTCAAATCGCGCGGGGAGCTCCACGAGCGTCCGTCGTCATCCGAGTGCATCACGTAAGTGCGGCACACGTTTCCGTATCTGCCCGTCGTGATCCGGTATTCCGAGTTGCCCGCCGGATAGCGCTGGAACATGAGCCAGATGCGCCCGTCGCTGCCCACCGTCACGCAAGGGTTGTTCAGCGCGTCGTCGCCCATATCGGCGATCACCTGAAGATCGGTCCAAGGTCGACCCGCCGGTTGGCGGCGCAAGACAAGGTCGTTGCCGCTCTGATCGCTGGTCGTGCGCCGTCCCTCGGCAAAGGCCAGCACCGTGCCCTTGCGACTGACGGCAATGGCGGGAATCCGGTACACCGCGTAAGGGCCACCTCCGGTCAGATGACCGCTGACGAACACGTCTTCGTGAGAAACAAAGTTAAGCCACAACATGGAAGTCGTAGGGAGGGCGGAACACGCCTTCTTCGGTGATGATCGCGGAGATCAGTTCGCCGGGCGTCACATCGAACGCAGGGTTGAAGACCGGGCATCCGGCGGGAGCGACCGCTACTCCCTCGATGTGCGTGAGCTCGGCGGCATCGCGCTCTTCGATCGGGATGTGCGACCCGTCGGGCAACGTCGGATCGAGGGTGCTGCTCGGCGCGGCGATGTAGAACGGAATGCCGTGGTGATGGGCGAGGACCGCCAGCATGTAGGTGCCGATTTTGTTGGCCGTGTCTCCGTTGGCGGCGATGCGATCCGCCCCTGCGATCACACAATCCACTTTGCCGTCACGCATGAGCGAAGCCGCCGCACCGTCGGCGATGCTGGCGAATGGGATGTCCTCGGCCATCAGCTCATAGGCCGTAAGCCGTAAGCCTTGCTGCCGCGGACGAGTCTCGCAGGAGTAAACAAAGACCTCCTGCCCTTCTTGCACACACGATCGGATCACGCCGAGCGCGGTTCCGTGTCCCGAGGTGGCGAGCGCTCCCGTGTTGCAGATCGTGAGGATACGAGCCGGATTCGGAATCAGGCGGCAGCCATGGTTGCCGATCGCCAAATTCATCTGCAGGTCTTCGAGTTCGATGGTCTTCGCCTCGGCGAGCACTCGCTCGAAGGTCCAATCGGCGAGGCTACGGATGCGATCGAGTGCCCAGAAGAGATTCACCGCCGTGGGCCGCGATGCGGCCAGACCCTCGTGGGCAACGGCTCGGTCCTCGCCGGCGCGCGCTGCGAGCACCATGCCGTAGGCAGCGGCGATGCCAATCGCGGGGGCGCCTCGAACGGCCATATCGCGGATCGCGTCAACCACTTCGGTCCACGTCGTAAGCAACAGCCACCGCTCTTCGTGAGGCAAAACCCGCTGATCCAGGAGCCGCAACCCCGCATCCGTCCATTCCAAACAACGCACCGACTTGATCGCCATGAGCCCCATAGGTTACTCGTGGGCGAACAGCGCGGGCAGTCCGCCCGTGTGCCAAAACACGACTCGGCCGCTCAAATCCCCCGCCGCCGCCAGACCGAGAAGCCCGGCAAACCCCTTGGCCGTATACACGGGATCGAGGAAGATACCCTCGGTTACGGCGAGGCGGCGTGTCGCTTCGTTGCCTTCAGCGGAAGGGATCCCGTAGGCTTCGCCCGCCCAGTCCAGCCGGAAGTCGAAATCTCCTTCTTGCAGCCGCACTCCCTGACCCGTGAGGTCATCGACCTCGCGGGCGACCCGGACGAGGTCCTCCATGATCTCGGGTTCCGGGTCGCAGGCAATGCCGATGACGCGCGTCTTCGTGCCGTGGAATCCATAGGCGAGCCCGGCATGGGTGCTGCCGCTGCTGCAAGGAGTGACGACGCAGTCGAAATCCCCACCAAGTTCCTCGGCCGCCTTCGCAAACGCAAAGCCCCCGAGTCCCGACGAGCCGCCCACCGGAATCCGATAGACGCGCTGCCCCCGCTCTTCGGCTCGGATCGCGAGTTGTTCGGCATGGTCGTAGAGCACTTCCCAGTCGTCGTTGGGGAAGCGGTGGAGCTCAACCCCCACGATGTGGTCGAGAATCAGGTTGCCACCAAAACCCGCGTGCTCTGAGCTCGGCTTTCCGTAGGCGGCAGCGTAAGGCAATTCCATCACGGCGGCCACGCAGTGCAAGCCGAGCATGGCGCAGGCGGTGCCAAGCTGACGCACGAAGTTGCTCTGGGTTGAGCCGCAGGTCACCACGGTCTCCGCGCCTTGATGGATCGCTTCGGCCAAGAGGTATTCCAGCTTGCGTCCTTTGTTGCCCCCCATGGCGAACCCGGTGAGATCATCGCGCTTGATCCAAAGGTCAAGGCCCAACTCCATCGAGAGGCGGTCAAGACGATGCACCGGGGTCGGCGCGAGGATGAGCGGGATGCGCGAAAGGTCCACCCCCCAATTGTGAACCAGCTACAATGAAGCGTGGCCACCAAGAAGACGAAACGGATCGTGCTTGGCGTTGTGGGCGTATCGCTCGCCTTGCTGTGTTGGTGGCTGTCACCCTTGATCCGCGCGGTGATGAAGATCGGCTTACCGTCAGACACGCAACAGCGCGTGTACTCGGCCACGAGCATCGAGAACCTGCAGGCGATTCGCACGGCGTTGCTGCTTTACCACGACAATGAAGGCCAGTTTCCGGTCGCTGAAGGTTGGATGGAAGGCATCCAGCCGATGCTCAAGACCAATGATCTTTCGGTCGAGGAAGCGGCCAAGAAACTGGTCAATCCAGGGTTGAGCGATCCAAAAGGTGGTGAGCATGGCTACTCCCTCAACCAGCAGGCGTCGGCCGCCTTCCGCGGCGATCTGAAGGACACCACGATTCTGGTGTATGAAAGCCCCGCCGATCGAAAGCGAAACGCCTCCGGCGACCCCAGCTCAAGCAAGGGTAACCATGGAATTACGCTCGACGGCAACGTCGTGACGATTGAGTAGGGCTACTTCGCGCCTTGAACCGGTGCTACTGACAGTTTGCGCTTGAGACTGATTTCGCGGTGCATGATTTTGGCGTAGTCCTGGAGGGGTGCGCCTTTGCTGCCGGTGAGCAGAAATGACAGGCCATCTTGCCGCCATCCGATGCCGTTGGCTTGATAGAAGACTTGGCCAGCCAGGGTCACTGTAGAACACGATTCAAACGAATCTCGGCCGGCGAAGCGCAGTTGCAGCGTCCCTTCCTTGCACGTGAAGTCGTAGCCCGACCAGTCCATACCGTACGAGGCGACGGCCACTCGAAAGTGCGTCGGCACATCGATCACCGGCGCATCAAGCCCGGTGCGTTTCATGAGCCACTTCGACGCTTCGGTTGGGTTACGAGTTTCGAGCCGAGCGATCTCCGGCGTGTTGGCGATGGAGATATCGGGGCTACTCGCCGGGACTGATGTAGCGGGCGGGCGCAGGAATATGAGTGCCGCAACGGCGGCCGCGGTTCCCGCAAACATGAATGGCCGCCGAATCAGGGGTTGACGAACCGGAGTGAAGTTGATCGTTGGCACGGGTTCACGGTGAACTTGCGCACGAAGCGTATGAACAAAGGCCAGATAGCCTTCGTAGTCGCTCCGTAGCCTGGCATTGCCCTCAAGCTCGCGCAGGAGCCGCTCACGCTCGTCTGCAGGCATTGACCCATCCTCAAAGGCCTTCCAGTCGATCATTGCGCCCTCCCCTTGAGCCGCGCTCGAATCATCGCCCTTCCTCGAGAGAGACGCGAACGCACTGTACCGACTGGAATCTCAAGAATGGTGGCGGCCTCCTCATACGACATCTGCTCAACATCACAGAGCACGACCGTCATGCGAAAGTCGACGGGTATCTCATCGAGGGCACTTAGAATCCGATCCGCTTGATCGCGCCAGACGATGTCATCCCAGAAGCCTTCGTCCGTGGCGGAGTCTTCTTTGAGCTCCGCATGCTCAATGCGTTGGTTCGAGCGCACCCGCATCAGATTCTCGTTGCGGAGAATCCGAATCAACCAGCTTCGCAGGTGCTGGCCATCAAACCTTGCCCATGCCCCATAGGCTCGCATCAACGTTTGCTGAACGAGGTCTTCCGCTTCCTCGGGAGATCGGACCAGACGGCGGGCAACGCGATACAGCACGGCTAACTCGCCGTGGACAGCTTGCTCGAATTCCGTCCGACGATCTGCCCGCATAACGACGGGGACATTATAGGCCGCGCACTGATTTCTTTCCACGGCTAACGGTGAAGTCAATGCTAAGCAGGACGGTTTGGTTCCCGCCGATCCGTCACCAGCGTCAATTGTTCGCCAAGTACGACGGATAAATTGCTGTTGGTGGCCATGGTCTCTTCGCGTCCCGTCCGATACGCCTACGCCGGTTTTGGCTTGGCGTGCGTTGGCGTGGGCACGATCGGGATTGTCGTTCCTGGGTTGCCGACCACCGTCTTTTTCATCTTGGCGCTGTGGGCATTTAAGCGAAGCAGCAGCCGATTGGAGAACTGGCTTCTGGACCACCGGATCGTCGGACCTTCGTTGCGCGATTGGGACAAGAATCGAGTTATTCGGCCGAAAACGAAGGTGATTGCGGTCTCGATGATCTGGGTGATGATCTTGACCAGCCTCTTCTTCACTTCAAAGTTGTGGGTGCAAGTCATGTTGATCGCGATCGCGACAACGTTGACGGTCTATCTTCTGACGAGAAAATCAAACCCCTGATTCCAACCTGGAACGTGGAACAACGTACCTGTGGGTCATTGGCAGTCAAGGAGCGTCTTTCCTGATGTAAGTCTGCTCGTCATCGCAGCGGCGGGGCTGGTGTTGCTTCTTGGCGATCTTTTCTCGTTTAGGCTGTCCCAAGATGCTTCGCTTGCGCTTAGGCTCGGTGCGGGCATTCTTGTGGCCGCTATCGCCGCCCACCGAGCTCTATCGGTTTCCGATCTGCTCCGCTTCACTGAGGCCAAATGTGCATCGGCGTGGCGGTTGATTGGGATAGGAGCTGTCATTTCACTCGCTGGTTGGGGAGTTCATGCTGCCATCCACTTCGGCTTTCAGCATCCCGTCGAACCGGCGTGGATGTTGGGATTTGAGGTTACGAGTGCCCTGCTGGCCGCCGCCGGTTTGCAATGCTGGTGGCCTCCTGGCCGGTTACCAAACGCGCTCGGCTGATCCTGGACAGCACTATCGCAACGAGCAGCATCGTCGTGCTGAGTTGGTTTTTCGTGATCGCTCCCATCTGGCGAGAGACCACCCTGGGGCACCGTGCGGCGCTTGTTTGCCGCCCTTGAGCCCGCAACCGCTACGATGCTCGTGTTCTCGGCCATGGTGGTCCTTATCTGCGCCGCCGGGCTCCGGAAGCTTACGCCAGCGATCGCTTTGCTGACGTCGGCGGGCATCGCGATGGGTATCGGCGCACTTGCCACCCAATTGGCTCGAACATCCGCGGTGGTCCACGACTTGCATCTCGCCGACCTTCTGATCCCCGCGGGCTGGATGTTAGTTGCTACAGCGGGAACGCTTAATTTGAACTTCAGATCGTGGGCAGACCATAGGCTCAAGTTGGCCCCTACGGTTCAAGTGGACACCCCCGTCACGGCGGCGGGGCCGTACGCTATCGCGCTCATGGCGTTTGGCCTCGTTGCGGCTCAGGAACTGCACGAGAAAGGCTCGGTCAGCGCGCCCGTCTTCATCCTGTGCGGAGTGCTGATGACGCTCGTGATCGTCCGGCAACTTCTGACGCTACATGAGAACCAAACGCTTGTCCGACAAATCGGTGAGTTCAACCGCAACCTTGAGAACATGGTCGACCGCCGGACCACCCAACTTCAGTCGCTCCACGCTTTTAGCAAGGCGATCAGTACCTCACTGGATTTCGAATCGGTCATTCGGGCCGCGGTGGCTCAGATTAGCGATGCCATGCAGGCGGAGGCTATCGTCGTCAATCTGACCCCGCTCTCGCTCATGACCCATGCCACGTTCGGCCCCCACGTGCGTTCACAGAGCGTTGAGGCCTATCCGTGGGTGCTCGATCATCTCGACATTCTCGATGTGACCTCTCCCGCGCGATTTGGGAGCCTGCACGATCCCGACTTCAAGCATCACCTGAAATTCGCGTTCGCGCCTGTTACGTCGAAGGGTCGCGTCTTCGGTTGGGTTGCCGTGTTGCGCCCCGATGCATCCTACGATCATGAAGATCGATCGGTTCTTGAGGGGTTGACCCTCGAACTTGGGGCCGCACTCGAGAACACCCGACTCTACGAGCTCGCTCGCCAGATGGCCGACCTCGATTCCGTCACCGGATTGCCTAATCATCGTGCAGCCCAGCAACGCTTCGAGTTCTTGTTCAATGCCGCTCAGGCCAACGACGAAACGCTGGGCGCCATGATGATTGATGTCAACAACTTCAAGCACTTCAACGACACGTATGGGCATGTCGTCGGTGATCAAGTCTTGAAGACGATAGCTCGGGTCCTCCGCGACGTGGTGGCCCCAAACGAGGTGCCCGCGCGATATGGCGGCGATGAGTTCATCGTCTTGGTGCCGCGGGCGACGGAGCAGCGGTTGGAGGACCTCACGGCGACGATTGATGGGCGCCTCATGGAAGAGGGATTTCGCGATCACCGTTCCGGGC
This sequence comes from uncultured Fimbriimonadaceae bacterium, assembly GCA_964586225.1. Taxonomy (GTDB): domain Bacteria; phylum Armatimonadota; class Fimbriimonadia; order Fimbriimonadales; family Fimbriimonadaceae; genus JANJUB01. The sequence continues at coordinate 166,560 of CAZPHD010000001.1, forward strand.
GAACGATCCCGTTGAGTGTGAGCATCGGCGTAGCTCGTTATCCCCTCGATGCAAGCACGCGACTCGAACTCGTGGCCGCCGCCGATCGCAATATGTACCACGCGAAGAACTCGGCGAAGAGTGGGGCCCCAGCACCGCGCTCGCGGGGCCTACGGCATGAGTCCCTTGTCGAGGGCTTCGATCTGCTCGACTCGATGATCACCGCGATCGACAACAAGGATTACTACACCCGAGCGCACTCTGAGGAAGTCACCGAGTATGCCCTCTGGATCGCCGAGGAACTCGGCTTTGGCGAGGAGCCCCAACGGCTGGTGCGCCTCGCTGGACTCCTCCACGACGTCGGCAAGATCGGAATCCCTGACGAGATTCTGCGTAAGCCGGGTCAACTGAGCGAGGCCGACTTTGACGTCATGCGCCAACATCCCGAGGTGGGTGCCTTCATGATCGGCAACATTCCCGGCTTGGCCGACATTGTTCCTGGCGTCCGCCATCACCACGAGCGCTACGATGGACGAGGGTATCCCGACAAACTTGCCGGGGAATCGATTCCGTTCCTGGGTCGGCTGCTCGCGGTGCCCGACGTGTTTAGCGCATTGACCACCGAGCGCCCCTATCGCAAGGGGCTCCCATGGGAAGTTGCTCTTGAACGGATCAAAGCGGACTCGGGCATGGCGTTCGACCCGCGAATTGTCGAGGCGTTCGAGCAAGCGCTTCGCAAGAGGATGGCGAGCCGTTCCCTTGCCGCGTAATCGCGCTATGATAGCCGTGTGATACGGCGGTTGCTTGCGAGTGCGCTGGTGGGAATGCTGAGCTTGGTCGGCTTTGCGCAAGACCCAGTGACCATTCGTATGATGGCTGGCCCCGCCCAGGGCATTCCGCCCAAGGAAGCCACCGATCCCCGCTCGCTGGCCCGCCGCGCCGTCTTCGAGACCTTCCACCGCGAACATCCCGACATCCGCGTGGTCAATGCGGGCGGCCTGGAACTCACCGGCGAACGCGCTGAGAGCGGATTCCTCATGTCGATGGCGGGCGACACCGCGCCGGACGTGTTCTACGTCAACTTCCGGCAGTACTTCAACTACATCGATCAGGGATTCTGCCGCCCCCTCGACGACCTCATCGCGAACGACCCCGCCGCTAAGGAGCGGATCCATCCGTTCATCGAGAAGGTGCTCCGTAGCTACGACGAGAAGCTCTATGCGGTGCCGTTCTTCCAGGTCGCGATGGCGCTCTACTACCGGAAGGACCACTTTCTCGAAGCCGGTCTCGACCCGAACCGCCCCCCGCGCACCTGGGATGAGTTCATCGAGTACGGCCGCAAACTCACCGAAGCCCGCCCTGGGCGCAACGGGTTCGTGTTCTCGGCAGGCATGGGCGGTCGGGGCTACCACTGGAGCAACTTCGTGTATCAGGCGGGTGGCGAGGTGGCCTATCCGACGGAGAGCGGCATCTGGAAAGCCGGCATCGCCACCGACGCGGGCGTCAAAGCGCTTGACATGTATCGCCGCCTTGTCGTTGAGACCTGGAACGGCAAAGGCCCGATCGCCTTGCTCACGACCGACCGGTTGTCGGCAATCCGCGAGGGCAAGGTTTCGATGTGGTTCGACTACACGAACGATGTGCTGCTGAACATGTCGGACCTCGATCCGAGTGTGCTGGGCGTGGCGGCGCTACCGGCCGGTCCGGCCGGACCCGCGAACGAAATCAACGCGGGCATGTGGGCGATCAATGCCAATGTCAAAGACCCCGCGAAGCTCGCCGCCTGTTGGAGGTTTATCGCTTTCTTCGCCGGTGAGCGTGCCGCGCAGATCAACACCGATCGGTTTGTCGAGCTTGGTATGGGGCGGCTGGTAAATCCGGTGTGGCTGGAGAAGTTTGGATACCCCGACCTGGCCGCCCAAGTCGATCCGCTGTACGTGCAGGCGAGCCGCTCGGTGTTCGAGACCGGCCATCCCGAGCCCTATGGGCGGAACATGCAACAGGTCTATGCGGTGCTGGACCAAGCCCTTGACCGCGCCAAGCTCGAACCTGACACTCCCGCGATGGAGATCCTGGCCAGTGTCGCCAAGGAGATGGACCAGAAGATGCTCGGCTACATTCCGCCCGAAGAGATGGCGCGGAAGCGAGCTTGGGCGCTCGGGTTTGTGGGCGGCCTCGGAGTCGTGCTCGTCAGCGGGATCGTGTGGGGCTGGCGCTGGAGTCGCCGGCGGATTTCGGTGGCCGAGGTGCGCGGGCCGGTGGGTCAGAGTCGCCCGCGAATGCTGCGCTTTATGGCGGCATGCCTTGCTCCGGCGGTCGCGAGCATCTTGCTGTGGGCCTACTATCCTCTCGCCCGCGGACTGGTGATCGCCTTCCAGGACTACCGCATCGGCCAGCCGCCCACATTTGTGGGGCTCGACAACTTCATCGCCGTGTTCTCACAACCGGTGTTCTGGCGCTCATTGCTGAACTCGTTTCTGTATGTGGGATTGAGCCTGCTCATCGGCTTCTTCATTCCAGTGTTCCTCGCGATCGCACTGAACGAGATCCCGCGCGCCAAGGTGTTCTTCCGAACGGTGTTCTATCTGCCCGCGATGACGAGCGCTATTGTCGTGGCGTTCTTGTGGCGGCAGTTCTACGACAAGAGCGAAACCGGCATCCTGAACACGCTGCTCGCGCCGTTCATCGACCTGTACAACATGATCGCTCCGCACGTCGGCATGAACGTTGCGCCGAAGGCCGTGGATTGGTTGGGGAATCCGTCGCTGGCGCTTTTCGCGGTGGTCCTGCCTGGGATTTGGGCGGGCGCCGGACCGGGGTCCATTCTGTATCTCGCTGCAATGAAGAACATCCCGGACGAGCGCTACGAGGCGGCCGACCTGGATGGCGCCAATTGGATGACGAAGATCCGCTTCATCACCCTGCCGGGGTTGCGCACGCTGATCATGATCAATCTGCTCGGCGTGTTCATCGCTGGCTTTAAGGCGATGGAGAACATCTTTGTGTTGACCGGCGGCGGCCCGCTCAACGCCACGCGAACCGTGGGTTTGGAGATCTGGGAAAACGCGTTTATGTTCCTCAAGTTTGGCTACGCGACGGCGGCGGCGTGGATGATGGGCACGATCTTGATTGGGTTCACCCTTCTGCAGATCCGCAGTCTGCTGAATGTGAAGTTCGGTACGGCGAAGTTGTAAGCACCGCTTCCCTGTAGCCGCATGAATGTGTTGTGCCTGCGGGACAGCTTCACGCCGGTACGATGCAACCGGCGACTACGGCAGGAGCCAAGCGGCGATTACGGGCGTGGAATGTCGGCCATCTCCGCCCAATTCGCGCCCACCTTGGCGTCCACCTCAATCGGCACCGAGAGCGGTAGCGAGTTCTCCATCGCGGCGCGAAGGGGCTCAATCAGATGTTCTTCTCCCTCCGCTAACTCAAACACCAGTTCGTCGTGCACCTGCAGTAGCATCCGCGACTTCGCCCCTGTGAGAACCCGCTCAACGTGGATCATCGCCAGCTTGATCATGTCGCTGGCCGTGCCCTGAATCGGCGCATTCATGGCCTGCCGCTCGGCGTACATCCGCTCGTTCCGGTTCGCATTATGGATGTCTGGAAAGTAGCGTCGCCGCCCGCACAGCGTGGTCGTAAAGCCCTTGCTTCGCGCCTCCTGGACTGTGGCCTCGGTAAACCCCTTCACCTTCGGGAAGCGCTCGCGATATTGCTCGATGAGCGCCCGCGCTTCCGAGATCGAAAACCCGCCGCCGAGCTGGTTCGCAAGGCCATACTCCGTCACCCCGTACAACACGGCGTAGTTGAGGAGCTTCGCCAGCCCACGTTGGTCTTTCTTGACCTCTGCTTCCGGAATGCCGAACATCAGCCCCGCCGTGACCGCGTGCACATCCGTCCGCCGGGCAAACGCCTCGACGAGATTCTCATCTCCGCACATGTGCGCGAGCACGCGCAACTCGATCTGCGAATAGTCGAAGGACGCCAACTGGTAGCCGGGCGCAGCCAAGAAAGCGCGCCGAATCTCGCGGCCGAGCTCCGTTCGGATGGGGATGTTCTGCAGGTTCGGATCATTCGAGCTGAGCCGCCCCGTCGCCGCGACTGCCTGATTGTAGGTGGTGTGGATGCGGCCATCGTCGGCGATCAGGCGCGGTAGCGCATCCGCGTAGGTCGATTTGAGCTTTGAGAGCTCGCGCCAGTGCAGCACGTTGGCGATGATCGGAAACGCGGGAGCAAGGGGCTGAAGCACCTCCGCACCGGTCGGGTAGCCGGTCTTGCCCTTCTTCACGCCCGGGATCATCATCTTCTCGAACAACACGTCGCCAAGTTGTTTGGGCGAGGCGATGTTGAACGTCGCGCCCGCCTCGTCATAGATGGTCTGCGTGAGGGTGGCGATTTGCGTTTCTAGCAGCGCCGAAAACTCACCGAGCACCTCGCGGCTGACCGCGATGCCCGCTTGCTCCATCTCCGCCAGCATCGGCACCAGAGGTAGCTCGATGTCCATCAGCACGCTCGTTTGGCCTTCTTTCTCCAGCCGGTCGCGCATGGGGGATTCGAGCAGCGACAGGGCCGCGCACATCTCTCCACCGGTGGTAGGCGGCGTGATCTCCAGATAGCCTTGCACCAGGTCTCGAAGCGCATAGTTCGATCGGCCCGACTGCAGGACGTAACCCGCGAGCAGCGTATCGAATCGCACCGTCGCCGCCGGAGCCTCGCCCATCTTGTACATCGGCTTCGCGTCGTGGAGCACTGCCAACTCCGGGTGCTCGCGAAAGAGTCGTCGACCTACGTCCTCTGGTGTGCGGCGCACCTCGGTGCCAACCGCGACATACGCGATCCGCTCGGGCTCGTCAAACATGCCCATCTGCGCGGAAACCGATTCAAAGTACAGCGCAAACGGCCGATCGCCGACCCACGGCCGCAATCGCCCGTAATCACGCTCCTCGCGCTGTTCGATCTCGATGCGCTCCATCTCGACCTTCACGGTCACCGGCGCGTCGCCCTGGCTCTCGCGATACTTGGTCAGCACCGTTGGCATCCGCCGAACTTGGGAACGGAGCTCGTATTGCTCGAGGATTTCGCGCGCGTGCTCGTATTCCTCGTCGGTGAGCCGGAACGGCTCGAAGTCGTACTTGACGGGGGCGTTGGTGTCGATCGTGGCCAGCCACCGTGACTTGAGCATCTGCTCCCGGACAGGTTCGATCTTCTTCTGGAACTTAGGGTCAACCTCATCCCATCGATCCAGCAGATCTTGTACACCCTGAAACTTCTGCAGCAAGGTTGTCGCGCCCTTCTCTCCAATGCCCGGAACGCCGGGGATGTTGTCGCTGGTATCGCCGACGATGGCTTTGTAGTCCGGGATCAGCGCGGGCGGAAACCCGTAGCGGCCAAACACCTCGCCCGGGCCGTAGAACACGACCTCGGTGACCCCTTGCTTCATAGTCATGACGCGGACGTGATCATCGACCAACTGCAACGAATCGAGGTCGCCGGTGACGATCGTGGTGTTGTAGCCGTTTTGCTCGCCCAGCTTCGCGATCGTGCCGACGACGTCATCCGCCTCGAATCCTGGGGCTTCGATCATCGGAATCCCGAGGCCCGAGATGAGATCGCGTGCGACCGCGAGCTGCGACCTAAGCTCGTCCGGCGTTTCGCGCCGCGTGCCCTTGTATTCGGCGTATTCGGCGTGGCGGAACGTCTTGCCGGGGGCATCCATCGCGACCACGACCGCGTCGGGATCATCCTTCTCCAGGATAAAGAACAGCATGCTGACGAAGCCATAGAGCGCGTTTGTGGGGCGACCGTCGCTCGTGCTCAGATACCGCGTCGCATAGAACGCGCGGTAGAGCAGGCTGTATCCGTCGAGAATGACCAGGTGCTTCGCCACGGATTACCTCGTCCACACGCCCGGTTCGCCCCAGAAACCGGCTCCGGTGACCGCCGCCGTGCCGTCACTCCAAGTCTTGGCGTCGAAGATCGTCCAGTCGGGGTAGGCGACACCGGCTGAGAACAGCGGCAGCCGTTCGGTGGCGCGCATGCCCTTTAGGGTTGTGCCGCCGATCAGCGCGACCATACCGCCGCCCGCCTCCACCGCATAGAGGCACCCCAGGTCGCCAGTGAGTTTCTTGCCTTCCATCGTGACAGAATCACGCTTCAGCGACAACAGGCTGGAGACCTTCAACTTGCCGAGCGCGGAGTTCATATCAGCGTGGCCGTAGATCACGACGTTGCGACTGGACAGCGCGTTGGCGGGTAGGGCCGAATCGGCGACGACATCCACGGCGCCGTTGCCGCGATACCACCACTGTTCCGCGTCGTACCGCGCCTTCGCGAACGACCACGCGTTCTCTTCACGAGTGCCGTTCGTCGCGTACACAAACGCCATCCGGCGCTGCATGGCTTCTTTAAACGGTCCGGATTGCAGGGGATTGACCGCCGCGTTCTGCCACTTGCCGTTGCGGAGTTCGAGATTCCATATCAGCGAGCGATCCCGCTTCGGTGGCACCGGCTGCCCGTCGATCTCGGCGAGTTCCACAAACACCCTCAGCGCGGCTACGTTCTTCGTGGTCATGGTCAGCCGCTTGCCATCATCGACAACATGGATCGTGCTGGGCTCAAGTTTGCGGACTTGCCGGCGGATCTCAAACTTCTCGATTCGGTGGCTGACCGCCGGGTTGAGCGTCATGAACTTCAGTTCATGACCTCGATCCGTCTTGACAAACCCCTTCAACTCCGCTTTACGGAACATGTCGAAGATGGGAGGCCAATCTACACAGTCCGCCCCCGGCGACCGATCGCCATCCCACCAGTGTCCGGCACCCTTCTCTTCGTAGTAGCCGATCGATTTGCCCATCTTCTCAAAGGTGTCGCGCATCGCGCGGGCTTCACGGACGGGAACGTTGTCATCGGCGTCACCGTGCAGGATATACACCTCCTGCGTGCGGTAGTTCTCGATCATCAGCTCGGTGTCGGTCGGGGAGACGGCTCGCTCGAAGAGTGCCTCCATCGGGGTTGGATTCTGGATTCGCGGCTTACCTACGTAGGTATAGAAGCTGCGCCAGCCGGCGCTCGGCGCGATGGCCGCGAACCGGTTAGGAAAGAGCGCCCCGAGTTGCCAGGTTCCATGCCCGCCCATCGAGTGACCGGTGAGGTAGGTCTTGACCGGGTCGGTTCCGTACTTGGCTTGAACGTGATCAAGCACTTCCATGGCGTCCATGCGGCCCCAATCTTCCCAGTCGAAGCCGAACGGGCGGCGATTGGTGGCGGCGACGGTGTAGCACCAGTCCTTCGGGCTGTAGGCTTCGGCTTGACCTTGGGCCTCAACCGACGCGCCGTGGACTGTGAGCACCATGGCCAGGCCCGGCTTGTGCACGGGAGGCGGCACGACCGCGTAGTATTGCACCGAGCCGTCAATCTTGCTGATGAACGTCTCGCGGCGCGTCTGGTCGGGCTTGCGAATGCGGATGGTGGGTTCAAGAGTGTCGGTGACGTTGCCCGCTTTGAGTTCAAGAGTCAGCTTAGCGGAGTCGCCGGTGAGGTTTGAGCCGTTCGGGATGCGGAAGCCGACCTTGCGGATCGACATCGGCGGGATGCGCGGCAGCTTTGTGGACTCCGAGCGCTTGTTGGGCAGGCTCGCCCTGAGGCTGGCTCCCTCCAAAACCGAATCGCCACCATTGAGCACGATGACCGCGCCCCACTGCGTCTCGGGCTTGCCGTCAATGAGATCGGGCAGGGTGAGATCGTCGCGGTTGAACATGACGGGCTGCGTCATGGGCTCCAGCGCAACCCTCAGCCGCCCGCGGCCCGTCGCAAACAGCAGGTGGTTGTCGCCCGCGTTGAGCTTCACGGGAACCCGGTTGTAGCCATAGCCATAGACATCTCCGCCACGAGGCTCACCATTCACGTAAGCCAGGTTGTGGCCCGTCGCGTTCATCACCATGAGTTGCGTGCGATCTTTACGCACAATGAATGCCGCATAACCGCCCTGAAAAGCTCGACCCTCGAACCAGCCCTGATCATTGGCCTTCACCGCAGCCCAGGTTCGGTTAGCGATCTTGTCGCCTTCAGCCGGGGCCTTCCACGTTCCGTCGACGATCTGCTGGACGAGCGCGTCGGTGGGGAAGGGGATGCGGCCTCCACGACCGACCGACTCGATGGCCAGACCGGAGTCGAGAACGAGGGGTGCTTGGGCAACCGCAATCAGCAAAGGAAGCAACGGCATGGTGCCGGTTTTACCTAGCGCTGGCGCCGTCGGGCGCGACGAAGGAGCAACCCACCCGCCCCAATCGCCATGATTCCTAACGTAGCCGGTTCGGGCACTACGGTATCGCCGGGATTGTCGTCGCTGTCGCTGCCGCCCAGGATGAAGCCCCCACCGAGAAGACCGAGCAACCACCCGCCGCCAAACGGACTTGCGGGGATGATCATCGGGATCGGACTCTCGTTGATGGTGATGATCTCCTCAGGCAGGTCCACGAGGGTCGGCACGTCTGGAGTCATCGCCGTCAGCTCATCCAACTCGGGGAGTCCCTCATTTGTGAGCTCACCTTCACGCATTTCGGTCGTCGCAGTGGTTTCGAGCCCAGGGTCGGGATCGTTCGGGGCGCGAGGATCTTTGGGGCCGCGGTCGAGGGGATTGCCACACTTGAGGATCAGCACCGGCTTGGCAAAGACGTCGGCAAACACGGGAGTGCCTTCCCGGAAGTTGCGGACGCTCATCTTGATGGAGCCATCGGGGGGCACGCTGTAGACCTGATACGTGCCCGCCTTCACGATTCGCGCGAGCTTCAGACCCGACAAAAAGGCGAGCACTTCGGCGTCGTTCATCGAGTAGTGACGCCGATACCGGTCCATCACTTCCGGATCCTTGCGAACTTGCTCCACGAGTTGAGCTACGGTGACGGCGCGGACGTTCAGAAACGCATTCCGGTCGGGCCGGGCAAATCCGAGGCACGACAACACGACCACCAAGACAACGCTAAGTCCCCTCATAATCTGGGTCGGTTCACCGCCCGCACGTAAGACTGTTGAACCTAACACTGAGTTCCGCAAGATCGGGGCCATGCGGTAGCATCCCCGCATGCTCTTCGCTGCAGTTGCTCTGATTCAAGCACCCGCAATCGTCCCCGCACCGGTCAGTTTGAGAGTGGGGCAGGGTCAGTTCACCCTTAGCGCATCAACGAAGTTGATCCTGCGGGGCGACTCCGCTGGCGTGGCTCGAATGCTTCGGGGCTACCTCGGCCCATCGACCGGACTCCGGCTTCCGACGACGAGCGATCCGCAAGATTCGGTAAGCGGCTTCGAGCAAGTCGCCCACAATACGATTCTGCTGGCGACTGATCGCAACCTGCCGCGCGAGGGCTATCGGTTGACGGTCGACGAGAGCCGCGTCCGGATCACCGGCGGCTCGGCGGCCGGGCTGTTCTACGGCGTTCAAACCTTCCGCCAACTTCTGCCCGCCGAGACCCTTGGCAAGAACCGACTCTCCGCCAAGTCCTGGTCGATCCCGGCCGTGGAGATCGAAGACTATCCCCGCTTTCAATGGCGAGGTGCGCACCTCGACGTGGGCCGACACTTTATGCCCAAGGAAGCCGTGCTCAAGTTCATTGACACGCTCGCGTTTCACAAGCTCAACACCTTCCACTGGCATCTCACCGAAGACCAGGGCTGGCGGATCGAGATCAAGAAGTATCCGAAGCTGACCGAGGTTGGGGCGTGGCGCAAAGACACGATGCTCGTCTACGGCAATCCCGGTAAGTTCACCGGCGAGCCGCACGGGGGCTTCTACTCCCAGGCCGATGTCCGCGAGATTGTCAAGTACGCCCAAGAGCGGCACATCACCGTCGTCCCCGAAATCGAAATGCCCGGCCACGCCCAGGCCGCGATCGCTGCCTATACGGAGCTCGGCAACACCGGCGAGCAACTCGAGGTCGCCATCCGCTGGGGTGTCATCGAGAACGTGTTCAACGTCAAGGACTCAACGATCGACTTCCTAAAGGACGTGCTCGACGAGGTCATCGAGCTCTTCCCCAGCCAGTTCATCCACATCGGCGGCGACGAGTGCCCCAAGACGCAGTGGAAAGCCAGCCCCTATGCTCAGGAGAAGATGCGACGGCTGGGCTTGAAAGACGAGCACGAGCTTCAAAGTTGGTTCATCAAGCAGATGGACGCCCACATCGCAAGTAAGGGTCGACGCATGATCGGTTGGTCGGAGATCTTGGAGGGTGGCCTCGCGCCGGGAGCGGCCCTCATGGTGTGGCTTGGCAACGACGGCGCGGAGACGGCAGTCAAGAGTGGTCACGACGTGGTCATGGCCAAGACCTCGCACACCTATTTCGACTACTACCAGAGCCAGGATCGCACGAAGGAGCCCCATGCGATTGGGGGCTTCCTGCCGCTATCGAAAGTGTACGAATACGAGCCGATTTTGGCCTCGTTCACGCCCGAGCAGACCAAGCATGTCCTTGGGGCGCAGTTCCAGCTCTGGACGGAGTACATCCGCGACCCTAAGCACATGGAATACATGGCCTTCCCGCGTGGGTGTGCGTTGAGTGAGGTGGTGTGGTCGCCGAAGTCCACGCGGAACTTCAATGCGTTTCTTGGGCGGCTGAAGGTCCACACCGAGCGGCTGAGCGCGTTGGGTGTGAACTTCCGAAAGTTGGACTGATGGTATAGGTCCTATAAGGCTATAGGACCTATAGCGACACGCTACCGCTGGTCGACCGGCACAAACTCCACCGAATGCGGGCCTTCGTAAATGCAGGCCGGGCGGATCAGGCGGTTGTTCGAAAGCTGCTCCAGCACGTGGGCTGACCAGCCGGACACTCGCGCAATCACGAAGATCGGCGTGTAGAGGTCGATCGGAATCCCGAGCGCATAGTAAGCATAAGCAGCAGGGAAGTCCACGTTCGGATAGATGCCCTTCTCGGTCTCCATCACGTTCTCGAGGATGTCCGCGATCTGCGCGAAGTGCGGCACGTTGTTCTTGACCGCGAGTTCCTTGGCGATGACCGTGAGGTAGATGGCGCGCGGATCGCGCTTCTTATACTCGCGGTGGCCGAAGCCCATGATCTTCTTCTTGGTGGCCAGCGCATCGCGAATCCACGGCTCGGCGGCTTCGACGCTACCGATCTCCATGATCATCTTCATGGCTTCCTCGTTGGCGCCACCGTGAAGCGGGCCGCGGAGGGTGCCGATGCCGGTCACGATGCCGCTGTAGATGTCGCTCAGGGTTGCCACCGTCACGCGACAGGCAAACGTTGAGGCGTTGTAGCCGTGCTCGGCATAAAGGGTGAGCGAGCTGTCGAGCACGTGGGCGACTTCCGCCTCTGGCTCGTTACCCGACATCAGGTAGAGGAAGTTCTGGGCAATCGTGTGATCGGGCTTCGGCTTCAGCGGCTCAAGGCCCTGGCGAATGCGGTGACCGTTGCCGACGATCGTGCTCGCCTTGGCGAGGATGCGGACGGCTTTGCGCAGGTTGGCGGCCTGATCGGTCGCCGGAGCCGCGTAGTCTGGGTCATAGGGAGCAACGACGGCAAAGCCGACCTTGGCGATATCCATTGGGTGGGTATCGGCGGGAAGTTGTTTCAGCGCGGTGTACACCGCTTCGGGGACTTCGCGCTCGTCGGCGAGCGTCTTCTTAAACGCATCAAGCTCGGCGCGATTCGGCAGCTTGCCGTAGAGCAGTAGGTACGCAGTCTCTTCAAACGAGCCCTTCGAGGCCAGATCGTGGACGTTGTATCCGCGGTACACCAGCGTAGAAGTTTCGCTGATAATGTCACTGATCGTCGTGATGCCGCCGATCACGCCTTCGAGACCGGGGGAATAGTTCGGGTAAGTAGCAGGTGCACTCATGGCCTTACCTCTAAGTCTACCTCTCGGACTCCCGGAGAGTTGGCCGTGACAACGCCCCGCGGGACTCAGTAGAATGCCGCCGATGACCGACCGGATGCGCTGGACGATTCTCTTCGTCGCCTGGTTGGGGTGGGTGTTCGATATCATGGACACCGCGCTCTTCAACCTGGCGAAGACGCGCATGCTGACGGACCTGATGGGCGCCGCCGAGTACGCGGCGCGCGGACCTCAAGTCGAGGGCTTTATCCAGATGGTGTTCATCATCGGCTGGGCGATCGGTGGTCTGGTGTTTGGCATCCTGGCCGACCGGTGGGGCCGTAGCCGGGTGATGATCCTCACCATCCTGCTGTACTGCTGCTTCACCGCGCTGACGGCGGCGTGCCAAACGTGGGAGCAGGTCGCCGTCATTCGGTTCTTAACAGGGCTAGGGATCGGCGGTGAATGGGCGGCTGGAGCCGCACTGGTGGCGGAGGTTTTCCCCGACAAGCGACGTCCGCTCGCAGCGGCGTTCTTGCAGACCGCGGCGGCGGTCGGGCCGGTGCTGGCGGCCACCGCGAACCTGGGCCTCAGCCGGTTTAGCTGGCATTGGATGTTCATCATCGGGCTCGCACCTGCGTTTGTCACCGTGTTCATTCGGATGGTGGTGAAAGAGCCCGAGCGTCCGATCCACTCACCGGCGGCACAGCACTCGGCGGGCTCGCTCAAGGAACTGTTCGGTACGGGTCAGTGGCGCCGACATGCGCTGCTGGCGATGGTTATCGGCACCGTCGGCATCGCCGGGGCGGGGAATGCCGCTTACTGGATGCCCAACCTCGTCAAAGCCGCCAGCGAGGGCATGACCGACATCTCCATCGCGGCGCGAACCAGCTACGTCACATACGCTCAGCACGCGGGCACGCTGCTCGGCGTGTTCCTGTTCCCGTACTTCGCCAAGCGCTTTGGGCGGCGACCGGCGCTCGCGATCGGGTTCATTGGCGCGCCGCTCGTGACCTACTTCGCGCTTCGAGGTCAAGTGACCTACGAGAATCTGATGTGGATGGCTCCGGCAATCTCCTGCCTCTCGATCGGCCTGACCGCGATCTACGGACTGTACTTCCCCGAGCTGTTCCCGTCGCGGATTCGCGCCACTGGTTCGGGGTTCGCATACAACACTGCGCGCATCACGCAGGCCCCGCTCCCCTGGATCACGGGCCTGATCATCGGTGCCGAGAAGAGTTCGCCGGCCCACGGCGTGATGCTGGCGGGCCTGGTCTACGTCATTGGGTTGATGGCTCTACCCCTCGCGCCGGAGACGAAGGACAAGCCGCTGCCGGAGTAGAGTCGGCTTGTTGGCGTGTTGGTATGTTGGCCTGTTAGAGTGCTTGAAGTACTGACCGCATAACAAGCTAACATGCCAACAAGCCAACACGCCAACACACCAACCCATGCCCATCTTCGAGTTTCTCTGCAATGCCTGTAACCACAAGTTCGCCACTCTGGTGGGGATGACCGCGGATGGGGACCGGGTGGAGTGCCCGAAATGTGGCTCACCCGACGCGCAGAAGCTCATCAGTCGATTCCGTAAAGGGCGAACCGAAGACGACCGCTTGGACGACCTCGCCGACCGGTTGGAGCAATACGGCGAACCCGACAGCCCCAGCGAAATGCGCGAGATGATGCGCGAAATGGGCAAGGCCGTCGATGAGGACATGTCCGACGAGATGGAAGAGATGTTTGAGCAAGACATGGCGGGCGAACTCGACGACGACTAGTTGCTCTCGCGATGCCGCTGAAGGAACTCGACCAAAGCGCGCCCGAACTCCGGAGCCGCGGGGGTTAGGACGTGGTCGGTGCCCGTAATTGTTGTGTACTGTGCGTTCGGAAACCAGCGCCGCGTTTCCGCGATTCGGTCGAGCACATAGCGCGATTCTCTTTCACCATAAATGAAGAGCGTGGGAACGCCGCTCCGGGTAAGCCGGGCCGGATCGACTTCGAGCCCGCCGAGTGAACGACCCGCGGCCGCGAGCGCCACAACATCCTGATGACGGAACATACGCTCCGCCAGCCGATCGGCGGCCTCGGGCGTTGGCTTCGGGTAACCGGGCGGGATGGTGGCGATTAGGTAAGCGCCAAGCCCTTTGCCGGCATCAACGGCGTCGGCAAACGCGATCGCATCGCCAAACGCCTTGATTGCCCGCGTCCGGAGCACCGGAGCGCTACCTCCATACGCCACCGAGATGATGCGACTTGGAGCCCGCTCGACGACCTTTCCCGCAACGTACGACCCCATCGAATAGCCGACGAGGTGCGCCTTTCGAATCTTGAGATGATCCAGCAATCGTAGGACGTCCTCGGCCATTTTTACGCCATAAGCCTTGGGATCGTGGGGTTTGCCGCTCTTGCCGTGACCACGCAGATCAGGCGCGAGGACGCGAAATCCAGCCAACCCGGTGAGTCGCGGATCGCCAGCGGAGTCGGCTCCCCAGAACGACGCATCGCTCATCCAACCGTGAAGCAACACGACCGCTTCCCCGGATCCGGTCTCGGCAAAGCGAATGGCGGTCCCGTTTGAGTCGAACGTTGAGATCGTGGTTTGCGCGCACGCGAGCCCTGACAACATGAGCAAGCTGGCAAAAAGCAATCGAAAACCCATGGCCTTCAAAGTGACGTGAACGCGCCCGGATCGGTTGCGGGCTGAAGGTGGACGGGTGGCGATCTGCACTACAATCAATCATGAGCAGGCAGCAGGGGAGAAAGAAGGGCAGTCCACGAAGGCACGACCGGCCCGTGCCCCAGGCCAACATGTTCAGCGAGCAGGAGGTTGGTGCAATCATTCGGCGAGCCGTTGAGCTCACCGAAGAGGAAGGGACATCCTACCAGCCGGGTGTCACCCAAGAGGAGCTGCGCCGGATTGCCGAAGATGTCGGCGTACCCCTCGAAGCGCTCGAACGCGCCATCCGCGAAGTCGGTCAGATGAGGGACACGCGCGGCCCCCTCCAGCTCTCGGCCGAGTTTGAACGAGTCGTCGAAGGCGAAGTTGACCCTGATCAATATGACCTTATCGTCGAAGACGTCAAGCCCCTGCAGAAAGGACACTCCGCGGGTCCCAGCCAAGTAGGTCGAAAGCTCACGATGCCGGCGTGGAACGGCGTTGGGCAGTCCACCATTGAGATAACGGCTCGCGAAGGTCGAACCCGAATCCGTGTGAAGTCGAATGCTCTGTTCCAAGGACTCATGACACTGTATCCGGCATTCATCGGTTCAATCATCGCGATGGGCGCACTCGGAGAGCGTGGGATGATTGGCGTTGGGGTGGCACTCTCGGCTGCGTTTACCGCAGTTGGAGCCGGAATGTTCTCTTTCCTGACGCGCAGAGGTCACGAAAACTCCCGGGAACTCGCCGACGAGCTTCGCGATCGCGTCGCGAAAACGCTCGAAACTCGGCCCGCCGCATCGCAATCCGCGGCCCTGATTGAGGAGCCCGAGCACCTTCAACAAAGACTCGGCGGGTAACTTATCGCGAATGGCTCAGTTGGCCGTGCGCGATCTCACCATGCAGTTCCCCGGAGTCCGGGCGCTGGATGGCGTGTCGGTCGCGTTTGGAACCGGCACGATTCACGCCCTGATCGGCGAAAACGGGGCTGGCAAGAGCACCCTCCTCAAAATCCTCAGCGGTATCCAAATGCCCACGAGCGGCACGACGGCAATCGACGGCCACGAACTTGAGCTCAGCTCGGTCAAGATCGCCGAGGCCCATGGCATCGCCATGGTGCACCAAGAGCTCAATCTGATCGACACGCTGACCGTCGCCGAAAACATCGCGCTGGGATCAGAGCCGCATCGCCTTGGGCTCATTCGCCGCGACGAGATGCGCCAGCTCGCTCAGGAGGCCCTCGCCCAGCTCGGCGCCCCCATCCACACCGATGCCAACGTTGGCGACTTGTCCCTTGCTTCGAAGCAGATGGTGGAAATCGCCAAGGCGGTCGCGCAGCGGGCCAAGTTCCTCATTCTCGACGAGCCAACGGCGGTGCTTGCTGAGACGGAAACCGAAGCCCTCATGGCACTCGTCCGCAAACTTCGCGAGGAAGGCGTCGGGGTCATCTACGTGTCACACCGGCTCGACGAAGTGACCGCCCTAAGTGATCGTGTCACGGTCCTTCGCGACGGCAAGGTGGTCGCCGAGCTCAGCACCCACACCCAAGCCAGCGAGATCACGCCTCATAACCTCGCGAATCTCATGGTGGGGCGCGAACTTGAGGATCTCTTCCCGCCCAAGATCACCGCTCACGCTGAGGAGGTTGTCTTGGATTTGGACAACGCGACCTTCGATGGATTTCCTGCGGGCATTAGCTTCAAAGTGCATGCGGGAGAGATCGTTGGTCTCGGTGGACTGATCGGGGCCGGGCGCACGGAAGTCGCCGAGGGCATCATTCGCAAGCGGCGGTGCATCGCAGGAACCGTCCGTGCCACCAAGCCCGCGTACGTATCCGAAGATCGCAAGGGCACCGGGCTGCACCTAAGCCTGGAACTCAAAGAGAACACGTCGATGGCGAATCTGCGTAGCTACGGAACGCTCACCGTGGACGATCGCAAGCAAGTAACCGCGGCCAAGCAATGGATCGAGCGGTTGGGCATCCGCGCGCCCGGTCCGCACGTCGCGGTGCAGTCGCTGAGCGGCGGCAACCAGCAAAAGGTGTCGCTCGCGAAGTGGCTGGATACCGAACCTCGGCTACTGATCCTTGACGAGCCCACCCGAGGCGTCGATATCGGCGCGAAGTCGGAGATCTACCATGTGATCCATGAGCTGGCGGCTGCCGGAATGGGATGCCTGGTGATCTCAAGCGAAATGAACGAGTTGATTGGTTTGTGTGACCGCGTGATTGTGCTGCGCGAACGACGGCAGATGGGCGAACTTCGGGGCGAAGAGGTAACCGAGTCGAACATCATGTTGCTCGCGGCGGGGGTTGGGGCAAAGTCATGAAAGGATTTCTCGGCAAGTACGGCGTTTTAGTGGCCTTCGTGGTGCTGTTTCTCATCAGCGCGGCGTGGAAGCCCGATCTCTTCCTTAAGCCGGAGAACCTGCGCAACATCATCAACCAAAACGTGCCGGTCGGAATCCTCGCCATCGGCATGACGTTCGTGATCATCAAAGGGGGCATCGACCTCTCGGTCGGCAGCATGATCGCGTTCGTCGGCGGTTTAGGTCTAACGATCTTGAACAAACAGATGGCGAGTGGTCGACCCGAACTGACCGCTGCCATGATCGCCGCCGCCGCGATGATCGGCCTCGGTGGACTCGCCGGATTCGTTCAGGGGCTCATCGTCGCCTACGGGCGGGTGACTCCGTTTGTGACGACGCTGATCGGCATGCTGGCCTTTAGATCGATGACGCTCGCGTTGGCGAACGGGGGTGAAGTGCGATCTTCGAGCACGACCATCTGGCCGGCTTGGGGGAGCGACGGCATCCACATCCCATGGATCAAGATTGCAGATGGGCGCATGGACCTCGTCATCACGTATGCGATCATCGCGTTCTTTGTGGTGATTGCTATTGCGTCGTTCATTCTGAACAAGACCCGCTACGGCCGCTACGTCATTGCCGTGGGCGCGAACGAGCGAGCCGCGCGTTACAGCGCCATCCCCGTTGAGCGGATCAAGATTCTCACCTACACCATCAGTGGTATCGCGGTCGGCATCGCGGCGATCTTCCTCTCGGGTCGCATGAACTCGGTGGCTTCCGGCTCGCAAGGGTTGTTCTTCGAGCTTGATGCCATCGCGGCTGTGGTCATCGGCGGCACCTCGCTGCGGGGTGGCTACGGGCGCATCTGGGGCACGTTTGTCGGTGTCCTGCTTCTTGGCGTGATCAACAACATGCTGATCTTCGCCGGAGTAGGTTCACATTGGCAGGGCGTAGTCAAAGGAATGGTGATTCTTCTTGCGGTATTGCTTCAACGGGAACGCCGCGACGTATAATCGGAGCATGCTCAAGAGGATCAGTTTGTTTGCATGCGCCGGGACCCTGGTGTTGGGTCTCGCCGTTGGTTGCGGAGGGGGCGACAAGCCGTCCGAAACCAATAACTCGTCAACCAGCACCACGTCGGGCACCGATGAGGGCAAGAAGTTCAAGATCGGAATCAGCGTTCCGGCGGCTGACCACGGCTGGACCGGTGGCGCGCTCTACTGGGCCACCGAAGCCTCCAAGAAGTATCCGGAGTATGAGTGGACCATCGAGACAGCCGACACTCCCTCGGACCAGATCAACGACCTCGACACGTTGGCGACCAAGGGCATCGATGCGCTCGTGATCCTGGCCACCGAGTCGGCTCCGGTCACGCCGAAGGCCAAGGAACTCAAGGAGCGTGGCATCTTCATCGTGAACGTGGATCGCGGCTTCACCGAGCCGGTGGCCGACGTGTTCCTTGCTGGCGACAACAAGGCCTTCGGCAAGATGTCTGCCGAGTACATGGTTGAGAAACTGGGCGGCAAAGGCAACATCCTGATCCTTCGCGGGATCCCGAGCACGGTCGATACGGATCGCTTTGACTCCGCCATGGAAGTCTTCAAGGCGAACCCCGGCATCAAGGTTCTCGACTCCCAGCCCGGCATGTGGAACAAGGACACCTCCTATAAGGTGATCCAGAGCATGCTCGTGAAGCACCCGCAGGTCGACGCGATCTGGACGTCGGACGACGATATGAGCGAAGGTGCCGAGCAGGCTTTGAAGGAAGCCGGTCGCAACAAGAACATCTGGATGCTCGGCGGTGGCGGCAAGAAGGAGATCGTCAAGCGAGTCATGGATGGCGACCCGCTCTACCCGGCACTCGTCACCTATCCGCCCAGCATGACCGCTCAGGCGGTTGAAGAGTGCGTCCGCGTGCTCCGCGCGGGCAAGAAGGTTGATCAGCCCGAGATCCTGATTAAGCTGGACGTCGTCACCAAGGACAACGCGAAGGACTTCTACTTCCCGGACAGCGTGTATTGATTTTGGATCTCAGATTTTGGATTTTGGATTTCAGGCCGGGAGCCGCTTGATGTCTACGGCACGTCTCGCGCAATCCAAAATCCAAAATCCAAAATCCAGAATGCCTAGCCCTTCCGCTCGTGGCTTGACCGAGCCGTCAAGCGGAGGGGCGTTCCTTCGAGCGGATACTGCTTCCGAATCTGATTCTCCAGGTAGCGCTTGTACGAGAAGTGCATCAGGTCGGGATCGTTGCAGAAAAGCACGAAGTGCGGCGGTCTCGTGCCCACTTGCGTCGCGTAATACACCTTGAACGCTTTGCCCTTGCTGCTGTAGGGTCGGCGGAACATCGCCTCTTCGATCAAGCGGTTGAACACACCTGTCGAAAGGCGGAAGTTGTAGTTCTCCAGAACTCGCAGCACCGTCTTCAGCACGGGGTTCAACCCGAGGCTCTCGATCGCACTCGTGAACACGACCGGGGCATAGGCCAGTTCCGGAACCTGGTCGCGCAGAATGCGCATAAAATCGCGCTTGGGGGCCGACTTGGTGTTGACGAGCGGATCACCGGGCTCGACTTGGTCCCACTTGTTGACCGCAAACACGCAGGCGCGGCCTGAGTCATGGGCCAGCTTGGCGATCCGCTTGTCGCCATCGGTCAAGCCCTCCACGCCGTCAATCACAACCAGAGCGCAGTCGGCCCGCTCAAGGGCGCGCACCGCGCGATTCACCATGTAGTATTCGACCGTGCCCTGGATCTTGCCGCGGCGGCGCATGCCGGCCGTATCGATCAGTCGGAACGTCTCGTCTTGGAAGATGATCTGGGTGTCGATCGCGTCCCGCGTCGTGCCGGGAATGTCGGAGACGATCGAGCGTTGCTCACCCGTGAATGCGTTGAGTAGCGAGCTCTTGCCGACGTTGGGGCGTCCCACAATCGCGAGCCGGATTTCCTCGGGCGGCGCTTCAATCTCGTCCGCGCGAGGCAGGAGCGCGACGACCTCATCGAGCAGGTCGGCAACGCCGCGTCCGTGCAATCCCGATACCGGCCACACATCGCCGAGCCCCAGCCCGTAGAACTCCGATGCGTAAAGATCGCGATTCGGATTGTCGGCTTTGTTGACCACAATGAACATCGGCTTGCGGACCGAGCGCAGACGATTGGCTAACTCCATGTCATCGTCGGTAAGGCCCGCGGTGGCGTCGGCCAGGAAGAGGATCACGTCGGCTTCGGCAAGAGCGACTTCAGCCTGAACGCGAATCTGCTCGACGAGCGGATCGTCGTCGCCAAACAGAATGCCACCGGTGTCCACGACCACAAACCGCTGTCCGAGCCACTCGGTTTCGGCATAGAGGCGGTCGCGGGTGATGCCGGGCGAATCCTCAACCACCGCAACGCGCTTGCGCACGAGACGATTAAACAGGGTCGACTTGCCCACGTTGGGCCGACCGACGATGACCACAACGGGCAGTTTTGCACTCATGGGAACGCCGTCAGGGTACCCGCTTCCGGTATCCTCACTGCTGAAAAATGCGACAAGGGAGGATGTTGGGCCTATCAACGGCTCTGCTGGCGGTGGTCGTCGTCGGGGCTCAAGAGGTTCCGCGCGGCAAGTGGTTCATCGAGGGCTTCAGCGGCAAGTCGCTTGTTCCCTTCCTCGGTAGCGAGGATCCCCGCTCGGCTCGCGGCATCGGCATCGGCTACATTAGCCACGTGCCGCGATGGCTGACCTCGGACCCCGATCGCAGCGAGCTCTGGCAGCAGACCTACTACCATCGGAGCACCTCGCCGGGCTTCCGCGGTCGGTCTCGGAACGGCACCGACTCTTGGGGCATTCTCACGACGGTGCGCTATTGGGCCCCCGTGGGGCGCACGACCAGCGTGTACTTCGAAATTGGCGCGGGATTGAACTTATCGGACATGCGGACCGAGGACCTTTCCAGTCGCCTCACGTCCACACCAGCCGTAGGTCTTGGCCTCGCCTTTCGGACGGGGCGCACCGAGTTCATGGTCGGCGCGCGGCTGCTGCACATGTCGAACGCGGGCCTCGAAGGAACAAATCAGGGTCAAAACCAGCTGTTCCTCGTCGTCGGCATCCGGTTTTAGCTACCTGCCGAGAAGCGCAATCTTGAGGTCGCTTCGGGTTACTTCCCGTCGTGATCGCTGAAAGCAGAGCTTGATTGCCCCGGTGGGTTCGTCGGCGCGAGCGCCACGATAGGCTACAATCATTCCCACGTGGACCAACCCGCGATTGTGGTGCTGATCAGCGTCCTGCTGGTTTTGGCGAGTGTGTTCTTCGTTGCTTCGGAGTACGCCCTCGTCGGCTCGCGGCAGAGCAAGCTCGCCGCCGACGCCAAACGCGGGAACAAGCGAGCCAAACGCGCCCTGGAAGCCCTGAAAGATGTCAGCCGCATGGTCGCGGGCAGCCAGATCGCCATCACCATGATCGGGATCGGCCTCGGCTCCGTTACCGAGCCTTTCCTCAGCACGCAGTTCCAGGCGCTTCTGGGATCGAGCGTGCCTCCCGCCGTTGCCGTGATCATCAGCTACCTCGTGATCACCTACGTGATCGTCGTGGTGGGCGAGTTGGTGCCCAAGTATGTGGCTCTTCGCGCGCCGGAGAAGATTGCCCACTTCACGGTCGGACCGTTGGCGATCTTCTCACGTGTTGTCAGCCCGCTCGTCTGGTTGGTGCGCGCGTCGGCGGCACTTCTGCTCAAGCCCTTCGGCATCGATGTCGAGTCCAGCGAGCAGGTGATGGAAAAGGATGAGATGCTCCTCATGATTCGAGCTGGGGAGAACCTTGGAACGCTTGAGAAGAGCCACGCCGAAATGGTGTCTCGGGCGCTTAAGTTGGACGGGCTCACCGCGCGCGACGTGATGATTCACCGCCTGGACATCAGTTGGCTTGATGTGAACACGCCCCGCGAGGAACTGCTGAAGAAGCTGGAGGAGCTCCCTCACAGCCGAATTCCGGTCTGCAACGGCGACATTGACGAAGTCGTAGGCATCGCTTACCTTCACGACCTTGTGAAGCTTCTCTCCCGGCACGAGAAGCTAGGCATCGACAGCGTCATCCGACCCGCGATTGCCGTGCCTGAAAACTTGGGTCTCGATCGCATCATTGGGCGCATGCGCGATGATCGCACCCAGATCGTCATCGTGATGGACGAGTACGGCGGCACGAGTGGGTTGATCACGCTGGAGGACGTTGTCGAGGAGCTCTTTGGTGAACTCGAAGACTCGCTGGAGAGCGAGAGACCCCCGATTGAAATCCATGCGAGCGGCCGGGTGGTGGCGCGGGCTTCAGTGCGGTTCGATGAGCTCGTCAGCAAGCTCGGGGTGGAACTGGACGATGAGCCCAGCACCGACACCCTTGCCGAACTCATCATGAACTCGGTCGGTCGGGTTCCCCAGGTGGGCGACCAAATCGAAACGCCGATCGGCACGATTCGGGTCGACAATATGGCCCGGCGGCGCATCACCCGCGTTTCTCTTACGCGCCGTACTCCGTAGTGTGTATGATGCGCAAATGCATCTTCCTCAGCGGTTCTGGCTGATCGCCGGATTCAGTGTCTCCGTCGTGTCGGTCGTTGTCAACACCTTGATCATCGCCAACTTTAGCGACGAAAAGATTGACCTGCAGCAACGACATGCAGAGGCCAAGGATCGACTCATTGAAGTCTCGGCTTCGCTCTATCAGGCGGAGGCCAAGTTCGACACCTACAAGGTTCTTCACCATCTGGCCTACGTCAACATGCCCGAGGATCGGGCGAGCGATGCGCGCGACGACGCCATGTACATGCTGGAGGCCTATCTGTCGAAAGCCTACGGAGCCGCCAGCAATGTCCCCGCTATCGACATTTACGAGACTGAGACCCAGGAAATGGAGCAGGAGATCGACGCGCTCCTCAAGGTGCGACGCCTCCACGAGCAAGCGCAGAGGGCCACGACTCCGAAGGAGATTGCCGCGATCGAGAAGGAACTCGACGCGATTGATGGGGACTTTGAAGGCAAGACCGAACTCGGCAAGAAGCTCCGCCAGGTTCGCCAAACTTCAGAGATTGAGAAGACGACGGACACCTGGCTCGACTGGGAACTTGCCTTCTTGCCGACGCTGAAAGCGCTCCGCGAGAAGACGATTGCCACCATTCGGGGTCAAAAGGCCGAAGTAGAGAAACTCGAGCGGCAAATCGCGGAAGTCGATGGTCGATCTGACCTCGCCAACTACATCGGCATTGCGCTGCAGATGCTGGGCCTGTTGCTGGTGCTCGGCGAGACCTCACGCGAGAGCAAGGCGGGGGGAAGCTGAGGGCATGTCCTGCCCCCAGCTTCATCCCTGTTTAGCCCTTTCGGCGTCGGCGGGCCAGGGCAGCGAGGCCCAAGCCGATCACGGCCATCGTGCCGGGTTCAGGCACAGCTTCGAAGCCCGTCACTCGGATCACGCGGTTTCCACCGCCGAACGTCGAGAACAGGAAGTCGCCGGTCTGCGGATCGATGAACGCGCCTTCGGCACCGGATAGTCCTGACATGAACGTCTTGCGGCTCGCAAGGATCGGGTCACCGTTGGCATCCACGTCGTAGGTTCCAATCATGCCTGCCGAATACTCGGCGACCAGCATCGAATCACCAAATAGGTTGGAACCCAGCGGGACGTAGGCGATGCCCTCCGGGCCGCCCCCCAAGGTCACCGTTTGCGTCACCCCGGTGATGTCGATCATTCCGAACGAATCGAACGTGTACGACGCATCGTAAAACTGGCCGCCGGACCAACTGCTGAGCTTCAGCCGTCCCGCATAGCTCCGATCCCCCGGTCCCCAAACAAAGGCCGCGTGGGAGCCCGCGACGCCGAAAGCCGCCAAGTCAATGACCTTGTCCGGATCCATGCTTCCCGGCAAGTACTGCGCCAGCTGGTTGACGGGGTAACGGGAAGCGTAAAGCACTCCGTTCGGGCCGTAGCCTACTCCGCCGTCGTTGTACGGCGCGTTGGCATAAAGCTGAGCCGTGCCCGAAAAGCCGGTGATGTGGCCTTCAGAATCACGAACGACGTCCACAGAGTAGATGGCCCCGCTGGCATTGTTGGCGCTGCCACCGATTAGGAGCTTGTTGGGATTGCCGGCAAGTAGGGTGAGTCCGCCATAGTTCGCCGGGACGCCCAAGACTGAACCCAAGTCCATGTAGGTGTAGTCGTCAGCATAGTAAGGATCGATCGTCTGAGCGACCGTTACGCTCGCGAGTGCAAGCAATGAATAGCAAGCAAGGGTTCGCAATCTCATAGTTTTCTCCACTTGCCTCTATCTTATCAGAAGGACGTGAAACTTGAGCCAAGCGCCACCAAGAACTAGCAAAGATACCGGGCCGCATGCTCCAAATCGGCAAAACTCTCGACTCCCGTCGCCGGTGCTTCACTGAGGCCCGACAACACGAGAATGCCGGGCACCCCGGCGCGGCGGGCCGCCTCAATGTCGGTGTCGAGCCGGTCGCCAATCATCACGGCATCCTCGGCGGCGACTCCTGTCTGCCGAAGGATTTCCTCGACGAGATACGGCTCCGGCTTGCCAATGACTTCGGGCTCCTGTTCGGCGGCCGTTGCGACGGCGGCCACGAGCGTGCCTGCGCCGGGAATCACGGCTCCATCCTCCACCGGATACGTGGCGTCGCGATTGGTCGCCACAAAGCGCGCTCCATTGCGAATCTCTCGTTGGCAGGCGGCGAGGTGGTCATACGTCGCCGTCCGACACAGCCCCACCACGACCGCGTCAGCGTCCGCATCGACAACCTCGATACCAACGCTGGCCATCGCTTGACGCAAGCCATGCTCGCCGAGCACGTAAGCACGTCGAATCGTGCCTCGCAGCCGCCATGCAGTCCCCATCGCCGACGTCACGATGAGTTCCTCGTCGGCGGGGAAGCCCATGGTGCGAAGTTTCTCCGCCACTTGACCGGGCGCAGCGGTCGAGTTGTTGGT
The DNA here is from genome assembly GCA_964586225.1 of uncultured Fimbriimonadaceae bacterium. GTDB lineage: Bacteria > Armatimonadota > Fimbriimonadia > Fimbriimonadales > Fimbriimonadaceae > JANJUB01. Next base: position 191,295 of record CAZPHD010000001.1, read on the forward strand.
CAGGTAGCGGATCGTTGCCACCTGGGCGAGTCGCTGGACGGCCTCTACGGCCCCGGGAATGACTGTCGAGCCACGGTATAGCGTCCCATCCAGATCGAGGATCGCGAGCTTCACGATTGCCGCGCGACCACGAAATCTGCCGCCGCAAGCAGGAGTTCGGTTGATGCGCTTTTGGGTAGGACGCCGAGGGCACGCTTGGCCTGCTCAACGGCTTCACGGGCTGCCGTCTCGGCTTGGCTAAAGGCCCCCCGCTCGGTCATCATGGCGACGACCTCGGGCACGACCTCAAGCGCATGACCTTGGCCAAATCCCGAAGCGATGCGCGATCGTTCGGCCTCAGAAAGGGTCGGCCACAACAGGATCAAAGGAAGCGTGGCGCACCCCTCGTGGTAATCGGTGGCCACCGGCTTGCCGGTCTTCGCATGGTCGCCTCGATAGTCCAGCAAGTCATCCACGAGTTGGAATGCGATGCCGACGTGGTGGCCATACGTGCCCAGCGCCTCTTCTTCATGCGGCTCCGCCCCCGCGATCCTCGCGCCGATGCGGCAACAACACTCAATGAACGATGCCGTCTTGAGCCGTAACACCTCGTAGTGCTCTTCCCGACTCAGTTCCACTCGTCCACGAATCTCGAGTTCGCGAACTTCGCCCTCCGCCAGATCAACGACGGCTCCAGCCACGCGGCGGATGACGTCAAGATCGCCATCGTCAGCCAGCACCGCCATCGCTCGGCTAAGCAGAACATCGCCCGAGAGAATGGCCGCCGAATTGCCGTGGATCGCGCTGGCGGTGGGCTGTCCACGGCGGGTTGCGGCCTCGTCAATGACATCGTCATGGATGAGAGTGGCCATGTGGATCATCTCCATCACGGCCCCTAACCGTCTCGCACGAGCGGGGTCAAAGGAGCGCCCGGTGCTTTGGGCGGCGAGACAGACAAACGCCGGTCGAAGTCGCTTTCCGCCCGCCGACAGCGTGTATTTACCCACCGACTCGACGAGCGCGACCCGCGAACCCACGAGAATGCGAAGCTCGGCTTCGACCTGGGCGATGTGTTCGGCCATGTCGCGTAAGGTGCCTTCGGCAACTCGGCCGGCAAAGGGGGTGGTCGTCATCGCTTTTCTCCGTAATGCAGGCAGATGTTGCCAAAGAAGAAGTCTCGGTAGGTCACGTTGGTGAAGCCCGCCGCCTCCATCGAAATCTTCAGTTCCTCGCGCGTCTTGAATCTCTGGGTGCTCTCGGGCAAATAGGTGTATGCCTTACGCTGCTTGAAGAGCGCGCCCAGAATCGGCAGCCCGCGTCGGGTCAGCAGATTCGACGCGGCTCTCACCAAGGCCGACTTGGGCACCGCCATGTCGAGCGACACGAACCGGCCCCCTGGCTTCAAGACGCGGAAGATCTCGCGGTGAGCCTGGTCAATGTCGGGGACATTCCGAATCCCCCAACCGACGGTTACCGCGTCCAAGCGGCCACTCGCCAGGGGTAGCCGCCCGGCGTCGCCAAGGGCGACAAGGGCCTGCGGATCTTTGGGCTGAGATCGTTCCAGCATCGGCAGGCAGAAGTCGGCGCCCACGATCTTGCCCGTCGGACCGATCGCCTTTCTCAACGGAAGGAAGAAATCACCCGTGCCGCAACACACATCGGCGACCCGGTCGCCAACCTTGAGATTGAGAGCCGATACAGCGGCCCGCCGCCACCGATGATGCCCGCGAAGGCTCATCAGCGAGTTGCAGACATCGTAGGTTGGCGCAATCGCCGCAAACATTCCTTGGACGGCGGCGCGCTTCTCCTCTCCTTCCGCGACCCACGTCGCCGACTCGGGACTCCCGGCGGTCATCGCTGATATATACCCGAACTTTCAGAAGCAACTGAAAGTTCGCCTAGAGAATTCCGCGCCCGGAGAACAGCTCGAACTGCGGCTGAACGCTTACGGCTGAGTTCGCTCGATACTCGAGGGTGAACGTCAGGCTCTGCCCCGCGTTCAAGCTGCTGTAGGTGATCACTCGATATGCCTTGCTTGGTTGCACCAAACTCATATCGGTGCGGTTCATCAAGGTCACTCCAGGAGGCGTCGCTACGCGCAGGGCAAGCCATCCGTTCAACCGACTCGCCGCGGTGTTGGTCAGAGTCACGGCTTGCCGATAGAGCCGGTTGTTCAGGTCGTACGTGACCGGAGACGCCGTCAGCGAGAACCCGGTCTCGACTTTGCGCATGAAGAGCAGGCTCCGCTGCACGTAGTAGGGCGCGGTGATCGCCTGCGTGCCGGGATCGTTCACGATCGTCGCTTGCGGCGGAAGGAACTGGTTCGACACCCACGACACGGGGTTACCGTAGCCGCCATACGTCCCTCGCAGAGGATCCGTCGACGAAAGCACATTCCCGGTTTCTCCGGTCGTGAGCAGGTAGGCCAGCATGCGGACGGCAGGGGGCGGGTTAGCCGTGAACAACTCCCGCAGAGGAATCGCCGCTTCAAGCCCCTTGGGCGGATTCTCGAATGGTCCGGTCCGAGGTTGCCAGGCGACGGCTACGCGGCGCCGCGAGAGCACCTTCAGGTTGTTCGCATAGCGATAGAGGCCAGCGTGCGCCCCCACGGCCGGGGTCAGCGCGGGCTGGCCTGTGAAGTGGGCCCCGGGTGCCGTGCTCGCGGTCGATCTGCGTAACACACCCAATCCGAAATCAGGTCGGATGCCCTGAACCGTGACGCGGGCGTTCGAGAGGAGGCGCGTGGCCGGGCTGCTGTCGTCATCAAGCGCGTCGAGGGCCTGAATACCGCTCGGCCCGTCGGGATCGGTATCAAGCCAGAACGCGACCCCGTTGGTCTTGTTCTCGCTGACATCCACATTTCCCGCCAAACCGACATAGAGGTACTGATCATCGTTCGTGAAGAACAACTGGTCAAGCCGATTGGCCTGTGAACTCGGCGTCCGAGTCTGATTGGCGGAGGCGGCTCCGTACTCGGTGAGCACCCCGTCCATCACAAACGGTCTTGCTCGCTGGACATAGAAGAATCGCACAAACTCAGAGAACATCCCCGGCCGCCCTGGCGTGTTTGTGAAGACGCGCACCCGAAGCACGTGTAAGCCGTCAACGAGGTCGTTCGTGCGAATATTCTTGAGTTCAAACTGTCCTGGGCCCAGCTTAGCGAGCGGCACAAAGCCGTCACTCAACCCTTCCGGCGTGTTCTGGAGGGGAGTCAGCCCTCCAAGCGCAATCCCCGAATCCAGCTTGGCGACCGCCGAAAACCCGGAAGGATCGGCCGACACCGTGAGATGGAATCGCTCGTCGCCCACGGTCGCCGCTTCGTATGTTTGCGGAGCCGCATTCCAACCCGAGGGCATCGAGTAAGTCTGAAAGGGAATCTCGCTGCCCAGCGTGTTTGAGATGCCGACCGAATTGAACAGTTTCACCGTTCCTTCTGGCGTCACTGGCGCATAGAAAACGTAGCCGCGGGCGTTGTTCTGGTTCGTTGGGGTGCTGTTGGAAGGGATCGTGATCGTAACGCTCCCATTCGCTTCCACCGTGACGTCGGGCCGTTGCCCCGAGTAGTCGCGGAGCACGGTGTTGGGTGCAAATGCGGTCATCACTGTCCGCGTCTGGTCTTCGTCCCCGCGCAGGTTCATGCCGGTCAGTAGCGTCCCGAAGCCACTGACTTGACGCTCCACGATGTAGACCCGATCTTCGACCCATCGATTGACCATCGCTCCCCGCGCAAACCGGTTGCGCACGTCCACCATGCGCGTGGTTGTGTCGCCGCCATTGCCCAAGCTGTCGTAGCGACCCGGCTTTGGAAACTGGTTGTAGTTGTTCGGGTCGAGGTTGTTTCCGTCGTAGTACACGAGCGGTCGGCCCGGTCGGGTGAACATGAGGGCATGGGCCAGATTGTTGGACCACGCCGGACCGTCGTCGTGACTCTGCACAAACGACACCCCGACATCTCGCCCAAGACCGCCGTTTTCATACGCCAAACCGGTCGCTCCATCGAGTCCCCAGCCGCTTGAGAAGGTGCCGCCGAGGTTGCCAAACCCGCTGGAGTTAAAGACCTGGTTGAAGTTGAACTTGAGCGGGAAGTCAAGCAAATTCATGCCCGTCTTGGCATACTCGCGCAACTCGAACGCGTTGCTCGTGTAGTCCTCGGCAAAGATATAGAGGTTCCTGTTGATCCCAAAGAGGTCCACCATTGCATCGCCGTTGCTGACGTACGAACCCGGCTGATCGGCATCGGGAACGAAGTCGAAGAACGCTGGCGGCGTGTGCTTGACGGCGTCGAGACGGTAGCCCTCGAAGCCGTAGTGATTCGTGAGGAACCAACCCCAGCGTTTGAGAAGCCCCCGCACATCGTCCGCGTAGGACTGGAAGCCGGGGTAGTAGTGCGGATTCCTCGGATGACGGACAAAGTTCGGCTTACCCGACCCGTTGAACGAGGCGAAGCTTGGCAGGTTGAACGCGCCGGTTCGGGTGTTGTTGTGATCCTCGTGGGCGAAGTCGACGAGGCCGACGAGGTCGTGATTCAGCATGCCGAATGAGAACGAAGATTCGACATTGAAGTCAATCTCATTGTTGCCGGTGTCGCTCGATGACCGAATGTGGAAGTCCTCAGGGATCGCGTCGGGATAGCGGTCAATCGCCCAGTGAGCTCGGTTTGAGTTGTGGTTATAAACGAGGTCGGCATAGATTTCGATGCCGAACCGCTTGGCCATCAGGATGAGCTCGTGAAGCTCCTGCGACGTGCCGTATCGCGTGCGAACGGTACCAAACATCAGCCGCTCGCCAAGATCAAACCGGTCGAATGGGTTGTAGCCGGTGCTGAACCCTCCGCCCGGGCTCTTCTGAGGCGGCGGCAGGTAGATGGCCGTGTAGCCCACCCGGGCCACTTCGGGCAGTCGCTGCATGATCACGCGGTAGTCGGTTTCGAACCACTGCAAAATGGCCCCGGGCCGGTATCGAGGCGTGTAGCGCGTGTAGAAGCTGAAGTTCTGGCCGCCGTTGTTGTCGAAGAGCGGCCCCCCTTCGTTGCCCTGGGCTCGAATGAAGAACTTGACCTCGGAGCCAGATGGAAACGGACCCAGAAGCCCATACCACTGCGTGTTGTTGCCCACAATCTTGTCAAATGAGAATACGTATTCCTGAGTCGTTTGCCAATTGTTCGTGGTCACGAATGCGGAGACCGACTGACCGGGGGCGATCGGGAAGGTCTGTGTGGTGACGGTGATGGTTTGGCCTTCCTCGATGAATCCTGCTCGGCTTGGGAACGCCTGCCCATACAAGAACAGCTTTGTTTCTCCAAGCCACGAAAGCTGCGCCGACCCGTAGGACGCCACCGCGAGCCACAAAAGAACCAGGGCACCACGCACCATGAAGTCTATTATAAGACAGGTTTCCTCCGGTAACCTCAGCAACGATGACTCTTCGCGTCAGTCTTGAGGATTTTGCCGAAGCCGTGCACCGCTATGGGGGAGGTCTGGAAGTGTACGTGGCAGGCCCCGCCGATGCCCTCACCGCCACTGCGCTCAATGACGAGACCGGCGTGGTGGTGACGACGATCGCTGATGATCTCGACAAGCTACGCAAGCTTCTAAGCGAAGCGGGACTGATTTTGCGGGACGGCACCCTTGAACAGCCTGACATCAGGGAAGTTCACGTGGTTGGTGTCGCGTACTCGAGCGATGACGCGGCCCCCGGATTGTGGATGGACGCCTTTCCCTATCCGCCATCACAACTTGAAGTGCTTCGGACCTTCTACGATGAGTTGATTGAGACCGGCGAACTAAGCGACGTGCCGTTTGAGCAGTTTCGCCGGCACCTCAGAACCACCGTCGTCACGCTGACCCCCGACGAGCTAAGCGGCTACGCCTCGAAGAAACGCGCCGCCCCTAAGCCTGAAACGTAAGTCCGAGCACTTGGCGGGCGACCTCAAAGTAGATGACCAGTCCCGTGGCATCCACGAATGTCGTGATAAACGGCGCACTCATGACCGCTGGGTCAAAGCCAAAGCGCTTTGCGGTTAGCGGCAACATACTGCCCACGATCGCCGCCCAAAGCACGATCATGGGCAACGCGATTCCAACCACCAGCGAAACTTGAAAACCCGACTGCCAGCTCAGGGCGCGAATAAATCCGGCCAAGCCTAGCACTCCACCAATCACCAGCGCCACCCCAAACTCCCGACGGAGGACACGCAGTCCGTCTGTCGCCCGAACGTCGCCTACCGCGAGGGCGCGGGTGATCGTGGTCGTGACCTGCGACCCCGAGTTGCCTCCCGCACCGATCAGCAGCGGGATAAACAGCGTTAGGCTGGCGACAATCGCTAGCTGTCCAGCCGCCGAACCCGCCTCTTCGGTTGGGATGTAATGCCGAAGCACCAGTCCCGTGAACGTCTCCGCAAAGAACAGCATGAACAGCCAAGGTAATCGACGGCGGACAAGCTGGGCGACGGAAAGCGAAAGATAAGATTCAGCGTCGCCCGAGACGGCACCCAGCTTGAGCACGTCCTCCGTGTCGGCATCGGAGAGAATCTCCTGCGCATCATCCGCCGTGAAAATGCCGAGCATCCGCCCGCGATCGTCCAGAACGGGGAGTGCGCTGAATCCGTAGCGGGCTAAGACCCGCGCCGCATCCTCCTCGCCCATTGCGCTGTCGACCGTGACGGGATCGGGGTTCATCACGTCTCGAGCACTTGCGTTAGGATCGGATCGGAGGACGCGGCGAAGGGTCAGCAAGCCCAACAGGTGGTCGTTCTCACTCAGAACATAAATGTAGTTGATGGTCTCGAACTCCTCGGTGCTCGCCATCCGCAACAGATCCAACACTTCCGCCATCGAGGTGGTTGGGGCGACGGAAACATAGCTCTCCGTGAGAAGGCGGCCCACCGACCCTTCGGGAAAGCTGAGCAGCCGGCGAATCTCCTGGGCGTCCTCGTCGGGAATAACATTGAGCAGTGCCTCGTAGCGCTCGGGCTCAATCTCCTCCCGCAGGTCGAGAGCGTCGTCCATGGGCAGGACGTCAAGGTAGTGCGCGAGAATCTCGTCGGGTAGCTCTGCCGCCAATCGCCGCGCGGTTTCCGTGGGCAACTCAACCAGCAAGTCGCCAGCGACTTCGGCATCGAGCCGGCGCAGCAGGGCGAGTTGCTCATCATCTTCAAGGCGGATGAACGCCTCGGCGAGGTCTTCAGTACGAACGCCGTCGAGATCGCTCCGCAGGTCGACCTCTTCTAAGGTCGCAAGCGCACGCAGGCGGTCGAGCAGGGTTTGATCATCGGTTCGCATAACGGCTTACTCCGATCGGAGCCGCTATGCGGGAACATAGCGGCAAGTTAGGGATTGCTGGGTTCCATAGATGAAAAGCCGACGACGATGTCGACTGAGCCTCTATTATGGCCGGTTTCAGCCTAAGATGTCAACCCGCTGGCAAAGAACGACATGCAAATCGTTCAATCTACAACAATCGCACAAATACTACGATTTTCGCGTCACCGTGTAGTCCGCGAGTGCGATTAAGAAGTCGCGCTGAAGGGCGGTCGTTGGCAAAGCCAGCTTGGCGCGATGTACGGCGATTGTCGCGGCGATCCGGGCACCGTCAAGGCCATGAAGGTGGGGGTAAGTCGCCTTGCCGCGATCGCGGTCGGTCCCCGAGGCCTTGCCGAGATCCGCCTCAACCCCGGTCTCGTTCAGGATGTCGTCCGCAATCTGAAACGCGAGCCCAAGATGAACGCCGTAATTGCGATACGCCTCGACGGTCGGCGCATCCGCGCCGCCCAAGAGTGCCCCGATCTCACAACTGGCGGCGATCAACGCTCCGGTCTTACGGCTATGAATGAACTCGAGCGTTGCATCATCGTAGGTTTGGCCCTCGGTCAGCACGTCCACGATCTCGCCCGCGACCAGCCCATTGCTTCCGCTTGCCATCGCCAAGACTTGCACCGCCCGCACCACCCGTGCGGGATCAATCCCAAGACTGGAAACCCACTCAAAAGCCAGCGCAAACAGCGCATCGCCCGCGAGGATGGCCGTCGCCTCCCCAAACTCGATATGACACGTCGGCCGCCCGCGTCGCAGGGCATCGTTGTCGATCGCCGGGAGATCGTCGTGAATCAACGAGAACACGTGGACCAGTTCAAGGGCGCATGCCGCGTCAATGATCTCCTTCGATGAGCCACCGACCGAGTCCGCGCACGCCATACACAGGACCGGCCGCAACCGCTTTCCCGGCGCGAGCGCGGAATAGCGCATCGCCGCCATCAAGGGTTCGGCCCGACCCTCGGCCTGGGGTAAGCGCTCCGCCAGCCGTGCATCACACAGATCTGCGTAGGCCTTTAGGCGGGCTTGCCACTCCACAGAACTGAGTTTACCGGAGGGGTTTAGCCTCCCAGCGGTAGACTTTCGGCATGGCAACGATTCGCCCCTTCCGGGGATTGCGCTACGCGCCGACCGCTGGTCAGTTGGCCGACCTGGTCGCTCCGCCCTACGATGTCATCTCGCCCGACGAACGCGTTGCGCTTGCCGCTAAGAGCAGCAACAATGTGGTCGGATTGACGCTCCCGCAAGGTGAAGCCGACGACCGTAGCAAGTTTGTCAAGTACGCCAAGAGCGCGGCGTTGCTCGCCGAATGGCGTCGCCAGGGTGTGATGACCGTTGAGGACGAACCCGCGTTCTACCGATACACACAGTGGTTCACCATTCCCGGATCGACGGAGACGTTCGCCCGCCGCAGCATCATTTCGCTCATCAAAACCGAGCCCTACGAGAAGGGTGTCGTGCTTCCGCACGAGCAAACCTTCCCCAAGCACAAGGAAGACCGGCTTCGCATTCTGGAGGCCACCCGCGCCCACCTCGAGTGCATCTTTGGCCTCTTCGAAGACGAAGGCGGATCGCTCTTCAAACAAATCGACAGCGCACACGGCAATGTTGTGGCCGATGTGACGACCGATGACGGCGTTCGTCACTTGCTGGAGACCCTGACCGACCCCGAGACCGTCCGCACGTTGGTCGCGGGCATGGATGACCGCAAGGTATGGATTGCCGACGGTCACCACCGGTATGAAACCGCATGCACCTTCCGCGAAATGCAAGGCGAGAAGCCCGACCTGATCGCCGAAGACTTCATGATGATGGCGCTGAGTTCGATGTCCGACCCCGGCCTCGTGCTTCTGCCCACGCATCGCATCGTGAAGAAGATGCCAATTCAGGGACGAGAACTTGAGAGTGCCCTTAAGCGCTTCTTCAACGTTCGCGAGGTGCCGAATGGACGCTTGCTCGAAGAGATGACCGAGCTGAACCGGCCCGACACCCGAGCCCTTGGAGTCGCTCAACCGAGCGGCATGGGCTTGTTGCTCACGCTTGATCGCCCCGAAGATGTGATTGATTGGATCGACAACGATGACAGCCCGAGGCTCAAAATGCTCGATGTCTCGATCCTTCACCACGTGATCTTCGACAAGATCCTCGGCCTGAAGGGGCTGGAGTTCTTCTCGTACACCCGCGACCCCGAAGAGGCTCTGTTCGCCGTATCGGACGGTAGCGATGCGAGCTTCCTCATGAACCCGCCGACGGTCGAAGACATGCAAGTTATTGCGCTCGGCGGCGAGAAGATGCCTCAAAAGAGCACCTACTACTATCCAAAGATCTTGAGCGGCCTCGTGCTCTGGTCGCTGAACGACTTCATCTAAGCATGAGAATTCGGCTTCTCGGCACCGGTTCGGCAGACGGGGTTCCCGGTTACTTCGGGGATACCCGGGTGAGCGAGTATGCACGCGAGCACCGGGGCCGAGAAGTTCGAACGCGGTCGGCCGCAGTCGTGGACGACTGCCTCAAGATCGACTTCGGCCCAGATTCGCTGGCCCAAATCCAGCGAGAAGGTCTGGATACGCGAGATTGGTGCGCACTACTGTTCACTCACAGTCACGACGACCACTTCTGCCCGAGCGAGCTCCAGTATCTGCTCTACCCATTCTGCGACTGCGAGGTCATGCCCTTCCCGATCTATGGCAACGCCGCCATTCTTGATGCAATTCGATCTCGATACCCCGATTGGCCCTTTGAGCTGAACCTCACGGAGAGCTTCAAGCCCTTCTCCATTGGCGCCTACGAAGTCACGCCGATTCATGCGCATCATATGCTCGAAGAAGATGCCCACAACTTCGTGATCGAGCACGCAGGTTCAAAGCTGATCTATGCCACCGATACGGGCGTCTGGCTTGAAGACACGTGGGCGTTCCTTCCGGGTCTCCGGGCCGATGCGCTCGTGATTGAGTGTGGGCAAGGCGCGGTAGAAACCGACTACTACGGGCATCTGACGTTTGACCAAGTGCTCGAGGTGGTTGATCGAATGCGCGCGATCGGCGCGGTCCATGCGGATACGCAGATCGTGACCACCCACCATAGCCAACTCGGCGACCAGACGTACGCTGAACTGGTCGACTTGTTGGCGCCCCACGGCATCGAGGCGGGCTACGACGGCATGGTTGTGGAGATCTAGCGCCGCTAGGCGTCTCGAGAATCGTGGAACTGGATAGCAGACACAGACGTCAATTTTGCCGAGCGGGTGTGTCTGCAAAGGGCAGCGGACTGCGAACCTGATCATACGGGTTCAAATCCGTCACCCGCTCAGTTCTTTTCCGACTCCCGTGGAGACATCGCGCGCCGGGCATCACCGCTCCACCCGAACCGCTGTCACCTTGTACTCCGGAGCCCCCACAACTAGTAGACAAAACTTCTGTCTTGCAAAGGCCGGGGGGCGCTATAATGCAAGAGAGTCGTGGGGGTGACCGTGACATTAACCAGGAAATCCATCTCGCATAAATCTCGTGGACTCGGGCTTATTGCACTTGGCGTGTTGAGCACCGGCGTTCCGTGCGGAATCTTGCTGGGCAATGCAGCTTCACGCCCTCGTGCCGCTGTTCCTGATCCACTTCAGGAGATTCGCAAGAGTCTACTCAAGACCCGCGTACCGGCAGAACTTGCCGTAGGTGCGCCAGTCAGCACTCGCGTCGTATATGTGGGAGTTGAGCTCCCCCGATGTTCGTCTGATCGGTTTCTTGCGTATACAGCAGTTGATCCAAAGCGACATGTGACCATCCTTCTACCCGGTGTAGCGCCGAGTGATGCCGTCCTGCTTGGTCCAACCGCCGAAGGCATCTCACTCGTCGCCGACAAGGATCGGCGGATGTTGTCTGAGATGATCTATATCAACGCTCCGATCGTATTCCTTGTGGACCCTTTAGGCACGATCATTGACGTTCAAAGGGCCCCGGCCGTGACCACCGCTGAAGACCTCGCACGGAGCTTAGTGAAATGAACCTCCGTGCCTTCACTTTGATCGAGGTTCTATGTGTCGCGGTGATTATCGCCACGTTGACGGCCATTCTCATGCCCGTGTTTAGCTCGGCCAAGATGAGCGCGAAGCGAACCTCCAGCCTTTCCCGAATGCAGCAAATCTATGCGGGACTCATGATCTACCAGGCTGACTACGACGGTGCAGGCTATGGAAGTGCCGCCAAGATGGGCCTCCCGTCGATGATCCGCCTGCTCGAGACCCTCGGAGCAGCGTGCCCATCGGTACCGGTTGAGTTGTGGATGAGCCCATGCGGTTACCACGCTGACGGACCGACTGGCTTCTGGTCCTATAGTTACCATGCAGACGATGAGGGATGGGGTCACTTCGCTGAGAAGTATGAGGGGCGCACTCCGCTCCTGAGCGATTTGCCGTGTAGCGATGTTCCCGCTGAAGGAGATTCAGATCTTGTAACCAAGTCTGTACCTTTCTTGAATCTTGATGGACAGGTCCGTATAGCCAAAGGAAGAGGAACTCCGATGGCTCTCAACTTCTTCGTGCAATGAGGAAAACCATGCTTAGAACACTCATGCTATGTTTGGCGTGCGCAGCGATTATGGCTGCCCTGCTTCCTGTGTCCTCTGCGCAAGACTACTGCGACGGAACGACCACCCCCGCTTCTGCGCCCGGTTGCAATACGGTCAACGGATGTCCGCATGGAATGACCAATCTTGGCCCGTGGGAACTGCGCTGTTGCTACGCAGGCACTCGTTGCTATGAGTGGTGGCGCCGGTCTGGCATCTGCACGCCTGGTATGACGCCCCCGGATACCAGACACGAATGGGAAAAGCGACCCAAGAATGGCGATTGTAGTCAGGGTGACTGCGTGTACAGCAACACGGATGGGTGCGTTGTGTTTGGAGGGGACGGTGAGCCGGACTAGGATGCCCGTCAGTGGTGCAACGGACAGTAGCAGGAAACGACCATGGGGACTGATCGTTATTGCCGGTGCCTGCATGCTCTACTGGGTCGGCGTTCTCTTGTGGGGGTTGCTAGTGCCGCCCCCATCCTATCTCGAAATCGGGCGACGATTCTCCCATGCCGTTCACATGGGCGACGCCAATGGTGTGCTTCGGCACACCAATCCTCTCGAGCGGCAAGTGAGTGACCTCTCGTTTGACAGGGTCACCGCGCTCATGAAGGTGTTGCTTCCTGAAGATTTTGAGCATTGGCGGAAGATTGACGAGGGATACGAGACGTACCTTGGGGGTTCGCTCATGCTCCAAACGACTTACGAGTCGCCTCAGGGCAAGCGGGCCACGCTAGGAACCATGGTCATGAACACCGATGCGGGGCCAGGGGCGTCTATGTTGCAGGGCCTTATGGGTCTGCGCATGGAAGCCTCCGGATTAGAAGTTCGCGGACTGTCATCAATAGGGGAATGGGTAAAGTCGAACAGAAGCGTCCTTGAGGGTGCAGGCGTCCGTGGGTATATGTCCGAAACCACCGGCAAGGTCATCTCGTGGGACCAGCTCATAGAGTTTACGGATGAAATGGCGTTGAGGCGCAAGAACAGCAAGAAGTAGACTTACCGCTCCACTCGGACCGCCGTCACCTTATACTCCGGAGCCCCCACAACCGAGTCGCGATATCCGCTCGTCACCCGATTTGTGAACACATTCGGGTCGTGGAAGGTCGTGAACAACTCACCGGGGCGGACGATCGGTGTGACGCGTACCGGCAACTGCGCGGTACCGTAGCGGCTCACCAACCGCACCTGATCGCCATCCTGGACCCCAAGCACCGTCGCGTCGGCGGGCGACATCTCAAGAAAGTCCGTGGGAAGGATTGTCAAGTTCCCCGTGCGCCGCGTCATCGTGCCCGCATTGAATTGCGCCAGCGCCCGTCCGGTGGTCAACAGCATCGGGAACTCCTCGCAGACGCGCTCCTCGGTCGCGCGATACGGAATCATCGAAAAGGCCGCCCGGTCGCCGATGGGGAAGGTTCTGCCATGAAGGATCGTCGTGCCCGGATGCGACTCGTCGGGGCAGGGCCACTGCAAGCCATCCTTCTCGATTCGTGCGTAGCTGATGCCCGCGCCTGGCTTCCAGACCCGCCGTACCTCGTTCCAAATCGCTTCCGGATCGGCAAACTTAAACGCCCAACCGAATCCCATCCGATCCGCAAGTTCGCACAGAATCTGCCAATCCGGCTTCGAGTTTCCTCGCAAGGGGATCGCCTTCCGCACCCTTTGCACGCGCCGCTCCGAGTTCATGAACGTACCGTCCTTCTCGTAAGAGCTACACGCGGGCAAAAACACGTTCGCGTGTGCCCGAGCCGTCTCGTTCAAGAACAGATCCTGTACGATGAGCAACTCGATGTTCGCCAACGCCGCGCCCGTAACGTTTGCGTTCGCATTGCTTAAGAACACGTCGTAGCCAACCGCGTAGAGTGCGCGAAGCTTGCCCTCGCCCGCGGCATCCAGCATGCGCATCCAAGTCAGTCCCGGTTCGCGCGGCACGGGCGCATTCCAAACCGCCTCCGCGTTCTCGGCGCCATCGGCGATAGGCGTAAAGCCGGCAAGGTTGCTCGGCTCACATCCCATATGCGCCGAACCTTGAACGTTGTTTTGGCCCCGCAGAGGATTCTCGCCGCTACCCGCCTTGCCGAGGTTCCCCGTGAGCAGTGCGAGATTGACGAGGCACCGCACACCCTCCGTGCCCTGAGTGTGTTCGGTCATTCCGAGCCCATGGAAGATCATGCTCGGCTTGGTTTGGGCGTAGAGCCGTGCAGCCGCGCGAATCATCTCAGGCTTCGTGCCGCAGACCTCGGCTGCCGCTTCGGGCGTCCATGGAGCAACCAGCTCGCGGAACGCCTCGAAATCGAGCGTGCGGTCCGCGATGAACTGCGGATCGGTCAGCCCGTCATGAATGATCACGTGGGCGATCGCGTGCAGCAGCGGGATGTTCGTGCCGGCCTTGATCTGAAGCACAACATCGGCGAGTTTAGTGAGTTCCGTTCGGCGCGGGTCGATCACGATCAGCTTTGCGCCTTTAAGCACCGCTTGGCGAATCCGAGCCCCTACGATCGGATGGTTCTCGGTAGGATTCGCCCCACAAACGAGGAAGCCCCCCGCGACTTCGATGTCGTTGAACGAGTTGGTCGCCGCACCGGTGCCGAGCGTCGCTTTCAACGCCGCCGCCGACGGCGCATGGCACACCCTCGCGCAACAATCGACGTTGTTCGTCTTCAGCACCATGCGCGCGAACTTCTGCGCGAGGTAGTTCTCTTCGTTGGTCGCACGGGCCGAGCCGAGCACCCCAACCTCGTGCGGAGCCATACCGCCCAGCCGCTCGGCAATGAACGCATACGCTTCATCCCAAGTCACTACCTGCCAAACGCCGTCCACCCGGATCATCGGCTCCGTCACGCGGTCATCGGCATGGGCGAAGCGATGCGCGTAACGTCCCTTTACGCAGAGATGGCCCTTGCCCACGGGCGAGTCGGTGATTGGGCGCGCGACGATCACCTCGCCATTCCGCGTGCCCACTTCCATTTCGCATCCCGTCCCGCAATAGGGGCATGTGGTGCGGGTCCAATCGGTCGGCTGACCAAGATCGCGGATCAATCGGTCTGAGATCGCGCCCGTCGGGCACGTATCCGAGCACGCCCCGCAACTGACGCACGAACTCTCGAGCATCGAATCGCCGCGGTCCGGCCGAATCTCCGTTTTGTCCCCACGGTTCCACACGCGCCAAACAAACTGGCCCTGAAGCTCGTCGCAAATCCGCACGCATCGGTAGCACTGCACGCACCGATCCATGTCCACGGCCAGGTAAGGGTGCGAAGCATCTTTGAACCCGTCGCCTGGCTTTCCGCTGGCCTCGATGCCATATTGCTTCAGATAGCGATCGAACTCGGTTTCGCCGTCTTGCGGCGGAATCCGCTCGGCAAGTAAGCGCAAGTTCGTGCGCCGATGATCCTCAAGCCGCTGGGTGTGGGTGAGAATGCGCATCCCTTCTTCGAGAGGGGTGGTGCACGCGGCAACCGTTCGCCCGCGATCTGCGAGTTCCACCACGCAAAGCCGACAAGCGCCGACCGGCGCCAGCCGATCATCGTGGCATAGGGTTGGCACCGTCACTCCGAGGCTCCGAAGCGCATCAAGAATCCGCGTGCCGTCGGTAAACTCGCAAGCCTGATTGTTGATCGTTACGCGAAGCATGGTTCTATCTCCTGGGCAAACTTGGTCAGCACACTGTCGGCGAACACGGCCAGTCCGGATCCGTGGCCACACAGACTCGTGTCGCGAAGAGCATCGAGAATCGCGATGACGGCGGCGCGGCCAACCTTCTCACCGCGCGCCATGGCTCGGAACTGGGCCTCCAGTTCTCGCGTGCCGAGTCGACAAGGCGTGCACTTACCGCACGACTCAATCGCGCCAAATGTAAACACATGGGCGAGAAGCTCGGGGAGCGACGTGTGCTCGTGGAAAGCGACCACGCCGCCATGCCCAATGCTCGCGCCGATCGCGTGAAGCTCTTCGAATCCAAAGGGGGTGTCGAACTCGTTGGGATGGATCATGCCCGCGAGTGGCACGCCGATGATCGCCGCCTTGAACGGCCCGGTTGACAACCCGCCGCCGATATCCTCAAAGATGGTGCGTAAAGGCACACCGAACTCAACCTCATAGAGTCCCGGCTTCTGGAAGAGCGAACTGAGCGAGACCGCCTTGGTTCCCCGGCTTCGCGAGAATCCACGCGCCGCATACGCATCGCCACCGCGCTCGATAATCCACGGGATGCTCGCGAGCGTCTCGACGTTGTTTACCAGCGTGGGCTTGCCCCAAAGTCCGTGCTGAGTTGGGAACGGCGGTCGGGCGCGCACTTCGGGTCGACGATGTTCGATGGAGTTGAGGAGCGATGTCTCCTCACCGCAGACATAGCTGCCCTGGCCAATCACGATCTCGATGTCGAAGTCGTGACCGAGAAGCCCTGCGTCTTGGGCCTCGGCAAGCGCCGCCACGAGCGAAACATGCGCGGCCGGATACTCCTTGCGTAGATAGATGAATCCCCGGCTCGCACCGATCGCAAGCGCGGCAATGCACATGGCCTCGATCAGCCGGTGCGGCGTACGCTCCATGATGAAGCGATCGATGTAGGAGCCATGATCGCCTTCATCAGCGTTGGCGACGACGTATTTGGTCTCGCCGGCGGCGTCATAAACCGAGCGCCACTTGCGGCCGGCGGGAAAACCAGCCCCGCCTCGACCACGAAGCTGCGATCGTTCGACCTCCGCCACAATGCCGTCGGGACCGAGTAGCCTAGCTCGGGCAAGGGCCGGGTACCCGTAGGCGGCGAGAGACCGCTTCGAGCCATCGGCCACGCCGTCGAGGATGATGGGATCGTCGCAATAGGCCTGGATGACAGGTTCGAGCGTCACTTCGGTCGTGGCGGGTGCCGCGTAGCACTTACCGAGACAGTACACCGGCGGCCATTGGGCGACCGCAGCGCGCCACGCATCGGGATCGCGATGTTGAGCGGCAAAGCACGCCAACCCCCGGCATCGGCGTTGCGTCATCTCGACTTCGGCGAGATGGTAGAAAGAGTCCACTTCGGGACCGGACTTCAAGAGCTTCATGAGCTTGGCCCCCGTATGTGATGCTACAACATTCTTGGGGCATTGCGCTGACCCCCTCCTGCTCTTGTAGCCTGAGGAACTCCCAGACCGCGAACGCTTTGTAGCCTGAGGAAACTCCCAAACCGCGAAAACACTTGTAGCCTCAGGATGCATCGTGCCTGAGGAAACTCCCAAACCGCGAGAACGCATTGTAGCCTGAGGATGCATCGTGCCTGAGGAACTCCCAGACCGCGAACGCTTTGTAGCCTCAGGATGCATCGTGCCTGAGGGTCTCCTAAACCGCGAGAACGCATTTGTAGCCTCAAGATGCGTCGTGCCAGAGGGTCTCCTAAACCGCGCGTACGCTTTGTAGCCTCAGGATGTATCGTGCCTGAGGACGGCGTATAATGCGCTATGGCTGACCGCCTTCCAAGGCATCTCTATCAAGGCGAAAGGGCTTGCGCCTTTACGGCGTGTACGTTGGGTCGCGCAAAGCTATTCGAGGAACCGAGCACGGTCGATGTCTGTATCGAGTATTTGCGCCGCTCGGCAGAGCGAAACCAAGTAGTCATCCCGATTTACTGCTTTATGCCCGATCATCTGCATGTCTTGTTTCGTGGATTGGGCGATGGCTCCGACCTGCTGGAAGCCATGACCCACTTCAAGCTGACGAGTGGCCTGTGGATGGGCCGTCAGAAACTGCCGGGATGGCAGAAGCGTTTCTATGATCACGCGATTCGCCAACATGACGATGTTCGCAATCATGTTCGATATCGCGAACAATCCTGTGCGCGCTGGGCTCGTCGAGAATCCTCTTGATTATGCCTTTACAGGTTCGATTGGTTGCGATCTGCTTGAAGTCATGGCTCCGACAGAAGCTTAGTCGTCGAGAGAGGGATTCCGCGGGCACGATGCATCCTGAGGCGACAGCCGTATGCGGGGCTACCTCAGGCACGATGCATCCTGAGGCTACAACCAATGCGGGCCTCCTCATGCACGATGCATCTTGAGGCTACAGCCGATGAGGGGTTTCCTCAGGCACGATGCATCCTGAGGCTACAACCATATTCGGACTCCTCTAAATGCCTTGAGACTGATGACGTCGTCCGGTAGGTTGGTTACTCATCCAAAGTCAGCCGGCGTGTCGAAGTCGTCCAGCCGACCGGGCCAGTCGATAACGGACCAATCCTCGCGGTTGGCACGAACTGCTTCTCGCGCGCCCATGTCGCCTTGAAGGGCGCGCAACTGAGGCAGGTGTGCCCTCCCGAACAAAATTGGATGCCTTGGGAGGTGGGGTCCACCGGCGTACCGGATTCCGACAATAGCTCGGTCCCCGTCTCGCCCTGGTGTTTGTCGGGGGAGAGGGGGCCCATGGCTAAGGGGCATCTTGAGAAAACACTCTAACAGCGCGCGAACCGCTGCCGGTTCGATCCCAGGCATGTCGCCAAGCGCGATCAACACGCCGTCAACGTCGCCTACTGCGGTCGCTCCCGCCGCGATCGAACTGCCCAGCCCTTCCCTAAAGCGAGGATTGAACACAAACTCCGCACCGGGGCACGCCTCGCGGACGGCATCGGCATCGTGACCGGTCACCACGATGACCGGCAACTCCGCCGATAGCAGCGTCGACACCACCGTTCCCACGACCGTCGAAGCCCCGTATGGCTGCAACAGCTTGTTCGCGTCGCCGAAGCGTGTCGACAACCCCGCCGCCGGGACCACCGCCACCAATCTCCGCATCACGCGAGCCGAAGCGGGAAGGACCGCAACCGTCTGCCCGTCGCGGCAAACACCGCGTTCGCGATCGCCGCCGGAACCGACGGGTAGCCGACCTCGCCCATGCCGCCAAACACGCCGCCGCTATCCTCGATGTGAATCTCCATCTTCGGCGTATGCGAGAAGCGCGCCCAGCGATAGTCGCTGAAGTTGCTCTCCTGAGGAGCCGCAGCGTCAATCGTAATCTCGGCGAAGAGCGCCGTCGCCAGGCCATCCATGAATCCACCCTGGATCTGCGCCTCAACACCACGCGGATTGATGGTCGTTCCCGCATCGACGACCGCGACCATGCGATCCACATGAATCTCGTTGTCCTTGACGGTCACCTCGACAACGTGAGCGATCCGTGACCCATAGCCCTCGAAGCACGCGATCCCTTGACCTGAGCCCTTCGGCATGGTCTTGCCCCAGTCGGCGTGCTTCGCCACGCTTTCTAGCACCTTGCGCAGCCGCTCATTGCGCACAAGCAACCCGCGACGAAACTCGAACGGATCTTTGCCCGCCGCGTGGGCGAGTTCGTCCAGGAAGCACTCATTCGCGATGATGATCTGGCTGTGCTCGACCGAGCGCCATGGACCCGACGGCACGGGCGACGGGACCCCCGCCGAGCGCATCTTGGCCTCGGGGATGTCGTACGGCAGATAAGCGTTTGTGCCGTAGTTGCCGCCGGTGCGGCCGGGGGACTGAAGATACTGATGGCTCCACCCCAGCGGTTTGCCTTCGGCATCAAGCACCGCCTCAAACGCATGCTCGCTCATCGGACGATAGATGTCGTTCTGCATGTCGCATTCTCGCGACCAGAGCAGCTTGACCGGCTTCTTCATCCGCTTCGAGACCTCTACCGCTTCGCCAACCCACTCATTCGAGAACTTGCGTCCGAAGCCGCCACCCAGCATGAGGTTGTGGACGGTGACTTTCTCGCGGGGCAGCCCCGTCGCGCGCACCACCTGGTTTTGCGCACTGTCCGGAGACTGCGATCCGGTCCATACTTCCGCCGAATCCTCGCGGACGTCGGCTACCGCGCAAAGGGTCTCCATCGTGGCATGCGCCAAGTAGGGCAGTTCGTAGTTTGCCTTCACGCGCTTGGCGCCTTCGGGCATCGGAGCTGGTTCGCCGATCGCGGCGCGCAACGCTTCGCGAAGCGTTGCTGTGGACACCGCCGCTGGGGCCGACCACGTTGCTTCGAGGGCCTCGCGACCCTGGAGCGCCGCCCACGTGTTCGTGGCGACGACCGCGATGCCCGAGGGAATCTGGAACACTTCCACCACACCCTTCACCGCGCGGGCGGCGGCGTCGTCCACCTTCTCCAGCTTCGTGCCAAATGCAGGCGGTCGCAAGCACACGGCGTAGAGCATGCCCGGCACGCGCACGTCGCTACCAAACATCGCCTTGCCGGTGACAACATCGCGGTTGTCGATGCGGTTGGTGGCTTTGCCGATGAGTTTGAATTCCGACCGCTCCTTAAGCTTGACTTCGGTGGGCACGGTCTCCTTGGCCGCATCACTCGCAAGTTCGCCATAGCCGAGTTTCTGACCGCTGGGACCATGCACGAATCCAGTCTCGGTCCGGCACGCGGATGCATCGACCCCCCACCGCTTGGCCGCGGCTGAAACAAGCATCGCGCGGGCACTCGCGCCCATTTGGCGCAAGCGACCGTGACTCGCGCGGATGCTGCTGGAGCCGCCCGTGCCCATGCCACCGTACTTTGCCGAATCGCCCGGTGCTTGCTCCACGCGGACCTTGTCCCAATCCGCATCAAGCTCTTCGGCAACGAGCATCGCCAGGGTCGTTCGGACGCCTTGCCCCATGTCGCTCCGGGTAATCGACACCGTGCACAGGCCATCGGGCGTGATCTTCACAAACACGTTGGGCGTGAATACAACTTGCTCCGGGGCTTCGGTCGCAAACGCGATCATGCCTCCCAGCATGAACCCGGCTCCGACGCCAGAAACCAACTGTAAGAACGAGCGTCGACTCAGCGCGGGGGCACTCACTTCGCCGCCCCCTTTATCGCCTCGCGAATGCGAGCGTAGGTTCCGCACCGGCAAAGAATGCCGTCCATCGCCTCGATAATCTGATCGTTTGTCGGGTTCGGATGCGACTTCAGCAAAGCGGCCGCCTCCATGATCTGCCCCGCTTGACAATAGCCACACTGGGGCACGTCCTCATCCATCCACGCTTGCTGCACCGGATGGAGCGCTGCCGGAGTCGCTAGCCCCTCGATCGTGGTGATCGCCTTCGATCCCACATCACCGACTGCAACCTGGCAACTCCGCGCCGATTCCGAGCCAAGGTGGACGGTGCACGATCCGCAGGAGCCGATCCCGCACCCATACTTGGTGCCGGTGAGACCGAGCAAGTCACGGAGCACCCAAAGCAGGGGCATGTCGGCTTCGGCTTCAACCGAATGCGACTTGCCATTGACGCGAAGAGTGTAGCTGGGCATCTTAGAACCTCTACTGCCGATGCTACACGAATTCGTTACCGAGATACACTGCAAAGCGATGCGATTGACGCACCTCGTTTCCTGCGCGGGTTGAGCGAGCAAACTGGGCCCCGCCCAGCTGTCGGAGGTTCTCCGACACTTGCCAAAATCCACCCACCCGGACCTGCTCGTCGGCTTTGAACACAAAGACGACGCGGGGGTGTTTCGCCTGCCCGATGGTCGAGCCCTCGTGCAGACGATTGACTTCTTCACGCCGGTGGTGGATGAACCCTATGCCTACGGCCAGATCGCAGCGGCGAACGCGCTGAGCGACGTCTACGCGATGGGCGGCCAGCCGCTGACCGTGCTCAACGTGGCGTGCTTCAATCCGCTTGCCGCGCCGCCCGAGGTGTGGGCCTCCGTGCTGCAGGGAATGCACGACAAGACGGTGGAGTCGGGCGCGGTGGTCTTGGGCGGGCACAGCGTGGAGGACAACGAGCCGAAGTTCGGCATGAGCGTGACCGGGATCGTGGACCCCGCGCAGATGTTCGCAAACACCGAGGCGCAGGTTGGAGATTCGATCTACCTTACCAAGCCACTGGGCACCGGCATCGTGACGACAGCGGCGAAGAATGATGGCGCCTCGGCGGAGGAACTGCAAGCCGCGATTGATGCCATGTCTACCCTCAATGCGCATGGCCGCGATCTTGGGCTTGCCGCGGGCGTTCGATGCGCGACCGACATCACCGGCTTCGGGCTCGTGGGGCATCTATTCAACATTGCGCGAGCGAGCGGCGTGACCATCGAGATTTCGGCAGACGTGCTGCCGATCTTGCCGGGCGTGCCGCGCATGATCGCGGAGGATTTCACCACCGGTGGCGCGGTGAAGAACGAGCGATTCGTGGGCGATGCATTTGAGGCGGAGGGTTTGGAGCCGTGGATGCGGCACGTGGTGTTCGACCCCCAGACCAGCGGTGGCCTAGCGTTGTTCTCAACGGAGGCGATTGATGCCCCGTGTATCGGTCGCGTACTGCCGGGACCCGCACGCATCATCATTCGCACGCCGCGACCGCCTTTGTAGCCTCAGGATGCATCGTGCCTGAGGAAACTCCCGAAGCCGCGAGATCGCATTTGTAGCCTCAGGATGCATCGTGCCTGAGGAAACTCCCAAGCCGCGAGATCGCATTTGTAGCCTCAGGATGCATCGTGCCTGAGGTGTGCGTTAAGCAAACCAACAACCTCTTCTGCCGGGATGCACGCCAACCCCGCCGGATCGTAGAGTGTGTTCGCTCTCTGGCCGTACGGGCACGAGCGCTCAGGCTTCGTGATCGAATACAACCCGATCGCGGGTTTACCCAGCGCCGCCGTCAGGTGAGTGCTTCCCGTATCGCCCCCCACGTGCGCTTCGGCGAGCGAAAGCAACGCCACCAATTCCCGCACTGACGTTGCTCCGACCAATGACACCGGCGAATGCTTCGCGAAAGAGGCCACCTCATCGAACGCATCATGGTCGGCTTGGGCTTTGCCACCCAAGAACACACTGGCAATGCCTTGCTCGGCCAGCGCATCCGCCACCTCGGCAAAATGCGCCGCAGGCCAGCGCTTGGTGGCCCACCCCGCTCCTGCGTTCATCGCAACAAACCGACCTATACGACGCTCCGCGAGGATGCTCTTAACGGACGCCAAGTCTTCTGGCTTGGGCTCAAGGCCGAAGCTGCCCCCTGCCCATGAAGACGATTCACTTCGCGGAGAGGGGGAGTCAAGCGCCACTACCACGGCACGCGCAACATCCACGTACTGGTCCACGATATGGACACTTGTCGGATCGGGAAGGACCGGTCCCGCAAAGAACCGCGAAAACTCGCGTTGCCAGTGATACGCTAGTTTGAGGGGTGCCTTCGCCCGGCCGAGCACCAGACCGCTCTTGGTCAAGCCTTGCAGATCCAAAGCCGCATCGAAGGGCTCATCAAATGTCGGCCAACTCGAAGCCCTGAATCCGGGTTTCGCCCGCACGACTTCATCCACCGCGGCACAGCACTCAACAATGCCGGCAAAGCGCGGGTCAACCACCCATGTGATGTGGCACTCGGGAAACGCCTCGCGGAGGCACCCCGCCGCGGGCAGGGAACACACCACATCGCCCAGTGCGGAGAGGCGACTGATGAGAAACCGCACGGTCTACTCCGCCACTTTGAGGACGCTGAGGAACGCTTCCTGCGGAACCTCGATGGTGCCGATTTGCTTCATCCGCTTCTTGCCTTCCTTCTGCTTCTCAAGGAGTTTGCGCTTTCGAGAAACGTCGCCGCCGTAGCACTTGGCGATGACGTTCTTGCGGAAGGGTTTGATCGTGTCGGCCGCGATGACCTTGGCGCCGATCGCCGCCTGCACGCGCACTTCGTATTGTTGGCGAGGGACGACTTTGCGAAGCTGCTCCACCATCGCGCGACCGCGTTGATAGGCGAACTGACGGTGCACGATGAAGCAGAGCGCATCGACCGGGTCGCCGTTGAGCATGATGTCCACCTTGACGAGGTCAGACTGCTGGTAGTCGCTGATGTCGTAATCAAGCGAGGCATATCCGCGGGTCGACGATTTGAGCTTGTCAAAGAAGTCAAGCAGGATTTCGCCGAGCGGTAGCAAGTAGTAGAGGATCACGCGTTGGGGTGTGGGATACTCGGTCTTGAGGTAGGTTCCACGCCTTTCTTGGCAGAGCGTCATGACCGCGCCGACGTATTCCGAGGGCACCATGATGGTCGCATTCACGGTCGGCTCCTCGATCTTGGCAATCTCGTGCGGCGACGGGAACGAGGATGGGTTGGCGATGTGCAACTCGACCCCGTTCGTGCGCGTGACCTTGTAGTCCACGCTGGGCGCGGTAAGAATCAGGTCAAGGCCAAACTCGCGCTCCAAGCGCTCGCGGGCGATCTCCATGTGCAGCAGCCCCAAGAACCCGCATCGGAATCCAAACCCCAACGCGGCCGAGGTCTCCGGCTCAAACTGGAGCGAGGCATCGTTGAGTTTCAGCTTCTCGATCGCGTCGCGCAGGTCTTCGTATTGATCGCCGTCGCTCGGGTACAGGCCACAGAAGACCATGCTGAGCGCCTCGCGGTAGCCCGGAAGCGCTTCGGTCGCGGGGCGGTCGGCGTAAGTGATGGTGTCGCCGACGCGCGCATCGCCGATCGACTTCATGGCGGCGGTGATAAAGCCGACTTCGCCACAGTCGAGTCCGTCATTGACGGTCAGGCCGGGGCCGAAGTGGCCGGTCGAGTCGAGATCGAACTCGTTCCCCGTGCTCATCATGCGGATTCGGTCGCCCTTCTTCACGCGGCCGTGCTTGACTCGTACGTAGGCCACCGCGCCCTGATACGGGTCGAAGTGGCTATCGTAAATCAGAGCCCGGAGCGGAGCCTCGGGGTCGCCCTTAGGCGACGGAATCCGCGCGACGACGGCCTCGAGAATGTCGTCGATGCCGATGCCGGACTTGGCCGAGCAGGGAATCGCGTCGCTCGCGTCGATGGCAACCGCGCTCTCAATCTCCTCTTTGGCCCGCTCGACATCGGCGTGGGGCAGGTCGATCTTGTTGATGACGGGGACGATCTCCAGGTTCTGATTCATCGCCATGCTGGCGTTAGCGATCGTCTGGGCTTCGACGCCTTGGCTCGCGTCGACCACGAGCAGGGCGCCTTCGCAAGCGGCGAGGGCGCGCGAAACTTCGTAGGTGAAGTCGACGTGGCCGGGTGTGTCAATCAGGTTGAGCTGGTAGGTTTCGCCGTCCTTTGCCGTGTAGAGGAGGCGGACGGCGGCCATTTTGATCGTGATGCCGCGCTCGCGCTCGATGTCCATGGAGTCGAGCATCTGCTCTTGGGCAGTGCCACGAATCGCGCCGCACCGTTCGATGAGGCGGTCCGCGAGGGTGGACTTGCCGTGATCGATGTGGGCGATGATGCAGAAGTTTCGAATGCGGGACTGGTCCATGGAGTTCGGGCCGAGGTTAGATTGTACTAGAGAGGAACCCATGAAGGCCGGGGCTGAGATGTTGCGCGAAGCGCCTGGCCGCGCTTGGGCCCCAATGTGTTGCAGACAGCCTAGACGAGGCGATCCAAGAACTGGGAGAGCGCGACACTCTGGCCCTCTCGTTCGGCCCATGCCTTGATAACGGCCAGGTCTACTTCACGTTGCCGGGCAACTGCAACCGCTTGGTCAAGGGCACTATGATCACGGCCATAGAAGAACCAGGCCAATCGGTCGCGCACACAATCTGTTGGGGACAGGATGTGTAACACACGGTCACGTTCGCGAAGGGTGTCCCAACTTGAGATCAAGTCGTCCCCGACCGCGAGCAGGGGGTGGGTGTAGCTACCGAGCCTTCCAGCGAAGCCAAGTTCTCTGAGGGCGTCAGACTTGATCCGGCCGCCAGCCGACCACATGACGAAGATGAAGTCTAAGTCGTGAGACTGATACGCCTCGGGCGCATAGACCGTCGCCGCGCCACCGCCCGACAGGACCGCGATGTCGCCGGCATGGTCAAGTGCCGTGCACACGAAATAAAGGCTAGCTCACGCAGCGTCGTTGCTTGAGTGATCTTCACGCTTTCTCCGAGGTCCGGGCCGGCGCCGCTCGGTCGCGAGGCGATTCTGCAGTCCAACGTCAAGCTGGCCCAGGCGCTGAAGTAGGGCCAGCAGTTCCGCCTGTGCCGGATAGCGCGGATTGACTCGGAGCCTGCGGGCTCGTCCAATCTCCAAGCCCACGACAACCCCGGCAAGTTCAAGACTCGCCACCGCCGCCTGAACCCGGCTGAGGCTGCGCCCTAGGATCCTCGAGAGTTGCGAAGCGTGGGTCTCACCAAGCAACGCGATTGCAAGAAGAATCTCGGTTCGGAGTGCTGTTCCGAACAGTCCGGTTGCGACACTCATATCAGACTTATACCCGAAAATCGGGTGATATGAGAGGTTTTGCGGGTGGACTATCCCGCGATAACAATCTTCGAGAAGTCGGCCACTTCGCGGAGCCGGTCTCCCACGCGGCGAAGGAGCGCCAGCCGGGCGTCGCGCACCCGCTCGTCGTCCACCATCACCATCGTCGCATCGAAGAACGCATTGATCGGTGCGACCAACGCGGTCAAATCCGCCCCAGATTCGACGGCTGCCAGCAACGCCTCGCCCTCGGCTGAATCCAAATCACGCACTTGAAGCTCAACCGGCGCGATTCCCTTCCTTTCCGCCGCACTCGTGATGTTCAGCGGGCGAATCGCCGCCTGCAGGAACGGCACATCCGTTGCCAGTGGGCGCAACGACGCAATCCGTGCCGCAACCAAGTGCGGTGAAAACACAAGCCGGGCGTCGGCCGCAAAGATCGCCTCCAGCCAGTCGGCGGGGATGTCGTCAAACAGCGTCGCGTACCGCTGGCGGAACACGTCTTCGGCGTTTCGCAGCGCGGTCTCGTCATCCAGCGGAATCGAATACGCCTCCAGCGCATGGCGGAGCCAGTCATCGAGTCGTAGGTCCGCCTCCGGCCAGCGCAGCCCGATCTCAAGAACGATGCCCGCTGCGCGCCGCAACCCGTAAGGGTCGCTGGACCCACTCGGCACGATGCCGAGTCCCAGATATCCCGCCAACTTGTCCAACTGGTCCGCAAGCGTCAGCCTCAACCCGATGCGAGCCGCGGCGGTTGCGGGAGAGGGATTCAAGTCAGCGTCGTAGTGCGTGGCGATCGCGTGGCAAACGTGGGCGTGCCGACCCTCGCGAGCCGCATACAGCCCACCAACGACGCCCTGTAGCTCGTCGAGTTCACTCACCAGCCCGCTACTGAGATCCGCCTTCGCATACAGCCCCGCTTCCTCGGAGTGCGCAACCTCCGTGGCGTCACTCCCTACTGCCAGCATCCGAGCGAGCTTGGCCAGCCGGTCCGCACGCTCGCGCACGGTGCCCAGCTTGGCCTGAAACACAATCCCTTCGGTGCGCTTCAAGAAAACATCGAGGTCGTACTTGAGATCCTCTTCATAGAAGAACTCGGCGTCGGCAAATCGGCAGTTCAATACCCACGCATTGCCCTTGGCAACGGTCTGCGCGTCGCCGCCGTTTCGAATCGAAACGAACTGATTCGTCAGTTCCGTACCACCGACCGGAAAAAACCGCTCGTGCTTCGCCATGACGGTGACGAGTACCGGCTCGGGCAGTCGTAAGAACCGCGCATCGAACTCTCCCAGCACCGCCTGCGGCCACTCCGTGAGATACGCATTCTCAATGATCAGGTCGTCGGAAAGTCGAGCCCGCCCCTCACTGACCGCCTCCGCCTGCTCGCTGATCCGCCCAATGCGAACCGTCGGATCGGGTTCGACTTCGCGCGACCGAAGCTCATCGACCAACTGATCGAATGAGGTCACGGTAAACGGCTCCGGACGGTTGAAGCGATGCCCTCGCGACGTATTGCCGCTCTCAACGGCGTCGAGCGTGAAACGAGCAACCTCACCCCCCACCAGCGCCACCACCCAGCGGACCGGGCGGGCGAACCGCGTACGGTGATGCGCCCATCGCATGGTCTTGGCGAAGGTCAGCCCCCGAATCGTTTCCGGAACAAGCTCAGCCACGACCTCGAGGGCGGGCCGACCCACCACGTCCTTACGAATCCAAACGTAGTCGCCTTCGATAAACGCATCGGCGGGATCGACGCCCTGCCCGCGGCAGAACCCTTCGAGCGCCTTAGAGGGAGAGCCGTCCTCGCCATAAGCCGCCTTGGCCGCCGGACCGCGGATGGTCTTGATTTCATCTGGCTGACGCTCGGCGATAGAAATGCCAACGATGAGTCGTCGCGGCGTTGCCAAACCTCGCGCCCCGGACGGCGAGAGGTGCGCATCGGTCAGCGCAGCATCAAGGGCCGCCATCCAGTCGTCAAGGGCTTTGGCGATAAAGGACGCCGGCAGTTCCTCACAACCCAGCTCTAACGTCAGTTCGGGCATCGAGAGGAGAGTCTACCGCTCATCTTCGGTGGACTCCAGCGACGGTGCTCCTCGGCGGTTCAAGAAGTCGCCAAACTCCTCGATCGTCACGTCGCGCCCAACGGCGACTTCCGACTCGAAGTCCTCCCCTAACTTGGCGCGGCAGCGGTCCATCGCTTCCTGATACCGTTCGATCGAGCAAGGCGCGACCCAGAGCGTGAATTGCTGTTGAAGTTGGTCGACGAGCCCAGACACCGTTGCGGCTTGACGGTAAAGGCCCTGTTGCGTGAGCACCGTCACGAGAAGGATCAGCGTCGTCAGCGTGAGTCGCGTGTCTCGTCTCCCAATGTAGAGCAGCAAGAGCCGCTCAAGGACGGGTTGGGCCTCTTCCGCACGTCCCAACTGAGACCACAGCGACGCCTCGGTTAGGTCGCAGTTGTGTTCGAGAGAGTTAGGTACACCGAGTTCGCGTAGCTTGGCAATCTGAACGAGAGCTTCGCTGAACTCTCGTCGGCACAAATGGATGTTAGCGAGGTTGACGAGGTTTGTGGCGTGGACGTGCGCATTGCCGTGGTCAGGCCACAACCGGGTGGCTTCGTTCGCGGCGACGAGGGCTTCGTCAAGCCGAGGGATTCGGCAGAGGGCCAACGCGTAGTTGCAAAGCGTCTTGGATTCCGCAACGAGATCGCCGACTTCGCGGGCAAGATCGAGGGCGTTCCGGAGGTCGAGGGCGGCATCGCGGTGGGCACCTTGCTGCATTCGGAGCAAGCCCGATGCGCTGAACAAGCGGACACGCTCCATGATCGGTCGCGATTGGGATTTTGCGAGCACCCGCCGTGCTATCGATTCGCCCTCGGCGAAACGCCCCTGGCTGTACCAGTAGTCGTAGAGCCCGTAAACGACTCGGAAGGCGGTGTCGTCGCGAATCGGTCCTCGCAAGAGCCAAGCCACTGCATCCAGTGCCGCACTGTGAAGCTGATCGCAGGTTGCAATCCACTCGGCGAAAAGACGCGGTTCATCGTAGAGACTCTCCAACTCCCGCACGAGAAACGTACAGATCCGCTGTCGAACCGGGCTTTCCTCGCCCGCCGCCTTGAGCGCCCGAAGTGCAACCGCACGAATCGGATTCAGCCACCGATAGCCCGATTCCGTAGCTTCGAGAAGTGATGCGTCCACCAGTCGGCGTAGCGCATGCGCCATGTCCTTGGTGTCGATGATCGCTGCCGCCATGGCATCGGTGAACTCGTCGGGGAATACGGACAGAGCGCGCAACACCGCTCGGTCGCCCACCCGAAGGGAGTCATAGCCCCAACCGACGACGGCGTCAAGCGTCGCCGATGCCCCCTTTCGCTTGAGCTTCAGCTCAAGAATATCCTGGGTGACTCGGCGCTCAATCTGCGAAAGGGATACCTCGGGATGCAAGGAGGCCGCGATCTCAATCGCCAGCGGAAAACCGTCAAGCGCACGGCACACCGAACGAATGAGCTTCGCCTGGGCGGCCGACGGC
Source organism: uncultured Fimbriimonadaceae bacterium (assembly GCA_964586225.1). Classification (GTDB taxonomy): domain Bacteria; phylum Armatimonadota; class Fimbriimonadia; order Fimbriimonadales; family Fimbriimonadaceae; genus JANJUB01. The sequence goes on from CAZPHD010000001.1 coordinate 220,815, forward strand.
TCGAAGTCCGGCTTGTTCAAGCGAATCCGGTTGAGGAACAACTGCGTCGCTGGCGCGTCGGGCCCATCGGTCGCCAGGCTGCCAAGGCGATAGACACTTTCGCCCACCACCCGGAGAGGCTTGCGCGAACTCACTAAGAACGCTACGTTCGGGCACGTCTCGGTGACTTCCTCAATCAAGCCTCCCACAGATTCGAGCGACTCTTCGGCGTTGTCAAGCACGATGAGCAACTCGCGTTCGCGAAGCGTCTGCTTGAGCCGTTGCCGAGGCGAGTCTTCACCCTCGCGCCGGTTGGGAAGGATCGAGAGGAGTGACTCTGCGAGGGTGTCGACCGATGCGGCCGCCGTGCAATCCAGCCACCACACGCCGTCGGGCTGCCGCTCCAGGAGATCATAGGCGGCCTGCACGGTGACCCTCGACTTGCCGATTCCGCCGGGGCCGGTCACGGTCACCAGGCGCGACAAATAGAATCGTTCGGTGACTCCGGCGACGTCCTCATCACGGCCGATCAGCGCCGTCAGCCGCCGCGGAAGATTGTTGGCGCTGCGCCTGTCCAGAAGTTCGGTGGGCGGCTTCGGCAGCGATGGGTGGTCCAGGAGCATCAGGGTGTCGTACGTTGTCTCGCTAGGGCCGATGAGCGTCCACGCCCCGTCGTCAGGGGTGAGCTCACCCATAAGCATCGCGGTCGCCGACTCGGCGAAGATCGCGCCCTCGGGAACCTGCGCCCGTAACATCTCGGCGCGTTGGAGAACGTCGCCATCGATGTACTCGGGGTCTTCTTGCTCAGAAAGAAAGAGCACTATGCGTGCTGGCCACCCTTCGCTAACGAGCATCCTTTGAAGATCGACCGCCGCTACCAGTGCTTGTCGCGTTGACATGAAGAGCCCGAGCGCGGAGGACTCGAGCTGCAGGTGTTGAGCGGGGGTGCCGCCCGCGGCAATGAAGCCGCGATCGACTCGGTCGGCGAGGTGCGCCACGCTCTTTGCGGCCGTGGGGGCATCGATCCGCGATCGACGCACAACGACCGGGATATCTAGGCTCAGCCAGCACACGATTCGCGCCATCGCTCTTCATCTTGCACGATTCAGGCCGCAACGTGACTATAATGCGCCATGAAGTTTCCAGAGCATTGGACACGGCGTGACGTTCTTCGAACGATGGGAGCGGTTTCGGCTTCGGCCGCGATCCCGAGTGTGATGGCCAACCCGACCCGCACCGTCGGCGCGAATGAGAAGATCGTCATCGGTCTCATCGGCTGCGGCGGAATGGGTGCCTCGAACATGCGCAGCCTCATGGGCCACCCCGAAGTTGAAATCGCCGCCCTTTGCGATGTCGATACCCGCCGTATTCCCGGTGACTACAAGACGGTTACTGACAAATACAGCCGCAAGCCCGAGGTCTACCGCGACTATCGCAAGATGCTGGAGCGCAAGGACATCGACGCTGTGATCATCGGAACGCCCGATCACTGGCACGCGCTGAACCTGATCGACGCCTGTGATGCGGGAAAAGACAGTTTCTGCGAGAAGCCTCTCTCGCACAATCTCGTCGAGTCGGTGAAGATGGCCGAAAGTGCGAAGCGCCACAAGCGGATTGTTCAGGTCGGCACCTGGCAGCGTAGCACCCGCGAGTTCACCGATGCGATCGCCTACATCCGCGCGGGCAAGCTGGGCAAGATCACGCACTGTCGCGCCTGGATCGCCGATGGCACTCGCATCGGTAAGAAGCAACCCAGCCCGGTGCCCAGCAGTCTCGATTACGACATGTGGATTGGCCCCGCCGAGATGGTGCCGTATCAGGATAACAAGGTTCACTGGAACTGGCGCTGGGTGCTGAACACCGGCGGCGGCCTGACCACCGACTGGGGCGTCCACATGATGGATATCGCGCTCCTCGGCATGTCGCAGAGCCAGAACCTCGTGATGCCGACCGATATCAGCGCCTATGGCGGCCAGTGGGCGGTCCAAGATGATGACCGCGACGCCCCGGACACCACCGAGGCGATCATGCGATTCTCTGATCCAGACTTCGTGATGACGTGGTCGGTGCTTCGCGATCATCCCGGCAAACCGGGCCACGGAACCGAGTTCGTGAGTGCGGATGGCCGAACGCTTCGAGTCTGGCGCGGCGGTTGGATCATTCTCGACGCCGACGGCAAGGAGATTCCGAAGGAGCAGGCCGACCCGGTGGAGTCGGATCACTGGCGCAACTGGCTCGACTGCGTGAAGACGCGCAAGATGCCGCGCGCGGACATCTCGTCGGTAGCGCAAACGACGATCGTGTGCCACTTGGTGAATTGCGCGCTCTTCAGCGGCCAGACGGTGCGCTGGGACAACCGGCGCATGGACCTCGCGGGGAACGCGGGACGAGACACGATGGCGTACGCGCGACCCTACCGCGGCCCGTGGCGTCTGCCTTGATATGTTGACTCTGCTCGCTGCTCTGGCGGTGACCGCCGCACAGGTCGAGGTCCTCACGCTTGGGGATCTCGGCCGGGCAGCGAGTGTTCAAGTCGAAGCGAGCATCGCCGACGAGGTTGTGATTCGGCGGACGACTCAGACACCCCTTACGCAACTGAGGCTCCTCGCATCGGGTGTCGGTTACGTGCTTGAGGTCGAGCAGGACGAGCTCCGCCTCCGCCGGCCTAAGTCGGGGAAACCGGGCAAGTTGCGGACGGACCGATTTCCCGAGATAGCTTCGCTGCTGGCAGCTCAGACGTTCGACTTTACGACCCTGCCCCCTGGGCAGCGCGTCGTGCTCTCAAACTCGCCGACTCAGCTCCAACTTCCGCTCATCGGCAAGTTCGACGAGTTGACCTGGATAGCCGCCCATCGAGGGATCTACGGTCTATCGTTCACGAAGTCCGGTAGCTATGACCACCACGGGTTTGACCCGCTGTCCTTCATGCACGGCGATCCCAATCCTGGCGTTCCGCTGAGCCCGAAGGTGCGCGAGTGGATGTCGGCGAGACTGCGGAGCTTGACTTTGCCGCCGACTCACGTTGAGTTCACATTAATGGACGATCCCGTCCCGCTCATGTACACAGAACTGCTGAATGCGCGGTTCGGTAAAGGTGAGCAGTTCGTGTTTCTCGCGAAGGACTCGACGGTCATGGGCCCGTTTGCCGCTCTGATCTCGGGTCGTGTTCAAGTCACTAAGGTGTGGCGCGGACTGGATGATATGTACGGCCTAACCCTCACCGAGAAGAACGGGGTCTGGGTGTCGCACTACGACGAATCCGGAGTCGCATTAAGTGCGCCGATCAGTTGGTATCGGACGCCGGAGAAGTGGACTCCTGAGCGACTGGCTCGGATCTCACTTGAAGAGTCGGCGGCGGTTGCCGTCACGTTCTTCGACAAGGCACTTGCGGACGTCGTGACGCGCCACAACGATTCGGCAGGTGTCTCAGCTCTGCGGTCGTCGCACGAAGGACTCGTGTTGTGGCATGGACTAACTTCGGAGCAGAGGGCCGCGGCTCGCGCGGCCGGCTCAATTCGGATACCTGTCCTCAGATCGAGGGCACTCGCGGAAGCTACAGAACGGTTACTGTTCGGTGGGGGCTATCGCTTTTGGGCAGGGAAACGCCCACCGGGTTGGCAATTCGGCGATGCCTGGGATGAACTGACGTTTCGATTTGGGACTGGCTTACCTGCCGAAGCTGAACTCCAAATTGAAGTGACCCACCCGATTTCGTTAATCATGCAAGCCCCGTCCGCTCGCTACTTCTTGCTCGACGAAGATGGACTCGCGAGCAACTTGGAGCGGCAAATGCGCAAGAACCCAGGATCAGATCGTATTACCGCTTCCTTCGCGGAATGTGCTGAAGTGCGCCCCGAGACCATTAACTTCACACTTCGAGTTGGAGACCGACTGACATTCACAGCTCAGATCAAGGAGTCAGTGCCGGCCGAGGGGCTGAAGATGGTGCCGTACGAGAGTGTGGATGCGGGCTTGCGTCAGCGGGCTCTGGAGCGTGCGAAGCGCTGGGCATCGCTTGGCGGGTAGTCGGTTCGGCCGGTTCATCCCAAATCGGTCCACGCGCGGGGCCTCGTCACTCGCAGGCTCTGGACTCGATACCCGCGTCTACCTCTTACAAAGTTGAGCAAACCCGCGCCAACCCGAGCCAACCCGAGCCAACCCGAACCAATCCCCTAATACACAACCTTATTCAGCGGATACTCGACCAATCCCGTCGCTCCTGCGCGCTTCAGCAACGGAATCAGGTCCCGTACTTGCACCTCGTCCAGAATGACCTCGGCGGCGATCCAGGCCTCATCAGTAAGCGGGGATAGTGTCGGATTCTTAAGAGAAGGCAAGAGCCCAAGAATCTCGGCTTGCCGATCGCGCGGCAGGTTCATTTTGAGGCCCACCAGCCGCGAGGCGTTCATCGCGCCAATGAGCAAAATCTCCATCGCCTCCAGCTTCGCGCGCTTCCATTCATCCCGCATCGCGTCATGATTCGCGATCAGTCGCGTCGTTGATGTCAGCAACGTGTCCACGATCCTCAGGTTATGCGCCCGCAAAGAAGAGCCCGTCTCCGTGTTCACCACAATGGCATCCACCAGCCCCGGGACCTTCACTTCGCACGCGCCCCAACTGAACTCGACATCGGCGGTAACGCCCTGCTGAGTGAGATACCGGTTGGTGAGGCGCACATACTCCGTCGCCACGCGCATTCCGGCCAGATCGCTCACGCTCTGAACTGGCGAGTCTTGATGCACGGCGAGCACGATCCGAATCGGGTTGTTCGTCAGCTTAGAATAGCGCAGTTCGCACACCTCGTGGATGTCGACGCCGCAGTCCTGCACCCAGTCATGCCCCGTCAGCCCGGCATCCAGCACGCCATCCGCCACGAACTGCGGAATCTCCTGCGGGCGCAGCAACACGGGCTCAAGCTCGGGGTCGTTGACCACCGGCTCGTACGACCGCGACGTGGTTTTGAACTTGAAGCCCGCCTTCTCAAAGAGGGCGAACGTGGCCTCTTGCAGGCTTCCCTTGGGCAATCCGATTCTGAGTTTCACCGCTGTGATTCTACGGGTTTGGCGTGCGGGCAATTTGCCTGAGATGACGCTCGCGGGTAACGTATCGCCCATGCCGTGCCGCCCGCTGGTTACCGGAACGTTCCTCGATGAGATCACTCACGACATCCCGAGCCAGAACTGGGGCGAGGCCGAGTGGCGGCGCGAGTTCGAGCTCTATCGCCAGATTGGCATCGACACCGTGATCATCATCCGTGCGGGCTACCGCAATCGGTGCATCTTTGCCGCTAAAACCCTGCCCGATCTGCTCCCGGTCTACGATGACCTCGCTGAGCTGTTCTTCTCGCTCGCCGATGAGATTGGGCTGCGGGTGTTCTTCGGCACCTACGACTCCGGCCACTACTGGCAGAAGCGAACCTGGTGGCGCGAGGTCGAGATCAACCAGGCTTTCCTCGACGAGGTCGTCGAGCGGTACGGGCACCATCCCAGCTTCGCGGGCTGGTATCTCACCCACGAGACCGGCAAGAACCACGGCCACATCATCGAGCTCTTCAACGGCATTGGTCGCCACTGCCGCCAGCTCAAAGACATCCCGATCCTGATCTCGCCCTATCCCCAAGGAGCGAAGCAACCGGGCGAGCACTCGCTCACGCTTGACGAGTCGTTCGACCACTGGAATCGAATCTTCGAAGCCACGGAAGGTGCCTACGACATCGTCGCCTTCCAAGATGGGCAAGTCCACTACGAGGAACTGCCGCGCTTCCAAAAGAGGATTCGCGAGTTGGGCGATCGGTACGGGCTGACGATCTGGGCGAACGTCGAATCCTTCGATCGTGATATGCCGATCAAGTTCCCGCCCACCGATTGGCGGAAGTTGCGCTTTAAGCTCGAAACCGCCGCCCAGACCGCCGAGAAGATCATCACCTTCGAGTTCGCCCACTTCATGTCGCCCCACAGTTGTTATCCGGCGGCGCACCGTCTCTTCGACCGTTATCGGGAGTATTCCGAGTCGCTCGCCGAGTAGTATTCGAATGTGATCAAGTCTTCGTATCTTCTCCTCGCCTTGGCGACAGGCGGTCTCGGCGTTGCCTGCGTTAGCGCGACCAAGCCCGAAGCCGGGCAGCCCGAATTTGAGCCCAAGGTGCAACGCACCCAGGCCGTCAATCTGACCAAGCTCTATAACGAGAACTGTGCCAACTGCCACGGTCAAGATGGATCGGGAGGCGGAGCGGGAACGCAAACGCTCAACACCGAGGACCTCTTCGATCAGAAGCATGACCGCAAGTTCTTCGACTCCATCAAGAACGGCGTTCCCGACACGGGCATGACGGCTTACGGTGAAACCATGTCCGACGAGGAGATTTGGGGTCTCGTGGTCAAGGTGCGAGAACTCCAAGCTCGCGCTCTGCGAGCAAAGAACGGCTCACCGGTTCCGGTGGAAGGGGTGTACAAATCCAAGCGCCACGACTTCAATGTTGAGACGGTGATCACCGAGGGCCTGAGCACGCCGTGGGGCATCGACTGGCTGCCCGACGGCCGAATGTTGGTCACCAACCGCAATGGCGTTCTCAAGCTTTATGATGCCAATCACAAGCTGATCGGCGACATTGAGGGCATTCCGAAGAGCCTTGAGATGGGTCAGGGCGGACTCATGGAAGTCACCGTTCACCCCGAATACGACAAGAACGGGTGGATCTACCTTGCCTACACCGAGCCCGCGAAAGAAGGTCGCGGTGGACTCACCAAGATCGTGCGCGGCAAGCTCGTGTCACGGTCGCAGCCGCCGACTTGGTCTCATCAAGAGACGATCTATGAAGCCAAGCCGGAGTATTACACCGGGGCGGGTGTCCATTTCGGTAGCCGCATCGTGTTCGATAAAGCCGGCTATCTGTTCTTCGCCATCGGCGAGCGCGGTTCAAACATGGGCGCGCAGAGTCTTGCGACACCTTTCGGCAAGATCATGCGCCTGAACGCCGATGGTAGCGTTCCGAAGGACAACCCCTTCGTCGGAACGGCCGACGCCGATCCGGCAGTTTGGACCTACGGACATCGTAACCAGCAGGGACTGGTGTTCGACCTCGAGGGCAAGCTGTGGACCACGGAGCACGGCCCCCGCGGCGGCGATGAACTCAACCTGGTTACCAAGGGCTCCAACTACGGCTGGCCGGTGGTGGCGTGGTCAATCAACTATAACGACGCCCCATTCCGCACACCCTGGCCGAAGGACGATATGAAGGTTGTCCAGCCCGTGTTCCGCTGGTTGCCGTCGATCGGTGCGTGCGGTCTTGATCTTGCCCGTGGGGCGGCATTCCCGAACTGGAACGGCGACCTCTTGGCAGGTGGCTTGGCGGGTCAGAATCTTGACCGTATCCGCGTCAAAGATGGCAAGCTGGTCGAGCGCGAGGAGATTCTGCACAACTTGGGACGCATCCGCGAGGTGGCTGTCCACAAGAACGGCACGATCTACGTGGCGCTGAACAGCCCGAATCACATCATCCGGTTGGTGCCGGCCAAGTAAGGGTGAGTGCGCTCTTCGAACCCCTGAAGTTGCGGGACGTCACGTTCCGCAACCGAATCGGCGTGTCGCCGATGTGCATGTATTCGGCGACAGAAGGCTATCCAAGTTCCTGGCATTTGGTGCACTTGGGCAGTCGCGCCGTTGGTGGAGCGGGCATGGTGATGGCGGAGATGACCGGAGTTGTGCCCGAGGCGCGAATCACGCCGGGTTGCTGTGGTCTCTGGGAAGATGGGCAGATTGACGCCTGGCGCCCGATCGCCAACTTCATCGAGGCGCAAGGGTCCATTCCCGCTCTTCAGATCGCCCACGCCGGGCGAAAGTCGGGCTATAACATCCCGTTCGGTGCAACCGGGCCGCTACCCGAAGATGAGCCTTGGGACCGGGTCGCGCCGAGTGCCGTCCGTTTCTCGGAGAGCTCGCCCTTGCCCCGGGAACTCACGCTCGCCAACATTGCCGACTTGGTGCTCAAGTTCCGCGATGCGGCGGCTCGTGCCCTCGCCGCCGGGTTCCGTGTCGTTGAAATTCACGGCGCTCATGGCTACCTCGTGCACCAGTTCCTATCGCCGATTTCGAATCACCGGACCGACGCCTACGGCGGATCGTTCGAGAACCGGATTCGTTTCGTGGTGGAAATCGCCGACGCGATCCGCACGGTGTGGCCCGAGCGGTTGCCGCTCATGCTCCGCGTATCAGCAACCGATTGGGTCGAGGGTGGTTGGACGGCTGACGAGACCGTCGAACTCGCTCGAATCATCAAGGAGCACGGAGTTGACCTCGTTGACTGCTCATCCGGCGGAGCGACGGCGGATGCCGAGATTCCATTTGGCCCCGGATATCAGGTTCAGTTCGCGGAGCGAGTTCGCAGGGAGGCCGGCATGCCTTCGGCGGCGGTGGGGATGATCACCGAACCGGCTCAAGCAGAAGCGATCATCGCGAGCGGACAGGCGGATATGGTGTTGCTGGCTCGCGAATATCTCCGCGATCCCTACTGGGCCCGTCGCGCCGCTCGCGAACTTGGGGCCGAAATCGAGCCACCGAGGCAATACGGCCGGGCGTGGTGAAGGTGGCTTGTTGATGTGTTGGCCTGTTAGATTGTTGGCCTGTTCGGGCTCATAAAGTCGGCTCGACGGCAAAAAACCAACTGGCTGATCCTGCCAACACACCAACAAGCCAACACACCAACAAGCCAACACACCAACACACCAACACACCAACACACCAACACACCAACACACCAACACGTCAACCTCACTGCACCAGAATCAGCCCCAGCAGCATCACCCCGAAGTACGTCGCCAGCGTGGCCGCTCCCGCGTAGTCTTTCGCCACTCGCTGCCCAAAGAACAACATGAGCAGCGACAGGCCGCTGAGGCCCAGGCCGACCATCGCCACGTTCGAATCCTGCCCGAACGCCAACATCACCGCCCCGACCGCGCACGTTGCGCCCGCCGCGAGTTCCACCATCGTCACCACCGTCAACATCAGCGGCACCATGCCCGCCAGCGGCGAGTTCGCAAAGTGCTCCTTCAGCCACTCCAAGTTGCCCTGCCGGTCGCTCACCTTGTCCAGCCCCGATTGCAGAAACAGCACGGCAAAGAACGCCAGCACCAGCAAACTCGCGATAAAGATCGGTTTCACATTCGATACGACGTGCGCAACCCAGTAAACTCAGCACATGAAGACTCGAAGTTGGCTGGCGATCGGTCTCGTGGCGGTGACGTTGCTCGCGGTTGCGCAGGGCACGACGCTGAAGCGGACCCCCAAGGTCGGAGACACCCAGATCTTCAACATGCGGATGGAGTTCGCGATCTTCGGCGACACCGCGGTCTACACGTCCAAGCTCGTTGAGAAGGTTTCGGCCGTCTCTCCGGAGGGCAACTTCACCGTCGAGTCCACCCAATCGGAGTACAAGGTCGAGCTGTTTGGGGATGAAGGCGTGGTCCGCGATGAGGACATGCCGAAACAGTCCATCACCTACACCCCGACCGGCGAGGTGGTGTCGGTTCAGGGCGACTTCGTCAACGAATCGGTCTACCGGCTGGCCAACCTGATGGCAGTGCGCCTTCCAAAGGAGCCAGTTGCCAAGGGCGACAAGTGGGAGCGCTCGGTGCCCAAGAATGTGGACACCGGGGTTTTTGACGCGAAAGCAAGCTACACCTACGAGGACGACGAAAAGATTGAGAACGTCGACACCATCCGTGTCTCGTTCGAATATGCCGAAGTCGCGGGCGATCCAGCCCGAAGCGATGGCAAAGTCTGGCTCGACAAACGAGACGGGTCAGTTGTGAAATTGGAAACCAACTGGACCAGTGCTCCGATCCCAGGTGCACCATCGCCACTGACTGGCTCAGTTATCCTCACTCGTCGCTTTGAACCGTGACACTGAGGCCCCTTTTGAGCGTCCTACTAGGTGGTCGTAGCTAAAACCTCGGCCAGCCAGTTAAAATACTGGAGATTGCGGCGTTTCGGCGTTCGCAACGGAGGATACTGTCGGATGATGCGGATGACGCGATTGGTCGCTCTCGGATGGGCGGCATTAGCCATGACGGCTTCAGCCGTCGCCCAACTCAATGGCCCTACCCCGTTGGCTTGGCGATGGTCCAGCTCAACGAATGTGATGCCGAACGGCGCTCCCACGATTGATGGGGACAATGTTTTTGTCGGTGTTGGTGGCCGCGTGTTCTGCGTGGACCGGCTCACCGGTAACCGCAAGTGGCAATACCCGATGGTCGAACCCATCGACGGCTACTTTGTCGGTTCTCCGATCCGCTATGGAAATGCGGTGATTGCTGCTGGATCGAATAAGACGATCTACGCCGTGAACCCAGAGAATGGGCAAGCCATCTGGACCTATGATGCTCCCGGTGGAATCGTAGGCACTCCAGTGATGGCGGGCAAGTATCTCGTCTTCAATGTGGATGGTTCGCGCCTCATGGCCGTTGACGCCGACACGGGCACCGCCGCTTGGGAGAACACAGAGCGCATCTTTGACGGCCTCCAAGGCAATCTCGTGTCGTTCGGGGGTGACGTGTTCTTCTTTACGCGCACCCGAGAAATGTGGCGAATGAAGGTCACGACGCGGCAGGCGACTCGAATGAATCGATTTCAGTCGCTGAGTCCCGATGCAACCCCAAATCTGGTGGGTGAAACCCTCTACGCGGCTTCGGGCAGCTTTGTGATTGCGATGAACGCAACCACGGGCGCCCCACGCTGGCAGACATCGGTTCCGTTCTCGCTGATTTATGCGCCTGCCGCCTCTCGTGACGGTGTCGTTGTGGGCACCTCCGACAACAAACTCGTGATGCTCGACGCCAACGGCCAACTGCGCCAGCACCGGGTCAAGGGTCCGGACGGACGCGAGCGAAGCGTCCCGCTTGCCATTGATTTGGGTTCGCGACCCATCTCGTCGCCGTCCATCATGGGCAACCTGGCCGCCGTGCCAACGGCAAACGGGTCGGTAACTCTGGTCGACCTTGCGAAGGGTGAAGTGGTTTGGAACTTCACGATCCGTCCGCTCATTGCGGGCTTGAAAGACTCCGCTGGTAAGGATATCGTCTCGGTGTCCGCAGTCGGAGCCCCGGTCGTTGCGGGTACCACGATGTATGTGCTTGCCGCCGATGGCAGCCTCTTGGCGTTCGATAAGGACCTCGGTGTAGACCTCACTGGCCCGAGCATCCAACTCGCATTCCCCACGCAGGGAGCGCAGGTCGGCAATCGCAAGGGCCCGCTCGAAATGTATATGCTCCTTGCTGACGAAGCCACGGGGATCAACGACAAAACGCTCAAAGTCACCGCCAATGGCAAGCCGATCGAGTTCACGTTTGGTCGCGATGGATGGCTCTTCCTCAAGTTCGGTCAGGGCATCAAGAACGGCATCCTGCCGGATGGTCGCGCCACGATCGAAGTCATCGTGAGCGACTGGATGGGCAACGAATCCAAGGCCATCTACACGTTCATGATCGACAATGAGCTCTCACCGCTTCCTCGCCCCGGTAACGCGCCCACGACACCTGCGGGCGGCACTCGCGGCGGCGGCGGTGGCGGGCAAGGCGGATCGGCTGGTAAGTAGTCGTGTCGCCTGAGTTCTGGCATCGGTTCCTGTCGCTTGAACTCAGTCCTAGAAAGTGCCGAGAGCTCCTTGCGAGTCTCGGCACTTCTGGCGTTCCGGACGCCGAAGCCGAGGCGCACATCCTTAGTCATCCCGCACTTTCGGCGGCGGATCGCATGCGATACGCCGCGGTCGACATGGAGAGCTTCCGCGGACTCGTTAAGCAGGGACTTCAGGTGATCGACGAGCCTAACTATCCACCCTCGCTGCGCGAGTCCGGACTTGTGCCGCCCGCCCTATTCACACTCGGCAATGCCGACCTGCTGCAGGGTCCAACCGTCGCCATCGTCGGCACGCGGAACGCAAGCACTTACGGCAAAGCGGTTGCCCAGAAGTTCGGCGAGAGGCTCGCCGAAGCCGGGGCCGTTGTCGTGTCAGGAGGTGCACTCGGCATCGACACCGCCGCCCACCGCGGTGCGCTGCGCGAGGGCAAGACGATTGCGGTGATGATCACCGGTCTGGATAAGACCTACCCTCGCGAGAATGCGGGCCTGTATTGGCAGATGGTCGAGCAAGGAAGCTGTCTGGTCAGTCAGTTCGCGGTCGGCACCAAGTCGGCCTTCGAGCACCGACCTCTGTTGCGCAATCAAGTCGTGGCGGCGTTAGCGCAAGCGCTCGTGGTGATTGAGGCTCCAGCCAAGAGCGGATCCCTCTACACAGCGATGGCCGCCAACGAACTCGGCCGACCCGTGTTCGTCGTTCCTGCCAACGTCGACAACATGAACTTCCGCGGCAGTCACCAACTGATCCGGGACGGCGCGACGCTTGTCGATCACCCGAACCAGGTGCTTTATGCGCTCGGCATGGAGCCACCGGCGCGCGAAGAGGCCAGTGCCGCACCCGCTAACGACGTTCAGCGTAAGATTCTCGCGACGCTCACCATGGAGCCGCTCGCTCCTGAGCGCATTGTCGAGCGCACCGGCCTCGGGACTGCTGATGTGCTTAGCGAACTGACCATGCTTGAACTTGAAGGCCGAGTCATCCGCGATGCGGGAGGCTTCGCCCTGCGACCATGAACGGGCGCTATCGCTTCCTTGGCCCGGAAGGGTTCGGCAGTTACGAGCTTCGGTGGGAAGGCGAGATCATCGCAGAGCACGGCCACTTTCCGGCCGACCACCTCATCGTGCCGGGATTTGTCGATCTCCACTTCCACGGCGCCTACGGCATCGACTTCATGACCGCCACCCGGGCCGATTTGGAGTTCCTCGCGGACAAGCTTGCCAAGGAAGGTTACGAAGCGTTCCTTCCGACGACGGTGACCGCGAGTGCCGACGATGTGATGCGCGCGCTGGGCAACTTGCCGGAGCACCCGATGATCCCTGGATTCCATCTGGAGGGGCCGTTCATCAGCCGGGCGTTCCCCGGAGCGCAGCCCCCTGGCTTCATCATGGATCCGCCCGTGGGAGCATCCGAGTGGGACACGGTCCTTGATGACCCTCGACTCCGGGTCATCACGATGGCGGCCGAGCATCCGAACGCCCTGCCGCTCATCCTGCGGCTCATGGGCCATGGCGTCATCGTCAGCCAGGGCCATACCAATGCGACCTACGGTGAGGCCAAGGCGGGATTTGAGCACGGCGCGGGCCACGCCACGCACCTGTTCAACGCGATGCGCCCGTTCCACCACCGCGAGCCGGGCGTGGTGGGCTACGCACTAACCACGGCGGGGCTGAACGTGGAAGTCATCTATGATCGTCATCACGTGAGCCGCGAAGCCATGAAGCTCGTGGTTCACTGCAAGAATCCCGACGAGATCATCGCCGTATCCGACGCTTCGGCCGCGACCCGCCTTCCGAACGGCAGCGAGCTCGAAATGTGGGGGCACCGCGCTACGGTTGAACTTGGGACGGTCCGGCTGGCCGATGGCACCCTCGCGGGCAGCACCATCACGCTTCTGGACGCCTTCCGCAACCTCGCGCAAGACTTCGGCGAGGAGCTGGCCATTCGGGCGTGCTGTCTAAACCCACGACGGGCCCTCAAGTTGGGCCCGGCGAGAGTCTATGTTGAGTTTGACCAAGGTATGAACCTGGTCGCGGTACATCAGCTTTCCTGAATCTTCAGGTCGATGTGCTCGCGCTTCTGCAGTTCGGCGACGAAGTCAACACCCTTCATGCCATCTTCGTAGCGGACGCACCCTTCGGGGAGCTGTCCGTTTGCGATGGCGATGGCGTAGATCGAGCATGAGAAGCCGGTGAGGCGCTCCATTGAGGTGAAGCCGGTGCGCTCGCATTCCTTGTCGAAAATATCGACTTGGATGCGCTTGGGCTGACCGTTCTTGGTTCCAACGCCAACGCCTCGCACCGCGCAGAGATCGCGATCCTCAAACTTGCTGAGGGCGTCGCCGAACACCTTGTAGAACAGCTGTCGCGGGCGGACGCTGGCGCCATCGACTTCGATCGGCTCTTCGCCCCAAAAGCCGAAGTCCTTGAAGATCTTGATACGCTCGCAGTGACCGGGGAAGCGGATCGTCTTGTATTCGTAGTTGGTCACGCGGCCCTGAAGCGTGTAGGGCGCGGTGCTCGTTCCACCGGAGGTGACGAACGCCTCCATCGGGCCAAGCTGGTCAATGGTTAGATCCTCGAGCTCGGTCAGCGTGTCGATGAGCGTAATCTCACCGTCGCGCAGGGCGACGGCTTGGAAGTCGTATTCGGTGACAAGGCCTTCGACGTTGAACGTGAGCTTGTAGTTGAACGGCGGCTTCGGGTTCTGCGGAAGCACGCCGCAGTACAGCTTGACCGATTCGCACTCATCGAGATTCTCGATCAGATACATACCGATCGAGTTCACGAGGCCGGGCGCGAGGCCCGTGTCGGGAACGAGAGTCACGCCCGCGCTCTTGGCTTGCTCGTCGAGCGCCAGCGTTTCCATGGTGATCTCCGTGTTGCCGCCGAGGTCGACCATGTTGGTCTTGGTCTGAATGGCGATCGCCGCAATCTTCGGGTGCATCCAATAGGGCACGCAGGAAAGGAGCACGTCGACGTCCTTTAGGAACTCGGCGAGCGCAGCAGGATCAAGCGCATTGACCGCGTGAGGTTCGCAGATGGCCGAACCGACCAGATCGTTGACGCGCCAGGCGCTCTTCTTGGCGGCGTCGAGGCTGACATCACCCATCTTAATGCGATGGGGGTGGGCAAATTTGGCGAGATCGTAGGCGGCGGCTGTGCCCTGCATGCCAGCGCCGAGCACAGCGTAAGTCTTGCTCATATAAGTTGAAACTCCGGACGCCGTTGTCACGAAGAAACGGCACAGTGAGCCTCAATTGTACCTGCGAAGGGGGTGCCCCACGCCGTCTGTGGGCTAATATCTGGTATTCGAAACGGCGTAGCGAACCCGCGGGTTGGGCGTCGAAATCGGGAGCCGGCCTGAGTCGGTTGACGGAGAAGCACAGATCTTGAAACTACGAACTGCCGCTGTTGTATTCCTGGGCGTCCTTGCGTCCCTATCGATGGGCCAAGCCTTCACCCAGGCTGATCTTGAGAAAATGGTCCGCGAACTTGAGGGTTTCGCGACCAAGAACGACAAATACAAGTATCTGATTCAATGTGAAATTGAGCAGGACGACGAAGTCAACGCTTACGCGACCGCGATCTTCGACCCAAAGGATGAAAAAGCCAAGCCTCAGGCCAAGATGGTCATTTTTACGGGGCTGATCAAGCTCGTGAACGGCGATCATCGTATCATCCGCGCAGTGGTGGCCCACGAAATCTCGCACCTCTCGGATGGTCACGTGTATGGCTCGACTCCCGTTGCCCGCGACCTAAACCAGTTCTGGAACCGAGCCCAAGAAACCGAGGCTGACGCCAGCGGTGCCATGCTCCTACAGCGCGCTGGCTACTCCAAGCAAGACGCAATCGACATGCTCCTGAAGCTCGAGAGCATCCGCGGTCGCAAGGGCGGTTGGTTTGGACGCCTTACCGGCACTCACCCCGACCCGAAGGCGCGGGCGGCTCGACTCAGCGACAACCCAGGCGTGCTTCGCTCGCTGCTCAGCTTCGACGCAGGGCTGGCCTTCATGGACCGCCGCGACTTCGGTCCCGCCGTTTACGCTTTCGACAAGGCCGCTGCCCAAGAACCCAAGTTGACGGAAGCGGTGGTCAATGCAGCACAAGCAAATCTGATGCAGTATTACGACGAGCTTTCGTCGGTTGTGCGCGACAAGTGGTTCCGTCCCGATTTCGGCCCGATCCTGAAGGAAGTCGGCGTTAGCGTGAGCAAGGACGATGGCATCACCGAGCAGAACCGCCGCCGGTACGCCGAGGTGATGACGCGGCTTGAAGCCGCGATGAAAAAGGTTCCGGGGAATGCCCGCCTTGCCGAGTTGATGGCGATCGCTCATGTCCTGGAGCCCGATGGCAATGCTGCCACCCTTCAGAAGGGGGCCGCCTGGCTCAATGACCAGATCGGCAAGGCGCGAGATGTGCCGACCCGTATGCGCATGGCGAGCAACGCCGCCGTTGGATACCACCGGCAGAACCAGCTTCAGAAGGCCTACGAAGCGCTCATCAACGCCCAAAAAGGCAACCGGAACTACAATCCAGCGCTCGCCGAGAACTTGGGTCGCTTGAAGGTGACAGGTCGCGCCAAGGACGTTGCGTCGCTGTCGGCAGACGTGATGTACACCTGGCTCAAGAACACGCCGAAGGAAGCGGCCAACTGGGCCGTCGTTCACAAGACATATACGGAGACCTGCGCCGAAGTTGGAATCAAGGCTCAAGACATCGAGGCGCCGCCGCTGTATCTCACGTCCGGCCTTTCGCTAGACATCAATGGCAAGGTCATTTCGATGCTGATGGATACGGCCGAAGCCACTCAACTGCTCGGGGCGCCGAATGCCCGAGTGCGCTTCGACAATCGCTATCCCGATGTCCTGGAGATTCGATGGCAGAACGGCGATATCCGGGCCTATTCGCAAGACGACCAGTTGGTACGCGTGACGTCCTTCGTGCCGGGCACGACGCTGACGATCCGCCCCACCGACGAATCCGTGTCGGGCAACCTGGTGATCCGAGTCGGCATGTCCAAGGCCGACTTCGAGAAAGTGTTGCCCCTGAGCGGGGGTGCGGAGGTTAACCTCTCCGACCTCGGCAAAGCCCAGAAATGGACCTACTTTGGGCCGCTGAGTCTGGGTGTGCTGATCGAAGGCGACGTCGTGAAGGCGGTCACGATCACACCGATCCGGGCGGTAAGGTAGCCACGAAGTCCGCGAGCACCTCCTCAAACTCGTCGACCGACGAGCATCGGGTGAGGCGCTCGCGTGCTTGGGCCGCCCCTGGGTAGCCCTTGATGTACATCGGAATCTGACCCCGCAACGCTCGACACGCTCGCAGTTCCGGGCTGGGCGGACCGGGGTCGGCGGCCGCTTCGTATTCGACCATGCTTCGCAGGTGTTCCATCGCGACTGAGATGCGGGTGGCAAGCGTCGGCTCGGCGGGTTCGGGCTCCCGCATCATCGCGGCGCGGATTCGTCTCAGCGCCCACGGATTCGAGATCGCGGCTCGACCGACCATCACGCCGTCGCAGCCCGTCTCGCGGAGCATTTTCAGGGCGTCATCCGGGGTCTTCACGTCGCCATTCCCGATGAGCGGCACCGTCACGGCTTCGCGCAACTCACCAATGAGTCGCCAATCGGCTTCGCCTTCAAATCCTTGCTTCGCAAATCGCGCGTGAAGAGTGATCATCTGGGCTCCCGCATCTTGGAACCGGCGAGCCAAATCGGGCGCGGCAAACTGCGAGTAATCCCAACCCGCCCGAACCTTCACCGTAACCGGCACCTTCACTGCGCGCACAACGGCCTTGACGATCGCCTCGGCTTGGTCGGGATCTTTCAACAGCGCCGCGCCCGAGCCGGTCTTGCACACCTTGGGCACCCAGCAACCCATGTTGATGTCCACGATGTCCGCCCCCGCTTCTTCGCAGAGCCGGGCCGTCTCCGCCATGATCTCAGGGTCCGCGCCGAAGATCTGGATGCCGAGCGGACGCTCTTCGTCTTCCACGCGAAGCTTCTTGAATGTCTTCTTTGCACCGTAGTGGATCGCCATCGCGCTGACGAACTCGGTGAACATCAAGCCCGGACCGCCGTAGCGCTTGGCGATTAGCCGGAAGGGGAGGCTCGTGACATCCTCCATCGGCGCGAGCACCAGCGGATTCGCCACCCGTACGTTGCCGACGCTGAAGCCGCTCATCCCGTCAGCTTGCGGAACTGGTGCTTGCCCACCCGCAGAATCCGCCCGGTCAATGCGCTCCGGTCAAGACGCGCGCCCACGTCGGTCAGCTTCTCGTCATCAAGCGACACTGCGCCCGCCTTCATCAGGTCCTTAGCCGCGCCGTTGCTCTTGGCGAGGCCAAGCGCCGCGATGAGGCCTGCAATGGAGACCGGGTCGCCAACTTCCGCAGGAATCGAGGCTTCTGGCGCATCGGTTACGGTCTGCCGCTTCGAGAACGTCTCCACGAAGTACCGCTCGGCCTCGTCGGCGTCAGCTTCCGAGTGATACAGCGCGACAATCGCTTTGGCGAGCGCAACCTTGGCATCGCGGGGGTTCTTACCTTCGGAGGTGAGTTCTTGAACCTGCGCCATCGGCACGTCGGTACAGAGCTCGAACCAGTTGCCGATCAGGTCGTCGGGGATCGACATCGTCTTGCCAAACATGTCGTTCGGCGTGTCGGTGATCGACACGTAGTTGCCAAGCGACTGCGACATCTTCTCCTTGCCGTCCGTGCCCACGAGGAGCGGCGACGTCATAACGACCTGTGGCTCTTGCCCATACTGCTCCATCAGCGTGCGCCCAACGAGGTTATTGAACAGCTGGTCGTTGCCGCCGAGTTCGATGTCGGCCTCAATCTCAACGGAGTCCATGCCTTGGCAGAGCGGATACATGATCTCGTGCATCGCGATCGGCCGGTTCTCGTTCCACCGCTTGGTGAAATCGTCGCGCTCCATGATGCGGGCGACCGTGTAGCGCGAGCAGAGGCGGATGACATCCTCAAAGGTCATCTTGCCGAGCCAGTCGGCGTTGTAGAAGATTTCGGTCCGCTCGGGAATAAGGATTTTGAAGAGCTGCGCCTTGACGGCCTCGACATTCTCCTGGACCTCCTCGCGGGTGAGCTGGCGGCGAGTCTTGCTCTTGCCGCTCGGGTCGCCGATGCGGGCGGTGAAGTCGCCGACGATGATGCACCCGGTGTGCCCGAGGCGCTGGAAATCGCGAATCTTGCGCAGCACGACCGCCCATCCGAGGGTGACATCCTTCGCGGTCGGATCGAGGCCAAGCTTGACGCGCAACGGCCGGCCGAGGGCGAGCTTCTTACGAAGATCGTTCTCGTCGATGATCTGAGTGGTGCCTCGGCGCAGGATGGCGAGCTGTTCGTCAAGCGTCATGGGTTGGGGAATTGTAGCTGGTTTGGGGGCAAGTTGGATTGTTGGCTTGTTGGTGTGTTGGCATGTTGGCCGGTGATGGATCCGGGACTTGGCATCCGAATCCGACCCCAACATGCTAACGGTCCAACATGCCAACACACCAACATGCCAACACGCGGTACAACCTCTGTCAATGTCCGTCATTGCCCAACTCGAACACGAGGCCACCGCCGCCGTGGCGGCCGCTTCCACCACCGCCGACTTGCGGCAGCTCGAGTTGCGGTTTCTCGGCAAGAGTGGGGAATACACTGGATTGCTTCGGCAGATCGGATCGTTGCCCGCGGAAGAGCGTCCGACGTTTGGGCAGCAGGTCAATGAGGCGAAGGCTCGCCTTCAGGCGCAGATCGATGCCCGTATCGAGTCCCTCAAGGGCGGCGAGCGCGCCGCGCAGTTCGAGGCCGAGCGGATCGACGTCACCATGCCCGGACGCCCCGTTGCCGCGGGGGTCGAGCATGTTCTCCAGCAGACCATGAGCCGGATCAAGACCGTGTTCAGCGGGCTGGGTTTCGAGTATGTCGAATCCCCGGACGTGGAAGAGTTCCGCTACAACTTCGACGTACTGAACTATCCGCCGGACCACCCGGCGATGGACGACCAAGACACGTTCTACATTGACGACGAACACCTCCTCCGTACCCAGTCGACCGCGTTCCAAGGCCGCGTTTTCGAGACGAAGCAGCCGCCGTTCCGTGCATTCACGATCGGGCGCTGCTATCGGAACGAGGCCGTCGATCGCACGCACTCGCACACCTTCCACCAGGTGGATTGCTTCATGGTCGACGAGGGCATCTCGATGGCGCATCTCAAGGCGACGCTCGGCCTTTTCGCGCGGGCGATGTTTGGCGAGGACGTGAATGTGCGCTTCCGCCCCGACTTCTTCCCGTTCGTCGAGCCGGGGGTCGACTACGCGATCTCAACGCCCAAGCTATTCAATGGCCGATGGGTCGAACTCGGCGGCGCCGGGCTGGTGCATCCGAACATTCTCGAGTCGTACGGCATCGACACCGAGCGTTACAGCGGCTTCGCGTTTGGCCTCGGGATCGAGCGGATTCCGATGATGGCGTACGGCGTGGACGATTTGCGGCACTTCTTAGAGAACGACCTCCGCTTCCTGCGGCAGTTCGCGTAGAGCCGTCACGCCGGTACGAACCAACCGGCGCGATCGGAAAGAACCCGGTCTCGGCCGGTTGCATCGTACCGGCGTGACGCTAACTGCCGAAGTTGAACGACAGCTCCAAATCAAAGCCCCGCGAGCGATACGCCCCGGAAGAGAACAGCGGGTCCAGATTTGTCACCCGACGCCACTTGTAACTCCCAACCAACGACACGTTCCGCCACAGCCGATACTCGTAGAACACGCCGAAGAACGCCTGCTCCTGCGGGAGATATCCCGTGATGCGGCCGGTGTTGAACATCATGTACGCGCTCTGCCGGTCGTCGATCCGATAGTTCAGCGAGCCATCCACCGAAACGCTATCCTGCGCGAAGGGGCTATTGCCGCCGCTGATGATTGTGCTTCCCCCCAGGCGGTAGCTCCAAGGGCCATCGGGGCGACCGTTGAACGACGCCGAAATCGACCGAGTGTCACTGCTGTTTGGTGAATCGAGAAACTTGGTTTCCGACTGATCCAGCGAAAGCGAAAGCGCATGACCGCGGCCCAAGTCGTAATCAAGCCCCGCCGCGATAGAAGTCGTCTCCGTATTCGAATAAAGCGAGCCCGACGAGCGATAGCTCGACACCCGAAAGTCGGCAGCTAGTCGCCCGCCGGATTCGTAGCGCGAACGAAGCCGCCAGAACTTGTATTGCGTTGATCCCGCCGAGAAGCCCGAACCGGGAACCCCCGAAACGAACCCGTTGTCATCAAATCCGATCTCGCCCTGAAATCCGCTTAACGCCGCAAGCTGGCCCGAATCGCTGTCCGTGTAGGTCCCTTCAAACGTCCATTTCGAGTCCGGGCGATACGACGACGTGAGCGTCACATCGCGCCCATCACCCGCCTGGCCACCGTACTTGATCCGGCTCAGCGACGATCGCCAACCGAGGCGCAACTTCGAAGACGCGATGTAGTCGCCATCGAAACGAATCGTATCCAGATTCAGCGCAGAGTTCGAGGTGGGCGTTGTGGCGCGCCCTACTTGGTGGTCGAATCCGTAGCGAAGATCCAGCTTGGCCAGCTTCTGATTGGCGAAGAACGACGTCGTATCCACCTGGGAATCGCCGCGCGCGGTCACATTGCTGCGTCGCGACTGCTCCAAGTTGTATACCCACCGCTCCGAAGCGTAGCGCGTGTAGGCGGTCGCGAGCGTCGTCCGTCCGCGACCAAAGCTAACCGAGCCGTCCGTCCCGGTGATGCGCGTGCTCACCGAGCTATTCGCATGCGTCGCTCCGTAGCCAAAGCCCTTGTGCTCATACTCCACCCGCACGTTCGTCGCTTTCTCGTTGCGGTTGAAGCCAGTCGAAGTGATGCCCACGAAGCCGTCCGGCACATCGCGCCAATAGCCGGTCAGGTTCCAAGGCCCTTCTTTGAACGTCCCTTGGATGCCTCGCGCCGTCCCCGAGAGCGGCGTCAGCGGGTTGCTCATCTTCCCAAGCGCCTGGCTGAACGTGAGGTAGCTCCCCTGCCGATTGAGGGGGATGCGATAGTCGATCCCCACCACCCGCCGATCACCTTCCGGCACCGACGTCGGCCGAGGGAAGTAAGCCACCTCGATAATGCTCGTGCTGGGCACGAACCGATTCATGTAGAAGATGCTCTTGTTGTTCTGGTCGAACCGGTAGTCCACGCCCTCCACCTGAAGCACACCATCGACCCGAACCCGCGTCGGGTGTGAGACCGTGTTCAGTGGTTCGAACTGCAGGAAGTACGGCGTGCTGGGCGCGCCAAACCCCTCGAACTGCTCGACGCGGCTGCTGAGACCGCCACTGCTGCGCGATTTCTGCTCAATCGTCGTAAAGCCGATCCGCCCGATCTTCTTGCCGAGGTCGTACGACACGCCCAGGCCCTGAATCGTGCCCGGCGACGTGTTGAAATCCAGCGCCTCGTAGGTCACCAGAATCGTGCTCGTCGGCGGAATCAGCCGGTTGATGAACGTGATCGCGCCAATCTCGTAGCTGATCGTGTAATCCAGCCCCGCCTGCATCCGCTGGCCATCGACAAGCACAATCTCGCTCCCGCGAATCACCTGGCTGGACGACAGATAATACGGCCCCGCCGAGTTAATGCCCTGGAGCGACACCGTCCGCGAGGCCGCCTTCGTGTCGCTATGCAGAACCTTCGCCGAAAACGGCCCCTGGGTGTATTGAACGGTCGCGCCCTTCAGAGTCTTCGTAAAGGAGGCGAACTGATTCGTGTTCAGCAGCGAGCCGAAGATATCGCCCGCCTGCACCTGCCAGCCGCCGCGTCGAAAGCCGAGCAGGAAGCGCTCGTTCTGCGGGTCGCGGAATCGGTTGTCCGTGAACGTCGCATCAAAAGTAAACAGCCCGAGCACGTCGCGCCCGCTGACGTTCACCTGCCCGGTATCCGTGAAGCGGCGATTCCCCTGGCCGTAGTAAGTGAGCGAGTTGAACGCCTCGCGGTCGCCCTCAACCGTATGGGCGTGAAAGCCGAGCTGCCGATAGCCCGTGAGTTGGATGCGATCGCGAATCTGCGTATTCAGCCAGCGCAACTGAGCCGCGCCCAAGGCGGCGGCACACAAGGCCAAGCTGGTCAGGGGGATGCGAAACCGCATGAACTCACTAGTTTAGAAGAGTTGCCCCCACGTTTGGGTTCGGTGAAGATCGCGCAGACTCAACGAACAAACCAACCGGCGAACTGATAGTAAAGCGGAATCCCGATCGCCAAGTTGAACGGGAATGTGATCCCCACCGCCGGCGTGAGGTACAGACTTGGGTTCGCCGTGGGCAACGCAATCCGAACCGCCGCCGGAGCCGCTATGTAGCTCGCGCTCGCACACAACGTGGCGAATACCGTAGCCCCCCCGAGCGATAATCCGCTCAGCGCCCCCAGATAAGCACCCAAGAGGCCCAGCGCAATCGGGCCCGCAATCCCCCAAATCACCAAAAACATCCCCGATCCGCGAATCTCCCGCAATCGACCCGCCGCAAGGAGCCCCATCTCCAACATGAATAAGCACAGCACCCCCGCAAACGGCGCAACAAAGAACGGCTTCACCGATTCATAGCCCGACGCCCCCGTGATCGCCCCCACTAAAACGCCGCCGCCGAGGAGCACAATGCTCTTGCCCGTCAACACCTCGTGGACCGCTTCCATTAGGCCCGTCCGCGCGGAGGGGCCGGGGTCCAGCTCCTCCGAAACCGAGGGCTGGGCATGCGCCGCCGCTTCCTCCCGGGCCCGCGCCAAAACTAACGCGACCAGAATGCCGGGAATCTCCATCACCGCCACCAGCGCGGGCAAAAAGCCCTCGTACGTCACGTTGATCGCATCAAGAAAACTCAAGCTCGCGATGAACGTCACCGCGGAAACGCTGCCGTAGTGCGCGGCAATCGCGCCGCTGTCCGCCCGCCCAAGCCGCCCAAGCCGCCGTGCGATGTTGTAAACCGCAATCGGAATCAGCGAGCCGATGATCACCGTCGTCACGAGCGGCAAGGCAATGTCGCCCAGAGTCGTGCCCGACAGCGCAACGCCTCCCTTGAGGCCGATCGCCAGCATCAAGTAGCTGCTCAGCGCGACATAGGCCCCCGCTGGCATCCGCAAATCGCTGCGAAGAAACGTCGCCACAAACCCCAGCGCAAAGCAAAGCGCCATCGGCGAAAGGAGGTTTTGACGCACGATCTCCAGGGTGGTCATCGCGCGTGATTGTAGCGGAATTTGCCGATTCCAGATTAGGCTTTCGGATCGAGGGCCCACCCCACGAGGCCGCGGGGTGGTTTTTCCCCGCGCCTAAGGCTGCGCAAGCGGTAGCGGCAACCTCCCACGAGGTCGCGGGGTGGTTTTTCCCCGCGCCTAAGGCTGCGTCACGACGGACACCACCTCACTCACATCCCCAACCCGCGCATTTCCTTGGTAGCCCTGGATTCGATATTCCCGCTGCTCGGGTTGGCCGGGCACCAAAGGCGGTCGCTGATCCTCATAGGTCGCCGCGTTCAGCACCGCGATCTGCTCCCAGCCGCCGCCGCCGCGCCGACTGTCCAGCGCCACCCCCGAATAGCCGCCCCGAGTCACCCGAAGGTCCACCCGGCTCAGCGGCCGAGGCGTCGCCTTGACGCTCAGCGCCACCGCGCCGCCGCTCGGAACGATCCCCATGTCCTGCCCCATCTGCGCGGTGTAGGCCGTGTTCGCCTTGATCTGCGCCACCAGCTGGCGGGTTCGCGCCTCGATGTTCGCGAGCCATCCCACGCCCAGCGTGAGCGCGGCCGGCGCACTCGGAAGCGGCGGATTCGGCGTGTTCAAGTCGCCCCGAAGGATCTGATCCTTGAACGCAACCACTTCGCTGGCGAAGTTCCGCGCCTGCTCAAGATAGTTCAGCGTGCTGGCGACGGTTGCCGCGTCTACCCCGACTTGCGTCACCACGCCGGGCGACAGCCCGAGCGCACCTGCGTACGCCGACACCGCCGCTGCGAACGCGGAATGCCATGCAATGAGTTCATCTTCGCGATTTGGATACCATCCGTTTGACATTATTGTCTCCTTAAACGCTATTTTCGCAGAGAATCTGATCCCCTGTCAAGTAGCCGGCAGGCATCCGTCTGTCAGACTCTCTCTTATTAATGAGCGGCGCGGAGGATCTGCACCTCGACTTTTCGTCCCGCATGAACCTGGTGCATGCCCGGATGGACGGTCCATCCCCTCGTGCAGATGGCTCATCCACTCGTGCAGATGGCTCATCCACTCGTGCAGATGGCTCATCCCCTCGTGCAGATGGCTCATCCCCTCGTGCAGTCCGCCCATCCCCTCGTGCAGTCCGCCCATCCCCTCGTGCAGATGGCTCATCCATGCGTGCCGTTCGCCCATCCCCTCGTGCAGTTGGATCATCCCCTCGTGCAAGTGCGGTTCAAGGCTCCCGCGGCCTCGCAGGCGATCGTTTGGCGCGGGGAAAACCACCCCGCGGCCTCGTGGTCGATCGTTTGGCGCGGGGAAAAACCACCCCGCGGCCTCGTGGGCTGCAGCGGTTTTCAGCTGGCGCCGGTACGATGCAACCGGCGACTACGGGCAATCCAAAATCCAAAATCCAAAATCCAAAATCCAAAATCCAAAATCCAAAATGTCTTCATAATTTCCCCATGAAGGGATGGCGGCTTGGATGGGGGTGGATTGCGCTCCTCGGCATCGCCATCGTGCTCACCGCCGCCAACAGCCCCTCGCTGCTGAAGGACACCGACACGCGGGTGCTGCTCGAGCGCATGAGCGAGCGGAATGATCCGCTGAGCTGGTGGGTCGGCGATTGGCCGCTGCTGAACCACTTTTACCGGCCGATGGTGACCATGGTGTTCGAGCTGGATCATCGGCTCCACCCCTGGGATGCGGCGGGATTTGGGTTCACCAATGCGCTGATTTGCGCGGGATGCGTGGTCGCGCTGTTTTGGCTGCTTCGCGAGCTGACGGATGATCTGGCCGTGTCGGTGGCGGCGGCGACGCTGTTCGGGCTTTGGACGGCGTTCCCGGGCGTGGCGCTTTGGCTGCCGAGCGTGGGGCTTCCTCTCGGCGCGGCGGGGCTGATTTTTGGGCTGGTGCGGCGGAACTGGGGGCTGGCGCTGCTCTCGCTGCTTTTGGCGGTGATTGTTGCGCCCGAGCTGAGCGGGATCGAGCCGATCCGGGGGGGCTCGATGGACTGGATTCCGGGGCGGACGGCGACGACGATGACCCTGTTTGGGTTCATTGCGCTGGCGGCCTATGCGCGTTATGAGCGGCTGACGGCGAAGGTCTTGGCGTCGCCGCCCACGCCCTTCGACATCCCGGCGACGCGCTCGACGGCGGTGTTGGGGGCGCCTTCGGGGTGGGTCGTGGCGTGGCTCGGGGTGGCGCTGGTGTCGGCGGCGTTGGCGTTTGCGAGCTACGAGCAGGCGGTGATGTTGCCGTCGCTGTTCATGGGCGTGGCGGTGACATTTTGGTTGCGGGGCCGGCGTCCGCACTGGGGACCCGCGTTGGCGTCGTGGGGCTTGGTGGTGGCGTACTTGGCGGTTCGCCGCGCGTTCTTGCCCGAGGGCGTGTCGCAATATCAGGACCAGCAGTTCCGCTCGAGTTTGGACGTGTTCTTTACGATTTGCGACTACGCATTTCCGGCGGCGCGAGAGATTTTTGCGCTCCTCAACCAGTTTGATCTTGGGCTTTTCACGGTGTTTCTGACGCAGCAGAAGGCGATGCTGAGCGTGATCGGGCACGCGGTTGGGTATCCGATGATGGCGCTGGCGAAGTCGCGTCGCTGGCTCACGCAGAACGAATGGTCGTGGCTGCTCTCGGGCTGGGCGATGTCGGTGCTGGCGTTCCTGCCGATGGCGTGGCTGAAGCCGTTCCCGGCGTACAACCACTACCACTATTTCAGCATGGGGTTCCGGTCGCTGTTCGCGGTGGTGGCGGTGACGTTGCTGGTTCGGGTGACGATCAGCGCAGTGTCGCCCCAAGGCCGGCAAGCTCCGCTACGACCGACTCCCGCACCTGGTTCGCTTCTTCATCCGTGAAGTTCTCGCCCATTTTGCGGAGCATGAGCGCGACCGCGAGCGAGTGCTTGCCCTCGGGGATGCCCTTGCCCTCGTAGACGTCGAAGAGCCAGTGATGCTCGAGGAGCGATCCGGCTCCGCGCTGGATGGCGCTGAGAATCTCCGCGAACGGGACTGATTTATCGACGAGGATGGCGAGATCGCGTCGCACGGCGGGATTGCGGCTGATCGGGCGGTAGGCGACGGGCGCCATCTGGCGAGTCGCGAGCGCTTCGAGATCGAGCTCCGCCACGACGGTATCGGCGGGAAGTCCGCACGCTTCGGCGACATCGGGATGGATCACGCCGAGGATGCCCAGCCCGACGATTTCGGCCTGGCGCGTGGGATGAAGGCGGGGATTGGGCGTCGCGGGAACGGCCCACTCGACCTCGCCGGCGACGGCTTCGATCACACCTTTCACGCTGAAGAAGTCGACCTTCGGCACGGCTTCGTTGGCGCGATGGGGCGTGTACAGATCGCCCTGGGCGAGGATGCCGACGCTTCGTCGCTCGCTGGGCGTGAAGATGCGCCCGGCCTCGAACAGCCTGACATCCTTTGCGCCATTGCGACGGGCGGCATCGGCGAGACTCGGCAGGACGGAGTTGCGTAGCCAAGCGATCTCCGGCGAACCCGGATGCCGCGGCCCGATGCGTTCGCCGACCGCATCCAGCGGATGCACGTCACGAAGCGTGTGGCTCATGGCTTGCGAGAATCCTGCGGCGAGGAGTTTGCCTCGGATGCGATCGATGGCGGCCTCCAGCGGGGGCAGTCCGCCCTGGGTGGTCGCGCCATAGGGGAGCGTTTCGGGAATGCGATCGAAGCCGTGAATGCGCCCAACTTCCTCGATGAGGTCATCCTCACGGACGATGTCGGGCCGCCAGGTCGGGAGTTGCACGACGAACGGTTCGCCGTCGCCGCTGACTTCAAACCCGAGGCGCTCAAGATAGCCCTTGGCTTCATGGGTGGTGACGTCCATGCCGAGCAGCCGCAGGCATCGCGACATACGCAGGTTGACGGTGCCGAGCGTCGGCGGGTGGGCGTAGACATCGATGATGCCGGGCACGAGGGTCTTCACGCCGCCGCACTGCTGGAGCAGTTCAAGGTAGCGATTGAGGGCAGCGACGACGCCTTCGGGATCGACGCTTCGCTCGAAGCGATAGCTCGCCTCGGTGGAGAGGCCCATCTGCTTACGGGTGCGGCGGACGGAGGTGTTGACGAAGTGGGCGGATTCGAGGAGGACCCATTGGGTGGCGTCATTGACTTCGGTGGCGGCTCCGCCCATGATTCCCGCCGCGGCGACGGGCTTCAGCGCGTCGCAGATCATCATCTGATCGCCGTTCAGTTCGTGCTCGACGTCGTTGAGTGTCTTGAGTTTCTCGCCCGGTCGGGCTTTGCGGACGACGATGCGGCCTTCGCGCAAGGTCATATGGTCGAAGGCATGAAGCGGCTGGCCGAGTTCGAGCATGACGTAGTTCGAGAGGTCAACCACTAGCCCAAGCGGACGCCATCCCGCCTGGCGGATGCGGCGTTGGAGCCACTCCGGCGATTCGCCGTTGCTGACTTCCATCAAGCGGCAGGCGTACCGCGTGCAATCCTCGGTTTCGATGGCCACGGCCGTCTTCGCGCGAATATCGGCGGCGTTGGCGTCCTCGGCGGGGAAGCGGGCGACGGCTCGTCGGTACAACTCCGTCGGCTTCGCGGAGGCATCCTTGGCGAGAACCTCCCGAGCCAGCCCAAACACGCTCAGCCCATCGCCGCGATTCGAAACGACCTTGATGTCGAGGACGGGCTCGCCTTCGACATCTTCGATGCCTTCCAGTTCAAACCCGGCCATGGTCAGAAGATCGCCCAGCGCATCCGCCGACAGGGCAGATTCGACGTAGTCATGCAGCATCGAGATCGGGAATTTCATGGTGGCGAGGTTCGAAAGTCTACCGGTTAGAGCCGAGGAAAGGCGTCGGGATCGCGTTCGAGCATCTCGCGGACGTCGGGTGGAATCGAGATCGCCTTGCGTTCGGACCCCATGAGCACGTGCCACGAATAGCCTTCGGTCAGGAGCCGTCCGTCTTCGGAAACGACCTCATAGGCAAATCGCATGGCGGCGCGTTTGACCTCGGGCATGCTGACCTTGATCGTGATCAGGTCGTCGTACTTGACTTCGCCTTTGTAGCGAACATGAACTTCGACGACGGGCAGCATGTAGCCCATCGATTCCAACTGTTTGTACGTGAAGCCTCGATCTCGGCACCAAGCTCCGCGTGCGACCTCGAACCAATAGAGGTAGTTCGCGTAGTACGCGTGCCCCATCTGGTCGGTCTCGCCGTAGCGGACCCGAATCTGCTCCTCGGTAACCGTTCGCACAGCCTAGTGGTTGAGGGTCTTGGCTTCGCCGATGTTGATCTCGATCGGGATTCGGAACAGGAAGGTTGATCCCTTTCCAACTTCCGATTCCACCCAGATCTTGCCCATATGGACCGATTCGACGAGATGCTTGACCAAGTAGAGCCCGAGGCCGGTTCCGTAGATCTTTCGATTGTCCTCGTTGTTCACCCGGTGGAACTTATCGAAGACTTTCGCAAGGTGATCCTTCGGAATGCCGAGGCCCTGATCTTCGACACCGATGAGGAGGTGATCATCTTCGACGGTCGCGTGGACCGTGATGTCGCCGCCATTCGGCGAGTACTTGATCGCATTATTGAGCAGGTTCGTGAGAATCTGATCGAGTTTGTCCTCGTCGCCGATAATCGTCGGGATTTCGCCTCGTACGTCCAGTTTGATCTGGTGCTTATGGGTGGACTGGCGCTGGATGAGCACAACCTTGTCAAGCAATGCACGAGCATCCACCCGCGTGTAGTTGGGCTTGAGCGACTCACCCGCCTCAATCCGCGAGGTGTTGAGGAGGTCATTGATCAGTCGCGTCAACCGATCGCACTCTTGGTCGATGATCATGTAGAACTCACGGCGCTCTTCGTTTGAGAAGCTATCGTCCATGAGGAGCGTGCTGACAAAGCCCTTGATCGCGGTGAGTGGCGTTCGAAGCTCGTGCGACGCCATCGCAACGAAGCTCGACTTCATCTTGTCGATGAGGCGAATCTCGGTGACATCAATGAAGATCGCGACCACGCCGAGGTCCTTACCCTCGTCGCTCTTCACCTGGGCGGCTTGAACTTGATAGTGGCGCTCCGCGTTTCCGAGCGTGACGACAATGTCCTGGCTGATGTTTTCATCGCCGCGCATCGCGGACTGGAGAACATCTCGGAACACATCGCGGCTGTCGCTTTGAACAACGTCAAGATAGTTCTTGCCCAGCGCTTCGGCGTCAACGCTGAAAATCGCTCTTGCCGAAGCGTTGATCTGGCTGATCCTTCCTTCCGGCGATACGAGCATCAGACCTGCGGCAAGCGATTCAAAGGTTTGAAGGAGTTCTTCGCGCTCTTCGACGACTTCGCGGTAGAGCTGAAGATTGGCGATGATCGAGCCGACGTTCCGCGCCATGCGCTCGAGTAGGCGGACATCCTCGTCATTGAAATCTTCGCCGTGGCGCTTGTTGAAGGCGTGGAGGACGCCGATCGTGGTGCGCTCAATGACGCGGTTTTCTTCGTCACGCTTTTCGATGACGAGCGGCACCGTGATGCCATTCGAGACGTGCAGGAGCGAGAACGGATCCTTTTGGGTTCGAGGATCATTCGTCGCGTCGTGGAAGATCAGCGGTTCGCTGTCGCGGAAGACCTGCCCGGAGACGCCCTGTGTCGCGCGGACTCGGAACAGGGACAGGCGGTCCTCTTCGATGCCGTAAGCGGGCGGAATCCCGATCAGTTCACCGCGTTCGCGGTCGTAGAACATGATCGCGATCTTCTCGGCTTGCAGGATCATCGCGATGCGCTGGACAAGGCGGCGAAGCGTAACGTCGGCTTCATTGATCGGCGTGACTTCGATCTGCCCTTCGTTGCGCGCATGTTGTCGACTCTCCGAAGAGAGTCGGCCTTCCAGTTCTTGGATGCGCGTTTGCGCTTCCTCGAGCTGCCTCAGCAACTCATTGGGTTCAGGCAACTCGTTGGGTTCCGACATACTCTCCGTTGCTCCAATCATATCTGACAATCCTCCATAGATTACCTTCCGTGTTCCGACTCAGATTTGATGGAAGGGCATATAATGCAATCTGGCATGGCCCAACCGCCCCTCGAAGAGCTGCCGTTGTTCCCGCTCAGCACGGTTCTGTTCCCCTATGTGCCGATGCGGCTTCATGTGTTTGAAGACCGTTACCGCCAACTTGTTCACGACTGTTTGCGCGATGATCGCCCGCTAGGGATCGTTTTGATCCGAAGTGGCTCCGAAGTTGGCGGCCCCGCCGACCCTCACCTGGTGGGCACCGTTGTTCGCATCTTGAAGGTGGACACCTATGATGACGGGACCATGGACATTCAAGTTCATGGCTCCGAGCGTTTCCGCATCCGGAGGCTCGATGAGCAGAAGCCGTATCTCGTGGGCTTTGTTGAACCGGTCGAAGAGCTTGAGATCGAAGACACGCCGCGTCGCGATGCGCTCGTGATGCGGGCACGCGAGGATTTCGAGGCCTGGGTGAAGATGAAGCTCGCGCGCCGCGATATGGAGGTGCGGGTGCGCCTGCCGGATGAACCGCTTCAGTTGTCCTTTGCCATCGCGAACACGCTGCCCATTTCGAATCTGGACAAGCAACGGATGCTTGAAATGACAGACACCTTGGAACGCCTAGGCGGGCTGATCCCGCTCATTGACGAGCAGTTGGTCGAGTCGCGGGAGCCCGCACCCCACCGCGTTTCCCCGAGCGATCTTGAGGAGTGGGTTTACCGCAACTAGACTCTTTAGAGGAGCTCGTGAGATGCACCGCGAGTTCAAACCACGAGGACACTGGCTGGTTTTCTGCCAGCGTTTCAGACTTTTGCGCGGAAGTGTTAACCCCTGTGCACCAGCCTCGTTCGTCCCGACGCTGGCCGCTACATCTTCAGTTTCACTTCCTCAAGGCTCAACCCCGCGACCTCAACGCGCTTGTTCCGGTGCTTGTGTCCCGCAACAAGCGTCACCTTTGACTTCGCTACTCCCAGTTGGCCGGCCAAGTAGGCCAACAAAGCTCCATTCGCTTGACCATCGGTTGGGGCCGCGGTTAGCCACACCTTGAGCGTGTCGCCTTCCCAAGCGTGGGTCTGACGCTTGGCACGGGGCTGAACGCGGACGTCAATCATCGCAATCGAAACTCAATCAGCAGCGGCCCGCCGGCGCGGGTCTGTTGCTTGGCGATCGCCTGAAGGCGAACCACTCGCTGCAAGTTCTGAATGCTTGAGACCAACTCGTAAACTTCGGCCGGAGTGATCCGGCCCACTTCCCCGCCCTCGCCGATGATCATGCGCCGATCGACGGCACGCTGCCGGACCGTGCCGCTCAACAGGCCAGTGACTTGCTCAATGATCCGGCTTGCCGATGCATTCGCCTCAACCCGCTCCTCGCCTAACAACTCTCCCTCGGCAAACACGACCGGGTTGTTGAAGATCTGCACATCCAAAGCGACGAACTGACCACGGAAGACATTCATGGGCGTGCGGATCAGGAGGAGGCTCTCCTCGCCCCGGCCGGTCAGCGCCCGCACGATGGCCTCGCGTTGCTGCGCGACGGTCACCTTTTGGCCATTGTTGAGGGTGAACTCCATCAGCCCCGCGCCAAGGTCTTCTCGAGCTCCACGTTCGATCGCAACACTCTCGGCCTGACCGAGGGCGGCATCGAGTGCCCGCTGCGCTTCGGTCGCACTCAGCTGTCGACTGACGGGCAGTCTCGCCAACTCTTCGCCTACGTTGAAGATGATGCGCTCACGCAGCGACGCCGTCGCAAAGTTATCCAGGTTTCGTTCGGCAAAGCTGAGGTTGATCTGGGTCTGCTGCAGGGCCTGGCTCGCCTTCTCCAGTTCACCTTCGAGTTTAGTCAGCGCGTCCCGGTAGGTGGCTTCGGCTTCGGCGAGGGCGTCTTGCTTTTGCTTGAGTTGCTTCTGCAGGGACTCGAGATTGCCCTCGCCCTTGCGGATGTCCTCCTGCAACTGAGCGATATCTTCATTGAGGTCAACGACCTGGTCATTCGCCTCGTCAGTCTGCTTCTTTAGCGCGCCGAAACTTTGCCGCAGTGAAGCGAGATCTTGCTTTGAGGTCGTAAGGTCGGACTGCACCTTCGTGAGCGTCGCTTGCCGATCCTTGACCTGACTTCCCAACTCGAAAACCTTCCGGTCGAGTCCACTGGCCTTCTTGAGAGCCTCTTCCGCCCGCCGCTGAGACTCCGACGCCTGAGCTGAATACTGCTCGGACTGTTTACGACCACGTTCTAGCGACTGCTCAAGGTCGGCGACAAACGACTCCAACTGCCGAATCTTTGTCCGGACCGACTCATACTGTTCAACCGCCCGCTTACGATCAGACTCCGCGTTTCGAGCGTCTTGCACGGCTTTGTAACCGCGTTGAATCCAGTGACGGGCTTCGGCGCTGACGATCACCAAAA
Source organism: uncultured Fimbriimonadaceae bacterium (assembly GCA_964586225.1). Classification (GTDB taxonomy): domain Bacteria; phylum Armatimonadota; class Fimbriimonadia; order Fimbriimonadales; family Fimbriimonadaceae; genus JANJUB01. The sequence continues at coordinate 253,997 of CAZPHD010000001.1, forward strand.
CGAGAATCGCGAGCAGCGGGGCCAGGACACCTGCCGTGAACACGATGATCTCGGCCGTGCGGCGGGGTCGCAACTTGCCCAGCCGCAGGCGCTTCTTGCCCAGCTCTCGCCCAAACCGGTCGGCATAGAGCGCGATAAACCCGCCGAGAACGACCACCAAAATAACAAAGAGCAGGCTGGTTCTATCCATTACATGTTCTTCCGGTGGATCGTGTACGCGGCAACGAGCATGCCGATGACAATAGGCGTAAAGCTGGCGGCGGACGGCGGAATCTTGCCCCCGAGCGCGAACTGAGCCATGAAGTTCACCGTCATCATGTACGCAAAGATGATGATGACCGACATCCAGAAGCCCGAAGCGGCCCCGGTGCGGTGATTTCGGATGCCCAGCGGCGCGCCGACCAGTCCAAACACCATCGCCGATAGCGGAAGCGCAAGCTTGTTCCAGTAGCCGAACTCCAGGTTGCGAAGCTGGTTCTGCGGGAACGTCGGGCTGAGCTTGGCCAATCGGATGCGCTCCTGCATTTGCCCCATGCTGAAGCTGTCGAGGTCCTTGAGACGGCTCGCCGCGATGTCGTCAATCTTGGGCGGCTGGGCGACCTCCGACGGCCAGATATCTTTCACGATGATGGGGAACTTGAGGTCGTAGTCAAAAAGCTTGGCCTCGCCATCGACGCTCCAGTTGTCAGCGTCGGTGAAGCGCAGCCGTTCCGCGTGCAGGTTCCAACTGGGATTGCCGTTCTTCTGGTAGGTGTGCACCCACACTTCGCGAAGCGAGCGCTCCTGCAGATTGAAGTCGAGCGCCGAAATCATCGCGATCACCTTGCCGTCCTTAGGATCATTGACGACGTGGAAGATCGGCTCGCCGCGCATCTGGATGCGCTTTTCGATGTCGCCGCGAAGCGCGAACCCCTGGTAGGCCGCCCACGGCACGATCGTCTCGTTGACGATGAACGCGAAGAGCGCCACGGCGGCGCCAAACACGCCGACGGGAAGCATGATGCGGCCCACGCTCGACCCCGCGGCCCGCAATGCCACCACTTCGCTATCGCTACTCAGGCGACCAAACGCCAAGAGTGCCGCGAGCAACACGGCCATCGAGAATGTCTTGACCATCACGCCCGGCAAAAGCAACACGGTCAGCTTGAGGATCGTCGAGAGCGGGATGCCCGACACGACATAGTCGGTGAGCTTAAACAGGTACGTGCCCGCCATGATGAGCACGGTAAAGATGCCCACTCCGAAACCCCACGGACCGATGAGTTCGCCGAGGATCAGCCGATCCAGTCGCTTCAAGCCTCGGCCTCCGGCGGCTTGTCCTCTTCGGGCTTGGGTTGGAGATCGGCTTGCTTCCAGGCGTCGGTTCCGAACTGCTCGCCCAAGTAGTGCTTGCGAACGAGTGGGTCTTCGGCGATCTCCGTGCCCTTGCCCTGGGCGATGATCTCACCGTCGATCAGGATGTAGTTGCGGTCCGTGATCCGCAGGGTCGCGGCGACGTTGTGGTCGGTGATGAGGATGCCGATGTTCTGCCGTTTGAGCCGGAAGATGATCTCTTGGATCTCCTCGATCGTCACCGGGTCGATTCCCGTGAAGGGTTCGTCGAGAAGAATGAACTTCGGTTCGGTCGCGAGGGCCCGAGCAATCTCGACGCGCCGCCGCTCGCCGCCGGAGAGGACGTTGCCTTGTCGATCCAGCAGCGCGGTGATGTGTAGCTCTTCGGCGAGTTGAGTGATCTTGTCGTCTTGTTCTTTTCGGGTTCGCCCGGCAAGCTCGAGCACGAGGCGCAAATTGTCGCGAACGCTCAGCTTGCGAAACACGCTGGGCTCTTGGGGCAGGTAGCCCACGCCCGCCCGGGCACGCTGATACATCGGCCATTTCGTGACCACTTGGTCATCAAGCAAGACCGCCCCTTGGGTTGGACGAACAAGACCCGTCACCATGTAAAACGTGGTCGTCTTGCCGGCGCCATTGGGTCCGAGTAAGCCGACAATCTCGCCTTGCTCCATTGAGAAGGTCACGCCTCGGACGACGGTGCGTCCCTTGTATTTCTTGACCAAGTCGCGGCCGGTGATGGTCAACGCGAGCCGCCTCCGCGCTTGTCTTGAACGACGGTCTTGCCCGGATCGCCCTCAAGTTCGATCGACTCGATTTCGCCATCCTTAGTGAGCGTCACGGTCGCCAGCCTGACTCCGGAGATGTCGCCGCCGAGGCTCGGATCATCGCCGCTGATGCGGACTTTGCCCGTAAAGACGATCGTGCGCTTGGCGTCGTCGAACACCATCTTGTCGGCGAGTCCCGTCAAGTTGTACTTGGCGGGCTTGCCATCGTCGCCAACACGGCTGCCGGTCATGGTGAGCTTGACGGGGCCGTTCAGTGTGGCCGCCTTGACCGCGTTGGCGGTCGCCCCTTGCTCGCTGAGCGAGATAACACCGGAGCTTCCGGTCGCGGTCATCGCCTGGCTTGCGCCGGGGTCGGATCGCGTCAAGGTGACGTTGCCTCGCACGGTGACCTCTCTCTTGCCGCCATCGTAATCAGCGGACGCTGCGCGGATGTTGGCGGTCTGCTTCTCCCTCGAAGCGGCATTGGCTGATGCTCGCGTAAAGTCAGCCGCGATTCCCCCCGACATCGTTGCCGTTTGCAGTCGGTAAGCCTTGTCTTTGTCGAGAAGCACCAGACACTCCAGCCCGCCTGCCTCTACGCGAATGTTCTCCTTCTCCCACGTCGCCAGGAGCTTCTTGCCCGCGAGCGTGCTCACCGTAAACTTCAGCCGGTTGCTGCCGAGGTTCTGATAGCTCATCTTGGAGAAGCCGCGCACCCACATATTGCCCGCCTTGTCCTTGATTTCGGGAACCTGGACGGGCGTGCTTGATTGGCTCACGGCAATGCCGACGGCGAGGGCCGCGAGTCCAACAACAAAGAGGGAGTGAGAGAGTTTCATGGTTGTGGTTTGAAAGATTCTGGAGTCGCGACGACGGTGAGATCGGCATTGGCGCGCAGGGCTTCGATTCCTCTTACCCGATAGGCTTCATAGTCAACTTCAATGCCGCGACGAGCGTCAATGATCCCCACGTTGCCATCATAGACAAGCTCACCGCAATACAACATGGCGTAGGGCTCGGCGTGGGTCACACGCACTCCACCCACCAACTTCAGCGAGTTCTCGCCTTTATCGGCGACCGCTTCTATCGCGACGAACGTGCTGCTGGGCTCGCCCTTGTCATAGAACACACCCTTCACGTTCTTCATACGCCCGCCGAACTGCTGATCGGTGGTGTATTCGAGCGTCGCCGATTCCCATTCGATCGTCCAGAGGATCGTGCCCTTGCCGTCATCGCTCTTGCGATCAAGCTTGCCGCCCGCCGAGTTGACGGTGCGGGTGACCGGCGGCTCCTCTTTGGGTTCACCCTTGGGCAGATTGGCCTCGGGCAGCGGCACCGACGGCGTCCGGCAACCGGCGAGCATGGCGGCCATCACGACCGCAGCGGCAACTCGGTTGATGCCGGCCTCCTGGCAAAGCGACCCTGATGTTGACCCGCAAGTTGCCCACAAGCGGCGGCAATATCGTGCCCACGCTCGACACGCTCCGTCACGTTGACGCCTCGCTTCTTGAGTTCGGCCTTGAACGCTCGAACTCGCTCCCGAGAGGGCCGTTTGAACGCCTCCTCGGTGGCGACATAGTTGAACGGGATCACGTTCACAACGGTAGGCATACCTTTAGTGAGACGCGCGAGTTCAGCCGCTTGAGTCGGTGTATCGGTGAGTTCGGACAGCAACAGATACTCAATCGTGATCTTTCGGCCCGTCGCCCGGCTGTAGGTGCGCATCGCGTCCATCAACTCAGCGATCGCCCAGCGCTTGTTGACGGGCATCAACCGCGACCGAATCTCGTCGTCGGTGCTGTGCAAGCTGAGGGCGAGGTGGATCGGTAGCTTAAGCTTGGCGAGTTCTAAGATCTGAGGCACCAGGCCGACCGTCGAAACCGTGACGTGCCGATAGCTGAGCCCAACCTCATCGTGAAGCAAGGCCAGGGTCTTCACGAGGTTTTCCAGGTTGAGCAGCGGTTCTC
>CAZPHD010000001.1:258072-302223 GCA_964586225.1 uncultured Fimbriimonadaceae bacterium
CGGTTCTCCCATGCCCATGAAGACCACGTGCGAAATGCGGCGCTCGCACAGCCGCTGAAGCATCAGATACTGGCCGATGATCTCGCCCGCGGAAAGGTTGCGGTCGAACCCGCCCAAGCCGGTCGCGCAGAACCGGCACCCCATCGGGCAACCGACCTGCGAGCTCAGGCAACACGAGACGCGATCCTCGTAGGGAAGCAACACGCATTCGAAGACTTCGTTGTCGCCACCGTGGACGAGGAGTTTGTCCACCTTATCGGTGCTGGTGACGTGCCGCGCCACATGGAGAGGCTGTAGCGTAAACCGCTCCGCCAACTCGCTCCGAAGATCGGCAGGTAGATCGGTGATCTCTTCCCAATCACCGACCGCACGGCGATAGATGGCATCCGCGATCTGCTTGGCGCGCAGAGTAGCCCTAGGCACATCGCCCAGAGCTACCGCCATTTCGGCGCGCGTTAATCCGACCAACGTCTCCACTGAAGGGAGTGTACCGGTCTGCTTACGGCTTGACTTCGCAAACGGCCCGCAAGACGAGCGGTCCCACGACCGGGCTCTCGCCATAGAACGCCCAGAACACCTCGCCGGCGACGTCGTCGATCTCGCCGTTCGCTTCGATGATGCGACCAGGCAGCTTGACCACGGTGGTCATCGAAACGAGTCCACCATCATCGCCACCGCCACCGCTCGCTTGGGACTCCTCGCGCGTCGGCCCCATGATCTTCTCGGCATCCATCAGGGTCATGAGCTTGCGGACGGCGGCGATGCGCTTGTCTTTGTCCATTTGGTCTCCCAGCATTCGCTCGAACTGGCCCTCCATAACCTTGCCAAAGCCGCGTCGAAGTTCACGCTCGCCGAGGTCAGGGTGCATCACGAGCATCGACATGAGCGGACGCGTCGGGCCGAAGATGATACGCCAGAGTTCGACCATGGCGGCATCCGTGATGTTCTTGAGCTGCTCTTCGGTGACTTTGACATCGCCGAGGCATTCCTTCAGCATCGCATGGAGCTCGTCGCGCGAGCCCTGCATGCCGGTGGTCTTGTCGCCAATGTAGTTGATGGTCTCGATGTATTCGAAACGACCGTTGCCGAGATCGCGAACCGTGACGGTGTTCGACAGTACGACCTTGTCTTTCTGCTTGATCTTGAGGTCGTCCTTGAGGGTATCGCCAAGTTTTGCTTTTCGCACGGCTTTGAACACAAGGTTCTCTTTCTCGGTGACCTGGCTGGTCTCCCACTCGGGCGCCTTCGGAAGTTCGACGAACTTGTCGAACTTGGCGGGCTCGCCCGTCATGTCCTCTTTGGGGATGGTGAACTTGACTGTCCGGGTCCAAGCACCGTCCTCCGCGACGACGGTCTCTGTATTGGTGCGCATACAGCCGCTGAGTGCGGCAACGGCGACGACGATCAGGGCCGGAAGCGATTGTTTCATGCCTCCATTATGGGCAACCGCTCGAACGTCTCGATTATTGTTAGGTTTCGTGAAATCCCCGCCATTTTTGCTTGCATTTCGCGCGCATTGCGGCTATCCTAAGAGTGTCCAAATTTATGGAGGGGATATGCAAACATTCTTGCGTTCAGCTGGACTCGGTTTAGCCGTTCTGGCCGCAACAATCTCTGCCGCGCAGACCAAGCTTTTGGTCGGCGCACAGGGTCTCACCGATGCAAAGGTGAGGGCGGCCGTCGGTAACCGGGGCACAGTCCAAGGGCCGAACACAGATGGCTTCTTCGTCGTTGATCTCAACGCCGATCAGAAGCTTGATGCGTTCAAGGCTCACATGAAGGCCTCGAAAATCGAGTTTGTCTTTGACAGCTCGGCCGACAAGGTCGACCGACACAACATTAACTCGCTGCGACAGCACATCGAGTTCGTCAAGGCACGCTATAAGGTGCAGGCGACGGGTGAGGACTACAAAAAGACTCCCGGCTTCTATGCCGCTCTTGAGTATTACCTTTCGACCCGCGTCGGCCCGGATGGCACCGTCGATCAAGACCTGGTGAAGCGAGCCGTCGAGCACCGCGACCAACTGCCGCCTGCGACATGGGGCGGGGGTGGCAATGCACCGACGGGTTCATTCAGCTATATGGGTCCGCGCGGCCTAGACATTCCATACCAGCAGTATTACGGCATCTCGCCGCTGGCGGGTCGTGTGAATCAGATTGCCTGGTCGCCATCGAATGTCAACGTGATCTACCTTGCTACCGCAGGCGGTGGCGTGTGGAAGTCCACCGACCAAGGCACGAACTGGACGTTCCGGAGCTCGGGATGGCAGTTCCTCCATACGACGGGCATTGCCGTTGATCCAACCAACGAGAACATCGTTCTCGCGGGCACCGGAGACGCCTATGGCTTCTTTGGTGCGCAGACGATGGGCATCATGCGATCGACCAACGGTGGTTCAACCTGGACTCAGGTTGGCGCGGCGCAGTTTGGCAATAACATTGTCACGCGCATCATGTTCCACCCGACGTTCAACAACATTGTGATCGCCCTCACTGCGGGTGCCAATGGCGACATTTGGCGCTCCACCGATGGTGGCGTCACATGGGCGGCGACCAACGCGCCCGCCGGCAAGTGGGACGATATCGACTTCGGGCCCGTTTCAGGTGGAATCCGGCAGTTCTATGCTGTTAGCGGCAACGGAACCGCCGGTGGTGTTATTGCCCGATCGACCGACCAAGGTGGTACATGGACGGTCGTTGCTGATGCAACATCCACTGCGCAAACGCGCCTCGATGTCGCTTGTTCAAAGGACACGTTCGGCAAGGTTTACGTGTTGCACCCCAACAGCAACACCGTGTTCCGCTCAACGAATAGCGGTTCGTCGTGGACGAATCTCAACTTGTCTACTTCGCCAACATTCCCGAACGCGTTGGGGGGTGACTCGCTCTACAACTGGAGCCAGGACACCTATGACATGCACATTACGACGGCCCTGAGTGGCGAGATCGAGTATGTGTGGGTGGGCCTGATCACACTGGCCGTCTCGACGAACAGTGGTTCAACGTGGCTCGATTTCGGTCGATGCTACCTGAACAACTCAAGGCTGCACAACGATCAGCACACCTTCACGCCTCATCCGACCATCGGATACATCGGGATGGCGGGCAATGACGGTGGGGTCTTCCGAACGACCTATCTTCCGGGCGTGTTGAACTCCATTGCTTCGATGAACAACACCCTGTACAACACGCAGTTCTATCACATGTCGGTTCACCCGACGAACTACGCGACGTACATCATGGGCGGCACCCAGGACAACGCATCGCCAGCGTCACGTGGCAACTTCAATGCGTGGAAGAATCTCTACGCGGGCGACGGGGCCTGGAGCGACTTCCAACCGAGTAATCCGGCCATCCATGTGACGTCATCGCAGCGCGGTTCGGTCTGGCGATATACGACCAGCACGGACCTTGTGGCGGATGACATTAGCCCAAGTTGGAGTGCGAACTTTATCGCGCCGCTGATGTACACGGGCAACAGCACGCTCATCGCCGGTGCGAACAGCACGTCTCAGCGATGGACGGGCGTCGGCACCACATGGACCGCAGGCCCAAGCTTCGGCAGCAACCCGCGTGTCTTCGCGAAGGGAACGTCGAACACGGCTCGCATCTATGCGGGCACGAACGGCGGCCGAATCTATCGAAGCGACGATAACGCCGTCACCTGGACCCGAATCGATAATGCGCCGATTCCGGCAAACGCCATCGGCGGCATCGCCACTTCGTGGACCAACTCGGCCGACGTGATTGTCGGTATCAACCGCTCAACCGGTGGGCTGTTCCGATGTTCGAACACCACGGCCGCAACGCCGGTGTGGACGAGCGTGATGGGCACCGGTGCCTTGGCCCTGCCTGAAACGCCGATCAATGCCGTGATGCGCGACCCGTATCAGAGCTCGATCTGGTACGTCGGCACCGACATCGGTCTCTTCATGACGACCGACAGCGGTGCAACTTGGAAGAACATGAACGCTCTCGGCTTGCCGAACGTTCACGTTAATGCGCTGGCGATTCCGAACGACAAGGCGTATATGTACGTCGCGACGTTCGGACGCGGCATTTGGCGCATCCCGCTCGTGAACAACACGTTCGACTCGTTCAGCCTTTCGGCGAGCGAGGTGTTCGGTGGATCTTCGGTGACCGGAACGCTCACGCTGGCGTCGGCCGCTCCCAATGGTGGCGTCCGAGCGGTCCTTGCTGAAAGCAGCGCCTATGCAAGCATGCCGACGGAGGTATGGTTCAGTTCGGGAGCGACGACAAGGGCATTCACAGTCAGTACCATCCAGGTGTTCTCTAGCAACAAGACGGCGACTCTATTCGCTACGTGCATGGGAACAACCCGGTCAGTGACCTTGACGATCAAGCCGTATCCGACGGTGGCTTCGTTTGTGCTCGCAAAGAGCTACCTGTATGGTGGAACCAATACGACTGGGACGGCAACGCTGTCAGCTCCGGCGCCGTTTGTCGGATCGTTCACGTTCACCGAGGGATCGGCGTTCGTGAGCGTGGTCTCTCCAATCACGATCAACGTCGGCCAGATTTCAAGGCAGACGCAGATCTCGACGACAAAGCCGGTAACTCAACAGAGCGTGCCGATCACTGCCGCATACAAGGGAACCACCCGCGTAGCGACGCTGACGGTCTATCCGGTTCCGGTCGTGACTGGTCTATCGTTCAACCCCAATCCTCTGCTGGCTGGCTTCTACAGCACCTGCACGATCACGTTGAACGTTCCGGCGCCAATCACGACCAACATCGCGATGCAGGATGATTCGCCCTACATCGCAACGGGTACCAAGACGATTCCGGCAGGCCAGCAGAGCTATAGCTTCTTGGTCTACGGAAGCAACCCGCCGGCGGATGTAGACATCGCGGTCCAGGCTCGAGTCTGGGAAGACACGGGACCGGCCACCGATGCTACGCTTCGGCTACTTCGGTCGAACTTGACGTCGATCGTGGTTTCTCCGAACCCGATCCTGGGCGGCAAGCAAGGCGTGGCGACGATCACGATCAACCGACCGTTGCTGTTCAACCGGATCATCTCGATGTCGTCGAGTAATCCGAATCTCGCCGCAGTTCCCAGCGGCGTGACCATGGTCGCCGGCAACACGACGGCATCAGCTACCGTGCGAACGGTGGGCGTTACGTCGTCGCAGACGGCGGTGATTGGGGCGTCCTACCTGGGCACCACGGTCACAACCACGCTGACCGTCAATCCGTAGCCTCGTGCTACTTAGCCCCCGTCCGCTCATCCGCGGACGGGGGCTTGTTTGCTTTTCAGAGCTCGCGGCGGTAGTTGAGAGCGCTGAGGAGCGTAGCGGAATCGGCATAGTCGAGCTCGCCACCCACAGGCATGCCATGGGCGAGACGGGTGACTCGGACGCCGAGGGGCTTCAAGAGCTTCGCCATATAGAGGGCTGTCGCATCACCCTCGGTGGTTGGGTTTGTGGCGAGGATGACCTCTTCCACACCTTCGATTCGGCCGAGGAGTTCCTTGATGCGCAGTTGTTCAGGGCCGATGCCGTCCATTGGGCTCATCAACCCATGGAGGACGTGAAAGCGCCCCTTGAACTCATGCAGCCGCTCAATCGCGGCAATGTCGCGGGGTTCGGCCACGACGCAGATTGTGCGTTCATCCCGCCGCGGGTCGCGGCAAATCTCGCACTTCTCGGTCTCGCTCACGTTCTGGCACGACGCACAGAACCGAAGCTTTGACTTCGCCGCGAGGATCGCTTGGGCAAGTCGATCGGTCTCGGCGGCGGGAACGCGTAGCAAGTGGTAAGCCAAGCGTTGGGCCGACTTTGGGCCGATCCCCGGTAGGCGTTCGAGTTCCGCGATCAGATCGGCAAGCGGACGGGCAAAGAACATTAGATGCCGAGATCAGGCACGTCGGGCATGATCTCTTTCGTCTTCTCTTCGCGGCGCGCGACGGCTTCCTGGAAGCCAGATCGCACCGCGCCAAGCAGAAGATCTTCGAGCGCCTCCACATCTTCCGGGTCAACCACCGAAGGGTCAATCTTCAGGCCGTGCAGTTCCCCGAGGCCATCAAACACCATTTTGACCGGACCACGGTCAATCATCAAGCGCTCCGAAGCAAGTTCATCGTTGAGCGTCTGCGCTCGCGCCATGGCGGCCTGCGCCTTCTGCAGCATTCCCGAAAATCCTTGACCGCCAAATCCTTTGGGCAACTTCATGATGTGTTTCCTTTTGCGACCTCTTCCGAAACCGCTTCGTGCAGGGCCTTCCCTTCTAAAGGCAATTCTACCGCCTTGGGTTCGGCTTCTCGGCGCTTTGCCTTCGATACGATGAACTTCAGCTCGATGTTTGGGTGGAGGGTTTGGGCAAACTTCGTGAGATATTGAACCCGCCGGGGGTCATCAGCAAGCCAATCCGCGATCATTTGCGACCGCACCGTCACCGTCAGCGTGTCGCCTTCGAGTGAAGAGCCGTGAGACTCCGAAAGCTTGAGGAGGATCGGTGCGTTCTCAGGGAGGAGCGCCAGCGTGCCTTGCCATAGGCGGTCTTCCTCGGTGGCCGCTGGCTTCCGTTCTACGGGCTTGGGCACCTCGGGGGTCTTCGTAGGGACGGGAGCGGGCGTGGACACGGGCTTGGCTGCGGATTCTGCACGAGGAGTCGCGGCCGCAACCGGGACCGCCGCCGCCACTTGAGGAGCCGGCGCGCTCAGCACTTGCGAGATCCGAATCAACTCTGACTCCAGCCAGAGGCGGGGAAGCGTGATATCTCGAATGACCTTGTGCGCCTCGGCCAAGGCTCCGCGCATGAGGAGTAATTCGCGTTGCCCCAGATTCACGGCCGTATCGTGGAGCGCTGCACCACGCGTGGCGTCTTCACCGGCAATGTCGAGCCCATAGGCGCTCCGGGTCAAGTCGGCCAGCCGATAAAGCAGGGACTCAAGAATCGAGCGGGGATCGCGGCCCCGCCGAGTGAGTTCGCTCACATGGTCAAGGATCTCCTCAACCTTGGCTTGACGAATCGCCAAGAGCAGGCTGTCCGCCGTGTCTTCGTTGACCATACCCAGCTGCTCGTAAACGGTCGCCAACGTCACTTCACCCTCGCTGGTCAACATGGCTTGCTCGAGCAGGGTGAGCGCATCGCGGTATCCGCCGTCGGCCATTCGTGCCATCGCGGCGAGCGCGGCAGGTTCTGCCCTGATGGATTCCTGCTCGCATACAAAGCCCAACCGCTTGATGAGGTCGGGCATGGTGCCTCGGTGAAACTCAAACTTCTGACAGCGCGACCGAATCGTGGCCGGAACCTTGTTGAACTCGGTGGTGGCGAGGATGAAGATGACGTGGTCGGGTGGCTCTTCAATCGTCTTTAGGAGGGCGTCGAAAGCCTTGGGAGACAGATCGTGCACCTCGTCGATGATGAACACCTTGTAGCGGGCGGCGGCAGGCTTGTATTCGACGACTTCGACAATGGTCTCTCGAATCTCATCAACCCCCGACTCGCTGGCTGCGTCGAACTCGTGCACGTCAAGGTTCGATCCCTCGGTGATGCTGGTGCACTGGTAGCAGACGTTGCATGGCTCGGCGATGGGCCCCTGCTCGCAGCACAGCGCCTTAGCTAACAGCCGCGCCGAGGACGTTTTGCCCGTGCCACGCGGGCCGGTGAACAGATAGGCGTGGGCAATCTTGCCATTGGCTATCGCCGCCTGCAGCGTCCGCACAACATGATCCTGGCCGACAAGGTCGGCGAAGGACTGGCTCCGATATTTGCGGTAGAGAGAAACGTAGGCCACGTGGGATTTCAGATTGCGTAGATTTCAGATTTCAGATCCAGATTCAGATTGGTTGGCCTGCAACTTTCCCAATCTAAAATCACAAATCTTAAACCTGAAATCAGATGGCTCCGACGCCGGGAATGATGCATCGCACAGCGAGTCGACTTACCGTTGCTGCCTTCCGGCCCTGGCGGAGTTCACCGATCGTCTGCCGCGCAGTTCCCGGCGAAGTGCTTTGATTCTAGCACTCCGCCAGGGCCGGCGTCGGAACCCAGTTAGCGGTTTCCTTGTTGTTGTCGGAGCGTCTCCTGCTCCTTCTTGATGTCGGCACCCAAGCGCTCACCGCTGCCGCGAATGCTTGGCATGTCAATGATGTCCTCTTCGGTGTAGGTAAAGCGAGAGGCATCGAAGTTGGCCGTCGTCACGATCGGGCGACGGTCCGTCCAGTCGCCCCGGAGCAAAATCTGATCTCGGGTCAACTTCAGCGACGTGTAGATGACCCGTGCGGGTGGCCCCTCGCGAGGAACCAGTTTCCAGCCCTCGGTGTAGGAGCCCTTCTTCTCCCCCGGCACCCACTCCATGTTCTGTCGGATGTCCGTACGGAGGAAGTTCTTGTCCGTCATGCCCTCGCCGTTCCAGCCGAACTTGTCCTGGATGTGAAGGGCAGCTGAACGCGGGTTGTAGTAGAACTCCACCAAATACTCGTCCGTCTTGCGAGAGAACGGATACATGGTGGGGTCTTTGCTCATGTCGATCTTCTTGTTGAATCGCCGATTCTTCACGAAGACCGTGTCTTGCATGTAGGTGGCATCGCGCTCGGGGTCAAGCACAACCTCGTTCTGGCCGTCCCAATCCATGCTTGCGATCTTGAAGTTAGGATTGTTTGCGTCTCGAACGACCACCCGGATTCGAGTTCCTACCGGCAACACGTTCCACGTTCCCTGAACACGGATGACTTTTGGCTCTTCGACGATGACACGGGCGCTGAATCCTACATCAAACGGGTCGGTCGTGTCGTAGACCTGAGCCCCATAGTCTCCTCGCTGCTGGGCCAACCAACCTCTCTGGACCATTCGCACGATCATCGTGTCGAGGTTCGCTTCGAGCGTCTCCTTTTGCTGGAACAACTGATATCCCGCGTCCGGGTCCTTCTTGTAAAGCTCATCCATCTCGCTGAAGAGCTTCCAGTAGTGGTTGAGGCCTTCCTGCAACTGATTGTTGCGCTGATAGGCATTGCTCAGGAGGTTGCGGCGGGCGGGAAGCATATCCTCACGCTCTTGCGATTGGCGGAACCACTTGATCGACTGATGGTAGTCGTCGTCGATCTTGTGATACCAAATCCAACCGGTCTCAAAGAAGAGCTCGTACGTGTTCGGATTCTGCTTCGAACCTTCTTTGCCCAAGGCGAGGGCAGACGGCACGTAGCGGCGGTCCGAGCGCTGCTCTTCGTCCGTGAAGTTGTACGCGATGTGCCACATGCCGGTCGCGTAGATGTCGATCTGTTTAGGATCGAGGATCGTGCAGAGCCGGATGATCGGCAGAACGGCGTCGTAGTTGCCTTCGTCGAAGAACGAGTCGGCGCGAACCCACAAGATTCCCGCCAAGAACTCGCGGAACCCAAACAGTTGCAGCAGCGTCTGGTCGGGCGAAAGCGAGTCCGCAAAGCCTTGCCCCTGCCAGTAGTTCTTTCGCCACTGATCTTGAATGAAGCCCACTTGCATCGCCATCTGCGCCACAAACGTGGCGGCCAGAATCCCGAGCAGACGTCCCTTTAGCCGTTTCATGGTGTGCTCAAACCTCGCGCTTGTCGAAGATGACCATGCCCGCGACGAGCAAGCCCGCCGAGTAGCAGATCGCGTAAAGGATGATGAAGACGTAGTATTTCTGCTCGTTTTCGATCACCTGGCCAGGGTTGATGATCGGGTTCTTCACGTCATAGTGTGAGAACGCTGGCATCGCACCGGTCACGAACTTGGCCACGCTCTGCATGATGGGGCTCGCTCCCGAGTTCGACGCAATGGAAGCGTAGAGCGGGCTCAATACCGTGCCCACGCCCCAAATGCCGATCGAGAGGAAGAAGTTCACGAGCGGGGTGGTGAAGGTCGAAAAGAAGATGCAGACCGCGGTGAGTAGCATCATCTCCAAGAAATAGAAGAACGGCTGTCGCGCCACTTCCAGGAGACGCTCGGGCGTCGGATTCTGGAAGATGTAGAACAGCAGGACCATGACGCTCGACATCAAAACGATCATCAGGCCTAGGGCCATCACCGCACCCATGAACTTGCCGACCAAGAATTGCCAGCGCATGACGGGCTTGGAGAGGATCGTGTAGATGGTGCGCCGCTCGATCTCGTTCGGGATCATGTAGATCGTCAAGATGATGGCAATGAGTGCGCTCGTGAAGCGAAGCACCGCGTACATCGTCGAGATCATCGTCGATTGCTCAGAGCGTGCGGTAAGCACGGAGAGCGACGGAATGATGCTCAAGAGCAGAACGCCGATAAAGAGAATGATCAAGAGCACGCGGCGGCGAATCGCTTCGCCAACCGTCGTGGTTGCAATCGCCATGATGGGTCTCAATGGGCACCTCCGGCAACATCGGCCGGCTTCTTCTTCTTACTGGCGTCGTCGTCGCGGACGGTCTCAATGAAGAGATCCTCCAGTCGCTTACGGCGCGGGGTCAAGGAAACGACGCGTCCCTTCACGTTGCGGATCGAGTCGATCACCGAGTTGGGATCGCCTTCGTCAGGCATGTCGATAATCAGTCGTCCGTCATGGAACGAGATCGTGCTGTCACCGCCGCTGGCCTTGAGTTCATCCGCCATCTCACGCGAGACATCGTCGGCGATGATCTCGATCCGGCCACCGCTGAGCAAGTCATCCAACTTGCCCTGACGGACGATGACGCCCTTGTTGATGATCGCCACCCGGTCGCAGATCCGCTCAACTTCGCTGAGCTCGTGGCTCGAAATGAAAACCGTTCGGCCCTCATCGCGGAAGTTCAAGATCAAGTCACGAATCTCGATATGGGCAATCGGATCGAGACCACCCGTTGGCTCATCAAGGAAGAGCAGCTTCGGATCGTTGAGCAACGATTGGGCAAGGCCAATGCGCTGCTGCATGCCCTTCGAGAACTGCGAAATCGTCTTCGACTTGTCCGCGGCGAGGTTAACACGCTCCAGCAACGAGTTGAAAAGAGCCTCATCTTTGATGCCGAACAGGGCCCCGTAGAACCGGAGGATCTCCAGCCCGGTCATGTGCTCGTAGTAATACGGGCGCTCGGGCAGGTAGGAGATGATCCGGTGGACATCCATGTCCCCGATCTCTTTGCCGAGGACATAGCCCTCGCCGCCGGTCGGGTAGATGATGCCCAGAAGCATCTTGATCGTGGTCGTCTTGCCAGCCCCGTTGGGGCCAAGGAAACCAAAGATCTCGCCTTCCTCGACCGTGAGATCGAGGTCGTTGACAACGTTGATGTAGCCGTGCAGTCGCGACTTGTACGTTTTGGTTAGTTTGCGGGTCTCGATGGCGGCGGCCAAAAGCTGCGCACCTCCAGGGGTGAATTGAACGTGGAGTATACCGTGCGGCTTTCACCTCCCGGCTCCGTGAGTCTAAACACAAGCCGCGCACGATTGGTTCGCCCAATTTGAAGAATTTTAGAGTTCGGCCTTGGAATTCTGGCCAAGACTCGCTATAATGCTTCCGTCAGCGGTCGTGAGCCCTCGGAGATCTTAGGGACCAACGAGAAGGGTGAGAGCCGCTTGACCGAGCCTTAGCGGGAATGCTCTTTGCTCTCCTTTCAGCGTTCCCGCATTTTTTTTCTAACCTACAAGTTCGCGTAGCACGTCGCCAAACTTTTCTTTGACGACCTTCCGACGTACCTTCAAGCTTGGGGTGAGCTCACCCGACTCGATGCTGAAAGCGGCCGCCAGCACCGCGTGCTTCTTCACCTTTTCGAAGTCGGCGAGCGTCTTGTTGACCGCATCAACTTCGCCCTTGACGAGTGCCTTGACCTCGGGATTGGCGGCCAGGGAAGCATCGTCAGCGCTTGAGCCCAGCTTCTCACGCACGCGGTCGAAGTTCGGGATCACGAGCCCATAGAGGAACTCGTGCCCGTCGCCGAACAGCACGACTTCCTGAATGAACGCACTCTCCTTGAGGGTGTTCTCAATCTTCTGCGGAGCTACGTTCTTGCCGTTGGCGAGGACGATGATGTCCTTCTTGCGATCAGTGATCTTGAGGTTCTTGCCCTCAAACTCGCCGATGTCTCCGGTATGGAACCATCCGTCGGCATCAATGGCCTGAGCGGTTTCTTCCGGCAGGTTGTAATAGCCTTCCATCAAGCCGGGTCCGCGCACCAGAATCTCGCCGTCCTCAGCGATCTTGACTTCCATGTCCATGGGTTCGCCGACCGTCCAATACTTGTTGCGATCGGGGTGGTTTATGGTCGTCCCTGCCGCGGTCTCGGTCAGGCCCCAACCTTGTAGCACCACAAATCGGAAGGCGAGATAGAACCTTGCCACGTGTGGGGGAAGCGCCGCGCCACCCGAAACGAAGTAGCGCATGCGACCGCCAACGCGCTCGCGAATCTTGGCTCCTACGAGTTTGTCGAGGATGCCTGCGAACGGCGCAAACTTGCCATCGGCCCGCTTAGCACCTTGATCAAGCGCCCAAAAGAACAGCTTCTGACGAAGCGGCGGCTGTTTCTTCGCACCGTCGACGATCTTGTCCATCGTGGCTTCGAGGAAACGCGGCACACACAGCATGACGGTCGGTTTCACGGTCATGAGATCACTGGCAAGGCTGGCCAAGCTCTTTGAGAACGCTACCGTGGCACCGAGCATGATCGGAAGGGCCTGCCCGGCGACCCGCTCAAACACATGCGACATCGGCAAGAAGGTGAGAAAAGTGTCGTCGTGGTTGAGCGGAATGTGTCTAGGTGCGAATCCGATGACATGTAGGATCGCGCGGTGGCTTAACATAGCGCCCTTGGGGTTGCCCGTGGTGCCACTTGTGTAGATGAACGTGCTGACTTCGTTGATGTCTGCTCGGTCGATCTCGGCTTCCCATTCAGCGACCGGCATGTCGGCAACTCTCGCCGCCGTCATGATCTCATCAAGCAGGCGCTTACGTCCGTCAAAGTCGGCGACTTTGGCCTGCTGTTCGGGCGTGCTTGAGATCACGGCCGCCGATTCAGCGTCGCGCACGATATAGAGGGTCTGGTCAGCGGGAAGAGTCGGATAGATCGGGACGAGCACGACGCCGATGCAACGGCAAGCCCAGTCGACGACGCTCCACTCATAGCAGTTCTCGCTCTGAAGCGCGAGACGGTCGCCCCGCTGGAGTCCCCATTCTTTGAGCACCGCGCAAACCCGTCGAACGAGCTCTTCCAACTCTCCATACGAGATCGAACGAAACTCCTTGCCATCCGGCACGAGCATGGCGGTCTTTTCTGGCCACGTCCGACAACTGGTCCGGAGCATGTCCCCGAGCGACTTCAGTTCCATGATTCGGCAAGTATAGCAGTCACGCCTCAGGCCGAGCCTAGTTCTTCCGTGTGCCAATCACCATGTCTTTGAGTGTCAGGTGCTGGTTGAAGCGATACGAGGCCGTCCACATCATCGCCCAGGTCTTGCCTTTGGGATCCACGCGGACGTGGCGCACCGTCACCGGAAGGTTCCTCGACGCATCAATCACGATTTCAAACGTGCTCTGGCCTAGCGTCTTCACGGCCGCGCCCGCGCGCTGGGCGTGGATCCGATAGTGCCGGAAGCTCTGGCCCTGATATTTCATGGTGCGCTCTTCGACAGTCGTCTTGTAGCCATCTAGGCCCGCACCGAGGGCCGCAAGCACGGGTTTCCACGCGTCAACGCCGTCGGTTAAGCCCTGGAACATGATGCGCGGGAAATCGGTTTCGAACAAGCGGACCAAAGAAGCCCCCTTGAGCCGCGTTGCGTCCAGTTTGTGATTCGTCGCCATCTGGACAATTTTTTCGTCAACGCGGACGGTTCGGAACTTGCCGTCATTTGCGGTGCTGCATGAGAACGGAACCTCGTGGAGCACAACATAGTCCACGCGGTAGAGCTTGCCGCCCATCACCCGAAAGTCCAGCGTTGGCGTCGTGAAGTAGCCTTGTCCCTCGGGTGTCTGCACCAGAATGATCAGATCGGCGGCGGTGTTGGTCAGGCGCATGGTGGTGTTGGCAACCTTGTCGCCAATCTGCGCCAGGCTCGTTTTGGACTTGACCCATGGGGCTCTTCCCGGCGGGTCAATCCTTAAACGAGAAGGAACTTCGCCCGGCTTGGGCGTCTGCGCTAAAGCAATCGCCCCCGCGAGTCCAATACCAACAACCCATGCTCGATAAATCATCAACCTAGAAATGCCTCGCTAATCGGAAACTTCGATCCCGCTGGGACCTCCACGCGCGCCCATATCGAAACATCGATGTCGGCGAAAGGCGCGTCTTTTAGACGGCACTCTTGATAAAACGCTTCATCTTCGGCGTTGGGTTCCCCTCCCGCCGCGACGGCCTCCGCCAAATCAGCCAGCCGATTGAACCGATCAATGTGGTCCTGGAACCTAACCTCGGCATAGTCGCGCGCCGAGAATGTCGAAATCAAGAACTGCCAATCCGAGGCTTCGGCAAGGAGCAGTTCGCGGGCGGCTTGCTGGATGATCTCCGCTGCACGCCCGGGCGCCTCGAGGTTCGCCAGGCTGACCATGCGTCGCTGGCAGGGCTGTAAGCGCTCCCACGTCCAGACGTTGCCGTCATTGATCCACACATAGTGGTAGCCGCCTTCGCCCCATGATCCCTCGGGCATTGTGATCATATGCCGACTGGGCTCACGGTCAATGAGATCACCGCCCGAGATCATTTCGATGTCCGGATCGTTGTGAATACGCACCGATGTTTCGTAGAGGAACTCGGGGCCCTCCCACCACCAGTGGCCAAACAGCTCGGTGTCGTACATCGCAACCACCGTCCCCTCGCGCCCCGACGCCCCCTTGTAGCTAGCGAGGGTGCTTTTGAGCGTCCGCACCATGTCATCGGCGTGGTTGCCCAGGTTCTCAAACGCCTTCCACGCGTCGTAAGGTGCCTTCTTGCCGAGGTCGCGTTTGTCTTCGCTGATCCGCCAATAGCGATGCCGCCCTGGATACAACTGTTTGTGGAATTCAAGGTAGTGCGGGTCGCCGGGATAGCCGTGTTCGCCCGACCAGACCTTGACCGTGGTTTCGGGGTCGCGGGCGAAGACGGTGACGCCGTTCGGGAGCCGGTAGTGCTCGTATTCGCTCCGGAACTCCTCAGGCGGAGTGAAGAACTTGCTCGACCGCGCGAACATCTCGGCGAGTTGCGGGAAGTTCGCGGCGTAGGTGCCCAGCGGTTGGCCGCCGCGGATCATGTGCGAGTCCACGAACGTGTACTCGATCCCATTCTCGGCCAGAAACTCCTCCACGCCTTTGCGCTTCCAGGCCGGACCATCGGGCTCGACGGGCGAACGCCACTCGTAGCCGGGGCGATAGGCACACTCGGGCATCCAGATGCCTCGCGGTTTCCGCCCGAAGTGCCGCTCATAGGTCGAGACTCCGAGTTTGACCTGGGCTTGAACGGATTCATCGGTTCCTGCCAGTGGCAGATAGCCGTGGGTGGCTCCGCAGGTGATGACCTCGATGGCACCGCGGTCTTGCATTTCGCGGAATCCGCCGATGATTGAGCGATCCCAACGCGTCCGAAACTGCGTCAGCCCCCGCCGGAACCAACGCTCCCACATCGCCGCCAATCCGACCATGTGGAGTTCACCGCTTTCGGCGAATCGATGCGCATCCCCCTGGGCAAATGCTATTTTCTCCTCGCAGTAGCCCTCGAACTCCGATTTAAAGGCTGGGTCCTCAAGCTGCTCCGCGAGGATCGGCGTCATGTTGACGGTCCACCGCGGGGCGATGCCTTGCTGCATCAGCCGGTCAAGTACGTCAAGGAGGGGCAGGTAACACTCGATCGCGGACTCGTTGATCCAGTCGGTGCCGTGGGGAGACTTCCCGTGAGACAACACATACGGCATGTGCGAGTGGAGGCACAGCAGCAAGCGGCCGACAGGCATGCTCCGATTATGACGGGCTGGACTCGTCCGCCGTCGCCGCCTCGCGCTTGGCCGCGCGAACCTTCAGGATCATCGGCAACACCGACAACGCGATGACCGCGAGAATCACGACCTCGAACCGCTCTCGGACGAACTCGATCTGACCGAAGAAATAGCCCGCCGCCATACAGACATAGACCCAAAACAGCCCGCCCCCAAAGCTGTAGGCAAGAAACTTGCGAAACTCCATTTGCCCCATGCCCGCCACAAAGGGCGCAAACGTCCGCACGATGGGAACAAACCGGGCGAGCACGAGCGTCTTGCCGCCGTACCGCTCGAAATACTTTCGGGTCTTCTCCAGGTGGCTGCGCTTGAAGAATCGGCTGTCTTCTTTTGTGAAGAGCCTTTCGCCGAACCGCTTGCCTATCTGATAGTTCACGTTATCGCCGATGAAGGCGGCGGCAATGAGCAAACTGGAGAGGATCCAGAAGTTGAGAGAGCCTTCTTCCGGATGGCAGAGTACGCCCAGCAGGAACAGTAGCGAATCTCCCGGCAACCATGGGCAAACGACCAGCCCCGTCTCGGCAAAGATGACGGCAAAGAGAATCGCGTAAACGCCGGTGCCGTAGTTCGCCACCGCGTCCTTGATCATGCCTTCGAGACCATCGAACAGGCCCGCGATAGGGAAGAGGTGACCACCGATGCCATTCAGCTCGGTCGCCGATCTAAGAATCTCACCGAGGCCATCAAGCATGAGGAGGGAGGTTACCTGAAGGTGGTTCCGGCGTCCCGCCGGAACCTGTGTTTATTTCAACTTACTCAGCCGGAGCGATGACGACACGGCGATTGGGCTCTTCGCCTTCGCTGTAGGTCGTCACGCCGGCCATCTCAGAGAGGGCCTTGTGCACAAGCCGTCGCTCAAAGGCGGGCAGCGCATCGAGCACCGCTTCTTCGCCACGCTTGACGACCTGCTCGGCGATCTTCTCGGCGAGGTCGGTTAACTGCTGCTCGCGACGGGCGCGGAAATCGTTGCCGTCCAGCACCGTGCGAACGCCGTTGCCCCACTGTTGTGTGGCGATGATATTCACCACGTACTGGAGCGAGTTCAACACTTCGCCATGCTTACCCACAAGGTAGCCCGCGTCTTTGCCGTCGAGTCGGACGTTCACGTATTTGCCTTGCACTCCGGCGGATTGGACGCTGACGTTGAGCTCGGCCCGCTCAAGCAAATCGGTCAGGAGTTCGACGAACCGAGCGGCATCCTCTTCCGTCGCGACGGGGTCGTTGCTGTTGGTGGTTTCGGCAGGGGCTACGGGAGCGGCATCCTCCGCCTTGGCCTTGCCGCGCGAGCGACCACGGCCCTTCGCGGGAGCTTCCTTCACCGGCTCGGGCTCAGGTTCAGGGGCGGCTTCAACGACGGGCTCCGGCTCGGGCTCCGGTTTGGCCTTGGTCTTGGTGGCGCGGGCCGGCTTCGCCGGCTTAGCTGGAGCGGCTTCGATGACCATCGCGCGGATCCGCACGTTGGTCTTGCCAAACAACCCCTTGGTCTCTTCCAAGACCGTAACCTCAAGCTGGTCCACACTGACGCCCAGTTGTTGAGCGGCGGCGGCCTTGGCTTCGTCGAGCGATTTTCCAGTGATTTCTGTGACTTGCATGATTCCTTCCCTCAAACCTTACTTCTTCTTCTTCTTGGGCTGATGCCGTTGCGGAACGCCCGTCTTAGCGGGCGGGTTCTTGACGATCCCGTTCATCGGGCCAGGGATTGCTCCGCCAGCAGCGGAAACTTTCTTCTGCAGCGGTTGAACCGGCAGTCGATACGAGTAGAGCGACTGCGCGGTGGCTAGGATGTTCGTGAAGGTCCAGTACAGCACGAACGCGCTGGGCACGGGCCAGAAGAACATCAAGACGCCAAAGATGCCCGAGATCGAAACGCCCATGATCCGCTGCTGTCGGGCATTGAGCGGGTCCGACACCGGCATAAGCAGCGCGGTCGCGACCATCGAGATCGCGTACAGCGTGAGCAGAATGTAGTCCTTCTGGCCGAGGTTGGCCGCGATGAACCCGTTCGTGCTTTGGCTGAGTCCGGGGCTAATCCACAGGAAGAACCCGTTTTCGAACTCAAATCGGTAGTGCAGCATCGCCTGATAGATCATCAGGAACAACGGCAACTGGAGGAGCATCGGGAAACAGCCGGAGGCGGGGTTGATGCCGTACTGCGAGTACAGCCCCATCATCTCCTGGTTCATTTCTTGCTGCTCCTGCATGGTCAGCGGTTTGCCGTCTTTGCGCTTGTACTTCTCCTTAATCTCGTTCATCAAGGGCGAAAGCTGGCTCATCTGCCGACCAAACATGATCTGCTTTTGCGTCAGCGGGAACACAACCGCGCGGACCACGATGGCGAGAAGCAAGCAAGCGAGTGCGTAGCTCAGCGCCGGCGTCGATCCCGTCGCCTTGACCATCACGTCAATGAGTTGGTAGCCGGGGAAGAATCCCCAAACCGGCGTCGTTCGGCCAAGGTCGCTACTGACTTGGCGGACTTTCTCTTTCAACGCTTTCGGCGTGATTTCGCCGTCTGGGAAGTCCTTGTGGCTAGCGATCTTGACAGGGGCATTCCAAAGGGGGTGATCGGGCCCTAGCTTGCGCTCCCACGCTTGCAGAGCATCGTTTGTGGTGATGATGCGGTTGATATCCTGACGCTGAATTGCCGCCTTGTATTGGGTGTCCGCCACAAGTACGAGTCCCTCTAACCGCAGCTTCTCCTTCTCTTCCTCAGAGAGCTTCTCGTTTCGATCAACCGACTTGTTATATTCGGGATAAGTGCTCAGCGCGATCGTCTGATCGAGGATCTTACGGTTGTTGTCGACCATCGCGGCCTGAAGCTCGTCGAAGGTCTTCGTTGGGGCACGGTTAGGCGCAACAACGAAAAGGTTGTAGCCGAGAAAGATCACGGCGGCCCACAGCATGATGGACAGGAAACTACTACGAGGTTTGGGTTGCATAGGAAATCGGTGGATTACGGAACCGGGTCATGGCCTCCGGGGCGGAAGGGATGGCACCGCATGATGCGCAGGAACCCCATCCACGAGCCCTTGAACAGCCCATACTTTTCGAGCGCTTGCAGCGTGTACTCCGAGCAACTGGGCGTGTAGCGACACGTGGGCGGCATCCATCGGGTGGACTTCTGATAACATCGAATCAGGAAGACTCCGAGTTTCTTTCCCATCGCCGTGCCGTGGCTTCAAGCCCGTTCCGCAGTTGATCTTTAAGTTCTCCAAAGGGGATGTTCTTGGCTTCCGTTTTGGCCTGGATGATCACATCGAGGCCCGTTGGGCACAGAGCCTTCAGTTCTCGAAATGCAGCTTGAATACGGCGCCGAACCCGGTTACGTTGCGGGCGATTGCCGATGGCTCGGCTGGTGGCGTATCCAATCTGTTCGGAACCGGACAACGAGTAGATGCGGAGTGCTGCGGTAGACACTCGTTGCCCTTCGCGGTAAATGACTTCAAATCGACGCTTTGATGGGCCCGATGAAAAAGCCCGATCCGGCACGTCTAGTGGGCGAGACGCGCTCGGCCCTTGAGGCGGCGGCGCTTCAAAACGTTTCGGCCATCGGTTGAGCGCATGCGCACGCGGAAGCCATGCGTGGTCTGCTGATGGCGCTTGTTCGGTTGATAAGTTCGTTTCATGGTCCAATCCTCGCGGTTAAACTGAGCGCATAGGATACCCGATGGGCGGGCGCGAAGTCTAGCCGGACCTAGATCTCAAGCGACCGGAAGCGCTTCTCGGTCGTGTCCATGTGCTCGGTCAGGAAGCCGTAAGCCCAGTGCACGCGCTTCTGGATCTCCGCCGCCTGATTGGCTTCGGCCGATCCTTCGGGGAAGTTCGTAGGGTCGCTTCGCCGGTTCAGTCGCTCGAACTGCTTGCGGATCTCGTCGAACGAAGCCGACGCCGAAACTCCCAGTAACCGGCGGGCATACGCCTCGCGGTCCTCGGTAGCCAGCGGGGCCGATGATTCGGCACTCGGTGCGGTGGTTGATTGAGGCCTCTGTAGGGACTCGTTCAGTTCTTGGCGGGCCGAGCTTTCCTCGACGCCCTGAATGCGCTCCCACTCCTGGCCAATGTAGCCGCGTAGGATGTCGTAGGCTCGTCGGGCGGTGCTCATAGGTTTCGGTCGGTAAGTTGCTCGGCTTCGTCGAGGCTCGCCGACAGTGATTGTATCCGACCCAGCGATTCGCGAAGGGCTTTCGATGCATCGTCGGCGCGTTCGACAGTGACGGTCTTCTCCAGATCCCGGACCAAGTCCTCGACTCCCGCTCGGGCTTCGGCAAGCTGCGCGTTGAGTTCAGAACGATGCGAGCCGAGATCGCTCCTGAGCATATCTTTGGTGTGAGTTAGCAAAGCGTCTATCTCGCCGAGGGCCTCATTGCCAATCACCTTTACGTTGGGGTCGTTGCCGTGTTTAAGGAGCAGATCTTCGATCCGCTGGCGGGAGCGAAGGAGGGGTCGGATGTAGATCTGATCGTTTACATCCACTTGCTCAACCGGCGATTCATAGCGCTTGCGGTTGCGCGCGATGCTGAGCGCCAATCCAATCGCGACGAGACCGACGACGACAACAAGGAGGAACATCGGACCCAAAACGAACATTGGACTCATAGCTTCACCCTCAGAGAGATTCCTGCGTCGTACATGCGACCCGCGCGGAAGCGCACGATCGGTTCGAGAAACACGTTCTTATACACCTCGACATGCCCCTCCGCTCGAAACATGTCGCGCGATGCTCGCCACTCGCGGCTCCACCCTACCGTAACCCCCCAATCTTTCGGCAGATCATAGGTGAGTGTCAAGTCGCTGATCTCGGTATCGCGGTCAAGCGCGGTCTGGCCTCGCCGCAAGCCAACAATCTCGGCCTGGACCCTGACATCGCCGACCGGCTGCGCGTAATCAATACCGACGGCGAGCCGATGACCGCGACCCTTCCCCGGGCTCGCTTCGGGCCGCCGCACTACCGTCAAGGATCCGCTCTGGGCGGCAATACCGCTACCTACTGCTCCGCTGAATCCGAGCCGCGAGCCGACCCGGGCGTAGACTCCGCGTACCCGCCCGGGACCATTATCGGCAACCGCCATTGCAAGCGGCAAGCGATTAAACAGCAGATTGGTATCGCCGCGGGCTCCGCGGCCCATGTCCCTGATCAGCGCATTTCGACCAAAGGGCATCATTTGCTTGCCGACCCGCCAGATTCCTGGGTCCTCGACGAAATACTCGTAGAGCTGTTCCTCGTCAGCATCGCCGCGCACCTTCTGGAATCGCTCTGCGACATGTGCCTTGAATCCGGGTTCTAGTTCGAACTCGACCATCACGAGGCTCGGTCGCCCGAGTGTGTCATACCAGCGTAGCGCCGAATCGCCGTTGACGATGGAGCGGTAGTTCACCCGGATGTCGGTCTTGATCCGCACGTCGGGCGACTGGGCACTCGCCAGACCAGCCAAGGCGCACCATGCGAGCGCGAATCTTCTCATCCCAGCGCCTCCGCGAGTTCGAGCATCGGTATCGGCCGCTCCTCGCCGCTGTCCATCGCCTTCAGGGTTAGCGTCCTACTCGCGATCTCATCCTCGCCCAGCACCACCACATACTCCGCGCCTGACTTGTCAGCTTGACGCAGTTGAGACTTGAGCGAACGCGCATCCACATCGGTTAGGACGGCCAAACCCTGCGAACGCAGTTCGCGCACCAACGCAAATGCCTCCGCGCGGACGGCCTCGCCGTGATAAGCAATGAACACCTTCGGCCGCGGTGCACCGGGCAACTTCTCAAGGGACTCAAGCACGAGAATCAACCGCTCGACCCCCATGCCAAAGCCGACGCTGGGGAGCGGCGCTCCGCCGAGTTCCTTGATGAGGTGATCGTAGCGCCCGCCGCCGCACATCGCCGATTGGGCCCCGAGATGCGAGCTCAGCACTTCGAATACCGTGTCGGTGTAGTAGTCCAGTCCGCGCACGATTTCGGGCGCAATCGAAAATGGAATCCCGGCAGCGGTCAGCAGGGCCTGAACTTCCGCGAAATGCGCCTGTGACTCGGGCTCTAAGTAGTCCGTGATGGGCGGGGCGGACGCCATCAGTGCTTGAGCTGCCGGGTCCTTGCTGTCCAACAACCGGAGAGGATTCTTCTCGGCCTTCCCCTGGATTTCTTCGCTCGCTTGCTCAAGGTAGGACCGCGCGTGGTCAAGCAAGACCTGGCGATACGCCTGACGACATGCTTCGCGACCAATCGAGTTCAGGCGCACGGTCACGTCCGAAAGTCCAAGCCGCTGGAGAAACCGGACGGCAACCTCGATCACCTCGGCGTCGGCGGCGGCAGACGGGCTACCGACCAACTCCACGCCGCACTGGTGGTGCTCGCGGAGGCGGCCCTTCTGGGGGCGGTCATAGCGATAGTGGGCGCTACTCACATAGCAAAGCCGGGCGGTAGTGCCTTGTGGGCAGAGATTGTGCTCGACGAGCGCTCGCATCGCCGGAGCCGTGCTTTCGGGTTTGAGCGTTAAGGAGCGGTCCCCCTTATCCTTGAACTCGTACATCTCCTTACTGACCACGTCGCTCGTTTCGCCGGCGGTGCGGATGAAGAGCTCCGTGTCTTCGAATACGGGCGTTCGGATTTCGCGATAGCCGTAGGCGTGTGTCAGGGAGCGGAACTCATGCTCAATCCACTGCCAAATGTGGCTTCGATCGGGAAGCACATCTTCGGTACCGCGGGGAGCCTGAAAGCGCATGTGCTCAATTGTGCCGGATTAGCCGCCACCCTTGGGGGCCCTGACGACCTGGCCGTTGCGTTTGGTCACAGAAGACTCGACGACCGACCTAAAGAGCTTGAACTCGCCCTTGACTTTGAGCCAGGTGTCGGTTTGCCGACTGACCGACGTGTAAACGGCGGGCTTCTGATCTTCCGTCATCGTCGCCTTGAAGTTCATTTCGACCGAAATGGTAGCCGTGTTGCCAACCACTCTGGCCGACAGCACCTTGGGCGGTTGGGCGAACTGGCGCACCAGGTCGTAGCGCTGGGGCAGTCTCGCGATCACGGTCTTGCGATCAAGCTTCACACCGTCGGCGTGCTCCGTGTAATCTGGGTGGAATAGCGCGGACACCTTCGCCGTGTCCTTGGCCTTCATGGCGGCGATGAGCCCCTCGTAGCGCACCTGCCACGGCTTGAGATCAGGCTTTTGCCCCAGAAGCAGGGGAAGGACGAGGATCGCGCTCATGCCACAAGTTACCCGAGGTTACTCGGGGGCGAAGCCAATCGCTGGGCTGACCAGGTTGTCCAGTCGGGACTCAAGCACTCGCAGGTTCGATAAGAATCGGCTTCGCCCGTGGCCCATCTGCCGGGCGAGGTCGGCTCCTTCCGCCCGCGTGCCCGCCGCAAAGAGGGCGTGCCCCTCGTGGAGCGCGCTCGCTACTACCGCGTCAGCTCCGGTGGCCCGAAGTTGTTCAGCAAACCGCGCCGGGTTGTGGATCGGCAACATCGGCGCGACGCAAATGTGCGTCTTGATGCCCGCTTGCTTCAGCTCACGGACCGCGGCGAGCCTGCGAGAGATGCTTGGGCAGCTTGGCTCGAACCGCTTGCGGACGTCCTCACTGTCCGTCGTAATCGACATGTTCACGCGCACGTGGGGGAACCGTCGAAGCAAATCGATGTCGCGGGTAACGAGGGGGCTTCGGGTCTGAATCACCAGTCGAGGCACATGGCGCTTTGCGAGCATCGCTTCGAGGAGCGAGCGCGTGAGTTCAAGTTCGCGTTCGATGGGCTGATACGGGTCGGTCGCGCTGCTCATGTAGAGCTTCGCCCCATCTAGCCGCTTCGCGTGCAACTGAGCGACGGATCGCTCCTTGACGACAACCCAGCGGCCCCAGTTCGCCCGGTCGCTCTCGTCGGCCACGAACAGGGCGGCATAGCAGTAGGCACACCCAAACTGGCAACCGCGATAGGGATTGACCGCGAAGTCGTAAGCCGCCAACTGTCCGACACCCGGCGACAACAGCGTGGACGTCTCCGACCACCGCACATCCAGCCGCTCCGGCAAACGCGGAGGGGCTTCGCTTCTCCACCGCTGAGCGGGGGGATCGATCGGCACATCAAGAAGCGCGAGCTGCATAGATAGTATCCTTGTGTCTACTAGTATGACACGAGAAGTGTAGAAGAGGTTCCAGGAGATTTTGGATTTTGGATTTTGGATTTGCGGAGAGCTTCTGCAGACTGCTAACTGCCGACTGCCAACTGCTCGCTCATTCCAAAATCCAAAATCGCAAATCCAAAATCAAGGTAATCTCTACCCTTCGGAGTCACCACGGACTCGGTGGAAACGGAGGTCGGAGCAGGGATGCTCCCTCTGATCTAAACACAATGGCGCTCCCCTTTAGTGAGTCAGTCGTCGAAGCATGGCGTCGCCGTTACAGCGCCGATCCTCCTCACGAACTGCCCGACCTGGGCGTTGCGCTGAATCATCGTTCGGTGCGCAAGTTCAAACCCGAGCCTATCCCCGAGGCGATCAAGGCGGCCCTCGTGGCGAGTGCCCAGAGCGCGGCCACCAGCAGCAATCTCCAACTGTGGACGGTCATCGAAGTCAATGAGCGACGGGAGAAGATCGCGCACCTCTGCGCCGACCAAAAGCAAGTGCATACCGCCGCCTGGTTCCTGGCGTTCATCGCTGACCACCACCGAATCCGGGAAGCGGGGCGTGCGGTCGGCGAAGAGGGTCTTGGGCTCGACTACGCCGAGTTCTTCGTGATGGCGATCGTCGATGCGGCGCTCGCCGCCGAGCGCATGGTGACGACAGCGGAGTCGCTCGGCATCGGGAGTTGCTACATCGGGGCTCTGCGAAACCACCCCGCCGAGGTCGCCGAACTCTTGGATTTGCCGTCGGGAACGTTTGGCGTGTTCGGGCTGTGCTTGGGATATCCAGAGGAGCCGATGTCGGCGGCGATCAAGCCGCGCCTTCCGCAGTCGGCGGTCTGGCATCGTGAAACCTATCAGCGCGACGTCTCCGGTGAGGTCGCCGAGTACGACGAGCAGATGCGCGCCTTCTACGCTGAGCAGCAGATGAAGGGCGACGCGACCTGGTCCATGCGCTCTGGCAGGCGGGTAGATGAACATCACCTCACCGGGCGCGAAGTGTTGTTGGAGCACCTGCGGTCGCAGGGATTTGGCCTGCGTTGAGACGCGGTTGGTTCTTGAAGGTAACAGAACATTTTTCGAAATTTTCTATGTAATGCTTGACAATCTCTTGGGGGGCATGATAGGATACGTGGCATGAAGCTTGCTCTGATTTCGTTATCACTCCTCGCCTTGACGGCGCAAAACCCGTACGAACCCTACTCGAACATCCCGCTCATGTCCTTCGGCAGTTCTCCTGCCCATCAGAATTGTCAGCCCGCGCAGACGATCACGCAGGTCGCTTACGCGGAAGACCGGGACACCTATCGCGACGTCAACACCAACGCTCTTGTGGTCATCGGCACCCCTCATGCCGTTGTCGCCCACGACATCTCTAGCGGCACCCTCTTGGGCCAACCCAACGTGCAGTTTGACGGGAACACTGGACGCCGCACTTATACCTATGTGATTACTGCCCATTCTCCGGCGGCATCAACGTCGTATCAAGATCGGTTCACTCCTGCCGACTCAGGTCAGAATCTGATTGACACGAACGGCGAGACAACGTATAACTACGTTACGATCACGGTGCCTTCCGGTGGAGGGGCTCAAGGCGGCGGCTAACAAATGATCCTCACGCTTTGCCTTGCGATCTCCTTTGCATTCCCCGGCGGGGACGACCACGCTCTCGTGGCCTCCCTCAGCACACAACTAAATTCAAACGCCGCGATGGTGGCCGTTTCGCGCCGTGAATGGAAGCCGATCAAGGAGGAAGCAGAAACGCGCGACAAGCTGTTAAGCGCGATCAGTCTGGGGCGGCCGATCCGCTTGGCAACGGGCCAAGACCGTAGCGTCGTCGCTGCGATCCCGCCCGGGATTCCCCGATTTCTGCTTGACCGAGACAACTCGGCGATGTACCTCCTCCATATGAAGAACCCACCGGAAGTGATTCGACCAGATGCGTCGGGGCGATACACCTTCAACACGAGCCAGGACGCGACGCCCGGGCTGGCGCATTTCGAATTGCCGGAGCGAAAGCGCCTGCGATGGCATTGGTTCTTTGACCACCACCGCTTTGCCGTCTCGGTTCGGCGCGCAAGTGCCGATCAACTTCTTGGTTGTCTTGCTGAAGCCGCAGGAGCGAAGGTGGTTGAGCAACCGGGGTCTTCGTACCTCGATGTTGACTGGGATCGACTTAGAAGGATGATCAAGGAGTGGGCGGAGGATCGAAAAGGGTCTGAGTTTGACGGATACCAGAAGGCTCAACTCTTGTCGCTCTGGGTTGTCGGTTCGTCGAATGAGCAACTGTCCAAGTTCTACAGCCTCCCCACGAATGAAGTCGAAGTGTCCGCATCAAAGGACGCTCGCCATGCCACCCTTATCAGGGAAGCAGTCAAGAACTGCATGGCGCAGCGGGGATTCAGCGACATGATTGACAAGATGGGTCAGAACCCCGATTTGTTCTTCATCGTAAAGGCGAGAGGAAAGGTAAACATCCGCCTCCACAATCGACAGATCAACCACTCGTTCGTGTTTTAGGTCGCCCCCGGTTCCAACGCCAACTTCAACACCTCGTCCGCTCGCTTCACGAAGTGCACCGTCAGCTCGTCGCGTATCTTGTCGGGGATGTCCTCAAGGTAGTCCTTGCGGTTCTCATGGCACAGGATGATCGTGCGGACGCCCGCGCGATGCGCGGCCAGGATTTTCTCCTTGATGCCACCCACCGGAAGCACCTGACCGCTGAGCGTGACCTCACCCGTCATCGCGAGTCGGCTCTTCACGCGGCGGCCAGAAAGCAGCGACACCAGTGCCGTCAGCATTGTAATGCCCGCGCTGGGTCCATCCTTCGGCACGGCTCCCGCGGGAACGTGGACGTGGAGTTCCGACTTCTCAAACACCTCGGGGTCCAGCTTGAGCGCCTTCGCGTTCGACCGGATGTAGCTCAGGGCCGCGGTCACGCTCTCCTTCATGACGTCGCCGAGTTGTCCCGTCAGAATCAGCCCTTTGGAACCCGGCATACGCGCGGATTCGATGAACACGATGTCGCCGCCGACCGGAGTCCAGACCAGCCCAACCGCCGTTCCCGGCGTCATCTCGCGCTCGGCGACCTCGTCGTGGAGGAATCGTGGCGAACCAAGTGCCGTCTCGATGAACTTCGGCGTCACCTTCACCTTCGCCTTGCGGCCCTCGGCGAACTGCCGCGTGACCTTGCGGACCACGCTGGCGACCTCCCGCTCAAGGTTTCGAACCCCCGCCTCGCGGGTGTAGCTGTGAATCAGCTTTGCCACCGACTCGCGCGTGAACTCGATTTGCGACTTTCGAAGACCGTGCTCCTCGATCTGCTTAGGAATGAGGTGGCGCATCGCGATCTCCAGCTTCTCCTCTTCGGTGTAGCCGCCGAGTTCGATAACCTCCATGCGGTCGCGAAGTGGCGCGGGAATCGTGTCTAACCGATTCGCAGTGGTCACAAAGAACACCCGGCTGAGATCAAATGGAGCGTCGATGTAATGATCGCGGAACGTGCCGTTCTGCTCAGGGTCGAGCACCTCAAGCAAAGCGGACGAGGGGTCGCCTCGGAAGTCCTGGCCGAGCTTGTCGATCTCATCGAGCATGAAGACCGGGTTGTTGGATTCGCCCCGCCGCAGGCCCTGAATGATCTGTCCGGGCAGCGCGCCGATGTAGGTTCGGCGATGACCGCGGATCTCCGCCTCATCGCGCATGCCGCCCAGCGAAATCCGCACAAACTTGCGCCCCATCGCGTGGGCGATCGAGCGGCCAAGAGAGGTCTTACCCACACCTGGCGGGCCCGCCAAGCAAAGAATCGGCTGCCGCAGCCGGCCATCCTTCTTGAATCGACGCACGGCCAGAAATTCGAGGATACGCTCCTTGATCTTCTCGAGTCCGTAGTGATCGTCGTCAAGCACCTGCTTGACGGTCACGAGCTCCAAGTTGTCTTCGGTGGATTGCTCCCAAGGGAGCGACACCACCCAGTCGATGTACGTGCGGGCGACGGTGTATTCGGGCGCGCCGGGCGACATGCGCCGCAGCCGGTCGAATTCGCGATGCACCTCGCGGGCGGCTTCGTCGCTCAGGCCCGCTTCGGCAATCTTCTCCGCCAGTTCATCGAGTTCTTCGGCGCGGTCATCGCTTTCGCCAAGCTCACGCTGGATCGCCTTGAGTTGCTCGCGGAGGTAATACTCGCGTTGTGATCGGCTGAGTTCGGTGTTGACTTCGCTCTGGACCTTGCTCGTCAGTTCGAGCACGCGAACTTCACGCGACAAAACATCCAGCAGGATGCGGAGCCGATCCATCACGTTGAGAGTCTCGAGGACCTGCTGCTTGTCCTCAACGCCAAGTGACATGTGCGCCGCGACCAAGTCGGCCATCACGTTCGTTTCCTGGACAGCTTGTGTCAAGGCGCGGAGTTCGTCAGGGAGGTGCGGCGTAAGCCGGATCGCTTGATCGAACATCGCGGCGACCGAACGCCGAAGCGCCTCCGCCTCCTCTTTGTGGCCCTCGTCAATCTCTTCGTCGTCAAGAACCTCAATGCGGGCTTTCAGGTAAGGCTGCTCTTGAAGGCGTTCCACGATTCGGAACCGGGACACACCTTGCACGATGAGGCGTGTCGCATCCGGCATCTTCACGAGGGTCCGAATGATCACCGCACAACCGATGTCGTACACATCATCGAACCCCGGCGAGTCCAGGCTCGCGTTACGCTGGGCGACCACGCCAATGATCCGGTTGTTTCCGACGACCGAGTCGTCGATCAGTTGGACACTGGCCTCACGACCGACGCTGAGGGGCGCGATCAGCATCGGATAGATCACCGAGTCGCGCAAGGGAAGCAGGTTCAACTCAGACGGAACCTGAAGCGGTTTGTCGTCCTCATCGGTCAGCGAAGGAATCTCGGTTCCGAGCAACTCGGGCTCAAACGGAGCGGGAGTCTCTTCAACTTCGGGTTCGGGTTTGCGTTTTGTTCGTGGCAAGTGGGTGGTCCTTTGAGTGAGGCTTACGCCTTCGGAACGACAATGAGCAGGAAACCGTTTCGGAAATGCGCCTGGATCTGGTCGGGCAACACCCGCGACCGGTTCGGCAACATGATCTCGCGCTCAAACTCGCCGAAGAAAATCTCAAGTTGATGGATTCCGACGCGGCCTTCGTGAGCGAGTTCTTCCTCATGTCTTACGCCGCGCAAGATCAAGCGGTGCTCGATGGGGTCATAGGTGAGATGGATATCCTCGATTCGCACTCCAGCCAGCTCAGCCTTGATCGCAAAAGCATGATCATCCTCGAGCACGTCCACGCGCGGTTGCCAATAGCGTTTCGCGGCGGCAACTTGGCGCGGGGCCAACTCAACGGTGAGTTGAGTGAAGTCGTGGCCGACGTGCCAGAACCAATCGTGTCGTTCCCGGCGGCTCATAAGTTGGAGTTTACCGGGCGGCACGATATAATGAGGGTGCAGTGAAGCTGGCCGTCTGTATCGTCCATAGCCGAGACAAGGGAAAGGTCACCGACGAGTTGGTTCGGGCAGGCTTCAAATTTACGGTGATCGGTTCCACCGGCGGGTTCCTGCGCGAAGGCAATACCACCTTCCTGATTGGTATCGAAGACGACGAAGTCGATGCCCTCTACTCCGTGGTTGAGCAGAACTGCCAGACCCGCGAGCAAGTCGTCAACGTCATGCCGTTCGAGGCCGGCCCCCAAGGTGGCTTCATGGCGAGTCCGGTCAAGGTTCCCGTCGGTGGGGCGGTTGTTTTCTTGCTGCCTGTGGAGCAGTTCCGCCGGTTCTGATGTTGCTGGCTGACCTCCCTGGCTTGGCGGGTGCGCGGCACCTGGTGTCGCGACTCGCGGCGTCGTCGGATGCCGCGGCCGTTTTGCTTTATGGGGCAGCTGGCGCGCATCAAGACGATGTCGCCCACACGCTTGCGTCGCTTTGGTTGTGCGATGGGCCAACGGAAAACGGACCTTGTGGTCAATGCGCAAGTTGCGGAGCAAGGCAAAGGGGCGTTCACGTGGACCTGCTGCACGTGAGGCCGACTGGCGCGGGCAATCAGATCCGCGTTTTTTTGATTACCGAGGCCGTCGATCCGCCTCCGAATGAGCCGCCGTTTACCCCCGTTTCACGGTTTGTGGGCACGCCGCCGCTCATGGCGCGGCACAAGGTTGTGCTCATCACAGATGCTCATCGCATGAACGACCGCGCCGCGAACTCGTTGCTGAAGACCCTCGAAGAACCGGCACCATTTGTTAGGTTCGTGCTCGCGACCTCTGAGATCGGACAAGTGATGGCGACAGTTCGCTCCCGGTGTCTGGGGGTCGCTTGTGAACTCCCGGATCGAACCGAGGCGAGCCTCGCATACGGCGATGCCGCCGAGCTCTTCTTGCTGGCCCCTCATGCGGCGGCCCGGCTCCAAACCAAGCCCGATGCCTTCGCCGGCCTGGCTTCAATCGTCGATGGGCTGGCATCGGTGCCGGTAGGCGCAGGGCTCAAGCTTGCCGAATCGCTTAAAGAATTGAGTGGTCAGCTCGACGGTGATGCAAGCGAGCGAGAAGGCCTCCTCGCTACGCTGGAGTTGTTCGCGATGCTCGTGTCGCGGCGCTATCCCGAACGCCCGGACTGGTCGCGGGCGATTCTTGCTGCCCATCGCCAAGTCGGCGGCAATGTGAACTCGCGCGGCGTCCTGGACGCGCTGTTCATCAAGCTACTGCTGACGCGTTAGTCGAACATGCTGGCCGCGAATTCTGCGGGCTTGAAGTCCTTCAGATCTTCAACCTTTTCACCCGTTCCGATCAACTTGATCGGCACCTTGAAGCGGTCGTAGACCCCTAGTAGCGCGCCGCCGCGGGCGGTTCCATCCAGCTTCGTCAGCACTAGCCCAGTGACCTGTGCGCTCTTGATGAATTCTTCGGCTTGGCGAATCGCATTCTGACCCGTGTTGGCATCCAGCACTAAGAGCACCTCATCGGGCGAGCGGCCAAGGGCCTTCTCTGTCACGCGGGCAACCTTGCGGAGTTCGCCCATGAGGTTCTCCTTACTGTGTTGGCGCCCCGCCGTGTCAGCGAGGACAAACTCGATTCCACGAGCCTTCGCCGCGGTCACGGCATCAAAGATCACGGCGCCGGCATCCGAACCGGGTTGCGACCGGACGATTTCGACGCCCACCCGGTCGGCCCAGGTCTCGAGTTGGTCGATGGCGGCGGCCCGGAACGTATCGCCCGCGGCCAGAAGAACCGAGAAGCCCTTGCGTTTCAGCAAGTGGGCCACCTTGGCGATCGTGGTGGTTTTGCCGACTCCGTTGACTCCGACGAAGAGATAGACCGTGGGTTCTTCATCGCTGACGATCAAGCCCCGGGCCCCCGGCTGCTTCAAACGCTCCGTGATGGATGCTTTAAGGCGCTCCTTGATGGCTTCTGGCTCGGTCACTTTTTCGTCGCGAACCGCTCGCCGGAGTTCATCCAGAATCGCATGCGCGGTGATGACGTGGGTGTCGGTTTGAAGGAGCGCCTCCTCGAGCTCTTCGTAGAGATCCTCATCGATCACGCCGCGACCGAGGAGTCGGTCCACTTGCTCCATCAACCGTCGAAACACGGTCACAGGGTGGCACATTCTTGCGATTCCTTGAGCAGGAGCTGACCCCGTGCCCAGAAGCGTTTGATAATCTGCCAAGATTATTCTCAATGTCCACCACCGTCCCTCAGCGCCTTAGCGCCCTCAGCTCGTCGTTAGGTGCCCACGGGATTGACGCCTTTCTCGCTTGGCATCCCGTGACGATGGGCTACCTGCACAACTTTCACGAGGGGGCCATCGAGCGATTCATGGCGCTGTGTCTGCACAAGGATGGTCGTTCGGCCATCATCTGCCCGTCGCTGTCGGCCACCCAGGCCGCGCGCGCCGGGCTACAGGACATTCGAAGCTGGCGAGACGGGGAAGATCCCTTAGCCCTGTTTATCAAGCTGGCTGAGGAATGGGATCTGAAGTCGGCGATCATCGCCGTCGACGACGACATGCCCGCCCATATGCTGCTCGCCATGCAGATGGCCCTCCCCGCCGCCCTTTTCCGAACCGGCGGTGAGATTCTCGGCAGCCTCATGCGGGTGAAGTCCAGCGAAGAGCTCGACCTTCTCCGACGCGCCGCCAAGATCGCCGACGACGCCTACTTGGTTGTCCTCAATGGAATCAAGGTCGGCATGACCGAGCGCGAAGTGGACTACATCTTGCGCAATGCCATGGCCAAGGGCGGCGGCGAGCCGACCTTCTGCATCGTCGCGGCCGGAGCCAACGGGGCCGAGCCGCACCATCTGAGCGACGACACCCCCCTTCGCGAAGGCGATGTCGTTATCATGGACTTTGGCTGCCACGTTGAGGGCTACCAAAGCGACATCACCCGCACGATCGCCGTGGGATCGGCCAGCGAAGAAGCCAAACAGGTCTATCGCATCGTCCATGAGGCCTTCATGGCGGGTCGCGCCGCGATCCGTCCCTCGGTTCCTGCTGAGCAGCTTGACCATGCGGCGCGTAGCGTCATCACCAAGGCGGGCTATGGCGAGTTCTTCATGCACCGGCTCGGGCACGGCATCGGCCGAAAGGGTCACGAGGAGCCGTACATCATTGCCGGGAATGTTAGCCCCGTCGAAGTGGGGCATTGCTTCAGCGTCGAACCGGGCATTTACTTGCTCGAACGGTTCGGCGTTCGAATAGAGAACATCGTCACGGTATCGGCGGGTGGCCATGAGTCGCTGAACGCCGAGCCGCCGTCCGAGCTACCCATCATTTAGCGAGCCTTTGGCGGTCGCCTAGGCGCGTGGCACGGTTCTTGGAGTGATGGAATCTCAAGTCAGTCACGCACGTCCAAGCTTAATCTGAGCACGGTTTTCTTGCCGGGTTTTGCCAGGACGCGTCCGCGGCTCGGCTGAGTAGAGTAGGAAGGGTGGAGAAGCACGAACGGCGCATGAATACCTTGCAGCAACTGCGTATCGTGCCCTATTGGGTCAACCCGGCTCATCTGGTTTCCACCGCCGCCCACATCATGCGGGGGCACCGCGTGCGTGCGATTGGCGTCCTCGAGGGCTCGGCGCTGGTGGGAACGCTATCGCTTGAGGATCTGGCGGGGGTGCCGGACTCCGCCCTCGTTGAGACGGCGGCGCGACCGGTCAGCGCTTCGGCGCGGCTGAGCGATGGCATCCGCGATGTTGCTCAGCGATTTGTGAACGAGAATCTCGACTTTCTGCCCGTCCTCGATGGTGATCGATTCGTCGGGATCGTCACACCCAACATGCTTCTGAAGGAGCTTGGACGCTCCTATGACCCCATGTCCAGTCTTTCGTGGAGCGACCAGCTTCGGGATTGGGGCATTGAGCACCTCAAGCGCGGCGACGAAGTCACGATCCTCTTCATCGACCTGAACGATTTCGGGCAGTACAACAAGAAGTTCGGCCACATTGTCGGCGACAAGGTGATCCGCGAGTTCTCGACCACCCTAGCGGGCCTCATCGATCCCGCCCGCGATGTACTCGTGCGCTATGGGGGCGACGAGTTCGCGATCGGCACACTCCGACTTCGCGAAGAGGCTGAGACGCTCGCTGAACTGATCCGTACCAAGGCGTCCGGCCTGGTCGTGGACGAGGGCGTCGATCCTGTTCACTTCTCCATCGGCGTGTTCGGTGGGCGGCGAACCAAGGAACGCGAGAACACGCACTACGCGGCGATGCTCGACAACCTGATCAACATGGCGAGCCGCGCTTGCTTGGCCGCGAAGAACGCTGCCAAGCGCGACCCGATCCGCGCCGTGGTTTCGATGGATCGTGGCCTGGGCGAAGCTACCGCTCCTGCCTACCGGATCGTCGGTGTCTATGCCGATGACGAGGGCCCCAAGCCGGTAACGACGGTGATCCTAAGCCATCACGACTCGGTGGTGAGCGGGGCGGCACCGCATCGCGATTCGAACCCGCTGGAGGCGGTCGCCGTGGCGACGGCGAAGGCGGTCGAGCGAACGCTTTCGGATCTGGCGTTGCGCGTGGATGAGGTTGTCGTCGTAGACGGCGAGCTTCGCTTGACCGGCAAGCTACTTCAAGGTGATCAGGCGACGGCGGTTTCAATGAGCCGCAGGGTCACGGGCGATCCCTTGTTGACGGCGGCGGAAGTGACGCTGGACGCGTTGATCGGCCCGCGTGCCTAAGCGGACCCAGGGGGGCGTTGACACTGACCACCCTGGGCTGCTGCTTTGCGTTTACAATCTACGATCGGCGACGCCGACGGGCAAGCGCCGTAAGTCCCAGGCCAAGAACCGCCAGGGTAGCAGGCTCCGGCACTGGAGTCACGGCGATGTCTCGGATCGCCAGGGCGTCACTCGATTGCGAGTTACCGATGGTTCCGATCGCCGTTGCCAAACCGGTTCCCAGGTCGATCGTGTAGAAGGACGATCCCGAGCCACCTTGGGCCTGAAGGGCGGCATATGCCGTGTTCGTCGCCCCACTCGTAAAGATATCAAAGCCTGCAAGCGCCGAAATGTCCAGCCCGAGCATGCCGACATTGACTTGCGTTCCCGCGTTCGGCGGATTCTGGATGGTCAGCATGTCGCTGAAGGAATCCAGGTTGTAGAGCGTGGTGCCCGTTCCGGGATCGTTGTCGTTGTTCGTGTAGGCGGAAGCCACGATGTTCGGGTTACCACCACCAGAGTTCGACAGGGTGCCGTCAACGATGGCAACCCCGGTCGCCACATTGATCCGCAGGTTCATATCCAGATCACTCACCAAGCGTAGACGATCTGCCGCAGGGTTGAAGTCCACCCCGAACTCGACGCCGTTCAAACTAACCGGGCTTCCGTTGACCGTGATTGTAGACACGTAACTCGCTACGGCATTGGCTGTATTCAGCGTGTAGAGATTGCCGAATGAACCGACTCCGTAAAGCATGCCATTGGCCGGGCGGAAGTCGATGCCGACGAGTGCTTCATTGGCGGCGAGGCCACTGATGAACGATGCCTGAGTCAGGTTGAACGGGGTTGCGGAGTCGAATCTGACGAGCTGATTACGCGTGCTCATGCCGAAGACCTCGACGGCGTTGGCGCTGGCCGCAATGCCTAGCATAGCAGTTGCGAAAATGGTCGAAGCAATCTTTCGTGTCATGTGGAAACTCCCTAGCGAGCCAAGCAAGGCCGCTTAGACATGGTAAGTCAACGTTCACCAAGAGGTTCCAAGATGTTCGCAATCTTGACCTATTGAATCGCAGAGCGGCAGTTGTCGACCAAGCGTGATGACTTCAAGGGGTTCGCGGACACTAAACCCCTGGACTACGACTTGAGATGTCGAACGCCTCGTAGACGCAGGGTTTCGATGTAGCGAGCGAAGCGAGTGATGAGGCCCTGGGTTAACCTGAAGCCGACCACGCCAATAGTGCCTCATCAACCGAGCGCCCAGTCGGCGGGATGAGCTCGTAACACGCGATTCCCTCCCACATCACCCGGTCGAGGCCGCCCGGGGCCACCTGCAGGAAGCATTTTGCGTCCCCAAGTCGATCACCCAACCCCGGCACGTCGCCCAGCAATGCCTTTTGCGTGACTGAAAACAAGAACCTCGTCGCGAGGTCGCTCGAACCCATGCCGATTCCCGGCATTTCAAGTTCGGCGAGGCCAAACTTCTGCATCCCGAGCGTATACGAGGTGAGCACCTTGGGTTCGTCACGCCGAGGCCGCACGAACACCTGAATTACATCTCGTGCATCGATTCGCGGGTCGGCGGGTTGGGGCGTGAACACATGCTCGGGCAGTCGGTACGTCTGCGCAATCGGGTCAGCCACCACGCCTTCGTGAATCTCGGCGATCCTCTGGCAGCAGGTCAGCATAAACCGAACGCCTTCGTAGACCATCGGATCATAGCTCTCAAACGTCAGTTGCATCAGAGTCCAGGTCGCGCTGATCCGCGCAAGCAGTTCTTGACTCATCCCGACGGCCATCGAACTCCGCAGGAAGGGTGCGGGGTCGAATCCGGCCTCCTCCTTGCTGATCACGCGGAGTTTGAGGACCGTCTTCCGATCGGGGGAGCTGAGGGCATAAACTCCGCGCGTCATCGGCCGAGCGAGGTCGTCTTTGGTGGCGGTGCTCGAAAGCGGAACCCCAAACCCGGCGACGGCGCCGCCTTCGCCTTTGGGGTTGATTACCGCCAGGAGCGGCGACAGCGAGGGCTTGCTCGACAGCACGGTCATGTAGTATTCGGGCTGAATCGCGTATCCGGGCGTCTTGGGCTTGAACTTCCAGAGCACGGGTTATTGTGGCAAGTTTGCAGTTGGCAGTGAGCAGTAAGCAGTCGGGGCCATGAGTCGATCATGGCTGCAAACTGCCATCCGCACCCACACCCCGCAATCCTACCGGTACAGCGAGAATGCGGGGTGTGGAACATGGTCCGTGGGATGTGGAGTCGCGGGAAACCCATAGATTCGGATCGTGCCGAGGCGCTGCTGAGGGCAGTCGCCCCGGCACTATTCGATTTCGGTATGCGGATGGGTGGGTTTTCTCTCGGAGCGTGTTCGCTGACCGATCGTAGTCTCGGCAAGCTAGCGATGGAGCTAGCGTCAGACGAGCGTCCAGCCTTTGGGGTCTTGGGTGATATTGTGGGCGGGTTGCCCGCCTCGTTTGCCCTGATCATGGACGAGCCGTTACCGCCGGGAACGGTCGAAATCGAACTCTTCGAAACCTTGGGCGTGATGTGTGAAGGTCAAATCGAGCTTTCCGGCGGAGTTGCCGATATGCGAGCGACGATCGGCGAAGCCATCGCAACCCGATTTGCGAGTCAGGAGCGAGCATGGGTCTTACGGGCTGACTGGTATCGACAATCTGAGGGCGTGCAGCTGATTATGCTGCTCGACGAAGACCTTTGGGAAGCCCGGTTCCATCTCGAAGCGAAGGGAGAAGCTGCATAGAATGACGACGACGCAAGTGTTGGTGAGGTTGGCGGAGATTCAAGTGCTCCAAGGTGACGCCGTAATGGCGTGCGTTGGGCTCGGGAGTTGTGTCGGTGTGGCGCTGTTTGATCCTGTTTCAAGGGTCAATGGGATGGCTCACATCGTGTTGCCAGAGGCATTCACGGATACTCCGGAGCGTCCTGGAAAGTATGCCAACACCGCCGTTGGGCACCTCGTGCAAACGATGGAGCGCCTAGGCGCCGACCGCGGGCGCATTGTTGCCGCCGTTGGCGGTGGTGCCCAAGTGTGCTTTGGACCAACGGTCCCCACCATGCTTGCCCTTGGCGTTCGCAACGTGCAAGCCGTTCAGGAGTCATTGAAGCGACACAAGATCCGTTGCCTCGGGGAAGACGTGGGCGGCAATGCCGGGCGAACGATGACGTTCGACTCCTCAACGGGAAAAGTGCTGGTCCGAACCGCGACCACTCCCGACCGCGTGCTCTGCATGCTGAAGTGAACCCTATGATTTCCTCGTCGCTCAAACTCGAAGACATCGTTCGCAAGACGAGCGATCTGCCTACCTTGCCCAAGGCCGCCCTGAACGTCATCAAGGAGACGGAGTCTGCGACGGCGTCTGCAGGCAGTGTGGCTGCGCACATTGGGATGGACCAAGCCTTGACCGCCCGAGTGTTGCGGCTGGCCAACAGCGCTTACTTTGGGCTTTCGCGACAGGTGGCCGACATCCAGGAGGCGGTCGTCATCCTCGGCATGCGAAATGTGCGCAACCTCGCGATCGTGGCGTCGACGTTCCCGTGGATGTCGAAGCCGCTGAAGGGCTATCGTTTGGGACCGCGCCAAATGTGGACGCATTCGTTCTGCGTCGCAGTGGCCGCCAAGGAACTTGCGATCAAGACGC
This sequence comes from uncultured Fimbriimonadaceae bacterium, assembly GCA_964586225.1. Lineage (GTDB taxonomy): Bacteria > Armatimonadota > Fimbriimonadia > Fimbriimonadales > Fimbriimonadaceae > JANJUB01. The sequence goes on from CAZPHD010000001.1 coordinate 295,851, forward strand.
GCAAGGCGGATCCCGATCTTGCTTTCACGGCGGGGCTCCTTCACAACATCGGAAAGGTTGCCCTCAGCGTTTGGCTCGAAAACAAGATCGAGGCGATGATGAACGTCGCCGTGGCCGAGAACTTGACGTTCGATCAGATGGAGCGCAAGCTCCTGGGCTTCAGCCACGCCGAAGTGGGTGCCTTCTTGGCCGACCAATGGAGTCTGCCCAAGCCGTTCGTCGAGTCGATTCTCTATCATCACTCGCCGAACGAAGCCCCCGAGCCAAGCGCTCTCACCGACTATGTGCACATCGGCGACTACATTACGATGAGCGTCGGGCTCGGTTTGGGAGCCGACGGGCTTCGCTATGAGTTCTATCCCGAAACGCTCGATCGGGTTGAGATCGCGCACTCCGACATCGACGAGGTTCTCGACGCCTTCCTCGAGGCTCAGGAAGCCTATGAGCGCATGTTTGACGACTTCACGTCCTAGGGCTTGCATCCCATTCGAGCCGGTTCGCGTACTCTCAACATATGGAACGGAAGCGACTAGAGGGAATTGCCGCGCGGGCGTTCATCGCAGACACCGACCGGCTGGCATTGGAGGCTCTGAAACGAGTGCCGCTGTTGCCGCTGATCATCCAGAAGTTCCACGAAGTGGGCATGGACCGGTGGATGTATTGCTACAACATGTCGATGTCGGTGCGGTGCGGGCCGCGGCAATATCCCACGCTCTACCGAATCCTTCGCGAGTCGTGCGACGTGCTCGACATGCCGGAACCCGAGCTCTACGTCTCCAGCAACCCGTTCCCAAACGCATTTGCGGGCGGTGTCGAGCGACCTTACATTACGCTGCGGTCGTCGATGGTCGACGCGCTGAATGATGAGCAGCTCTACCACCTGATGGGGCACGAGCTCGGCCACATCAAGGCAAACCACATCCTGTATAAGTCGGTCGCACGCGTTCTCTTTCCGTTGCTGGAGATGGTGGGCCGTCGCACCTTTGGCCTCGGCGACGTGGCAAGCATCGGTCTCGTGCTGGCGTTCTACGAGTGGTCACGGCAAGCGGAGATCACGGCCGATCGGGCGGGGCTCCTGGTGTCGCAATCGCTGGATACGTCCGTCGATGCAAACATCTGCCTCACGGCGGGGCCGCATCGATTGCGCCATGAGATGAACCGGGAGGCATTTATGGAGCAGGCGCGATCCTACCAGGACTCAGGGCCGCTTGAGATGCTGGGCAAGGTCGTGCTCTTCCTCACGATGACATCGACGTACACGCACCCCATGCCGGTGCATCGAACTCAAGAGCTAGAGCGCTGGGTGTTGTCAGGCGCCTTCGATCGGATTCTGTCCGGCGATTACGAGCGCGAAGTCGAACCCGCAAAGACGGCATAGACGGTTCGCCGCTAACAGACGATGTCAACCGGTCCCGGGTCGAAGCGCTGCGCGCGGCTACGCGATCGTCACGCCATCACAAAGATAGACATCCTGAATTGCGTTCAGGATGTCCACACCTTCAGCCATCGGCCTTTGGAAGGCCTTTCGCCCGGAGATTAGGCCGCTTCCGCCTGCTCGTTTGTTGATGACAGCTGTTCCAACCGCTTCAGCCAGATCTGACGAGCCCGAAGCACCGCCGCTGTTGATGAGGCCGGCTCGGCCCATGTAACAGTTGGCGACTTGGTATCGACAGAGGTCGATGGGGTGGTCCGAGCTAAGATCGCTGTAGATCCGTTGGTCGGTCTTTCCATAGCTTGAACCTTCCATGTTGAGCGCGTTGAAACCCCCGTTATTCTCGGGGAGTTTTTGCTTGATGATGTCGGCCCCGAGGGTGACGCCAAGGTGGTTCGCCTGGCCCGTCAGGTCTGCACTGATGTGGTAGTCCTTGTCCTTCTTGAACTCAGGATTCCGCAGGTAGCACCACAGCACGGTCGCCATTCCGAGTTCGTGGGCCATCGCAAACGCCTGCGAGACCTCCACGATCTGGCGACTGGCCTCGTCGCTGCCGAAGTAGATCGTCGCGCCCACCGCGACCGCGCCCATGTTCCACGCCTGCTCGATCGAGCCAAACATGATCTGGTCGAACTTGTTGGGATACGTCATCAACTCGTTGTGGTTGATCTTGACAATGAAGGGAATCTTGTGGGCATAGCGACGGGCGACCATGCCGAGAACGCCGAACGTCGAGGCAACGGCGTTGCACCCGCCCTCGATTGCCAGTTTGACGATGTTCTCGGGGTCAAAGTAGGCGGGGTTCTTGGCAAAGCTGGCCCCCGCGCTGTGCTCAATGCCCTGATCAACGGGAAGAATGCTCAAATAGCCCGAATTGGCTAGCCGCCCCGTGCCGTACAGCGTCTGCAGTGAGCGGACCGTGGCAATGTTGCGGTCACTGGGGGCAAAGACGCGATCAACAAAGTCAGGCCCCGGTAGGTTCAACGCCTCGCGCGAGATCTTCGGGTTCGAGAAACCGAGCAGGGAATCGGCTTGCGAACCGAGGAGGGTCGAGAGGTCTTCAAACGAGCGTCCAGCCATGCGGAGATTGTACGCCCGGCGAACGCCAGAATGCCACTTGGAAAAAGTGGTCCCCTCCTAGCCAGAGCGAGAAGGGAATGCAATGCAATCCTCGAAAGAGGAATGGGCTGCCAGGGTCAGCCCGAGTGTCTTAGGAGATCTTGTGCCTTACGGCACGGACCGACTAACGTTACGTGGGGCATTTTGGCAAGAGTTCCCGGTTCATTCAAAAACCTGACAAAACCGCGAGGGTTAGGCCGAACCAGCCGGGGAGTGAGGCCCGTCCATCAAACAGAACGAAGTTCTCGTCAAGCCCTGGTGAAAAAATGGGGCGAATGGTCTACAATAACCCCCTACGGTCGCGCGACGGCGTTTTGACCGCGGGGTGTTCGGATCGAGTGGGGTGGATGGTAAATGGCGTTACCGCGAATGCCGATGGCAGACTGGTTGAAACAAAAGGGGTATCTCAAGCCCGAACAGGAAGCCGAGGCAAAGAAAGTACAGCAGCAATCGAACCAAGCTGATCTGGGGAAGATCCTGATCCAGCTGGGGATGGTCGGTGAGCGCGAAGTGGCGATGGCCAAAGCCCAAGAGATGGGCTACAACTTCGTGAACCTCGACAGCACCCCCGTCGAGAGCAGCGCAATCAATGTGGTTCGTGAGCAGATTGCAAAGAATCACTCGATCATTCCGGTCAAGAAAGACGGGAACACGCTGTATGTCGCGATGGCCGATGTCACGAATATTCAAGCCATCGACGATGTGCGGCTTGCCTCGGGTTGCCGGGTGATTCCGCTCATGGCGTTGCCAGCCGCGATTGAGGACGCCATCCGCAAGAACTACGGCGGCTCTTCCGCGCAAGCTCCCACCACGCCAGCAGCGGTTTCCGCCGTACAGGCCCCTGGCGCCCCCTCCAATACAAATTTTGGCAGCGATATCCGCAGTGCGATTGCCAGTGCTCAGATCGCTCGCCCGACGTCGGAAGATGTCGAGGTTGACGATGGCGAGAAGATGGCGGAGCAAGCGCCGATCATCAAGCTGGCCAACGCTCTGATTCAACAAGCGATCGTGGATCGCGCCTCGGACATCCACGTCGAGCCCCAGCAACGGATGGTTCGAATCCGCTACCGCATTGACGGCGTGCTCATGGAAGCCATGACCGTTCCTCGAAACCTCATGGCGGCTTTGATCTCGCGCTTGAAGATCATGGCGGACATGAACATCGCCGAGCGGCGCGTCCCGCAAGACGGTCGTATTGAGATCCGTAGCGAAGGCAAGGAATACGACCTTCGTGTGTCTTCGATCCCGACGCCCTTCGGCGAAAAGATCGTCATGCGTATTCTCGACAAGTCGAGCGTTATGATCGGTCTTGAGAAGCTCGGCTTTACCGATGAGCACCAGCTCAAGATCGAAGAGTTGACCAGCCAGCCGAACGGCATGTTCCTCTGCACGGGGCCGACGGGTTCCGGCAAGACGACCACGCAGTATTCGGTTCTTAACCGGCTCAACACCGTCGGCGTCAACATCATCACCGTCGAAGATCCCATTGAGTATCAGCTCAATGGTATCGCTCAGGTTCAGGTGAACCGAAAAGCGGGTTTGACCTTTGCGACCGGTCTCCGCGCGTTCCTTCGGCAGGACCCCGACATCATCATGGTTGGTGAAATGCGTGACCTTGAAACGGCGGAAATCGCTATTGAAGCGTCACTCACGGGACACTTGGTGCTTTCGACGCTTCACACGAACGATGCCCCGTCGGCCACCCTGCGTATGATCGACATGGGCGTTGAGCCGTACCTCATCTCGGCCACCGTCATCGGTGTTCTTGCCCAGCGGCTTGCACGTCGCCTCTGCTCGAACTGCAAAGAGCCGTACGAGGTACCGGCCATGGACCTGCGTCGCTTTGGCATGAACGTGACCGATCCGGAAGAGATGATCACGATCTACCGTCCGGTGGGTTGTGAGAACTGCCGCATGACGGGCTATCGAGGTCGAACTGGAATCCATGAGCTGATGCTCATGAACGCGGAAATCGCCGAACTCGTCGTTCGCCGAGCTCCGCTGGCCGACGTCAAGGACGCCGCCAAGGCCAATGGAATGAAGGAACTCCGCGAGGACGGCTTGTATAAGGTGCTTACCGGCGTTACGGACCCGCAGGAAGTCATGCGCGTCGTCTTTACTGCAGGCTACTAATCTTTGCGCTGGAGGGTTCACCCTCCAGCAAATCTGCCAGATACCAACAACTAGAACAGAAGAGAGCTTATGTCGAATTCAGAACCCAACTTCGAAATGCCCGGAGATGCCGAGGCGCCCAAAGCGGGCGCGCCGCGCTCGCTGGAGGACTTGCACATTGACGAACTCCTCCACATCGTCGTGGACCGAAACGCCTCGGACTTGCACCTATGCAACGCGTCGGAGCCGATCATTCGCGAAGATGGTGCCCTGAAGCGCCTGAACTTTGAAAAGTTCTCGCCGAACATAATCCAGCGCATGCTCTACGATATTCTCGCCGACGAGAATATCAACAAGTTCGAAACGACGCTTGAGCTCGACTTCTCGTATCAGCTGCCGCGGCGTGCTCGTTTCCGTGTGAACTACTACCGCGATCGCGGTGCCCTCGCGGCTGCTTTCCGTTTGATTCCGCAGAGGATTCCCACGGTGCGAGAGTTGAACCTCCCGCCGATGCTGGAGACGCTGACCGATAAGCCCCGCGGGTTGATCCTCGTGACGGGGCCCACGGGTTCAGGTAAGTCGACCTCGCTCGCGGCGATGATTAACCATATCAACGTCAACCGCGCGCTTCACATCATCACCATCGAAGACCCGATCGAATACCTGCACAGCCATAAGCTGAGCGTCATCAATCAGCGCGAGCTCGGTGGTGACACAAGGAGCTTTGCGAACGCCCTGCGCTCTTCGCTTCGTGAAGACCCAGACGTCCTGCTCGTCGGTGAAATGCGCGACATCGAGACGATTCAGTTGGCGATTACAGCCGCAGAAACGGGCCACTTGGTCTTTGCCACGTTGCACACGAACAACTGCGCCGAATCGATTGACCGTATGATTGACGTCTTCCCTCCGGGGCAACAAGAGCAAATTCGTGTTCAGTTGGCGAACAATATCCAAGCAGTCATCGCCCAACAGTTGTTGCCGCGGGCAAACACGCCAGGCCGTGTACCTGCAATTGAGGTTATGGTGGCCACGCCGGCTATCCGTAACCTGATTCGCGAAAACAAGACGCACCAGATTCCGTCCATGATTCAAACGAGCGCTGCTCATGGCATGGTTGCGATGGACCAGAGCCTTCGCGATCTCTACCTCAAGGGTTTTGTGACCCTAGAGGAAGCCATGCTTCGCGCCCAGAACGTGGACGAACTGAAGAAGATGATCAACACGCCTCAAACGGGAGGCGGAGCACCGCCCCGGCGGTAATGGCCTCGTAAGGAGACGGAACCATGCCTGTCTTTAACTACACATTCCGAGATGCAAGCGGAGGAACCCAAAAGGGAACCGCCGAAGCCGAAAGCGAAGAGATTCTAAGGAAGCGCTTCGAAGAGCAAGGCTTTACGATCACCGAAGTTACGATGATCAAGGCCAAAGGCGCAAAACCCAAGCGTTACGGCAAAGTCAAACTTTCTAACCTTTCGGTGTTCTGCCGCCAGTTCTCGACCATGGTCGATGCCGGTGTGTCGCTCGTGCGCTGTCTGGACGTTTTGGCCCAGCAGACCCAAGATCCGAAGCTCAAGAAGATTCTAATCGACGTGGGCGAGCGGGTTGAAGGTGGTGAAAGCCTTTCGCGCGCCATGCAACGGCATCCGCGCTCGTTCAACAACCTGTTCATCGGCTTGATCCGCGCCGGTGAAGTCGGCGGCGTGTTGGAAG
>CAZPHD010000001.1:302233-315468 GCA_964586225.1 uncultured Fimbriimonadaceae bacterium
CAAGGCGGCCATGACCTATCCGGTCTTGGTTTTCGTGCTCGCCGTCTGTATCACGTTCTTCCTGGTCTACTGGTTCGTTCCTCAATGGGCGGTCATTTTGACGGACCTGGGTCTCAAAGCGGAAGACATCCCCGCTCCGACTCAGTTCCTGATCTCCCTCGCCGATAACTTGAAGAACAACTGGTGGATCATGTTGCTGTCGCTCATCGCGATCATCATCGCGTACCGGCTCTTCGTGAGCACACGCTTTGGGCGTCGGGTCGCGGATCGCGTGAAACTGAAGGTGCCCGTCTTTGGCAAACTTCATCATAAGATCTGCTTGGCGCGGTTCAGCCGAACCATGGGCACGCTGCTCACCTCGGGTGTTCCGATTCTCCAGGCGATGGAAACGGTTGCGGGCACGGTCGGCAATACGATCATGTCCGACGCCGTGATGGAAGCCCGCGCTCGAATCCGAGAAGGTGACCGCATCGGTGAACCTCTCGAAGCGTCGCGGCTGTTCCCGCCGATGGTCGTTCACATGATCGGTGTCGGAGAGGAATCGGGTTCGCTCGACTTCATGCTCCAAAAGATCGCGGACTTCTACGAAGCCGAAGTGGAATCCACCCTGGCCTCGCTCACGGCGGCGCTTGAGCCGATCATGATCGTCGGTCTGGGCTTTGTGGTTGGCTACATCGTTATCGCGATGTTCTTGCCGCTGGTCAGCGTTATCGAAAAACTGTCGTCCGGCGCCGGCGACTAACGTCGGACTCGAAAGGGAAGCCTGCCCCACCTTGCGGCAGGCTTCCCGTCTGTTTGAATCGGCAAGGTGGAATGGGGGTCGAAGGAACGGATGGTAGGCAGGAGGCTGAAGCGTGTTCCCTGAGTGGACTTGGCTGGTTGGGCTCATGCTCGGGGCCACCATCGGCAGCTTTCTCAATGTTGTGATCTACCGCATGCCCCGCGGCATTTCACTTTCCAACCCTCGTCACAGCATTTGTCCAAAATGCAACCATCAACTCCACATGGCGGACTTGGTGCCGCTGTTCAGTTGGCTGATGTTGGGTGGTAAGTGCCGCTACTGCCAAGTCAAGGTTCCCGCCCGTTACTTTGCGGTCGAGTTGTTCACGGGCATCGTGTGGGCGGCCATTTGGTATCAGTTCTTCATCGTCAGTGGAGCCGATTGGGGCCAGGGCATCGCCTACATGCTGGCTTCGGCCGCGCTCGTAGCGATCATCTGGATTGACTGGGAGTTGTATCTCATCCCCGACCAGATCAATGCGTTCCTGGCGTTCGTTGGCATTGCATTCAACATCTACCTCTATGCCATTGATAGCCCGGTCAAGGAGACATGGGGGATCCCCAGCGCACTGGCGGGCTGGATCACGGGCGTCGCTGTCATTTGGGGCATCGCGCTGCTCGGTTTGGTTGCCTTCCGGAAGGATGCGATGGGCCACGGCGATATCAAAATGGCGAGGGGCATTGGCGCGGTCCTGTTTCCCGCTGTCGCCGTGATCTCGTTTGGGCTCGCCGTTGCGCTTGGGGCGGTGCTCGGCATTCTGCAGATTCTCTGGCTGCGATCGAAACCCGAGCCGGCGGTTGAGGCGACGGTTGAAGAAGAAGAGGACTACCAGCCCGAGAGCATCGGCTCGCTGTTCAAATGCGGATTGGGCTACCTCCTCGGCATCGATATCTGGGGTCTCTTTTATGTCCCGCTCTATGAGCGGTGGTTCGGCGAGAACCCGTATGCTGTGCCCGAAGATCTCGAGACCTTCGAGGCAGGCAACACCATGATTCCGTTCGGGCCTTACCTTGCGCTCGGGGCAATTGTGGCAACAATGTTCTCCCAGCAACTTGTGCAGGGAGTCGAGAATTATCTAAACTCTGCAACAGGTGCACGAGTGGAGATAAAGCGTTTGGAACACTTTGGCACGGGGACCGGTCTAGTCAAGTGGGGTCAACGTCATGTGGGGTGACATGGGAGTTGTGCGTATGAAAAAGTCTGGATTCACGCTCATTGAGTTGTTGGTTGTGATCGCGATCATCGCGATCCTTGCGGCGATCGCTTTTCCGGTGATCGCTCGGGCGAAAGATTCTGCCTTCCGAAACTCGGATATTCAGAATATGAACACGCTCCGAGCGGCGGTTCAACTCTATCGTGTGGACCAGGGCGGCTATCCGCCCGCACTGCTGGGCTATGTCACGCTCTATTCATCCGGCCCGAACATTGGGCAGGTGATTCCGGCCGACCAGCTCAAGACGTTCCTGTATCCGAAGCGGGTCGACGCCATCACGACCTTTAAACCCGCGTACAACAAGGAACCCTATGCGGCGAACAGCCTGGCCGTTTGGCCTGATTTTGATCCGCGCCCAGCCAACTCGGCCCCGATTCTCGACAACGATGGCGATGGGGCGATCACAAACGCCGATGACGATGCTTGCGCTCGCCAGGCGTTTGGACCCGCGGATACAGTGACCCGCCGCGATCCGGTGACGAACACGATCGTCAATGCTCAGTTCTACACAGTGAGCGGCTACGACGTTGGCCGCGTTCGCACGCCGTCGGGACAACGCACTGAATTGCATTACGCACTGTTCTGGACCCAGTGGGGTCTCGCCAGCAATCCGGCTTGTACACCAAGTGGCTCGCCGGGCAGCGCCCTCGATGATCCGCGCCAGCTTGGCTACGTTGATCCCCCGGACAATACGGTGGTGACGTGGAACTCCTACTTCCGCGAGTATCAACCCGATGGCACGGCTCGACGCCTTACGCGCGACCTGGTCCTCTTCTTGGGTGGCAGCGCGAAGCCGTTTGATTCACGGACGCTCTCGGAGCGGTCCTGGCGCATCCTGCCCTAAGTGGCATCCGGCGAACGGCCCGAGGGCCGACGAGAGGAACAGCAGAAATGGAACTTCGGATGATTCGCGGAAGCCGACGCACCGGCACCTCAATTGTGGAATTGCTGGTGGTGATCGTGATCTTCTTGGTGGGCATTCTGGCCGTGATCCAGATCTTCCCCAGAGGATTTCAGATCATTGCCAACACCCGCAATACGACGGTGATGGTGAACTTGGCGCGAGCTGAGATGGACCGGGTCAGTGGTCGAACCGATCAACTGCCCGAACAAATCCTGCCGGTCGACTACCTCTGGAGTGGCGTGGACGTGGTCATCTCGCCCAATCCCAATCGGGACCCCAATGATCTTGGCCCCTATACGAACCGAATTGATGCCGACGGCAACGTTCTTGATCTCGTGGGCAACATCCTTGGCCGTTGGTCCTACTTGAGCGGTGCCAACAACTTCCGCCGAGTCATAGGCGAAGGTGGACCAGTTCCCGCCCCGCGCCGAGTCGGTACGCTCGTGGGTGGCCTTGCCGTCTTGCAGTTTGCCCCCATCGTCTTCAATCCCAGCTACCAGAGCCTGTTCCAGGTTTACGGCAACGACCTGACCAAGCGGTGGGGCGATCCTCCTCCCTTCGTTCGTCGCGACTATGAATACTTTGTGGTTGACCACGAAGACGCAACCGCTGAGATTTGGATTGCCGCGAATCCGGCTAAGGCTCGAAACTATCGCCTCGCCATGACCGCGTGGATTAGCACCGGAGGAAATACGCAACGTAGAGAAGTCTTGACCACCATCTCCGTACCAGCAGGCGCAGGTTATGTCAACTTCCCGCTCGCGAACTATGCAGGCCTTCAGGGAGGCGAAACGTTTGCGGGGTCGGAGTGGGATTCCCTGCGACTGGCCCGCCGATTCGATCAAGTGGTCGCCTTCACGCCCGATCCCTACGAGTATCAGTTGCTCGATGAGACGCTTGGCCTCATTCTCTTCAATCCCACGGGCTACAACGCGACCGAGCCGCGCAACAACAACCGAGTGCCGCTCGTTGCCAAGGTTGACTACGATGTCTACGACTGGCGGATCATCCGCGATGAGTTCCGAATCTCCGACATCTACCCGGCCGAGCAACGACTGAAGCTCAGCAATCTGCAGACGCGAAATCGCCTAGGCCCGGACAACAAACCTTGGCCCGGCCTCAACGTGTTTGTCAGCGACGAAGTGGCGGGTACCGAGAACCGAGACTTCATTGTTCTCGACATGGAAACCGGTGGCATCGTCAGCAAGGCGAGTCTGCGGGTGGATTACTCGAACGGACTCGTCAACTTCATCGACGCCGACAACAACCCCGCGAATGGTGTTCAGATCGGCGTGGTGTTGCCAGGAGATACATTGCCGAGCCCGGTGACCGCGAACGGTCGCGCCGTGCGGTGCCTCTACTCCGCGGTCGGCGAGTGGGCTGTCCAGGTCACCAAGGCGGCGGCAAGCTATCGAACGGTCCTAGGCACGCCCGGGGTAGCTGAATGCTACACGGGTGGATCGCGACAGTTCTACGTTGGTGCGCCGCTCGCTCCTGGCGAGTCGCTGACGCGCATCTACTTCCCGCCCATGGATGCGGGAAAGAAGGTCACGATCGGGAAGATCTACTACGATGTGGCCGGAGGCGGTGAGCCGCGGCAGTTGCTCAACCAAGATTTCGTGATCACGAACAGCCCCGCCGACCCGGCGACGGGATTGCCCTACATCGATATTCGAACACAAGCGCCCGATGCGGTGTCCATTAACTACGCCCGCTACGGATACGGAGTGCGGGGCGTGCGGGGAGCTTCGGTGGCCGTTCGAGTGCTTTGGAATCCGACCAGCTTCACGCTAACAAACGACGAGGCCGTCACGCTTGAGAACTTCGAGCGATGGGGCCGAAACTGGCGACGAATGGAAACCGAAACATTCCTGACCAAGGAGGATGCACAACAGTGAGCCGAACTATCCGACGAGCCTTTACGCTGGTCGAGCTCTTAACCGTGCTCGCGATCACCGGCATCATCCTCACGATCATCATCATCCCGATGATCCAGGCGTTTAGCTTCACCCGCGCTGCCGAAGGGTTCGCGACGGCCCAAGAGACCGGTCGCCGACTCATCGAGCAGATCACTCGAGAAATCGAGAACAGCGCCGCCGTACGCGACAACGATGGCGATCGGGGATCGCTGGCCGTTGTCGTCCCCGGCTGGGACGGCACCGACGTTACCGTGCTCGCGCCCTACGCAAAGCTGCATGTCTTGATTCCGGCCAAGGGCGATCCGAGCAATCGTCGCAATGGAGCCTACGTCGACCCTGACACCGGAGTTGCCGACCCGACCGCGCGGGCACCGCTCGGACAGGTCAATCTGCCCGTGTCCCCCGGCTTGACGATCAAGTGCTACTACATCGCCCTGAAGAACCCCCTCAATGCCGCGGGAACGGGTCCGGGTCGCTACTTCAATCCCCACGTCGACTTCGTCCGGGCGGGCAACAACCGCTGGCAGACGATCGGTGAGGGCGAAGACAATCTGTACGTGCTTCGCGTCGCGGAGGTAGCTCCGATCCGGTTCGTTGGTGGCACGTTCCAAGTGAACACCGAGTTTTTTGCCGATGACGACGGCGACGGTCGCCCCGACCTCGATGATCCGTACTTCATGGCGCTTGATGCGCCCGGCGGCCCCGTGCTCACCCCCGCGCAGCGAACGGCAAAGATCGCACGGATGCAGAACTGGATTCGAAAGTCGACGATCATCACCGAGTTTCGGCGGTTCGACATGATTCAGCCGCTGATCAACAAGCGTACGCGCGAACTGCTCGTGAACGGCAACGTGCCGCGGCTCAATACGCTCGTTCAGTTCCGACCGACGACGGTCTCCAGTGAGCCGGCGACGGGTGCCGTGGCCCTGGCCCTCGGCAACGAGTCGGATAGCGCGGCCAGTCTCTCGCCCGACGTCTTTCGCACGAAGAATGGTGCCTGGAGCAGCGCTGTCGTTCGCTTCTATCCGTCCGGCTATAACCCCGGCGATCCGAACAACAACGACTACTTGATCGGGCGATTCGATGCTCGGGCGGGCGGTCGAGGCTATCGTGTCTATCACTACGATCCCGACAATGACACGGACAACGACGATCGCAACGGCGATACCAATGACCTTGAGTTGTTCGATGTCGGGGCTTATCTGGATTGGGCATCGGCGGGTTCGATCTATCCGCTGACGCGGGGCATGGCCTCTGCGAATGCCAACTCGGGCTGGGCGGCGAACCCGTTGCTCCGCAACCGATTCGCACCTTTCATCCCGGACTTGGCTAGTGGTCGCGTGTTCACGTCGTTCAGCATCGAGGATTGGGGCATTGACGATCCGACCGGTACGCTGCCGCCGCGTGCGGACCGCAACTTGCCGAGCAAGGGAACCGGACTCGAAACGACGCCGACCGTCGACCCCGCGCCGCCCGGCAACTTCTTTGATCTGATCTACCAGGACGACATGAACCGGCAGTTCAACAAGGTTTGGGCGGATAACCCAGCTCTGCGCGTGCCCGGTGGCGTCCACCGATTCATCGATCTGCGAGTCACTCCGCAAGCGGACGGCACGAACAGCCCGCTCCATCCGGACCCGGCGATCGGCTTCCCGCAGGCTCGAATCGTGCCTGGCAGTGAAATCGTGATCGGCCCGGATCAGAACCCCGGACCGAACTACGGCCAACCCGTCCGCTACATCCGTGTCACCCGCAACCCGGGGAAGAACCAGTACACGATGAACTACACGGACATCCGCGAGCCGGATTGGGCCTTGCTGGGCTACCCCGCCCCGCCGCTGGCCTACACCCCAACCGATTTCGTTTCGGCCGTGCTGCAACCGCGCTATAAAGCAGGCTACATGCAGTTTAACTCCGACCCGAATCTACCTCTGCCCGGTAACGCCCGGATGATCGTGAGCTACAAAGTGCAGTTCACGCGACCAGGCGACACCGTGGCCGTTGACTACGACACGCGACAGCTGATGACCATCCTGCTGACGATTCGCAACTATCCGCAGTCGACCGCGTATCCGGTCCCGCAGAGCCTCACACTCCAGGGCACCGCACCGGTCCGCAACTTCATCCGATAGCCATGAACCCGAACCTCAACCTATCCATGCGCCGAACGACTCGCGGTCAGACCTTGGTGGTCGCGATCATGATCTTGGCCGTCCTTCTGGTGTTGGGATTTGTGTTCCTCGGCATCTTGAACCGGAACATCAACCAAGCGGGACGTTCGCAGAATCGCTCGGTCGGTAACGACCTCGGCAAGGCCGGTGTCGAGTATGCCCACAACCAGATGCAGCACAGCGAGCTTCGCGCCGACTGGCGACCATCGACGGTGCGACTTGCCACTGCGGGTGACTTCACTCGCGACCCGGACGCGCTGTATCTTCGCGGAGCCTCGGGCTATCCGCTTCGGATCGCGGGAGATACGCTCGTCGATCGGGGCGGACCTGACGGATTGGGCCCGTATGGCCGAGTGCTGTACAGTGATGGTCGAGCGTTGGTTCGGGTGCGATGGGCGCCCAGCGACGCAAACCTGTTTGATACCAACCCGGTTGGCGCGCTACGCGAGCCGGGCAAGGCGAGGAACTACCTCATCATCGAGTCGATTGGCCGTCCCGGACGCATCAATCCCGATGACCCGACTCAGCAGCTGAACTCTGGCGGCGTGAAGTTCCAGAACTATGCCGACGAGGCGGAGTTCCGCAACTGGTTCTCGCAGATGAAGGAGCGGGACGCTCAGTTCCAGTCGTCGCGTCGCCTCATTGCATTCGCTTCGATCGGACTTACCGAGCACGCTCTGTTCATTACGAACCGCGACGGCTCCAGCCGACCCGCCCAGCTTGGATTCCCGATCGAGTCCGGTGCGCGCTACGGCGTGGGCGCGGTGCAACCGACCCTGCAGTTTGGCAACTTCACTGATGGCCCGGCAGCGGCCACCGTCTCGGGCGGAGGTTCGATTTGGTCAAATACCGACCTCACGTTCTTCGGCAACACATCGCTGATCCTGAATCAGGGTCTTGGCGACGGCCTTTGGGTTGCCGGCAAGATCAAAGCTTCGGACGGAGCCGCGCGTCTGTTCATCCGGCGCACTCGCGGCGACGACTCGGTAGTGGCGGACGACGACAACATCGAGCTCGGTGAGACAGTCGGCATTGTGAATGGTGGCAACACAACGGATCGCCTGAACAGTGACGATCCGTTCTTTGGCACCATCGACGGACTGATTCGCGATGGTATCCAGGCCAGCGACCCGGTCGGACATCCGCGCTTTGTCGGCGCTAAGCAAGCACCGAGTATCACGGATATAAATCCGGCAACGGGAGCCAATACCTACTTTACGGAAACGCGAAACAGCGGAAGGATTGTCGCGGATCGCAACACCGGTCGACTCGGACACGGTGAGGGCGTCTACGTGAACAATCTCGACGATCGCCAGATGCGCGTGGATGAAGATGGACGGCAGGATTCGGGCTCAGCGGAGTCGCTCGTTTACGACTGGCTGAACCCGAACAACGGTCAGGCCGGAACCGGTTGGCAAGGTCCGTTCTATGTGCCTGTGGGTGCCTATGTGCGCCTCACATGGGATGGCTTTACGATCACCCGCGATGGCCGTGCGCCGGCGGCTCGCCGAACGTGGCGCAATCTCGATGGCTCGGATTCGGGTTTGACGACGATTCGCTATCGCATCGGCGATCCTGATGGGCCGGGACCGCTTCCGAACTACATCATCAACACGATCACGAATCCAGCTGACATCGCCGCCGCGAACCCAGTGTGGACCAATGGCTTCCCGTTCAACGGTCTGGTCTATTTCGAGGGCAATGTTCGCGTTCGCGGCACGATCCCGACGGATGTTCAGATGACGTTCATTTCGAACGCGACGATCTACATTGAAGGCAGCATCACGAAAGGTGTGATCACTGACAATGCGGGTAGCCGTCTCACGCGCCCCAGCCGATCAGCGCTGATGCTGATGGCGAAGGACTATGTCACGTTGAACACCACCCAGTTCTTCGGCACCGGTGGAAATCAGCCGCTGGACGAAGTGAACGAAGGGCTTGAGGGCGCCAACCCGGTTCGTATCAACTCCGGCTTCAGCCTCGGCCTTGCCACCGATCTGATGTGGCGTTCCGAGACCGTCGCCGGTCTTCCCGGCGTGACGGCGAGCAATCCCAGCACGTGGCGTCCATTCGCACGGGATTACATTGATCCGGGAACCAATAATCCGATCAACAGCAGCTTGCTGGTGAGCCATGCGACCGACGGCGACACGGGATTCTCCGTGCTCGGCATGACGGTGAACTTCGGGATTGGAACCTGGACCTACAACTTCTTCGACCGCGCCAACTCATTCCCGCCCAACGTTCCTAGCTTTGGACCGCGTAAGGCCTTGGGTATTGAGAACTGGGGCCGCAGTGCGCTCTACGAGACGATTGGTCTGCCCGTCATCGATCCGACGACGGCGACGTGGACGGGTTCCACCGTGACCTCGACCGCGCCCTTTGGCGCTTACACCATGCTGCTGAACGGAGCCAACGACTTCACCATCCAGGTCCTGAACGATATGCCGTCGTTTGCGCCGGGCCAGAACTACAAGGTTCGCCGAGCGGTCATGGTGCCGCACGACGTGAAGATCGAAGCCTCAGTGTACGCCCAGGACGGCGCGTTTTTCGTGATTCCCGGACAGTGGTTCAACCCGAACCCGAACGATCGACGCGACACCTACGCAGCCCTCGGCGCGACTCCGGCCGAATGCGCTGCCGAACGACTTGCGCGTTACGGTAGCCATCCGGAAACGCCCTTCTATGGCGAGCCGCTTGACGTTCGCGTGCAGATTATCGGTTCGGTCAGCATGAACATGCCGGTGCCCATCAGCCAGCAAAGCGAGTGGCTGAAGAAGTGGGGCTGGATCCCGCGCGAACAAGGGGCCACTGGACAGCTCATCCCGAGTGCCCACGTGCCTCCGGGATACAACATCACCGGCGGTGGCGGCGACCAATACGTACCGAACCTGACGATCACCTACGATCCAATGCTGGCAACAGGCCGCACCAGCGGCTACCGCGATCTCCCAGACTCCTACGTGAGATATCTGCGGCTTCAGCCCGATCCGGTGAACAACCCGGCATTCCAAGTGGACTATCCGCTGGCACCGATGCCGAGACTCCCGGTCAGCCCAACCCTGATTTACTACGGAGAGGTTATCCGCTCATGATGCGAAGCGCGCTCACACTTGGCTTAACGGCACTGCTCGCCGTCACCGCGACGGCTCAGCAATCGACCGCCCAACGAATCACATCGATTCGGGCGGCGATCGCCATTCTCGATAGCGATCAAACCGCGGGACATCCGACCAATCGGACGCCGCACGTTTGGTACAACCTCGAGAACAACTCGAGAGTCAAGCCCTCGGGCATGACGTTCTCAAACTACGCCAAGGCATCAGAGTGGTCGGCGAACGCCGTCACTCGTTGGACTGCACAAGGGTTTGGACCGCCCGCAGCGGGCACTCCGGTTACCAAGCGCGATGCGGTCTATTGGGAAATGCGACTCAGCCAGGCGACCGACGATCAGATTGCCAATACCGATGTGATCCTGCTGCCCGTGTATGGCTTCGTTTCGCTCAACTCCGTTGAGCGCGAGAAACTCCGCCAGTTCATGGACAAGGGCGGGGTGCTCTGGGTCGACGTTTCTTCAACTGGCACGCTCGAGCCCGTCAATGGCTTCCCGCTGCCGTTCCTGATCCAATCGGTGCCAGGACCGGGCCTATTTTCACTCGATTTCAATCAGCCGCTTCTCAGCTATCCGATGAGCCTTACGGACACGGATGTGGTTCAGCTGCAATCGGAAGTTGCGGTGGGAATGCAAGCGATGAACCTGGCGACGGCAGGCTTTGGTTCGCTCGAAGGCATCCTTCAAACGCTTCAGCCCGATTCACTTCGCCTCCAATCGGTGGCGGCCGATAACCTGGGATCAACGATCTCGGTGGGCCGTTCCGGCGACGGCTACATGGTGGTGACGACGCGCGGCGTGGCGCGAACGATGAACCGTGTTCCCAGCGGGGCGGGCTTTGTTGCCAACGATGGCCCACGCTCCGTGGCCGCCCGGTATGATCGCACATCCGATGCAGCCGCTAAGCTCGTCGTCAACATGGTTCACCTCACCTCTGGGTTTAACCAGGGCGCCAAGGGAAGCCGTGGTATGCGCAGTTCGGCCATCGATGTCGGCGCGCCGATGCTGCAGCGATTTGCAGACAACTCGACGCCGCTCACGCCCGTTGGCCCCAATAGCTATCAACCGCCGGTCGTTTACAAGGGGGTGATGATCGTCACGGCTCAGGATCAAGTCCTCGTCTACGATGCCGACCCTCGGGCCGACCTTGATGGTGACGGCAACCCCGATGATGGCGTTGTTGACTATGGTCGCGGCGCAAGTTGGGATTTGCTCTGGGCATCAGCTCCGCTAGCCGGACCCATCTCGGCACCGGTCGCCACTGAAGTTGCGAATACGGCCAACCCAAACATGCGGGACCAAGTGATGGTGGTGGACTCGAACGGCACGCTGCATAGCTTCGCTATCTTTGCCTACGATGTCAATGGCGTGATCCAGGGTGGAACCGCCGTAGCGCCCGATTATTCAGTGGTCCCGAGTTCAGGTGCGGCCGCTTTCGACTTCGGAGCCGATGGTCCGGGACCCTACGCGCCCGTGATGCACGACGGCTTCGCCTACATTGTTGACTCGCAAGATTCAGGGCTCTCGCGGGTGGGCCGAAGCTGGATTCTCGATCCCTCAACCGGACAACAGGTTCGCACGGGTGGCACCGGCTGGAGCATTGGTGGCGTGGGTGCGGGTGGCGTGATGCCCGATCCGAGCGGCCCGCCGACGATCGGCTACATCCCGATTGCCGACAACTCGGGCGGCCTTGATCGAGTTATGTATGTTCCGGCCCGAGCAAACACGCTCGGACCAACGAACACGGCCGGTCTTGCGAGCATCTGGCTTGGCGCAAAGGGTGAACGCCCGTCCTCCGCAACCGAAGGCGGCGGCCTCCTGACGGTTCAGACTCGTGCGGCCGGGCAGGGCCTAGACGTTTACATTCCTGGACCCGCCGAACCCAAGTCTCTCGGTGTTCGCTTGACGATTCTGCGCCCGAATGGCGACCCGTATACGGCGGCGGAAATGGACGCGGCTTTCACAGGCTTCGTAACGCAGGTGAACGGCATCCTCACTTTCCAAATGGAGGGTGGTGCCTCGCTTGTGCCGGGCTTTGGCGTTCGCGTCGATTACACGATTGACTGGGGTAACGGCTCGCCTGCGTTGACCAGCCAGGTGATTCGCGGCCAGTTGAACCTGCCAGACGATGCCAATCGTGCCCGCCGCGTGCTTCACTCCATCGGATTGACCCCGAAAGGGACGCTACACGTCGTCTTTAGCAGTCAGAACGCCTCGACGGCGCCGGGATCGGTGCCTGGTGGTTCTTACTATGCGCTTCGCGAAGAGGGTCGTGGCAACTTCAAGTTCCTCACCCGATATGACCTGTATGATCCGCACCGCATAAACCTGAATCAGGCGACCTCAGTTGACTATCCGGAAGCTCTCGTCAATAACGATGGCTTGGCGCGGGCGCCTTCGCCGGTCGCCGGGTTCCTTGGTGGTCAGATGCAACGATTGACCTATGTGGGCGGTCCGGCGATCGCGAACGACACGGTTTACGTCACCGCGAAGGGTATCAAGCCCCTCGGATTCTTTGCGATTCCCTATCTGATCGTGATGGCGTTTCCCGCGGAACCCGAGGCTCCGGAGATTCGAGTCGGCGATATCAATGGTGGTTTCACCTTGCTTCAGCCTGACGTTAACCGATCGGCATTTACGGCGGGAACATGGACGCCCGACACGTTCTCGATTCTCCAGCCTGGCCAGTTCACGTACGACCGTGATCCGGGCGGAAATGCGGGAACGATTCGCATTGACAATCTGAGTGCCACGACCCGAGGACCGATCGTTAACTGCCTGAACACCAGCCAGCCGGTTATCCTTCGACGCAACGGTCAGCCCGATCTCCTGATCGAGCCGAACGCCCGCGCGAGCCGTTGGAATCGTTTGCTCTGGTACGCGGTCTATAGCGGCGTGGATGGCAATAGCCCGCCCTTCGTTTCGGGGAACTCGCTGTTCGTGGCGGGGGCCAGCTCATGGCCGTCGATCTTGGGTGGCGTGGGCTTTGCTCCGGCGGGTCAAGTGTTCGCAATGGACGCCCAGATCAGCCCGAACAATACATTCTTGAATCTGCCGGCGGCGGACGCGGTTCGTCCTTGGTTGCGCCAACTCTACTCGGTAGTGTTTAACTCGCCGACCGATGTTGTGATCAAC
>CAZPHD010000002.1:0-232318 GCA_964586225.1 uncultured Fimbriimonadaceae bacterium
CGAACCCCCCGACGCCCTCATCTCTTGACGATCTCCAAGAGTAGCCGCAGGATGAATCGTGCCTGCGGACATGCGTCGGGACGAACCCCCCGACGCCCTCATCTCTTGACGATCTCCAAGAGTAGCCGCAGGATGAGTCGTGCCTGCGGACATGCGTCGGACGAACGAGGCCGATGCCTCATTTTCCCGAGGGCCTACGGCGCGAACTCGTCCATCATCGTCCGCAACTCGGCAATCCGTGCGTCGTCTGGAAACTGAGCCGCCAACCGATCAAGAGCCGCCCGCTCCTCGGGTCGCCAGGGATACGGAGGATTGATTGGCGTCTTTGCGACCGCCGCGACATGCTGGGCCGCCTCAACCGCCATGCGCGACCTGACCAACAGCGCATCCGCCAACAAATACCGAAGCATCGGCACCTCCCGATGGCGTAAGCACTCGTCGATCCAGCGTGCGAAGTCCTCCGAGAACCCTGCCTCCCAAAGCCGAATCGCCACATCAACCAACGCGTCCGGGTCATGGGTCAGCGGTGCGACAAGCGGGTTCGGTTCCTTGGTCTGCGTCTCCATCTGCAGGAAGCTTTCGGCTCGCAAAACGGGCTCAAGTGGAGCCAAGAAGTGAGCGTTGGGCAGATCTTCTGCGGAGTCGCCTCGATGGAGCGCAGCGCGGAACCACCAAGCGAGCGGATCTTCATGATTGAGGCCGATGGCGTCCTCCATATACCGAAGTGCCGTCTCTGGATCGCCCTGCTGGTTCGCCCGGTAAGCGAGCGCAACCATTGCGGCCGGACGCCGGTCGGCCGCCAAAAGCTCTCGCTGGAGTCGCAACTCCTCCGGATCGGACTCCGACGGCCAGCGAGCCATCTCGTTGCCGTGGGCATCGCGCAACACGAATCCAGACGGAGAGGGGATCTCGATCTCCTCACCGGGACCGAGTTCGAGCACCGCTGAGAGCGTGTCGCCTGCCGAGTCTATGAACGCGGTGACGCCCTCGAGCTGGGTCCCGGCGTAGAAGGCGCGGCGACTGAGCACCCCCGCCGGCCACGCACCGAGGGCGGCTTCGCGAGTTGGCATGACCAGCGCTTCCCAGCGGTCGCTGAGTCGACCCCCCAGTACCTCGCCCCCGCGGTCAACGGCGCCATCCCGAGCGATGGGTAAGACCCCCGCCGATGACACGATACCGACGTGGCCAGTCCACCGAAGTCCGCTGGTATAGGCGGCTCCAAGCCGGCTACGGTTGAGGGCTTTGAACTCAACCCGGAGGCAAGCGTTGAGATCCGAGAGCGAAAGGCGGGCATGCCAACTGATCGGGGTGCCAGCATCGAGCTCTCCGAGGATTACGCCGACTTCCTCTTCGTCTTCGAAGAGTTGGACTTCAAGCGGAGCCAGGGACTGTTTGCGGGCCTTGCCATGCAAGGTGATCTCAAGCCCTGCCGATAGCCCGAGTGAGTCGCCAAGCCGAAGCTCGTATGTCCCATCCTCTGCCCGCGGAACCTTGAGGCAATCCTGGCCATTGAGAGTGAGGCTAATGATTCGTCCACCCAGCCCAGGAATGATGGTTGCGGTCACCCATTCGTTTTGCAAGATGATGGCTTCGAACTCGTGACGTTGCCGCCCACTGGTCTTTCTCAGGCGGGGTAGTGGGTAGAACGCCCGAGCTACTTCGCCATCGCCCGGCGCAGTCGGAACAGCCTCCACCGCGTCAATTTCAACCGTTATCCTCTCTTCTCGAACGCGGATCGCCATAATAGTCGTTAGAAGCGAGAGGTTACCTAGAGAACACGATGGCGACGAAGCTTCAGAAAGCGGTCCGATTCACGCTCCTGTGGATGCTGGTGCCCGCCGGTTTGGCGGCCATCGGCTACTACGTCATTGGACCGATGATGGGCGCAAACTCGGCGCCCGTCGAAGAACCGGCGTCGACTTCCGACGACGAGAGCGAGGAGCGCCCCGGCGAGCCTCGGTCGGTTCGATTCTCGCCGCCGGCCGTCGAAGTTTCGGTTAAGAAGGGCCAAACAATCCGCGATCGGGACATGGTGATTCGGCGCTCTGTTCCGAAGCCCAAGCCGAAGCCCGAGCCCGAGAAACCGCCCGCGGTTCAGCCTTCCGCGCCCGTGGTCGCGCCACCCACCGGGGGTGCGGAAACCATTCCCGTCGGCGACGGTCAGCCTTAGCCGCGACCCTTGCGGGTTGATTTTCGACTGGGGAGGGGCTTCGATCGCGCGGGAATCGCCGCGGGTTGCGTCAGCGATGAATCCTGCAGGTAATCCTTGCGGAAACGCACTCCCTCGACGATCTCTCGCTCAAACTTCACGAGCTCGCTGATCGACTTGATTCCGTATTGATCGGCGACCTGCTGAGCCACGGTGGGTAGCGGAGTGATCTTGCCGAGGTTCACTTTGCGATCCATGACCGTTGCCATGCCGGCCTCTGAGCGGACCAAATCGGCGACCCGCACATTGACCGTTTGACCCCCGAGTTTTAGCGAAAACGTCTCGCTGTCGGGGAAGTACTGCGCCTTGGCTTCTTGAAGCTGCGCAACCCGGAACGGCTTGCTCACCCGACCAGCACGCTGGAAAACGGCAATCAATCGCTTGTCGCGAATGATCTGCTTCGCGGCAAAGTAGCCTTCGAGTTCGCTACCGTCGTTCAGGTTCAGCACGACGAGCGTGCCGTCCTCTTTGACGTCCATTCCAAACTGGCGGAAATCCGCATCAAATGACGCGGCATCATTCAGCTTTTGCCGTTGCATGACCGCTCCCAGCGAACCGGCACCTTTAGAGAGGCACGCAAACTGGATGAAGCCCACCGAAACATAGCCGGTGTCGTAGGTGTTGACCGAATCAAACCCGCCTTCGAGGCGCGACACCGCATTCATCACCTTGCGCTCGCTGACCGAAATGCCCGCCTGGGCAAAGAGATCTTCGACTTCGGTGTTGGGCACCTTACTCAAGGGGGTTCCACCGTGCATCACGCCTTCTGCCGCCCGATAATACGGATAGCGGTGCTTCATCGCAGGGTTGTCAACCAGGGAAATCTTAAGCCCGTCGTGGAAGACGACGTCGTGCTGGCGGGGCTGGACGGCGAGCACGAACTCAGGCGCATCGCCTACCAGCATGCGGAGCGATTCGGGGATCGCGCCGGGCAACTGCGGTTCCGAACCCGCCGCTTCGACCTTCAAACCGAGCTTGGCGTTCTCAGCGTTTGCCGCACGAGTGGCCTGCCACTTGTCGTAGGCGATCTTCGCTTCGATCCAATCTTCCCACTGCTTCTCTCGCTCGTTGCGAGGAGCGGGGACAACAAAGATCTTGCCGTAGCCGCGCTTGTTGTTGTATGCCCAAAGCCACAGACTGCCTTCCGGCGTGTACCTGGTGACCCACGGTTGCTTCAGCGCGTCAGGTTGACGCACCTCGTAGCGGCCCTGCTCAGACCAATACGCGAGAATGCGCTCCTTCTCCGAAGGATTAAAGCCGGCGACGCTCAGCCCACCCAGACTCAGCAATACACCAGCGACGAAACCACGATTCACCCACCCAATATCCATGGCTAGTCGTTGCCTTCCATAGCAACCCTACGAGGGGCCCCCGTTATCCTTACAGTATATATCGGTTCGCGTCGAGATTCTTCA
Source organism: uncultured Fimbriimonadaceae bacterium (assembly GCA_964586225.1). Lineage (GTDB taxonomy): Bacteria > Armatimonadota > Fimbriimonadia > Fimbriimonadales > Fimbriimonadaceae > JANJUB01. The sequence continues at coordinate 3,625 of CAZPHD010000002.1, forward strand.
CCAATGTGAGAATCTTTGATCGAACCGTTTCGTCGTCGATGTTCACAGGCTTCGTGCCACATTCCGGCGCCTCGAAGAGGAGATCTTCCAGCAGGCGCTCCATGATCGTGTGCAAACGCCGGGCGCCGATGTTCTCTGCCTTCTTGTTCACTTCAGACGCGCAATACGCAATGACGTCGAGTGCCCCTTCGGTGAAGGTGATCTCAATGCCCTCGGTGGCGAGGAGCTTCTCATACTGCTTGGTAAGGGCGTTGCGGGGTTCGCGTAGGATTCGGCGGAAGTCGGCCTCGCCCAAGTCTTCCAGCGTCACGCGGATCGGAAGTCGGCCCTGCAGTTCGGGGATGAGGTCGCTCGGACTCGCCATGTGGAAGGCACCCGCGGCGATGAACAGAATGTGATCGGTGCGGACCGGCCCGAACTTCGTCGGCACTGTCGATCCCTCGATGATCGGCAGCAAATCCCGCTGCACGCCCTCTCGGGAAACATCGGGCCCGGAGCCTTCGCTCTTAATCGCGACCTTGTCGAGCTCGTCAAGGAAGACGATGCCCGTCTGCTCGGTTCGCTCGATTGCCTCGCGATGGATGCTGCCTTTGTCAATCATCGTGGTCGCTTCAAGATCGACCATGAGCGGGCGGGCATCAGCGACGGTGAGGCGACGAGTGACGGTGCGCGTGCCAAAGCCGCCCACGCTATCGAGGCCCATCTCCTCCATGCCCTGAGCCGAAAAGACTTGAACGAACGGCTGATTGGGCTCTTCGGTGTCGACCTCGACGAACTCGCCGTCGAGTTCGCCCGCCCGAAGCTGGGCGCGAAGGGTTTCTCGCTTTTCTTGTCGCTCACGTTCAGCCTTTTCGGGGTCGTAGGCTTCGACTTCCTCGTCGCTCACGGGTTCGGATTCAGGCTCGGTTTGCGCGGGCAAAGCCCCACCGAACGCTTCGAAGGCCTGGCGGAAGAGATTGTCGGTAAAGCTCGGCGCAGGAGATCGCTCGGCGTGGCCCGATTCAAGCAGATCAAGCAACCGCTCTTCGGCGCGCTCTTCGGCTTGCTTTTGGACGGTGTCGGCACGCTCACGCTCGACGAGGCGCACCGCGTTGGCCACGAGCTCACGAATGATCGATTCAACGTCGCGCCCGACATAGCCGACTTCGGTGAACTTGGTGGCTTCGACCTTCACGAAAGGGGCTCGCGAGAGCTGAGCGAGACGGCGGGCGATCTCGGTTTTGCCGACGCCGGTCGGCCCCATCATGAGGATGTTCTTGGGCAGAATGTCGTCGCGTTCGCCGGGGGCGACCTGTTGTCGGCGGTAGCGATTTCGGAGCGCCACCGCAACCGCGCGCTTGGCGGCGGACTGGCCGACGATGTACTTATCGAGCTCGGCCACGATCTGGCGGGGGGTGAGATCTTCAACGGGGAGGCGCATAGAGTTAGGTTGTACCCGCGCGATGCGGTAAACCTAGGGCCGATGACGCAGGTGGCGATCGGTTTGGGCAGCAATGTGGGCGATCGCCGGGCGCACATTTCGGCAGCGTTGGAGTTGCTGTCTCACGTGGTGGATGACCTGCGAGTGAGCACGCTCATCGAAACCGAGCCGATGTACGTCACCGATCAGCCGGCCTACCTGAACGGCGCGGCGATGGGCTTCACTTCACTCGGGCCACTGGAGTTGCTGGCTCGCTTGAAGGCGATTGAGCGTGAAGTGGGGCGAACGCCGACGGCGCGCTATGGCCCGCGGGAGATTGACTTGGACCTGCTGGCCTATGGGCGGGTCCAGTTTCGCTCGCCAGGGCGGTTGGAAGTTCCCCACCCGCGGACGCCCGAGCGCAGCTTTGTGCTGGTGCCGCTGGCGGAGCTGGATCCGGAGTTGTACTTGCCGGGGCTCGGGGTGGTGGAGGAGTTGGTGATTGTCGAGACCGCAATGTAGCACATGCAGAGCGCTAGACGAGTCGGGCAGATCCGATGCCGAACAATTGGCCCATGCCCATCTTCGGGGTCCCTTCTCGGTGTATTCTCTGCGAGTGAGAACGAGGATGCCAGCGCCCAGGTTTGGAATCGGAGAGTGGTACGGGCAGCTTTTCGACAAGCTGACGGTAGCCGAACGGCAGGAGCTGAGCATGCGCGCGATCGGGTCCATTGAACAACCGCTCTGCCCATTTCGCCGACCAGTAAACGGCAGAACTCAACTCTGTACCAAGAAAGGCGGAGTATGCTCCCTCCAGCTGTACGAGAGCGAAGATGGAATTGAAGGACGGTTGCCAGACGATCATCGCCGCAGCCTGCGTACGGTCTGTCCTTACCGCTTCGAGGAAGCTAACACGGTGCATCAGTGGGTCTCTGAAGTGTTGTTGGAAACAAGCGAGGCTCTAGAAATTGCGCAGGTTGGATTTCTTAGACCCGAGGGTGGCGAAGCGGGCTCGACAGACGACGTGGGTCGGATTGATCTCGTGCTAGTACATCCAGAGTTAGACCCTTTGCGCTGGTGTGCCGTTGAGATGCAAGCCGTTTACTTCTCAGGAAAGGAGATGAAGTGGGAGTATGATCTCGCGCGTGAGTACGCGGGGGCAAGCGTGCCATTCCCGGCCAAGAATCACAGACCCGACTATCGAAGCAGTGGCCCAAAGCGGCTGATGCCTCAACTTCAGACAAAGGTTCCGACGCTTCGCCGCTGGGGAAAGAAGATGGCGGTCGTTGTCGACGAGGGATTCTTCTCTTCGCTCGGGAAGATGGACAACGTTTCCGATCCATCCAACGCAGACATCGCTTGGTTCGTTGTCAAGCTAACTCGCGGTAGTCGGGTCGCGAAACTAGAGCCTGCGTTCCATCGATTCACTACGCTAGAGCGGGCGGTGGAAGGCTTAACGGCCGGGCTACCTGTGAGCCTGGGTCAATTCGAGTTGACCCTTCGAACGAAGCTCAATCGACGCCGCTAGCCGACCTGGCGGGTTGGTACCCAAGACAGATCCCGCGAAATGAGCAGCTCGAACTTCCTCTCGTGATGAGTGCTCTTCATCGGGACTAGCTCAAAGTCGAAACCGAACTCGATGGCCAACGCTTGGATTTCCTCCGAGTGATCGTAGGTGATCAGCGTGGGGCCCTTAGCCTTGGCGAGAAGTCTGAACAGGGCTCTATGGTCAATGTCGTGAAAACGATACAGCCTCCTACCTGCCTTCGGGTATGGCGGGTCCACGAAGAAGGCTACGTTGGTCTCGCCCAAGGACCTTTCTATCGCTTCGAAGCCGTCCGCTTGATCAAATGAGATGGATGATGCGTGATCGTTAAGGTCTCGAATTCGCTTGATGATTGTTTCGGGATACCAGCGAGATGCAATTCCCTTGCCTGCTTCGCCTTCCTTGACAAGTCCAGCACCTGGAGCGAGAATGCCCCCTCGGCTGACTCGATTCCGAACTACAGTCTGAAAGGCTCGATCGAGATCGGATTCGGGTGTTCTGGACAATTCCGCTCGCACATGATCAGGATCGCAGGTAAAACCTGCGATAAGTTCACAAAGCTCGTTTACATGGCCGTTCAATGCTACTCGCCACACTGACGAGATGTCTGGATCAAGCTCAACGAGAAGCACCCGCTTCGCAAGCTTCTCAAAGGCGGCTGTCAAGCTTATGCTGCCTCCTCCAGCAAAGGGTTCAATCAAGAGGTCTGGAGCGGCCGGCAGGGACCGAAGCCAAAGGCGAGCATATGGGATCAGCCATGTCTTGCCTCCCGGATATCGGAAGGGGCTTCTCTTCGGCACGGTTGAAACGTTGACGATCGCTTGGAGTTCTGCTTCGGTGAATAGCGTCTGAATTGGCTCGTGTGCTTTCGCCGGGTTGGAGGACTGGCGCCCATACCGGTTTGCCCTGAATCGTTCAACATCCCCCGCATCAATCACCCAGTCGCGGCCATGCCTGGTCGCGCTTAGCGTCCCTTTGCGAATCAGGAGGCGCAAGTGCTGAACAGTGCACCCGAGCATTTCAGCTGCCCGCCTCGACGTTATCCACGCTTGCGACCGATACTCTTCCATATTCCCAAGAGAATACACGAAATGCACGGTCGCGCCTATTGCCTGAGCATTCAGAAGCGCAAACCATAAAGTTGCACATTGCGACAGCAGCGCCTGGTTGAAGCCGGAGTGGACATCGAGAACCGTCGCTGGCAGTTCTTCGACACCAACGTCTCTGGTTCACTACAGGAGTCGGAGCCTCCCCCCTCCAGTTCGGGTCCGAGATACTCACTCCCAAGCGGGGCCGGCGCGTGCTGCTCTTCAGCGATCCCTGTGTAATGTCGGGGATTTACAACGCGACGTCGGGGCGACTGGAGGTTGAGTTGTCGAAGAGCACGTTGTACTTGGAACCGGATCATGGGCTAGCCAAGGCCCTTGAACGCTCGGTCCGCTGATATCTACCTTGGCCTTCGGTCCATCCAAGTCAACTGGTACACTCAAATCCTGACGAGGCTGAGTTGACAAGCCAGACCTAGGCGTCGGCCGATCCTCTTGCCTCCATGGAAGCTAAGACAATGTCGTCCATCGCGCCTAATCCCCAGCCCCTCGCCCTCGATACCGTCGCCACCCTTCATAAGAACCTCTCGATCGCCGAACTGGTCGAGCATGCGGTTCGCCATGGCGATCAGCTTGCCGCGAACGGTGCCCTTGTGGCCTACACGGGCAAGTACACGGGCCGCACCCCGAAGGACAAGGCGGTCGTCCGCGAGCCGGGCAGCGAAGCCAACATCTGGTGGGAGAACAACGCCGAGATGTCGGCAGAGACGTTCGCAGGACTCCGCAAGAAGGCGAACGAGTACGCGAAAGGCAAGGTGCTTTATCAGATCGACACCTACGGTGGCGCCGATCCTGAGCATCGAATCAAGGCGCGATTCCTCGTCGAGCGACCCTACCACGCCCTTTTCATCAAGCAGCTCCTCATACGACCAACTGAAGAGGAACTTGCGACCTACGAGCCGGATTGGACGATCATCGATCTCTGCTATTTGACCGCTGATCCCGCCGTCGACGGCACCCGCAGCGAGGCCTCCATCGCACTGAACTTCGCCGAGAAGACCGTCCTCATCATGGGCACCCAATACGCCGGTGAGATGAAGAAGTCGGTGTTCACGATCTTGAACTATCTCCTTCCACTCAAGGGCGTCATGAGCATGCACTGCTCGGCGAACATCGGCGAAGACGGCGACACCGCCCTCTTCTTCGGCCTCAGCGGCACGGGCAAGACCACCCTGTCTGCCGACGCCCACCGCCGACTGATCGGTGATGACGAGCACGGCTGGACTGAGAACGGCGTGTTCAACTTTGAAGGTGGCTGCTACGCCAAGTGCATCAAGCTCAGCGCCGAGGGCGAACCCGAGATCTGGAACGCCATCAAGTTCGGCTCGGTCCTTGAAAACGTGGTCATGAACGACCAACGGATTCCGGACTACGATGACGGATCGATCACCGAGAACACCCGTTGCGCCTACCCGGTGGATTACATTGAGAATGCGATGATCCCGAGCGTCGGTGGCCATCCGAAGAACATCTGCTTCCTGACCTGCGACGCCTTCGGCGTGTTGCCTCCGATCTCGCGGTTGACGCCCGAGCAGGCGATGTTCCACTTCTTGAACGGCTACACGGCAAAGGTCGCGGGCACCGAAGCCGGCATCACCGAGCCGACGGTCACGTTCAGCACTTGTTTTGGCGCACCGTTCCTGCCACTTCGCCCGAAGGCTTATGCCGACCTTCTGGGTGAGAAGCTTCGAAAGCACGGCTCACAGGTTTGGCTGATCAACACGGGCTGGAGCGGTGGCTCGTTTGGCGTGGGTTCGCGCATGAAGCTGGCTTACACGCGCGCCATGATCCGGGCGGCATTTGCCGGCCAGTTGGAAGGCGTTGAGTTTGTGACCGATCCGGTATTCGGCTTGTCGGTGCCGACCTCCTGTCCGGGCGTGCCTTCGGAGATTCTGACGCCGCGCAACACTTGGGCGGACAAGGAAGCCTACGACAAGAAGGCGAACGAGCTACTCGAGATGTTCACGAAGAACTTCGAGAAGTTTCAGTAGGGTTCGCTCGGATTAGGTCGGGTTGTCGGAGCCGCGCTCCAACTCGTTGAGGTCAATGAGATCAATCGGTCGCCCAGAGGCGCGTTTGGCGTCAATAAGATGCTCGCGGGAGATGAGCGGAACATCAAGTCCAAACATGGTTACCGTGTGACGTTGCTCCCACGCCTCGTCAAAGTCAACGCCGGGTATTGACATGAGAATGTCGACACGCATCGGGGGTGCCCCTATCTTGTAGAAGGCATCGGCATCGGTGAAGTCTGCTGGAGTGAGGCCAGCAAGCGGCGCTCCAAACGCTTTTAGGGCCAGGAAGACCCTCTCGGCATTGGTCGGGTCGGTCGCAATCAACAGGTCAAGGTCTTTTGTATAGCGAGGCTCGGCATACTCCATCACGGCGTAGCCACCGACGACCAAGAATCTAACGCCGAACGCGACCAAACTCCTCAACAGATCGCTGTAGTCTGAGCTCACTGACAGGCCTCCCCTGACGTTCCCAATAGTGCACAACGAGGTCCCAAGCTGCACTCCAACGCGCCTCGGTGGACTGCGACTGCCAAAAGGCGATATCGAAGGACCGGTCATCGCTTGACCCCTTCCCGTATTGTTCGACAATCTTGCGGTCCATGAGCTTATTATGGCGGACGGTGATCGTTATGACATCCCGGGAGCCAGGTGGGGCAAGGAGGTCTTTTGCCCGGCGGACGCCATTACGCCGGTACGGTTGACTGCGCCGGTACGAGTGCAACCGGCGACTACGGTGTGTTTGACGTTCACCCAACCCGAGCCAACCCAAAACCAATCCAAACCAACCCGTGCCATCCCTCACAACTTCGTCAAATCCACCTTCGCATCCAGCATCCCTGCCCAGGCATCCCCCCGCGAAGTCAGCCACGACGCCGCGTCGCGCATCACGAAGTCGTCGGGATAGATGTTCGGCAGTTCCTCCCAAGTCACGGGCATGGACATTGACTGATTCGCGAGTGCCCGAGGGGAATACGCCGCCCCGAGCGTCTTGCCGAGCGCGTTCATATTGAAGTCGAGAAACACCTTGCCCGTACGTTTGGGAACGCTCCATTCGACCGTGGTCTCACGCGGATGCGCACCAACGATTGCATTGCAGATCGTCCCGCACATCGCGCGTGCTGCTTGCGTGTCGATGTTTCGCACGATGGGCACGAACAGGTGCAGTCCCGTCTTGCCGGTGGTCTTTGCGTAGCACGGCCAGCCCAGCGCGTCCAGCATCTGCTTGATCCAGATCGCGACCGTCTTGCACTTCTCAAACGCCTCACGGTTCAGTTCGGGCTCGTCACCGGGTTTTTCCAAGCCGGAATAGATGTATGGGTCGAGATCAAAGCGGATGAAGTCGGGATAGTTCAGGATCGATGCTTCGAGGTTCTCGTCAGAGTCGTTGAATTTGAGCGACAAGTCCTCTCCGTCCGGACCGGGCACGACCCGCGCCGCCGGAACATGAAACTCCAGCGTCCCCAACTGCCCCATCCAGAGCAGCGTCGCCAGCCGGTTGCAGTTCACATACTCTTGATTCTTCTTGTTCGTGTCGCCCCACAGCTCGATCACGTCCACGAAGTCCGGCCGCCCTTGCCCCGATTCGATGTGCTTCTGAAAGAACTTCTCGCCGTGGATTCCGTTCGGCCAGCGGATCATGGTCATCGGCCGATCACGCGTGTGCTCGAGCATCCATGGTGACATCAGCGTCAGATAGCGGAGCATGTCACGCTTGGTGAACGCGGCCTGAGTGTCGGTTGCTGGCCAGAGCGGTTTGTCTAAGTTTGTGAGCGATAACTTGACGCCTTCGACTTCGAGGTTCAGGTTCTTCTCTTTGCCGCCCAGTTGCGCTAGCACGTCCGATCCCGGCACCGTGGGCTCGTCCGGCACCGGAACATCGGCCTCCGCCGGCGGACGCACCACGACCGGCGGCCCCACGTCGCCCGCCACCACGTCCGGCCGCTCGCGAACGAACACAGGTGTGCGGATGTGACCGCTCGGCATGATCTCGCCGAACTTCACCTCGACCACAATCTCCGGACGCACCCACGTCGCCGGGCCATCCAGCTCGACGGGCGTCCCAAACGGATTCTCCTTTGTGGCCAGCGGTTCAAACTTCCGCTTCAGATCCTCGAGCAACACGTCGTTAAATCCGCTCCCCACCCGGCCCGCGTAGGTCAGCACATCGCCGTCGTAGTAGCCGAGCACCAGTGCGCCAAAGGTCGACGCCCGACTCCCTTCACCCTGCTGAACTGCCCCCACCACGAACTCGGCGGTCGTCGAAAACTTGATCTTCAGCCAGTTCGCCGAGCGCTTGCCGCTGGCGTCGTAGCGCGCATCCGCCTTCTTGGCCATTGCGCCTTCGAAGCCCGCGGCGACCACGGCGCGGTAGAAAGCGAGGCCGTGATCGTCGAGATGCTCAATCAGCTTCACGCGCTCGGTGGTCAGCAGCACACGGCGCAGGAAGTCGCGTCGCTGGCGATTGCCAAAGCTCCGCGTTTCGTAGCCGTCCAGATGCAGCAGATCGAAGGCGTAGAACAGACAAGGATAGGCGCGATCGGCGAGTTCCAGCGCAGCCGCATCCTTCAGGTGAAACCGCTTCATCATGGCGGTGAAACCGGGTTTCCCGTCCTCGAAGGCCACGATCTCGCCGTCGAGGATCATGTTCCCACGCTGCTCGGCAAGGTGGCGAGCGAGTTCGGGGAACTGCGAGGTTTGGTCCATGCCGTTGCGGGTGAAGATGCGAGCCTCGCCGTTCCGAACGTGCACTAGGGCGCGGATGCCGTCGAGTTTGGGTTCAAACATCCAGCCCGTGCGGTCGAAGGGCGCATGGGCCGAGTCGGCCTTCATGGGCAGCAGCTTGGTTGGCCAGGCTTCCGGCTTGAGGAGTCGGACCGACTCGAGGTCGAAGGGCGGTGCCTTCTCACCCCGCGCTACGTCCTCGAGTGTGCGACCCGAAAGCACGGAGGTCGTGGGACCGATGAGCTCTCCGGGCAGGTTAGCCCAGCGGTCGCGATGCTTGAAGAACAGCCAACCTTCCTTGGTCTTGACGAGCGCCCACGATCCGCGCATCCGCTCGCCCCGGAAGAACACGCTGAGCTTGCCTTCTTCGATGGCCGCGAGGGATTTGGCTTCGATTTCGGCCCGCCACGTGGGGTCTTGCCACCGCCAGAGTTCGGGCACGCGGGGGTCGCAGAGCTCGTCGGGGAACCAGGTGCCGAGGTCCCACACGATCATCTCGCCAGCGCCGTATTCGCCTTTGGGGATCACGCCCTCGAAGGCGGCATAGCCGTAAGGGTGGTCCTCGGTTTCGGCCGCGAAGCGTTTGTCTTCGGGGATGGTCGAGGGTCCGCGCGGAACCGCCCAACTCTTGAGCGTGCCGCCGAGTTCAAGCCTCAGGTCGTAGTGGAGGTTGGTGGCAGCGTGCTTTTGGATGACAAAGAGTAGCGGCCCGTCGGTCGGGGCGGCGGCCTCCATCGGCTCCGGCGTCTTGCCGGGGGTGCGCTTGCTACGATATTCGGACAGGCGGTCCGCCACGCGCGGATTTTACGTGATACGTCGCGGGAGGGCGATGCTCCAGCATCGCCGTGATTCGGTTGCGACGGAGCAAGACCCTCTCCACCTCGCCAAAGGTCCCACCCTCATCATCAACTGAGTCAACATATCATCAGACGACCCACATCTCAGCAATCCGGCCATTTATGCGTTAAAATATGAAATACATGAAAAAATATGAAATACATGAAAAGGAGGAAATCATGACCTGCGACGAGATGTTCTATGGTTCGGTGACGGTGGGAGAACGTGGCCAGATCGTGATTCCGGCCGAAGCCAGGGCCGAGCTGGGGTTCCAACCCGGCGACAAGCTCCTCGTGATGCGGCATCCGCTGCACAAGGGGCTCATGCTTTTTAAGATTGACGCGGTCCACGAGTTCGTGGGCGAGCTGCAGAAAGGTCTTGACCGCGTGAAGGACCAATCGAGCATTGAGGACGTTGCATGATATTGCCTACCCCCCTTCCGATGATCGCGCCGATGAAGGCGGTCCTCAACTTCGAGCAGGGCCCGCTCTCGCTTGACGGAGCGCTCCGTGTGGCCGAAGAGAACTCGCTGCTCCTCAAAATCAGCGAAACCCAAATCGAAAAAGCCCGCCAACAGGCTGCCCAGGCGCGCGGTCAGCTCGGCCCCAAGGTCACCGCCGAGGGCACCTACACCCGTTTCGACAAGGCTCAAACCGCGAACTTCGGGGGCACCTCCATCACAACGCGACCCATCGACGCCAAGGACGCCCGGCTGAACTTCTCAATGCCGCTTGACCTTGCCGGCGTCACCGGTCGCGCGATCCGGGCTGCCCAACTGAACATCGCCGTACAGGAGGCCAACCTCGCCGCCGCCCGTAACGACCTGCATCAGAACGTCAAGCGCGCGTTCTATGGCGTGTTGCAAGCGCAGGCCGCGATAACGGTCAGCGAAGAAGCCCTGGCCCGAGCGGAAGAGCGACTCCGAAACACCGAGCGCGAGGTTGCGGCGGGAAGCCGCGCCAAGGTGGATGTCATTCGCCTCGAAACCGATGTCGCGCGCGCCAAAGCCGACCTGACCGTCGCCCAGAACCAACTCAAGCTCGCCAAGAACGTATTGAACAACACCCTCGGTCGCGCCATCGAAACGCCGATCGAAGTGAGCGACGCGCCCTTCTGGACGCCCACTGACAAGAATGAAGATGAGCTGTTCGAGATCGCCAAGACCACCCGAGCGGAGGTCAAAGCGAACGCCATCCAGCAAGAGGTGCTGGCGTTTGTGAGGCTCGCCGAGGAGCGCGGCGGCGTTCCGAGTCTGAATCTGAGCGCGGTTCACTCGCGTTCGTTCGGAAGCGCGGGCTTCGGATCTTCGTCCTCCAGCACGACGGGCGTGATCGCGGTGTCGATTCCGATCTGGGATTCCGGCATCACCCGTGCTCGCGTCAAGGCGGCCCGCCAAGACGAAGAGCAGGTGAAGCTCCAGGGTGAGCTACTGATGCTCGGCATTTCGCTCGAAGTGAGGCAAGCCCATGCGAACCTCATCAACGCAAACGCCCGCAAGGAACTCGCCGAGCAGCAGGTGAAGCTCGCCGAAGAGACCTATCGCCTCACGACCGTGAAGTTTGAGGCTGGCGAGGGCATTCCGCTCGAAGTTGCCGATGCGGCCACTCAGCTCACCCAGGCCAAGACGCTCTTCGTCAACGCCCAATACGACTATCTCCGCGCTATTGCCGATCTCGAACACGCCATCGGCAAGCCCCTTCGACCCGAGGAAACCGAATGAATCTGAAGACCCTTGCCATCGCCGCGCTGGCGGCAACGATTGCCACGGGATGCGTCAACCGCCAAGCCCAAGAACAGGCGAAGAAGACGCAGGAGATTGTCACCAGCCCGAAGAAGTCGGTGACCGTCGAGGCCGCCTCAACCCGCGACATCTCCGAGACGCTTGAAGTTACCGGTGAGCTCACGACCAGCCAAGACTCGGTTGTTGGTGCCAAGGTCGGAGGCCGGGTTGTTTCGGTGTACGTGAAGGACGGCGACCCGGTGACTCCGGGCCAGTTGATCGCCGAGATTGATGGGGCGAACCAGCGGATTCAGGTCCAGCAAGCACAGGCTCAGGTCGCGGCGGCCAACTCCGCACTTGCCCAAGCACGAGCGAATGCGTTGGTCGGTCCGAGCCGAAGTAGCGCGGCCGTTGCCCAAGCTCAAGCTCAGCTCCGATCAGCTCGCGCTCAGCTTCAGAAGGCCATGAACGGCGCCCGCCCCGAGGAGAAAGCTCAGGCCGATGCCGCACTCGCCGCTGCGAAGTCGAATCTCGACACGGCTAAAAAGGAGCTCGACCGCGTCCGCTCGCTGTTCAACGAGCAAGTCGTCAGCCAGCAGCGCCTGGATCAAGCGGAGAATGCGTACAACGCGGCCAATGCTCAGTATCAGCAGGCGCTTGAGCAGCAGCGCATGGTTCAAAACTGGTCCCGCCCGGAGGATATCGCGAGCGCTCGTGAGGCCGTGCGACAGGCCGAAGAGGCCGTTCGATCAGCGGAGGCGAACAAGCGCCTTGACGTTCTCCTCACCCAACAAGTGCAAGCGGCTCAGGCCAATCTCAGTGCCGCTCGGGCGCAACTCGCGCTTGCCCAGCAAGCGCTGAACGACCTGCAAGTTCGGGCACCATTTTCCGGCCAAGTGAGCGGCCGACCGGTGCAGGTCGGATCGGTCGTTGGCCCCGGTAGCCCGGTCGTCAGGCTGATCGGCGCGGAGGGCACCTATTTTGAGGGCGATCTGCCCGCAACGATGATGACCCAGGTTCGCCCAGGTGGAGTCGTGACGGTCACGGTTGACGGCTTGCCGAATCAGACCTTTACGGGCACTCTAACCTCAGTGAGCCCGAGTGCCTCAAGCATCGGTCGCATCTTCAAGGCGCGGATCACGCTGAACGCGACCACGCCGGAGGTTCGTCCCGGCATGTTTGCTCGCGGCACGGTCATCCTGCGCACCGTGCCCGATGCCGTCGTGGTCCCGACGATCTCGCTGATTTCGCGCGGTGATCGGACTCTGGTGTACATCAACGAGGGTGGCAAAGCCAAGGAGGTGGTGGTGGTTCCGGGCCTCAAGACCGACGGCTACACCCAGGTAAGTGGGGTTACGGCCGGGCAACAGATTGTGACGTCCGGGCAAAACGACCTCGAAACCGGAGCGGATCTCGATGTGCAAGCTAAGGCAGACGGAGGCAAGGCGTGAATCTAACCCGAGTCGCGATCTCGCGGCCCGTGTTCATGCTCATGCTGATGCTGGCCGCATTGTTCATCGGCCAGGTGTCTTACAACTCCATGCGCGTGGAGCAGAACCCGGACGTTCAGTTCGGTGTGATTACGGTCACGACGATCTATCCGGGTGCCGGCCCCGACGAAATCAACACGCTTATCTCGCGCAAAGTTGAAGAAGCGATGGCGGGTGTTCCCGGCATTCGCGAAGTCACGAGTTCCTCGCAAGAGGGTATCTCGGCCGTCGTCGGCAACTTTGAGATCGGCACCAACATGGACACCGCGCTCAACGACACGCGCGCCAAGGTTGACTCCATTGTTGGTCAGTTGCCGCAAGGCATCGAGAAACCCGTTGTTGGCAAGCTGGACTCGTCGAGTGAACCCGTGGCCTACATGGTCGCCCGGCACGACACGATGTCAAGCCGTGAGCTTCGCGACCTTGTCGATGATCGGATCAAAGACCGTTTAGCCCAGATTCCTGGGGTCGCCAGCGTCAGCGTCAGCGGCGGCGAGGTTCGGGAGATCCAGGTACGATTGCGCCGAGACGCCCTGATTGCCTACGGCGTCGGCATCACGCAGGTCATGAGGGCGGTGCAAGCCGCCTCCCTCAACGTGCCGAGTGGCCGCGTCGTTCAAGGCGACACCGAGTATAGCGTCCGGGTCTTGGGCGAATACAAGTCGGTCGACCAGATCGGGAAGACCGTTCTCAATATCTCCGATCCCGACAACCCGATGGCAAAAGGCAAGCTGGTTCAGCTGGGCCAGATTGCCGATATCGTCGACACCTCGCGCGAGCGAACCTCCTACTCGCGCTTGAACGGTTCCGATGCGGTCGTTCTGATCATTCAGAAGGCTCGTGAGGGCAACGCGGTCGAGATCGCCAAGGCGATGTTCGGTAGCGTCGAGGCTCCGATCGTGACCGCCGAGTCGGTCGCGAAAAAAGCCGGCAAGGGGCTCTCGTTGATTGAGCAAATCTACGCTCAATACGGCGTCCAACTGGTGGTTACCACGAACCAAGCCGTGATCATCCAGGAGTCGGTCAGCGACCTCAACTTCGCCTTGATCTTCGGCATCTTCCTGGTCGCCGTCATTGTCTTTGTCTTTCTCCACAATTTGCGCGGCACGTTCATCGTGTCGATCGCGATTCCGGTGTGTATCTTCGCGACATTCATCGCCATGAAGATGCTGGGTTTCACGATCAACAACCTGTCTATGCTGGCGCTGTCGCTTGCGATCGGCGTGTTGGTCGATGACGCCATCGTCGTCCTTGAGAACATCTACCGCCACCTTCGGATGGGTGAAGATCCCCGCGATGCCGCGATCAACGGTCGCGCCGAAATTGGGCTTGCCGCCATCGCGATCACGTTGGCCGACGTTGTCGTCTTCTTGCCGATCGGCTTTATGGGTGGCATTCTCGGCCAGTTCTTTAGGCCACTAGGTATCGGTTTCGCCATCGCGGTCTTAATGTCGCTGTTCGTGTCGTTTACGATCACGCCGATGCTGGCCGCTCGCTGGTACAAGGCGGGCGAAGACATGGAGCACTTCGAGCGCGGTTTTGCGGGATGGTTTGAGCGGCGATTCAACTCTTTCGCTGAGTGGTATCGAGGGGTTCTCGCCTGGGCGCTTGATCATCGCTGGTTCGTGTTTATCCTAGGCAACCTTGCGCTGGTCGCGATCATCATGGTGATCGTAGGCACGTTCTCGGGCAGCGTGGCCGCTGCAATTCAGGCGGGCGTTCCGCTCGTGATGATGTCGGTGATTGTCGGCGTGATCGTTTTCATCGTGAACTGGCTTCGCGGCTACATGAAGCCGAAGTTCATCCTGTACGGCCTCCTTTTCGGGTTGATCTTCCCGCTTTCCGCCGGGGTTGGCGGTGCGTGGGCGCAATGGAAGCAAGAAGCGGTTTTCAAGTTCGCGTTCTTCCCGCCCAGCGACAACGGCCGCGTGAACGTCGACATCGAACTCCCGCCGGGCTCAAGCCTTTCGGCGACCCAGCGCGTTGTCGAACAAGTCGAGGGCATCGTGTCGAAGCACCCCGATGCAAAGTCGGTGCTGACGAACGTTGGCGTAGTTGGTGCCGGTGGGTTTGGCGGCTCTAGCTCGGGCTCAAATCGGGCGTCGGTGATCGTTTCTTTAAACGACAAAAAGGCGTTCCTGCCGTGGCAAAACCACGGCGTAATGCGCACCCAGGCCGACACCGATGTCGCCGCGCAGCTGACCGAGCAGATCGGTCGGATTGCCGGGGCGAGAGTTACGGTCACCGCCGCCGGCGGCGTTGGCTTTGGCGCGCCGATTCAAATGTCGTTTGGTGGGAACGATCGCGAACTCCTGGTGCGCACCGTCGATGAGATTCGGCGTCGGCTTCAAAACAACGCGATTGAAGGCGTGATCAATCCGGACATCTCGTCCAAGCCGGGCAAGCCTGAGCTCCGCGCGATCCCGGACCGCACGCGGCTGGCGGATGCCAACCTCACGGTCGCTGACATTGCGAACACGATGCGTGTGCTCTACGAAGGCGACGACACGACCAAGTTCCGAGTCTCTGGTCGCGAATACGACATCCGCGTCATGCTGGACTATGCCGACCGCGACAATCCGGAGATTGTGAGCATGCTGCCGGTGTCGTTCTATCAGGGCAACCCGATCTTCCTTTCGGAGGTGGCGGAGGTTGTCCCCGGTATCGGCGTCGACAAGCTTGATCGCCGCGATCGAGCCGACGAGGTTCGGCTCACCGCTGATCTCTTGCCGGGTTACTCGGCCGGTAACGTTCAAACGCAGATTGACCAGTGGCTCGAGAAGGAGAAGCTCGTCCCCGAAGGCGTGAAGATCAAGCCGCTGGGACAGGCCGACGTGCAGGCTCGTGAAGGCGTGTATCTGTTCTCCGCCCTGATCATCGGCTTGCTCCTGGTCTACATGTTGCTGGCAAGTCTCTACGATAATCTGCTCTATCCGTTCATCATTCAGCTCGCCCAGCCGCAGGCGATGGTGGGTGCGTTGCTGGCGCTGATGATTACGGATAAGACGCTGAACATCGTTGGCTTTATTGGCATCATCACGCTCGTGGGATTGGTGGGCAAGAACGCGATTCTGCTCGTGGACTACACGAACACGCTTCGTGAACGTGGAAAGACCCGCCGAGATGCGATTCTCGAAGCAGGCCCAACCCGTCTGCGGCCCATCATGATGACCACGCTCGCGCTCATCTTGGGCGTCCTGCCCGTCGCGATGGCGATTGGTCGTGGCTCCGAGTTCCGAGAGACGATCGGTATCACGATTATCGGCGGCATCAGCCTGTCGACGATCCTCACGCTCGTCGTCATCCCGTGTTCATACACGATCTTCGACGATGTCTCGCGGGCGTTCTCACGAATGCGCGGGAAGGAACTGGACGCCGAGGCGTAACGAGGGTGCGAATGGGGAATGTGGAGTGTTGCTAGAGCGACACTCCACATCCGACATTCCGGTGTATCGTGCTTGCGAGTTTGTGTTGGGACGAACCGGCCAACGCCTCATTTCGGGCTGACTAACCGCCCTGGAGCTTCTTCCACGCGTCAAGATAACGCTGAGTGCGCTCGGTTTCGCGCCATCGAATCGGCCGCGAATCGTCGGCGACCGATCTCACCCCGACCGTGATCGCGGTAACCATTTTGGTAAAGTTTGGATAGTCTAACTTCGACCATTCATCACCAGCCTTGTGATAGTCCGGGAAGCTATAGGCTACGCTGATCGTGTGGGCAGGGACTCCCGCGACCGCAAACGCGGCGTTGTCGCTGGCGTTGAAGTAGGGATCGCTGAAGCGCGGGTGCTTGGTGACCTTGATGCCGCTCGGCTCAACGGCCGCCTTGATTCGATCGGGCAGATCACTGTAGTCAAATCCGGTGAAGTTGAACTCTCCGACCCGCGGACCTTCGTTGTCGTCCGTGCGCCCGATCTGTTCTAGATTCACCACGGCCAACGTCTTGGCGAGCGGAAACACCGGCGCGCCGACGTACGCCCTCGCCCCGAGCAGACCCTGCTCCTCGCCCCAGAACAGAACGAGCACGACCGTGCGCTTGGCCGACTTGGCCGCGAGGGATCGGCCGACTTCGATCACACCCGCAACGCCGCTGCAGTTGTCGTTTGCGCCGTTAAAGATCTGATCGCCTTCGCCTTCGCGCTTGCCGAGGTGGTCGTAGTGGGCGGTGACGAACACATACTCGTTCTTCAACGTGGGGTCGGATCCGGGAATCACACCAATCACGTTGTGCACCTTGCCGCTAACGTTGCCTCGCCGACGGGTGTGGTCGAAAGTCTGGAAGAAGGAACCGTTCGGTGCCTTGCCGACGCCCGACTTCTCGAACTCGCCCGCGATGTACTCCGCCGCCAGGTCGAGACCCGGCGATGGCGAGTCGCGACCTTCCAGCAAATCGTGCGACAGAAACCGCACATGCGCACGCAGCCGATCTTCCAGCCGGTCGGCGGGGGCTTGAGCGAAAACCAGCGTCAACGCAAGCGAAGTGAGCATCGTCATGCGCGGATGCTACCGCAAGACGAGTCGGTACACTTCAGGCCGTGAAAGCGATCGCGAAGGTGCGTCCGGCCCCCGGAGTCGAGATCATCGAAGTTCCCGAGCCGGAGGTTCGACCCGGTTGCGTCAAGCTCAAGCTCGAAGCCGCATCCGTATGCGGCACTGATCTCCACATCTACCAATGGGATGCCTGGTCAGCGTCGCGAATCAAGCCGCCGCGAATCATCGGTCACGAGTTCTGCGGAACCGTTGTTGAGGTTGGCGAAGGGGTTACAGAGCGGAAAGTGGGCGACTTCGTCGCGAGTGAGTCGCACATCGTGCCGCGGACTTCGGAGTATCTCAAGCGCGGCCTCGGCCACGTTGCCCCAGAAACGTCGATTCTCGGCGTCGACGTCGATGGCGGGTTTGCGACGTATGCGGTTATCCCCGAAGACAACGCGCGCCTAACGAGTCGCGATGTGCCCATCAAGATCGCCGCATTCCAGGATGCGCTGGGCAACGCCGTCCATACGGTCATGGATGGTCCAGTCGCGGGGCAGACGATTCTCATCACCGGCATGGGCCCGATCGGGCTGTTCGCGGTGTCGATCTGCAAAGCGTTGGGGGCGGAGCGGGTGATCGTCACCGAGGTCAGCCCCTATCGCATCGAGCTCGCGGAAGCGATTGGCGCGGACGTGATTCTCAACCCGTTTGAGGAAGACGTATCGGCGGAGTTACGACGGATGGTGCCCGGCGGTGTGGACGGAACGCTCGAGATGTCAGGGCACCCTTCTTCGATGGAGCTCGCGATTGATCACACGCGCCCCGGCGGCCGCATTTCGTTGTTGGGTTTGTTCAAAGACAACTGCCAAACGATCAACCTGAATCAGGCGATCTTCAAGGGGCTGGCGATTCACGGCATCGTGGGCCGCAAGCTTTGGGAAACCTGGGATCAGATGGGCGAACTGCTGGCTTCCGGCAAGCTGAATCTTGACCCGGTGGTGACGCACGTGATGCCGTATCTGGAGTTCGAACGCGCGATGGAACTGATGACCGCCGGGCAGGCGGGCAAAGTCGTATTCACGTTTGAGTAGGACGAAGTCCATAATGGCGCTATGACGCGCTTGACACTTGTTCTTGTTGGGGCTATGCTCAATCTGGTGGGATGCCAGGGTGACGTGTCGGGTGCAGCCATCAAATCTCCATCGGTCGATGTAGTCGAGGAGGCGGGCGCCGGGGAGTTGTCAAGCGACTTTGCATGGACCGTCTCAAATGCGGCCATTGCAAGAGTGAAGGATGGTCTGTCAGAAGAGGAAGTGCGCAAGATCCTGGGCAACCCGCCCACCGTGTCCACCCAGAATCGACGTGACGGCCGTAAGATAGTGACGTGGTCCTATCGGCGGGAAACGCCCTTGGAGCGGAAGAAGACCTTCATTGTCTTTTTCGAGCGCGGGGTTGTCACCTCGCGTCTCCCGATGCCCGAGTATCTGGAGGACCCACGGACTCCTGACCCTAAAGATTCAAAATTCACGTGGACCCTCTCCGAAGAGCAGGTCGCCAAAATTAAGATCGGCATGACCGAGGAGGAGGTTCGCGCACTCGTGGGGACACCTCCCGAAGTGATGACGTCGCACACCAAGGAAGGTCGGTCGTCCATTGGCTGGGGATATGGGTTTGCCAGGCAACCCATCCCGATCATCTACATATTCTTCGAGCATGGACGAGTGACGGCCATTCGATAGGGGAACATAGGGTCTCGCGTGCGAGACCCTATGTTCAGGCGAACGTCGCTTTCAAGAACTCGACCAACTTCTTCCAAGAAGCCTCATCGGCCTCTTTGTTGTAAGCCGCGCCGCGCGAAGGATCGTTCCCCGCGTTAGGCTCGGTGAATGAGTGCACTGCCCCGGGGTAGGCAACAAAATCGACCGTCGCCCCCGCCTTCCTGAACTCCTCCATAAAGCCGTCAACCTGCGCTTTGGGGACCATCGGATCGTCGGCGCCGTGGCACACTAAGACACTTGTCGTCACGGTCGTCGCCTCAAATCCTGCCGCCGCATCGAGGCCGCCGTGGAACGAAACCACACCCTTCACCGGCATCTGAGCCCGGGCCATCTCCAGCACACCCGTGCCGCCAAAGCAATATCCGATCGCGACAATCCGGTCCGGATCGACATTGGGATCCTTCTTGACGAAATCTAGCGCCGCCTGAAGGCGCTCGCGGAAGAGTTTCCGATCGCCCTTGTACTTGCCGGCTTGGGCCGCGTTCTCCTGTGGATTCTTCGGCCGCACGCCCTTGCCATAGATGTCCGCGCAAAAGGCAACGTACCCAAGCTTCGCGAGTTGCGTCGCTCGACCCTGCTCATAAGCATCGATGCTGTTCCAGTCGTGGACGATGATCACCGCCGGGCGCTTGCCCGTCTTGGCCGAGTCATAGGCTAGGTAGCCCTGACCCTTCACGTCTCCCATGGCGTAATCCACCTCGCCTGCCATGATCTGCGCGTGTCCCATTGCCGTCGCCATCACCAAACATCCCATCACAAGCTTCTTCATGCGCTCACCTCACCTCGTATATTACGACTAAAGCCGCAAATACGGGCGCATGTCGGCGAGCTTTTTCGGGCCGATGCCCTTAACGGCGAGGAGTTCGTCGATGGAGGCGAACCCGCCGTGAGCCTTGCGATACTCGATGATCTTGGCGGCGGTCGCCGGGCCAACGCCGGGCAAACGATCAAGTTCGGAAGCGCTCGCCGTGTTGAGCGAGATGGATTTCGCGGCGGGTTTGCCGGAACTTGATGAGGGCTTGGGCTTGGCGGCGGCGGGAACAATCTCTGCGCTGATGGCCTCCTCCGGGGCGGCCACGGCGGCCACATCGCCCTTCTTGGGTACGCGAATCTGAACGCCATCCTGCACCAATCCGGCCAGGTTCAGCCCCGTCAGGTCGGCATCTTTCGCCTCGCCACCGGCTTTCGCAATCGCATCCGCAACCCGCGAAGGTGCTTCGAGTTCCACCATACCGGGCTTGTTGACCGCACCAACGACATGCACGACGAGCTTCGCAGTGGGCAGATCGGCGACGGGAGGCAAACTTGCCAGCGGCTGAATCTGAACGGAGCCGGTGGCGGTCGGAGTCGGCGGGGGAGACGACGTAAGCCGCGTCAGACCTACGCCGCCGAAGAATCCCACGATCAGGGCAAGGCCCGTGATCGGCTTCAAATCCCCGCGCCAACCATCCACAACAAGAAGATATCGCGCAGACCCGGCAAACTCCTGCATGAGGCCCGCAAAATGTGTTCATGATTCGAATCGGCTGGATTCGTCGGGACCTCGTGAAACTCCATCCGCTGGCGATCAGCCGCGGCGTGAGCTACGGCTCGGTCAACTTGTTCGTCACGCTGAGCGACGGTACGCACGAAGGCATCGGCGAGGCCGCCCCTGGTGCGGGGTATGACGAAACGCTGGCTCCGCTCGCCGAGGGCCAACTGACTGAACTCTTTCCAAGCGGTGAACTCGACGGCGACATCTCTCCGTTTGCGCTCTATCGCGACTTGACCCAGGCCGGGGTCGCGCCTCCCGCCATGGCCGCCGTGGATGTCGCGCTGTGGGACCTCCGGGCCAAGCAAGCCGGCATGCCGCTCTATCAGTTGCTTGGACTCCCGCGCCACGTCGCCCCCACCAGCGTCACTGTCGGCCTCAACGAACCCGACGTCACCCGCGAGCGCACCCGCGAGCTCATCGCCCGTACTGGTGGCCGCAACCTGAAGATCAAGCTCGGCTCGCCCAACGGGCTTGACTTCGACCGCGCCCACTTTGAGGCCGCCCGCGAGTCCGCACCGGGCGTTCAACTCCGCGTGGACGCCAACGGCGGCTGGACCGTGGAGCAAGCCCAAGTCATGATCCCTTGGCTGGCCGTGCGCGGCGTGGACTACGTTGAGCAGCCTCTGAAAGAGGGTAACGAGGACGGGCTCCCCCATCTCCAGCCCAGCCGGTTGCCGATCTTTGTGGATGAATCGTGTCGGACGTCGTCCGACGTTCCCAAGTGGGCGGCCCACGTTCAGGGCATCAACCTCAAGCTGATGAAGTGCGGCGGCATCACGGAAGCGATGCGCATCGTCGCCACTGCCCGCGCCCACGGCCTGCAAACGATGATCGGCTGCATGGGCGAGAGCTCGGTCGCCATCGCCGCTGGCACCGCAATCGGAGCGCTGTTCGATCATCTTGACCTCGACTCCCACCTCAACCTCAACCCCGACCCGGCGGTTGGTTTGGGGTGGGAAGACGGTTGCGTGGTGCCGCCCACGACACCGGGCCACGGCGCCGTGCTAGGCTAAACATATGATCGCCGCGCTGCTGCTTGCCGCCACACTGGCCGACGACCAGGCCCTGGTCGTCCCGAATCCTCGCGTGCTCGTGTTCTCGAAGACCACCGGCTTCCGCCACGACTGCATTCCCGTCGCGACCGAAGCCGTCACCGAGATGGGCAAGAAGTATGGCTTCAGCGTGGACGCGACCGAAGACGCAGGTTGGTTCACCGACGAGAAGCTCGCCAACTACGATGTCGTCATGTTCCTGTGCACGACTGGCGACGTGTTCAACGATGCCCAGAAGTCGGCGTTCCTGAAGTTCCTCGGCTCCGGAGGCGGCTATGTGGGCGTCCACTCGGCCAGCGACACGGAATACAAGTGGCCGGAATACAAGAGCGTCGTAGGCGCGTACTTCATGAGCCACCCGCAGATTCAGAAGGCGCTCGTGAAGATCGAAGATCGCAACCACCCGGCCACCGCCTACGTGCCGCGAGAATGGTGGCGAATCGACGAGTGGTACGACTTCCACGACAGCCCACGGGGCCGCGTCCGCGTGCTCGCGACGCTCGATCAGAGCACCTACCAAGGCGCAAAGATGAAGGACGACCACCCGATTATCTGGTGCGGCGAGTATGGCAAGGGGCGAACGTTCTACACGGGCTTCGGCCACACGAAGGAGTCGTACAACGAACCCGAATTCCAGCGCTCGCTTTCGGAAGCGGTGATCTGGACCGCCCAGGCCAAGCGCCCCGCCAACGCGGTGACTGTTGATCTTCAGATTCCGGCAGCTTGGGGCCAATCGAACGGTGAACTCGACAACAAGGACGGCCGCTCGGGGCACCTTGTTTCCAAGTCCGAGATGGGCGATGGCCACTACCACGCCGAGTTCAAAATCCCGGCGGGTTCGAACTCGGGGGTCTACGTGATGGGTCGCTACGAGGTCCAGATCTTTGATTCGCACGCCAAGGCCGACAATGAACTGACCTTCGCCGACGCGGGTGGCATCTATCAACGCTGGAAGGATGAGAAGGGCTTTGAGGGCAAGGGCGCGATGCAGAACGCGCTCCGCAAACCCGGTGAGTGGAACACCTACGACATCCGCTTCCAAGCGCCGCGATTTAGCGGCGGCAAGAAGGTGAGCAATGCGAAGTTCTTGGAGGTGCGGCTGAACGGTGTGGTCGTGCAGAAGAACGTTGAGGTCACCGGCCCAACCCGCGCACCGATGTTCGAGGATGAGAAGCCGATGGGACCGCTGATGCTGCAAGGTGACCACGGCCCGATCACCTATCGGAATGTGTGGTACGCGCCCAACTGAGCCATACTTAACCTAATATGCGCGTGATCGAAGGGCAGATGAACGCGGCGGGTCGCCGAATCGCGATCGTCGTCAGCCGATGGAATGAGCTCATCACCAAGGAACTCCTGGAAGGCGCGGTCGAGACCCTCGCCCGCCACGGAAACCCGGTGATCGAAGTTGTCCACGTACCCGGAACCTGGGAAATTCCCGTCGCCGTCAAAGCACTCCTCTCGCGAGAGAGCGACGCCCCCGATGGCATCGTCGCCCTCGGTTGCATCCTCCAGGGCCAAACCACCCACGCCCAACTGTTGGGCGGGGATGTCGGCTCCGCGCTCATGTCCATGCAAGTCCAGTACGGCAAGCCGATCGCGTGGGGCATCCTCACGCCGGACAACGCCGAGCAAGCCCTTGACCGCGCGGGCCTGAAGCACGGCAACAAGGGACGGGAAGCGGCATCCGCGGTCATCGAAATGATCAGCGTCGCGGAGCAGTGTCGCCAGAGCTAACCGATCCCCTCTCGCTAGGGCTCCTCGTGATCGTGGGGGCGGTGGCCTCGGGTATCAACTCGGTCGCCGGCGGCGGGTCGCTCGTGTCGTTTCCTACCCTCATCTTCCTTGGCGTTCCAAGTCTCACCGCAAATGCCACGAACTCCGTGGGCTTGTGGCCGGGCTCGCTTGGTGGGGCGTGGGGCTTTCGCAACGTCCTGCCCGCCACGAAGAAGCACCTGATCCCGCTGGCCCTGCCCACCATCATCGGGGCGGGCCTCGGCTCGTGGCTCGTTTCCGTCACCAGTGAGAAGCTGTTCAGCGTCGCGGTGCCGATCCTGCTCTTCCTCGCCACCGGCCTCCTCTGGTTCCAACCCAACATAAAGCGCTGGGCTCAGGCGCGCGGTCACGCCCTATCGACCCCGTCGGCCATCTTCCTTCAGTTGCTGGTCGCGCTCTACGGTGGCTACTTCGGCGCGGGCATGGGGATCATGATGCTCGCGGTGTTCTTCCTCTTCATGGAGGCAAACATCCACGAGATCAACGCGGTGAAGACCGTCCTCGGTGTGTTCATCAACCTCATGGCGTCGGCGGTGTTCTTCTTCAAAGGCATGGTCCTGATCGCGCCGGCGCTGGCGCTGATCACTGGGTCTTTAGTCGGAGGGTACTACGCGGCAAAGTGGTCCCAACGGATGGATCCCGAACTGCTCCGCAAGCTGATTGCGACCTACGGGCTCGCTATGTCAAGTTATTTCGCATACCAAGTATTGACATAACGTACTTCGTACTGTTATCATGACCGTACTCGCACTGCGAGGAGGTCATCGCATGAAGACAGTAACACTGCTCGTCGCCATCTTGGCGACTTCGATCGTCAACTCCCTGCCCGTCAACCCGACCCCGCTCAGCGGAGAACAGCCGCACCGGGTTCGCGTGCTGCCCAGCAACCCCAATCCGGGGGACACCGTCACCGTCGAGGTGGAACTCACTGGCATCGTGGATGCCGACCAACCGGTCGCCATCACGGGTACGCCCGGCTTCTGGTCGGTACTGCCATCGACCGTGACGGTGCTCGAGGGCAACAAGATCGTGACCTTCCAAGCCACGGTTAACCCCAACACCCAATCGGGCGGTAGCGTCACCGCGAGCTGCAACGGTGGCTCGTCCGGCGTCTACATCGCGCTCTAGCCGTAGAGGGGGCCGTAGGTCGCGCACGCGCGGAAATCGGCCCCCTGGGGCTCCATCGCTCCAAATCGGGTCCAAGACGAGGGTCGGAACACGGTCTCCACGTTGTGCATATCCACCGGAATCCGAAGCATGCTCGCGAGCGTCACCAGGTCGGCGCCGATATGCCCCGGCGCGATCGCACCATGGTTCGCTCCCCAGGCGTTCATGACCGAGTAAACGTTGCTGAACAGGCCTGCTCCCGTCAGTCGCGGGACAAACCATGTCGTCGGCCAGCTCGGATTCGTGCGCAAGTCAAGTGACTCGTGGACGGCGTCGGGTAGCGAGACGGTCCAGCCCTCGGCAATCTGCAGGACCGGACCCAGCCCACCGACCAGATTCAGCCGGCACATCGTCACCGGCATGTCGCCGCGCGTCGTAAAGTCCGTCGAGTAGCCGCCGCCCGGGAAGTACTCGAGGATCGACGGACACCACTCAGTCGCCTTCAGGCAAGCGTCGGCATCCCACTCGTCCATCTCATACCACGGCTTGATGCGCCCATTCGGCTCGCCAGTCCAGTCCAGCGCCGAAGGCCCCGAGTTGATGAGGTGCAACAGTCCACCCTCGGCCCGTCCGGCCAGCGTATGGCCGGTGACGCGCTTGACTGCGTCGGGGCTCCAATACGTGCGCACGTCGCTGAAGAGCTGAGCTGCGCCCGTCACGAGGTGACCAAACAACATCGAGACCCCGTTCAAGGCATCGTTCTCGGTGGCGACGATGTACGGCTGGCGCGGGCCGTTCCAGTCGAACGACGAGCAGAGCATCGCCTCCATGAAGTCGCCGTTGGGGAAGTAATCGGTCCACTGGCGCTGGCCTTGGAAACCGCCAGCGAGCGCGTTGTGACCGCGGCTTTGTTCCACATAGCCCAGCTCGGCCAAGCGCGGATTGCCGACCATGAGATCACGAGCGATGAGCGTCATCTTCACGCAGGTCTCCCAGTCAGCGTCCTTCGCCTCGCGGCTCTTGGGTAGCGAGTTGAAGTCGCGCCCCTCGCGACAGTTGGCCCGCACCCAGGCGAGGGCACGGGCGTATTCTTCAGGATCAAACAGCCCGGCCGCAATCCGTCCGGCAAACTCGCTCATGTCCACCGACTCGACGCGCATCCCCAGGTACCGCTCGAAGAACGCCTGGTCTACAATCGAGCCCGCGATTCCCATCGAGACCCCTCCCATGGCGAGGTAGCTCGTGCCGCGCATGGTCGCCACGGCCAGCCCCGCCCGGGCAAATCGAAGGAGCTTCTCGGCCACATCGGCGGGAATGTCGGTCGAGCCTGCATCTTGAACATCCTCGCCATAGATGCCAAACGCGGGAAGCCCCTTCTGGCTGTGTCCAGCGAGCACGGCGGCGAGATAAACCGCTCCTGGTCGCTCGGTGCCATTGAATCCCCAAACGGCTTTCGGCATGAGGGGGTCGAGGTCCATCGTCTCGCTGCCGTAGCACCAGCAGGGCGTGACCGTGATCGAGACGCCCACGCCTGACCTGGCAAACTTCTCCGCGCACTGGGCGGCTTCGGCGGCTCCGCCGATGGGCGTGTCGGCAATCACGCACTCAACAGCGTCTCCGCTGGCGTGGCGCAGGTTCTTGAAAATGAGCTCGGCGGTTGCACGGGCCATCGCCATCACCGGACCTTCGAGCGACTCGCGAACGCCGCCGTAGCGACCGTCGATGGTGGGGCGAATTCCGATCTTGGGCAAGGGAGTGACGAGCCGGTTCATCGAATCATTTTCTCAGATTCGCGAAGAGCCGTGCGAAGAAACAGTGATTCAAAGGGCCAAGATGGACCTCAGTCACCAAGTTGTTGTTGAACTGTCGAGCGATACCAACCATCAGTGCCCTCTCTCAAGAATCCCTGTGCTGCGAGCACACGCAATACGTCTTCAGCAACGAGCTTATAGGCCCTGATCGCATCGATGGGTGTGCTCGGAGCACCAAGAAACATTGCGATCGTTGTCGCGTCTTGGCAAGCTTCAGACTCAAATGCCTGCATGACAACCATTCCTAGCGGGTGCTTGAACTTCAACGATATTCCTCTCGCGAGTTTATCCAGTGTATGCTCTTGCCGTGCGCGTGTTAGTGATTGAATCGAATCTAATCTGGTCGGTGCGGCTGGCTAAGAGCCTTGAGGCACTCGGCCACGAGGCCAAGGTGGAGCGGCAAGCCGTCGAGGGCGCCTTCGACGTGGCGATCGTGAACCTCGGCGAGCCGAATGTGGACTGGCCCGCGCGGGTTGCGGAGTTGCATGCCCGCCAGATCAAGGTGATTGCCCACGCTGGACATAAGGAGAAGGACGTGATCGAACTAGGGCGTCAGGCAGGGTGCGACGTGGTCGCCACGAACAGCGAACTCACCAACAAGCTAGCGCACGTGCTTGCGCGAGCAACGCTTGAAGAGTGAGGGGGAGGGTGCGTTGCATCCTCCCTCTCAACACGCCCCTCAGGGCTGCATCGCTAGCGCTTGCTCTTCGCTGCTGGTGGCGGGGTCGTCTTCGCATCCCCCGGATCGTAGTTGGTCTGCCGCTCCTGGCCGAGGCCGTATAGCTCGGGGTGTTGGTAAGTGCCCTTTTCAGAACCTTCCTTGTCCATCACGTCCTTGGGCTGGTGCTTCCGAACGTAGAGGTCATTTCGGTCGGCGTCTACTCGCCAGGAGACCTCGACCCTCGGCTTGCTGGACATGATCAGGAAGCGGTTGCCCTTGATCTTCTTTCCGATTTTGACCTGGACAAAGTCGGCACTTGCTTCGTCGTCCACAACCGTCAACTGGTACTTGAAGTTCGTGTTGATGTCGCTGAAGTAGTCGGGCAGGTCAACCCACGCGTGGCCCTGTGCGTCCGTCTTGACGTTCCCCACGTAGAAGTTCTGCGGCATCGGGCTTTCGCTCGAGTAGTGGAGCAGATACTTGTTTTCCGGATCGCCTGGGTGGTCAATCCGGAAGGACTTCGTTCCCGACGCTCCCGACGAGCCAAAGGCGTAAACACCAAATCCAGCGAAGAGGCTTTGACCCAACACTCCGTAGATCGAACCACTTTGGGCGGTGGTCCAACCAAAGATGCCCCGACCATTCGTGTGCGCGTTCTCAAAGTGTCCGCCATAGCTAACTCCAGATCCGCCCGTGGAGGTGGCAACACCGGAAACGGCGCGCCCGTTCTTACTCGCGTTCTCGAACCATCCGCCGTGGGTGACATCGCCTGAGTCTGCCAACGCCACTCCCTTGACGGCTGCGGAGTTAGCAGTTGGACTATCAGCTCGTCCGAAGACCCCTGTTGTTGCGCCAGAGGCGGCATCCGCCCATCCGAAAATGCCGGTTCCAGCTGTGCTCTTTGAGAGGAAGTATCCGCCGAAGGTGTTGCCACTGCCGGCATTGGCCTCGCCAAACACGCCGCGACCTTGCGTACTGGCACTCTTTGCATGAGCTCCAATCGTCACGCCACTGCCCGTAGAAGTCTCCGCGTAGATTCCTTTCCCAGACGTGCTGTGGCTAATGAAGGATCCTCCGAAGTTAGCGCCGCTGGCCGCGTGTGCTGTGCCGGAAACGCCTCGTCCAGTCGCGCCAAACGCCTCAAACACCCCACCGATGCCCGCTCCCGCTGCAGACGAGGCACTACCATATACGCCAATGCCCGTCGATGTTTGACCTAGGACACCCCATCCGGCGCCGGCTTGCGAACCCCAGACGCCAATACCGGACCCGCCTGTTCCGTTGTTCTGGCCTCGGACCGCTGCCGAGAAGCCGCCGGGTGCCGTGCTAGACATGATGCCGTGGACTCCAAACTCGTGGCCCAACGTACTTCCATTGGTGGCCTGCATCTTGGTCGCCGTGATCAAGCCCGTTGCGTGCATGTTGCCCTGCGCGTACACGCCAAACCCCGTTGGACTGGACGACTGGCCAAAAACGCCGTAGTTCACCCCGGTGGCGGACGTGGTGTATCCGTAGACTCCGCGACCGGTCGTGCTCGCGGTCTGACCCCAGACACCGGTGGCATTTCCCGTCGTTGCTGGTGCGATGCCCGTTACACCTCGTCCCGCGGGGCTATCACTCTGACCCCAAACACCGTGGGTCGTGCCCGCTGGTTGCACTCGCACGACCGTAGAGCGCACGACCCAAAACACTGTCCGACCTGAAGAATCCGCCGAAGTTCGCTCCTGTTGCCGAGGTCGCGTTGCCGACAATCACCTGGGCAGATGGCCCAGAGTTGTTGGCTTGAATGGACCCAGCCAAGATCGTGCCGCTAACATTGGCGTGCCCAACTTGTTGCGTGCCAGGCGTGGATGGCTGAAGATTGACGGGCGTTCCTTGCCCGTAGTAAAGGGTGGTTCCTCCGGCTACCGCAGTAGACATAGCCAGAGCAAAGAGCATGGTGCGATTCATCAAGACCTCCTGAGAACGTCGACGTTGACGCCAAACGCATTCTAAGCGATCTTGCGCGTTCGGATACAGAATTCTTGCAAAGATTTAGCTGGAGGTTAAGAGTGGCATGTCTCGTCAATGAACACGGGAGTCAGTGCTTGATCTTTTCCCAGGCCGACTTGAAGTCAAATCCGGGGCTGTGATCGGGCACGTGGCATTTGAGGCACGCGGCCTCGCCAACGGGCTTGAGGCGCACCTCGTAGGGGCTCTTCGCGTGGTCCGCGCCGGGACCGTGGCAGCTCTCACACCCGACATTCGCCAGTTCGGGCGTGAGCAACCGATCGCGGAAGCCCTCGGTTGAGTCCAGTCCGACCACGTGGCAGCCTACGCAGTCGGGGTCGCGGTCGTGTTTCTCCTTCTCAAGGGTCTGCAGAGCCCCGGCGTGGGCCGATTCAGTCCACACTTTGTGCGCGTCGGAGTGACACGAGCCGCACGCCTTGGTTCCCGCAAATCCGGCCGTCTTTGTGCGCGGGATTCTCTCGAGGAGCTTCTCGTCGGCGATACGGGTCAGATAGCGGTCGTTCGCCCGCTTGGCATGAGGGTCATCGCTGAAGGCCGGACCAAGATCGACCGAGGCGTACTCCGAGAATTCGCCATCGCGATAAACCATCTTGACGAGATACTTGCCGCGCTCCCCCGGCGTGACAAGCACGGTTGCGCCCTCGCGAAGAGGCTGCTTGGGCGGATCGCCGTCGGCTTGGTACACGATCATGCGGACTTGCGGATGCGCCTTGGCGAGCCGCCTCGCGGCGTCCAGGTCGCCTTCGAGCATCACGATGGGCACGCCGGTTCGAAGGAGCGTTGCGTGCAGCGCATCCTCGAAGTCGGCCGGCATCACGCCAAGGTGCCGACCAATCTCTACCGAACGAGTCGAGAGGCCCGTGATGACGAACCCGTGCGACGTCACAACGTCGCGAACCTTGCCCTCAACGGGCGTGAGATGGCCGTTGACCAGCTTGCCTCCAGAGAGGCGTGCCAGCGACTCCCAAGCTCCTCGGCCGAGCTTAGCCTCGGCGCTGGTGAGATGGAGCGCGGTCAATGGCAGATTGCCCAGGATCTCGGCGAGCGTTTCCGCCTTGATCTCGTCCTGCCGAGCTTCGCCCTTGACTAGACCGCCATTCTCGAGAATGATCGACTTTCGCTCATGAACCAACGCGCGGATGGCGGTGGCTCGGCGGCGGATTCCGCCCGACATGGGCTTGGTGCACCCGCACGGGGAGAGGTAGCCCATCGTGTCGCCGCCAATGACGATCACGACCGACTCATCTTGGGTTCCGATCGCCCGCGCGATGGCAAAAATCAACACCAATAGCGCGGGGACTAGAAGCTTCATCGAATGATGCCGCGAATGGGAACCTCGATCCTCGGTTGCTTGGGATCGTTGGTTCGAATGGTCACGATGGTCTCGACGATGCCTGGAATGCCTTTGCCATCAAACTCCACGGTCACGCGAAACTCGCTGGAATCAGCATTTGGAGTGGCCACGGCCTTGAAGTAAGGGCTGTTCGTGGTGACTTCGAGCACCTTGAAGGGGACTCCGGGTCGGCTCACGATAAATGTGGCCGACGTTCGCGCGTTCGGAATCTCGCCCAGGTAGAGCGATTCAGGCTGTGCGACAATCCCCCGCTGGACGAAAATGTTGTGCCTGAGGAGCGGCAGAACCGGGTGATCGGTGGGTACGGCGAGGGTCGCCTGGAGCCGTCCCGGCTGCGAACTCGGGTTCAAATGAACGCGATAGCGAATCGCTTTGACCTTGCGCTTCGGTTCGCCCGGAATGACCTCCAGTTCGCCTTCCCACTCTTCCTCGGTGACTTCGCCGGTCAGTCCTTCAATCGTTGCATCACCGAGTTGGATCTTTGTAGTGGGTGAGACCACAAGGAACACGTCCGCCGTCGTTCCGTTGTCGCCCATTTGAAGCACGCTCGCCCCAGGCCGAACCATCCGCACGAGAGGCTCGACGTCAATCGCAACGGGGATCTCGCGGAACGGAATGTCTGCATCATTGGCGAACACGTAAAACTTGTGGCGGAGCTTGCCGACGAAGTTGACGGTGTCGACGAATCCGGTGACCATCGCCGTTCGGCCGGGCTCAAGAATCGGGGAATAGTGGGAGGACAAGCATCCGCAGTCGGGTTGGAATCGGAATGTGAGCGGCGCGTTCCCGGGGTTGGTGACCTGTATCGTAAACTTCACGGGCTCGGCTTGGACGGCGTTCGGCAGCGTGAGGCTGATCGGTTCGACTTGCAGCTTGGGTCGGGCGGCTTCAACCTTCACCTTATCCTTGATGAGTTGATTCAGCTTCTCGACAAGTTCGAACGTGCGTTTGATCGTGCCCATCTCGAAGGCCGTGAACTGCGATCGACTTGCGCCCGGTTGATCGGTTCGGAAGGCCCCAGCCCCCGGAAATGGCGTGCGCTCGTGGCCGAAGTAGGCGACCATGGCGTACATGATTTCGTTGTGGATATCGGAGGGCGTGCTGAGTTGGGCGGGACGCCCACGGTAAAGGGCGATTGTCGTTTCGAGGCGTGGTTCCGAGGGATCGGTGCTGAAAACGTGGGCGGCCGCCGCCGGGAAACCCTCTTCCGTCTCGGGGAGCTTCTCGGTGAACGAGAAGACAATGTCTGCCTTGCCGGACTCAACAAACGTGGGTTTGACCTGGGTGAAGAACTGACCCCATTGGGCGAAGACTTGGTCGCGCGCATCTTTTAGGGGATCGTGAAGGTTTTCAGGGACGCCTTTAAGATCCCAGCGGATGACCGGATTGGGTTTGGGCATCGCCTCCATCGCTTGGGCGGCCTTGTCGAACTCGCCTTTCTCCATATGCTCCTGAACCGCAAGCGACGCCTCAAGCAGACTTCGGTTGGTGCCAACCGGAGTAACGGGGGCCAGCGGTAGCTGCCCAAGGGCGAGAGCGCAGATCAGGGAAAGCATCATCGTGAACGTACCCCAAGTGAGGGCAAAGCACTATTATTACGACGGTCGGCGGATTTGCCAGCTTCTGCCTTTATCAAGATCCGCGGCGGAGCGTGACGGCATCGCCAAAGATGCCCCCGGGAACTTGGGGCGTAAGCGTCACCTCGGTATCGTTGAGCCAGTTCAGAGTAAACGTCACCGGGGCTCCCTTGAGGCGATCCATCATCGCCGCGCCTTGATTGGCCAGCGGTGGCACCTCAATGTCCTGGATCGTTAACGTTACCGCTTCGTTGGTTTCACTGAAGGTGCCGATCATCGTCAGGTCACCCAGCGGGCTCGTGAGCCGAATCTCGGTCGCTCCGTTGCTCCTAAACTCGAGCTTCGTGGGGAAGTTCATAAGCGACCCCTCCCAAGAGTGTCCCGCCAATTGCCGTCGTGGCCCGCATGCGGTAAGCATGAGGGCCACGAAGACAACTAGGGCAATCGTTCTCGTCACTTGGGCGACTTCTTCTCGTCCTCTTCCCTTCGAAACTCGTCGCGATACCAATGCCCGGCCGGGATCGCCTTGTTAATTTGAACATCCCGCTGAGTCTTCGGAACACCGCTCTTGATCAGAGGTTCCTTGTTCTGGGGCATGCGGTCAACGTTGCCCTTACCCTTGGCATCGCCGGCAAGCGCGTCCTTCATACCTTTCTCAAGATCGGTCGAAGTGGAAGCCGTCCGGGGGCCTGAGGTGGCGGGAAGGTTTTCTTGCTTGGCGCGCTCTTGATCGGCGCGCATCTTCTGAATCGTGGCGTAGTCGCCTACGGCGGGCTTGAAGTAGGCGCTCAGCAACGTGGCGGCACCGATGCCACCCACGACTAAGACGGCCAACACGGGAAACTTCTTTTGCTTCATGCTATGAGGGCTCCGAATCTGATTCAATTAAAGCAGGTTTGGGACCAAACCGAGACATTCTCGCGATGAATCCTCCAATTATTGCGATCGACGCGCGATCTGTGGGCCGCCCGCATACGGGCGATGCCACCTATTGGACCGGACTCATCCGCGGGCTTGCCTCATTAGACTCCGACCTGCGGTATCTGTTCTTTTCTAACGCGCCGCCGCCCGCTGGGATTCCCGAAAGCGACCGTTTTCGGTGGATTGAGCTCCATTCGCACTCAAATCGATGGTGGTCACTCGTCCGGTTTCCGCTCGCCGCTCGCCGGATGGGAGCCCGAGTCATCCACACCCAATACAATCTCAGTCCGCTCGTGAGCCGGGGTGGCATCAGCACGATCCACGACGTCAGCTTCTATCACGAACCCGCCTGGTTTAAGCCTCGGGACCGCGTGCTCCTACAG
The DNA here is from genome assembly GCA_964586225.1 of uncultured Fimbriimonadaceae bacterium. Classification (GTDB taxonomy): domain Bacteria; phylum Armatimonadota; class Fimbriimonadia; order Fimbriimonadales; family Fimbriimonadaceae; genus JANJUB01. The sequence continues at coordinate 36,893 of CAZPHD010000002.1, forward strand.
CGATTCGTCCCTGCTTCGGCCCGCCGAGCGAGCCGGGTCATCACCGTTTCTGAATTCTCGCGGCGCGAAATCGCGAAGTACATCTCCGGAGTCACCGACAAAGTGCGCGTCGTGCCGAATGCATGCCCAGACGAGATCAAGCGCATGGCGCCTGACCTCGCGCGGATGCATGTTCGCGAAACGGTGGGTATTGGCGGTCCGTTCTTGCTCGCCGTCGGGACTCGCTGGCCCCGCAAGAACTTAAACCTCGCCATCGCCGCCGTTGACTCACTACCGGAGGAGTTTGCACACGCGCTCGCGGTTACGGGCAAGGCCGGCTGGGGCGAGGAAGTTGAAGGTTGCCGAGCGAAGTTGACGGGATATGTCGATGATCGCACGCTCTCCGCCCTTTACTCCGCCGCAGAACTGTATTTGGCACCAGCGCGCTACGAGGGATTTGGCATCACGCTTTTGGAAGCGTTCCGCGCCGGTTGCCCCGTGCTGGCCTCCGATATCCCCGCACATCGTGAAGTTGGTGCCACCGCCGCCGTGTATGCCCCTGATAACGACGGCCCGGCCTGGTCTGCCTCGATTCGAAGCCTCCTCAGCGACGCAGACAGGCGCGCAGCCCTCCGCGCTGCTGGGTTCGAACGTGAGGCCAAGTTCACCTGGCGTGACGCTGCGGCGGCGACCGAAGCGGTTTATCATGAACTGCTTTAGCCGGATGCGCTAAGCTAGCATTATGAGCGGCAACGGTTTCTCTCGGCGCGATGTATTGCGTACTTCGACGGCGGCAACGGCGGCGATTTTGCTTCCTTCAGGCGTGTTTGCCCAAGGCAAGGATCAAATCAAGATCGGCCTCATCGGTTGCGGTGGACGCGGTACCGGTGCGGCCATCGACGCAGCAGATGCGGATCCCGGCGTGGTGCTGTGGTCCATGGGTGACGTGTTCACCGACAAGATGCAGTCGTCAACAGGCACGCTGAAAGAGCGGCTCAAGGATCGATTCCAGGTCACCGCAGATCGAACGCATCTTGGTTTCGACGCCTTCGAGAAGGTAATCAAGTCGGGCGTGGACGTCGTCGTCCTCTGCACGCCGCCGGCCTTCCGGCCGGCCCACCTAAAGGCCGCCATTGACGCGGGTAAGCACGTTTTCATGGAGAAGCCAGTCGCCGTTGACGGCCCGGGTATCCGCTCGGTGATCGAATCGGCTAATGCGGCCAAGGCGAAGGGACTTGCGATTGTCGCCGGCACCCAGCGTCGCCACGATGTGGCGTATCGCGAAGCGATGGCCCGCATCCACGATGGCGCGATGGGCGAGGTCGTCGCTTGCTACGCCTACTGGAATCAGGGCGGCCTTTGGATGCACCCTCGAAAGGAAGGCTGGAGCGACATGGAGTGGCAGATGCGCAACTGGCTCTACTTCGCATGGCTCTCGGGCGACCACATCGTTGAGCAGCACATCCACAACATGGACGTATGCAACTGGGCGATGAAAGGCCATCCGGTCAAGGCAACTTCGCTTGGCGGCCGCCAGGTTCGAACCGATGCGGCGTATGGTCACATCTTCGACCACTTCGCCACCGAGTATGAGTATGCGAATGGCGTGAAAATGGTGAGCATGTGCCGCCAAATCGACGGCACCGCTAGTCGAGTTTCCGAGCACCTCGTCGGCACTCGGGGGTCGTCGAACGGCAACACCGTCATTCGCGGCGAGAATGCCTGGCGCTGGGAAGGCGAACGCCCCAATCCGTACATGCTCGAGCACCGAAACCTCATTAAAAGCATCCGAGACGGCAACGTTATCAACGAGGGTGTGCAGGTCGCAGAAAGCACGATGACGGCGATCATGGGCCGCATGTCGGCGTACACGGGTCAAGAAGTGACGTGGGAGCAGGCGATGGCATCAACGGAATCGCTCGTTCCCGCAAAGCCGGATATGGGCATGTCGCTGCCGGTTGCCCCGATCGCGGTGCCGGGCCAGACAAAGCTGCAGTAGGGGTTGTGCCGAGACACCGGGCGCTGAATCGGCGTCCGATGTCCACTGCCGCAAGTCTTGACGTCTAACGGTTATGCATTCCGAAGTTGAGAAGTTGCTGACGCAAAGCATGCCGGGGCTCCACGCCCTCTGTGATCGTTTCGGCGTCCGGCGGCTCCGTTTGTTTGGATCTGCCCTGACGTCAGACTGGGATCCGAGCCGTAGCGACCTTGACTTTGCGGCCGAGTTTGGGCCACCTCCGAAGGGAGTGGATCTATTCGCCCAGTTCTTCGTGTTTCAACACGAGTTAAGGAACCTCTTGGGTCGGTCCATAGATCTTGTCGAGGTCTCGGCGATTCGGAAGCCAAACCTGTTGCTCGAGATTGACACGCGCGGAGTCGAGTTGTATGCGGCCTGAAACCCGTCATCTCCTGGGAGACATCGTGCTCGCTTGTGACGAGATCGTTGAGTTCGCAGGTCCAGATGCTCAGCGTTATCTCGATTCGCGGCGCGATGCTCTCGCGATTGAGCGCCTGTTTGAGATCATCGGAGAGGCGCTGGTTCGGATTCGAGATCATGATCCCGAGGTTTTCGACCGGATCACCGATGGTCACGCCATTCTTGGAGTGCGTAACGTGATCGCGCATGGATACGACGTTGTGGATCCGCAGAGGATGGTGCAAGTCATCCATGATCGGATCCCAGCGCTAAGACTTGAGATGGAGGAGATTGGCAGTGCCTAGCGCTTGTCCCAGAAGCCCTTCTTGGGTTTGTCCATTGGGTTGATGACGGGTTTCTCCTGGGTCAAGTCGACCTTGGGCTTTAGGTCGATTGCCTTGCCGGTAATGTTCGGCTCTGAGAGTTCAACCGTTCCGTCGTTCCCAGACCCTTGAGGAATGGGCAGGAGAATCGATACCCGGCGGTTCACCGAACTTGTCGGCTTATCGGGTTCTCTTAATCGTGTATCGGCAAAGCCAGCCACGCTCAGAAACTGCTTGCCTCCCACGCCACCCGACATGAGTTGACGTCGAAGTGCATTGGCGCGATCTTGGCTGAGGTCCCAGTTGTCGTAGTCGTTTCGGTGATAGGGAACCGCGTCAGTATGCCCTTCGATCTTCATCGGACGGGCAGCATCGGCGAGGATCGGCGCGATCTGCGCGACCAGAGCTCGTGCTTCGGGCTTGAGGGTCGAGGAGCCACTCTCGAAGAACACCGCGCCGTTATCCTCTCTGAACTCAATGCGCAACCCCTCTGGAGTCATTTCAACGGTCACGCTCTCGAGCATCTTCTTGAGGTCACCTTGCCCGACGCCGACCTTCTCGCCCTTCTTCGCGGCCTCTTCCAGGGCGCCCGTCACCTTGTTCATCACCATGATGACTTGACGTCGATTGTCCTTGGCGATCTCGACACCTTGGTGTTTGACGGTGCCCGATTGCGTGATCGGGGCACCCGGATACTTGACAATATTGCGACTCATTGGGGCCGTCTTCGAGTAGCCCAGCGGATCATTAAAGTAGCCTGAGATTTGCGCCTTCGACTCGTCCGAGAGGCCCAGAATCCACATGACCATGAAGAACGCCATCATGGCGGTCACGAAGTCGGCATAGGCCACCTTCCACGAGCCACCGTGATGGCCGTGCCCATGGGACTTCTTCTTCTTGATGATGATCGGGGTGCCTTCCATGATCTCCTTGATTTCAGATTTCTACATTGACGAAATGGCAAGCATCGTTCGGACAGTCACGTCTGGTTTACGAAACCCCAACATAGAGTCCAAGTCTGAATCTCCAATCATAAATCTGAAATCCTACGCGGCCTTCTCCTTCACCGCGGTTTCCATCTCCGCAAAGCCAGGGCGGACCGAAGGCTCAATGTTTCGGCGCGCAAACTCCACGCACGTGATCGGCGACTCGCCGCGGGCAAAGCTGAAGAGCGCAAACCGGATGCAGTTCATATAGCTGCTCTCCGCGGCCAGTCGGAGCTCGATCGACTTGGCGATCGGGGCAAACATGCCGTAAGCAAGAAGAATCCCCAGGAACGTACCGACAAGCGCCGCAGCGACCGACTGACCGATGGCGGCGGGGTCGCCGTCGGCGATCTTGCCCATCGTGATGATAACGCCCAAGACGGCGGCGACGATGCCAAAGCCAGGCATCGCGTCTCCGACCGTCTGAATCGCGGTCGCTGGAACCATCTGCTCTTGGTGCGCGGTCTCGAGATCGATCTCCATCATCTCAGATAGATCGTGCGGGCCAACCGCGCCGGTGAGAATGACCTTCATCGTGTCGCAGAAGAAGTCCTTGGCGTGGTGATTGGCAAGAAACGACGGATACTTCTTGATGATCTCGCTCTTCTCGGGCTCCTCAATGTGCTGTTCAAGGCCAAGCAGGCCTTCCTTTCGGGCAACGTTGAAGAGTTGGAACATCATTTTCAGCACGTCCAGGTACGCGGCCTTCGTGAAGGGATCCGGCTTGAGGAGACCCATGACCGCCTTGATCGCGCCCTGGAAGTTCTTCATTCCGTGGGCGGCGAGGAACGATCCCAGGCCGCAACCGCCGATGATGATGAACTCCGTAACCTGCATAAGAACGGCGATCTTGCCGCCGTGCATGACGTAGCCAAGCATGGTTGCGACGAGCGCAATGATGATGCCGATGAACGTGAACATAAACCCTGTCCGCAGCCAAGACCGCCCCCGGCAATGTTGCGCGGACGGCGATACAATAGAATCATCGGCACGCAACCCCCGTCTACTCTAACCTCCGATGCGAATTCTCGGATTCGTTTACTCGATCCGCACACCGTCAATCAGATCGCGGCGGGTGAGGTTGTTGAACGCCCGGCCTCCGTGGTCAAGGAGCTCGTCGAAAACGCGCTTGATGCGGGCTCGCGCAGAGTGCTCATTGAGCTTGTGGATGCCGGGCGCACCCTCATCCGCATCAGCGACGACGGCATTGGCATGGCCCCCGAAGAAGCCCAAATGGCGCTCCAACGCCACGCGACCTCCAAGATCATGTCGGCGGACGATCTGCTCTTGGTGAGCACGCTCGGCTTCCGCGGTGAGGCCGTTCCATCGATTGCTTCCGTCTCGCGATTCACGCTTAGCACGGGTACCGACGACAGCGGTCGCACCAAGATCACCGTCGAAGGTGGCACCGTGCAGAACATCACCCGCGTCGCTGGGCCGCGAGGCACCGAGATCACCGTCGAAGACCTGTTCTTCAACACCCCCGCCCGCCTCAAGTTTCTCAAGAGCGACACGACCGAGCTGTCGGCCGCGCTGGAGCACGTCACCCGCTACGCGATGGCCTACCCGCACGTGGCGTTCACGGTGACACATAACGGTCAGCAGGCACTTGCCACGACCGGATCGGGCGACTTGCAGCAAGCGATTGCCGAACTGTGGGGCCGCGATCAGGCGCGAGGCATGGTCCCCGCCGAACTCACCCATCCGAATCTGCGAATCCACGGCTGGGTCAGCCCGCCCTACATGACCCGCCCGACCCGCGCCTACCAGTATGTTTATGTCAACGGGCGACCGGTCCGCTCGCGGATGCTGACCGCCGCCGTAGACCAGGCCTATCGCGACCTGACGCCCGAGAAGCGATACCCCGGCGTCGTCCTGATGATCGAGATCGACCCGGCGCGGGTGGATGTGAACGTCTCGCCCACCAAAAGCGAGGTGCGATTCCAGCAAGAGGGGCAGGCGTTTGATGCCATCCGCACCGCCATCCGTGCCGCTCTCATGGAAAGCGGGATGATGCCCGATGCGGCCGGCATTGCCGCGGCCAACCAGGCTCTGGCGGAAGCTACCGTATCCTCGCCGATGAGCACGTTCGGGTTGTCGCTCGTCGAAGCGAGCCTCGGTGCCCAGGCGCCTTTGGAGATGCCCGTGCCGATGCCGGAAAGCTCGATCATGCTCCCGCCGGGGGTGACCGCGGACCGGGAGCGATTCCCGTTTATCGAACTCCTCGAAGGCTTGCGCGTGATCGGCCAGGCGATGAACACCTTCATTATCGCCGAGACCGCGCGCGGCATCGTGATCATCGACCAACACGTGGCCCACGAGCGGATTCTCTACGAGTATTTGTGTGGACTGAAAGGGCCCCACGCGATCGAAAAGCAAGCCCTTCTTGCCCCGGAGACGCTCCACCTCGACCGCCCCGCGGCGATAATGCTCCGGGAAAGACTGCAAGAAGTTGTGGAGGTTGGCTTCGATATCGAGCCGTTTGGGGGCGAGAGTTTTGTGGTGCGTGCGGTTCCGGCGGCGCTGCGGGGTAAGGATCCTCTGAAGGTGTTGCGCGACCTGGTGGATGAACTCGTGGACAGCGCCGTATCGCGCAAGCTGACCCCAACGCGCGAGGCGATCTGGATCATGAGCGCGTGCAAGATGGCGGTGAAGGCGGGCGATCCGCTCTCACACGCCGAGATGGAGAAGCTGATTCTGGACCTCGCGACAACCGAGAATCCTTACTTGTGCCCGCACGGACGCCCGATCACGATCACGCTCTCACGGCACGAGCTGCTGAAGAAGTTTTACCGGCACTAGGGGCTTCGCCGGATGTGGCTAGACTCGCAAGAAGACCCATTGAGGCGACCGGAAGACCTGTTGAGGCGACCGGAAGACCCTTTGAGGCGGCCTCAACGACCTTTCTTGCGGCCTCAATGCTCAATTGTCTTGCCTCAATCCGCTGTCTTGGTCGCTCAGTTGGTCTTCACGCGGCCTCAACATCGGGTCTGCACTCATCGGCGGTCTGCCTAGCTGGCCATCATTTCCCACTGGCGCTGAAACACGCCGTGGACGTACTCGGCAACGGCGACGCGCTCTTCATGGGATTCGGGTGCGAACTTAAATCCGCTCACAAACATGCCGTCTTCGCCACCCGGATGGCAATAGCGAACGACACCGCGGATCGAGAGCGGGGCTTTGCCGTCTTGCCCAATCTTCAGATAGAGCGGGCTCTCAACCGGGAGGGCTTCCTTGCTTCGGAGTTGAACACCCCCGAGGCCGATGTCCACGAGCATCGCTCGATACGGCTCCTCGTCCTCACCGTGATAGATCATCGCGCATTCGACAAAGTCGAATCGTGCGAACAAACGCCCATCAATATTCTGCTGGCTCATCAGTCTTTAGGCCGCGTAGTTGCGGAGTCCCCGTTTGTGTTTTCGGCATCTGAACGCCAAATCTTTCGGTGTTTTTGCTGGACGTTGCCCGCATTCAGACCAGGTTGGATGTTTTTCGCCCTCTGAATTCCTCGGCGAAGTACCGAAATCAACCATGTGAAGTTAGGGAACGTGCGACGCGGAACGACATTGGTCGAACTCCTGGTAGCCGCCGTGTTTGTTGGCCTCTGCTCGGCCGCCATGCTCGGAGCTATTGGAACCGCATCGCGCGCGACGTCCATCGCCGAAGAGAAGCTGATTGCGCTGACCCTCGCCAAGAACGAGCTTGACCTCGCCCGAGCGGCCGCCAACAAGGGAACCATCACCGTCGGAACCCGCAATGAGACGCCCGCCAACACGGGCATCAAGTATCCCGTGTCGGTGCAGACGGTCGTCACGGCCGCCGGCGGAGTCGCGGACCTGTTTCTCGTGCGCACACGTGTAAGGTGGGAAAGCGACACGGGCGTGGAACACAGCGGCAGCGTGACTCTCGAGACTTATGTGGTGACCCGTGACTACTAAACGAAGCGCTTTCTCGTTGGTTGAGATGATGGTCGCAACCGCGATCACCGGGGCAATCGTTGGCGTCCTCGCAAGCATGTTCGTGTTCGTCGGGCATCGCGCCGCCCAGTCCATGAGTCAGAATGGCGTCTTGCTTCAGGCGCAGGCGCTGAGTGAAGAACTTGAGCGAACCGTGGTGAATGCGCAGAGCTGCCGCGTGGTTGCCGCAACCTCGGGCCCGGCCCTGATGTGTATCCTGCCGGCCACGGGCAATGACAAGGACAGCGATGGCCTGATTGACCAAGCCCTTCCGATGTGGATTACCCCGAGCGGACATGAAGGCTACGGTGCGGGAAAGCGCGTCTGGATCTACGCGAATGACAATGGCGGCAACTTGAGCATGTTGTCCGCAAGTTCAGCAAAGCGACTTTGGCGGGCCTATCGAAACGACTCAAGCACGCCGACCACTGCCGATATTGATCGGGCGTTCTCGACGTACTTCGACACCGGAAGGTCGCGGTGGCCCCTCATCGATGATGTGACCTTTAGTGTGGATGCCAACGGGATTGTGACGTTTACGATCAAGGCGACCAAGCAACACCTTAAGGAAGCTCGTTTGGGCACCGGGGCATCCAACACCGGCTCGACCCTCATCCTGACCCGCAAGGTCTTTTGCCGCAATTGGAGACGATAACCATGGTAGACAATCGCCGAATCCGACACCTTCGCCGAGGCAGCGCCTTGGTGTATTCGAGCATGCTCATGGTCGCGATAACGACCGTCGTCGTGACCACTTCCCAACTCAATGCGGCGGCCTCGGGAAAGGCTGAACGGCAGATCGATGCGGTGATGACCGAAGAGTCAGAGAGCGGTGCCGTAGCCTATGTCAGCGCGCTCTGCAATGCCCAGAGCATCAGCCTGCCCGCAACCTACAACTTGACGCTCAACGGCCAGACCCAGACGGTCTCGGTCGTCAAGTCAGACGCGACGATGAGTCGGACAATCCGCGTCAACACGGTCGTTAATGGTCGAAGCACGCGGAGCTTTGAGCGGCTGATCGCAGGCCGTCAGGCCATCAGCCCTACCTACTACGGCCTCTTTCTCGGTCGCCCGTCCGACTTGAGCTCGTCGGTGATCACAACCACGAACTCGGGTCACATCTTTTGCCGGGGGAATCTAACCCTCAATGGGGCAAGCAACATTGATGGCGAAGTCGCGGCGACTGGCTCTGTAGTAACTAACGGAGCGACGGTTTCCAAGAACACTCTTTCCGGCGCGCGTGACCGCTTGCCGGCCACCTTCAACAGCGCAGACTACGAAACTGCTGCCGCTGGCCTGGTCAACCTTTTGACATCGCTCAACTCAATCACGTTCCTAACCCTCGGCTTGGGTCTGCCCTACAACCTGAAGTACTACCGTGGGGACATGCTATTCAAGGGAACAATCAAGGGAAGAGGAACCGCTTTCTTTGAGGGGAACCTAACGGTTGAGAACGACGTGAAGTACGACAAGGCGACCGACCAAGCCGTCTTCATCGTTACGGGCAACATGAACATCCTGAAGAGTTGCGAGAAACTCGACGGAATCTGGATTGTTGCGGGCCACGTCACAACGGAGTCAGATACTAGCGACCTTGAGGTCACGCGCGGAGCGCTTGTCTTTATGAACCGGCTTGAGTTGAACCGGCCGCTGATCATCAACTCAGACAAAACGTTCTGGACCGATCGCAACGAAGCGGTGCGTCATCGGGCTCCTGGATTCTGGCCAACGCCGATCTCTGGACTGCTGCGCTAGTTCTTCGAGACCTTCTCGTATTCTCCGACCCACGGGGCGTCGGCTTCACCGGGGTAGCTCTCAAGGAGCATTTCCTTGGTATACACGAAGCTCTCACGCTTGTAATCGGCGAGTTCGAAGTTCTTGCGCAGGACGATCGCACCGGTCGGGCAGGCATCTTGGCAGTAGCCACAGAAGATGCATCGGATCATGTTGATCTCGTATCGCACGGCGTACCGCTCGCCCGGTGAGAATCGCGCCTCGTCGGTGTTCTCGGCCGCGACCACATTAATGCACCGAGCCGGGCAGGCACCGGCGCACAGCGAGCAACCAATGCATCGCTCGAGCCCGGAATCGTAGCGCGTGAGGAAGTGCCGCCAGCGGGTGCGCGGATACTGCTCGCGGCGCTGCTCGGGATAGAAGACGGTCTCCTTCTTGTGGCGCAGTCGGCGCGCGGTGATTCCAAAGCCCGCGGCGATCGGTTTGACCACGGTCTTAAACAAGTTCACGCTCACGCTCGCACCTCGGCGGGAGTGTCCTTGTCCAAGGTTCGCGGCGAAACCTCGATCAGCTTGTTGAACTTGCGTCGTTTGATCTTCTCTTGGAGCTTGATCACAGCGTAGATCAGCGCATCGGGCGACGGCGGGCAACCGGGGACATAGACATCGACCGGCACTACCTGGTCGGCACCCTGGACGATCGCGTAGTTGTTGTAGACGCCACCGCTACTCGCACACGCGCCCATGCTGATCACCCACTTGGGCTCGGGCATCTGGTCGTAAATCTGCCGAAGCACCGGGGCCATCTTCTTACTGAGGCGACCGGCAATGATCATCACGTCGGCTTGGCGAGGTGTCGCGCGGAACGCTTCGGAACCGAAGCGGGCAAGGTCGAACCGCGCGGCGACGGTGCTCATCATCTCGATGGCGCAGCAGGCAAGTCCGAAGGTGAGCGGCCAGAGCGAGTTGGCCCGAGCTTGGTTGACCAGCGTGTCGAGCGACGTGATCACGATGTTCCCACCCTTTTGGATGTCGCCGATCACCGGCGTGGAGCTATCGTGCAAGACAATGGTTTCGACCTTCTTCGGCATGGCGTTCTACCTACTACGCAGTTTACCGAACTCACGCCCCACACTCGCCCAACCGGTAAACTCCCCGAACTCTCATGGACTTCCGAGCGACTCTGAATCTGCCCGATCCCGGCTTTACGATCCCGATGAAAGCCGACCTGCCCCAGCGCGAACCCCAGCAGTTCGCCGCTTGGCAGGGTATCGGCATTTACAAGCGCATCCAGGAAGCCCGCGCCGACGCCCCCAGCTTCGTGCTTCATGACGGCCCTCCGTACACCAACAGCCCGATCCATTTGGGGACGGCCATGAACAAGGTGCTCAAGGATTTCGTGGTGAAGTCGCGGACGCTCCTTGGATTCCGTGCGCCCTACGTGCCCGGGTTCGATAACCACGGCCTGCCCATCGAGCAAGCCGTCATGCGCGACTTTCACACCCGTGGCGAAACACCTGATGTCGTCACCCTTCGAAAGGCGTGCCGCGCCCATGCCGACCGCTATCTCAAGCTCCAGTCCGAGCAGTTCGCGCGCCTCGGCGTCTTTGGCATGTGGGATCGCCCCTACGCGACAATGGATTATGGCTTTGAGGCCGCAATCGTTCGCGTGTTCAAGCGGATGGTCGAAGGCGGCTACATCTACAAGGGATTGCGCCCGACGCTTTGGTCGCCGACCTCGCGAACTGCGTTGGCCGACACCGAGATCGTGTACCAAGAGCACACGAGTCGCTCCATCTATGTCCGATTTCCCCTGCAACGCGACCCAAATCAGGTGCTAGCTCGGTTCCCCAATCTCTTCACGGTGATCTGGACAACGACGCCCTGGACGATTCCGGCGAATATGGCGGTTGCCTTTCACCCGCAGCTCGAATACGTCGTGGTGCGCGTCGGCGAAGCTCACTATTTGCTCCTCGGCGATCTGCTCGAGAAGACTGCAGCTAAGGTGGGATGGACCGGATACGAAGTTGTCGAGCGAATGGATGGCATCACCTTCGACGGTTGCGTCTTCGGCCACCCGATCTTCGATCGCGACTCGATTGCGGTGATGGCGGACTACGTTACGACCGAAGACGGCACCGGTGTCGTGCACACCGCCCCCGGCCATGGTCGAGACGACTTCTACACCGGTCAGAAGTATGGGCTGCCCGTGCTTTGCCCGGTCGACGAGCGCGGTATCCTCACTGAAGAGGCGGGCGAGTTCGCCGGCGTTAGCTATAAGGATTGCGACACCGTCGTGGTTGAGCGACTTCGAGAACTCGGGGCGCTACTGTTCGACGAAGATTACGTCCACAGCTACCCGCACGCCGAGCGTGATGGCAAACCGGTCATCTTCCGCGCGACGGAACAGTGGTTTGTCGCGATCGACCATGATGATCTGCGCGGCCGGGCATTGCGAGAGATCGACCCTGAAAACGGTGGCGTTCAGTGGTACCCGCCAAGCGGCCACAACCGGATCTCTTCCATGGTCGTCAACCGTCCCGATTGGTGCATCTCGCGCCAGCGGCCGTGGGGCGTGGGAATCCCCGTGTTCTACGGCGCAACCTCACGCGAGCCGGTGCTGGACCCCGTGGCGATCGAAGCGGTCGCCCAGTTGGTCGAGCGCGAAGGTTCGGACGCGTGGTTCGAAAAGTCACCCGCCGAGATTCTCCCCGCCGGCTACGCGCACCCGGTCACCGGTGAAACCGAGTTCACCAAAGAAACCGACGTGCTTGATGTCTGGTTCGACAGCGGCTCCACCTCGCTGGCCGTGCTCGAAGGCAATGTTGAGCCGCGCTGGGCTGAGAAGTGGCCCGCAGACGTGTATCTTGAAGGTTCCGACCAGCATCGCGGTTGGTTCAACTCGTCGCTCATCATCGGCATGGCAACTCGCGGCGAACCCCCTTACCGCGCCGTCGTAACCCACGGCTTCGTCGTCGACAAGAACGGGCTCAAGATGTCCAAGCGGCTGGGCAACATCATCGACCCGATCGACGTCTGCGACAAGTTCGGCGCCGACATCCTGCGCTACTGGGTGGCCAGCGTGGATTGGGCCAACGATGTCCCCTGCTACGATGAGCTCCTTAAGCAAATCGGCGAGCAGTACCGAACCGTCCGCAACACGATGCGGTTCCTGCTGGGCAATCTCGGCGACTACATCGACCCCTACGATGGCCTCATGGAGGACGTCGACGACTGGGCGATCGAGCAGACCGATCTCCTCATTGCCGAATGCGCCGATGCCTATCGAAGCTACGATTTCGGCGCGGTGATCACGGCCGTTCACAACTTCTGCGCCCGCGAGATGTCGAGGTTCTACATCGACGCGATCAAAGATCGGATGTATTGCGATGGCGCCGCGTGGCCCGCGCGTCGCTCCGCTCAGCGCGCCTGCCATTACGCGCTGCTGAACCTTGTTCGGCTGGTCGCGCCCATCCTGCCGTTCACTGCGGAAGAGGTCTACGCGCGCATCCCGGCCTACAACCCGTTGTTCTCCGTCCATGCGGAAGTGCTCCCCGAACCGACCGCCGAGCGTCTCGCCGAGATCGAAGGCAGTGCCCGCCAGCAGTGCTTCGCGGCGGTGATCGCCGAGCGAGCCGACGCCTTTGCCGCGTTCGAAATCTGGAAGCCCACCGCCGAAGTCAAGGACTCCCAAGACGTGATCGTCACCATCAGCAACTCCGCGGAGCAGCTTGAACCGCTGCGGCAGTTTGCCCCCAGCGAACTCGCTAATCTCTTCAAGATGAGCGAAGTGGAACTGGTCGAGGGTCCCGAGGCGTTTACCTTCCGAGTGAGCCACCATCCCAAGTGTGAGCGGAGTCGCCTACGTCGCCCTGATGTCCGGGAGATCAATGGGCATTGGCTTTCCGAGCGTGACGCACGGGCGGTCGGATGGGCTTAGGTTCGGCACGCACGATCTGGCTCATCACGTTCTTCTCGACGATCATTCTTGATCAGGTTGTGAAGGCGCTGACCCGAACGTACATCCCCCTTGGTGGGCACGGGTGGGACCTCATCCCCGGCCTGATCGGTCTGCGTCACGCCGAGAACTACGGCGTGGCCTTTGGACAACTCCAGGGTTGGGGTAGGTATCTCGCCCCCATCGCCCTCGTCATCACCTTCCTCGCATGGCGACACACGGTCAAGCATCCCAACGACTCCAAGTGGATCCATGTCGCACTCGGTTTGCTCGCCTCGGGCGCGATCGGCAACATGATCGATCGCGTGTGGCGGGGCAAAGTCACCGACATGTTCGAGCTCCAGTTCACCAACTTCCCCGTGTTCAACATCGCGGATGCCTGCATCACCGTCGCCGCGATCATCCTCATCTTCGTGTGGAGCAAGATCGACAGCAAAGAGCCCGAAGCCGAGGTGACTCGTGCCAGCTGAGTTGCTCGGCGCCCACGTCCCCATCAAGGGAGGACTCGGCGCCGCCGTGCGAGCCGGCCACGCCATGGGCTGCACCGCCCTGCAAGTCTTCACCTCGTCGCCGCGCCAATGGTACAGCGCCCCCGTCAGCGACGAGCAAATCTTCGACTTCCAGCGCGCCCGCGAAGAAACCGGCATCGTCGACGTCGTCAGTCACGATAGCTACCTCATCAACCTCTGCGCCCCCACCCCCGAAATCGCCGAGAAGAGCTTTCAGGGCCTCAAGGGCGAGATAGAGCGATGCGCGCGCTACGGCATCGACCGCGTCGTGTCGCACCTCGCCAGCTATAAGGGCCAGGACCCCGGCGAGACGCTGCTCGTGGTCGCCGAACGTGTGCTTGAAGTGCTCGCCGAAACACCCGACTCGGTCACCCTCCTCATGGAAACCACCGCCGGGCAAGGAAGCTCCATCAACTCGCGGTTTGAAGAAATGGCAATCCTGCTCGAGCAAACGAAGGGCCATCCCCGCCTCGGCGTGTGTTTGGACACGTGCCACGTGTTCGCCGCGGGATACGACATCCGCACCGATGAGGGCTATGCGAAGACGTTTGCGCAGTTCGATGCCTTGGTGGGCTTGGACCGGCTTCGCGCGATCCATGTGAACGACAGTATGAAGCCGTTTGGCTCGCGGGTGGATCGCCACGCCGACATCGGCGAAGGCGAAATCGGCCCGCGAGCTTTCGAGCTGCTGGTGAATGACGAGCGCTTCCGCCGCGTGCCGATGCTGCTGGAGACGGACGCCGAGCGCCACCAGGAGAATCTCGACCGGCTGAAGAGCTTACGGCACTAACTCCTCTCCGCTCCGGCGGGCAGGGGGCCCGGGGGGGTTATCCCGACGTCTCTGCTCGAAATGGGAGCACCGTCGCCCGTGCTCGGTAGAGGTCAATGGTCACCAATGCTCCTTGTTCCAGCAGGGGCCAAACGGAACGCAATGCATGCACAACGTGATCACCGACGACTGTAGGGTCGACTTGCTGAGTTCTCAGCTGAACGCAACTTGGCCCGGTTGCGTTGGTGAGTGCGAGGAGTGTGCCAAAGTCCAGATCGTTTGTGAACACCGCGAGGTCATGTTCAAGGGCATAACGCATGATCGTCGCATCCGGAGCATCGGACAAGCCGACCGTGCTCCAATGAACTGACACTATTGCAGCCCTTTCAAGAACCTGGACCCAAGAAGGCGACAGGTTCATGTCAATGAGAAGACCACGAATCATGTAACGACGACTTCGTGCTCGCCCACCCTCAGGGCAGCATAGGCCAAAGACTGCCGAACGTCTTCGACGGTAACGTAGGGATAAAGCTCTAAAAGGCGTTGCTCTGAGGCACCGGAGGCCAGAAGCCCGACGATTGTCGCGACCGTGACGCGGGTCCCCTTGATGCAGGGGCGTCCTCCCATGACCTCGGGGTCGATTGAAATGCGATCAAGAGCGTTCATCAGTTTCTTAGACGTTGGATAGTCTGGGTTCAGATCACCCGTCGCGCATCCGCAAGTTGGTGGGCGTGGAAATGACATCATCGCGCGTGTGGTTATGGGTTCAGCACATTGAATCATCGCACCCGCTTCCTGGGATCTCAACCCGACATCATCACTACGGTCGAAGCTCGTAACGTTCTCCCTTCACGGTGGCGAACTCGATCACGCCATCGCCCAACGCCTTCACATCGACGCGACGCCGGTCATGAGTGACTTGGAGCGACGGGGTCGCCCGGACACGGCAGATGCCACCCGCCTGCGAAAGGATGCTGAGCGAGGTCACTTGGCGATGCTTCCATTTGAAGTCCAACTCAAACCCACCTCGCGCGACCACGCCTCGCATCGATCCCTCCGCCCAGTCGGCCGGGAGGGCGGGGAGGAGCTTGATGTGGCCGTCGTGCGATTGCATGAGCATCTCCATCACGGCGGCTGTCACGCCAAGCGTGCCATCCACTTGGAGGGCCCGGCCGCACAGGGCGAACAACTGCGCGCAGCTCTGATCGTTCAAGTATTTGTGGAAGATCCGGTTCGCGCGGTCGCCATCGCCGAGCCTCGCCCACAGCGCCATCTTCCACGCCATCGACCAGCCGGTGCCGCCGTCGCCGCGCTCTTCGAGCACCTTCTTGTAGCTGTCGATGAGGGCGGGCGTGCGCTTATCCCAGAGGACTCGGCCGGGATAGAGGCCATAAAGATGCGAAAAGTGACGGTGCTGCTTTTCGAGCGACTTCCAATCATCGGCCCACTCTTGAAGGGCGCCATCCGACCCAACTTGCGGCGGAACCAGGCGTTCTCGCGCGGCCGAGACCTTTGCGGCAAGTTCGGTGGTGATGTTTAGATCAGCAACGGCTTCTAAGTAATAGCCGAACAGATCGTGCAGAATCTGCATATCGATCGAGCTTCCGGCGCAGATGCTGGTGCCGGGAAGCGTAAAGCCGACAAACTCGTCATAGTATGGCTTATTGCCGCCGCCACTTGGAAAGTTCTCTGGAGATGTCGACGGGTTGGTAACGAGCCACTTGCCGTTCGGATGCTCGACCAGAAAGTCTAAGAAAAACCGGATGCTGCCTTCAATGATAGGAAGTTTGTCTTTGAGGAACTGCCTGTCTTGGGTGTATTGATAGTGCTCCCAGATATGAGTGCATAGCCAAGCCCCGCCTACGGTAAAGGTGCCCCACGTGGGACCATCCATTGGCGCCGCCACTCGCCAAAGGTCGGTGTTCTGATGGAATACCCAGCCGCTCGCGCCATAGTGCTCCTTCGCAACCTCGGCCCCTTGGTCCGATACTTCACGGATCAACCGGAATAGGGGCTCGTTCAACTCGGCGAGGTTGGTCGAGTTGGCCAGCCAGTAGTTCATCTCCGTGTTGATGTTGGTGGTGTATTTGGAGTCCCACATGGGGTTCATGTCGTCGTTCCAAATCCCTTGGAGATTGGCGGGTTCAGTGCCGGGACGCGATGAGCTGATGAGCACGTACTTGCCAAAGTTAAACGCGAGCGCAGCAAGACTGGGATCGGGATCTGTTCTCGCGGCTACCTTACGTTCCGGGGTAGACAGACCCGAGTTCTTACCGATCGGCAGCGAAATCGAAGATCTCTGAAAGAGTGACTGGTAGTCTTTAACTGATACGTCGCGCATCGCTCCGTATCGCTTGCCCTCAAGGTGCTTGAGGTAATCCAGCACCCTCGCGTGTTCATCACCAGAAACATCACGATAAGTGACGAAGTTCGTTGCCGCGACAAACACGAGCGTGACCGAGTTGGCGTTGTTGATCGTGAGGTCGTTGCCGCGGAGCAACATCGTGCCGCCCTCCGGGTACGCGCGCACGCGCCCTTCGTAGCGGAGTTTGCCCGCGATGCCCAAGTAGTCGGCGGACTTGCCGGTCACGCTCAGCATGTCCGGTGCCAACGGGTTCATCTGGAAGTAGTCGGTGCCGTAGTTCGAGTGAGCGGTATTTCTGACTCCGCGCAGGTTAACGACGAGCGACAGCGATTCCGGCTTGCTCGCGGTCAATCGAACGACGACCGCTTGATCGGGAGCGGAAGCGAACACTTCGCGCTCGTACTGCACGTCGCCCACGCGATAACTGACCTGGCTCAAGCCCGTCCGCAGGTCGAGCGATCGTCGGTAGTCGGTCGCTTCGTTCCCGTGCGCCATGATCAAGTGCAGGTTCGCTAGGTTCTGATATTTTTGCTGCTCAATGGGGTAGCCCATGAGCTTGCGGCCGAAGAGCGTGTGCGCTTCGAACAGTCGCTCCTCGAAGACGAGTCTCTGGATCGCGGGCAAGTGCTCGTGGCCGCCTTTGACTACGGTAGAGTAGGGTCCGCCACTCCAATAGGTCTCTTCATTGAGCTGGAGCCGCTCCTCGCCGACGGTGCCAAAGACCATGGCCCCGAGCCGCCCGTTGCCCACCGGCAGGGCCTCCTGCCAGTTCTTGGCGGGGCTCGAATACCAGAGCGTCGTGGACGGATCCATGGCCATAGCCGATGCCGTGAGGATGGCGGTTAGAAGGAAGCCTGCGGCTCGCATCTCGCCAGTCTACGCAAGGTCGCCCCAGAGAATCTCGCCCTGCACCTCGCCTTCAACCGCAACATTCCCTCCGAGAAGCGCGTGGCGCACGTCGCCGCAGCGCACGTTTGAGCCCGGCAGGATCACGCAATCTTCCAAGCGACCCGCGACGACCGTGGCACCGTCCCCAATAACGACACCGGACCCCAACTCCG
The DNA here is from genome assembly GCA_964586225.1 of uncultured Fimbriimonadaceae bacterium. Lineage (GTDB taxonomy): Bacteria > Armatimonadota > Fimbriimonadia > Fimbriimonadales > Fimbriimonadaceae > JANJUB01. The sequence continues at coordinate 54,948 of CAZPHD010000002.1, forward strand.
CCGTCACCTGCGCATCTCCGATCAGGTTCTCGCCGCCCGTCAGGAAGGCACTGGTTTCGAGGAAGGAATCAAGCGTGCCGGTGTCGAACCAGGTTCCCTCATAAACGCCTGCCAGCACGGTGTGCCCAAGGTCAATGAGCCGCTGAATCGCGTCGGTGATCTCATACTCTCCTCGTGCGCTCGGGGCGAGGTCAGGCAAGACGCTCCATATCTGAGGGCCAAAGAAGTACAGCCCCGCCATCGCGAGATTGCTCTCCGGCTCCTTTGGTTTCTCAACGAGCTTGACGATCCGCTCGCCGTCGACATTCGCCACGCCAAAGCGGCTCGGATCTTCGACGGGCTTCACAATGTTCAAGTTTGCGCATCCAGATTCTACAAATCGCTGCGCGTGATCGGCGAATCCTTCGCTGTAGATCGCGTCGCCAAGGTACATCACGAACGGGTCGCCTGCGACGAACTCCTCGGCAAACGAGAGCGCATGGGCGAGGCCCTTGGGTTCCATTTGACGCACATAGGACAGCGACACGCCATAGCCGGACCCGTCACCGAGGGCATCTCGCATCGCGCCCTCGTTTTCGCCAACGACGAGCGCGATCTCGGTGACGCCGATCTCCTTGAGCCTCTCGAAGGCAAAGGCTAAGGTCGGTCGGTTCGCAAGCGGAAGCAACGGCTTCGGGATGCGATGTGTGACTGGATAGAGTCGCGAGCCCTTGCCCGCCGCCAAAATGACGCCTTTCATGTGAACTCAAGCTTACCGAACGCCCAGCAACGCGCTAGACTATGAGTGCTTTGCGGTACTTCGTTTACGCTCCGAATGGTCAGCGCTTTGGCCCGGCCGATCTGCCCACCCTTCAGCAGTGGGTAAGCGAGGGTCGCGTGTTGCCGAGTTCCTTGGTTGAGCAAGAACTAAGTGGGGATCGAATGGCGGCGAGCGCGGTACCCGGGCTTCAGTTCGCTGGAAATGCTCCCTATGGTCCAAGCGCTCCGATGGGTGGCGTTCAGCAACCAGGGCAAACGCCGTACGCTTCTTATCACCGTCCGGGAATGAGTGGGCCCTCGCCGGTGACGGTGCCGGGAAACAATGAGATCACGATCTCGTGGATCTGCGGAGCGGTTGGTATCTCAACCTTCTTTGGGTGCGTGTGGTTTCCTTTCGGCGGATTAGCACCGATCATCCTTGGCGGGATCGGAATGTGGCAAGGTGCGAAAGCTCGTGACCTGGGCCACTCCCAAGGGCAGAGCGCCTACGTGTTTTCGCTGGTCGTGTTGGTTCTCGGCATCGTGGGCCTCGTGTCTTGCCTGGGCATGTTTGTATGGGCAGCGGCCATGTCCTGAATCGCAAGGGCGTATCGGCGACTTGCGCCCGCGTTTGCTTCGACGAAGGTTCGCCCCGCCTCGCCCATTGAGGCGGCCCTCGCCTGATGACCCAGAACGTCTTGAACCGCGCTGCGAAGCTCCGATGGGGAGTGCACCACCGACGTTGCCCCCACGCGGCCAGCGGCTTCCGCCACATCGCGGAAGTTGTGCATATGGGGGCCATGCACGACGGGTTTGCCATGGGCGAGCGCCTGAAGCAAATTCTGCCCGCCATAGTCGCCAAATCCGCCACCAATGATGACGACGTCCGCGACGCTGTACACCTTTGCGAGTTCGCCGTAGGTGTCGAGTACGAGGCGCTGCCCCTGGTCCCCGCGGCTTCGGCGACCGGTTACTCCCAATCGCGCCGCCATCCCCGTCGCAACCGCGTCGGCCCGCTCAAGATGACGCGGAGCCCACACGATCGCCACGTCGTCCTTGATCGGCTCCAGCGCGTCGAGCACAAACTTCTCTTCATCCTCACCGCGAGTCGAACCCACCACGATCACCGGCAGTCCAACAGGCAGACCGAGCTCTGATCGCCACTCGGCGGGATCGGCATCCAGCCCGTCGACCGCTTGATCAAACTTGCAGTTGCCGAACACTTCGGGTGAGCTCGCGCCGAGTGCCTCGACCCGTCGGGCATCCTCCTCGGTTTGCATCAGGACGCGATCCAGATGCGCCAACAGCGGTCGATAGAAGAAGCGCACTTTCTGAGAGCGGCGGAAGGATCGATCGCTGATCCTGCCATTGATCAGGAGCGTTTGCGCGCCGATGGCTTTGGCCGCCCATAGGAAGTTGAACCAGAGCTCGGTCTCCATGATCGCGACCACGTCGGGCCGGATGCGCGTCATTGCCGCCAGTTGAAAGCGCGCGAGATCGATCGGGAAATAGACGAGCTCGTCGTAGAGGTCAACCGCATGCTCGCGGGCCGTGTGGTGGCCGCTACTGGTCGTGACTGAGAGCACCAGGTGATGCTCTGGCATCAGAGCGCGAACCTGGCGCAACACTGGTAGCACCGCCATCACCTCACCGACTGACACGGCGTGAATCCAGATCGCGGGCTTACCCTTCGGGATCTGGATGTGCATATAGTTGCCGGTACGCTCTTTCCAGTTCGGTGCCTCTGCGCGTCGTTGCGAGCGCACGAGCATCCACGTCAGCCAAATCGGGCTGAGCAGAAGCGCAAGCAGGTTGTAGATCAGGAACATGGCAACGGGCGTCCCACGATCCGCTCGTAGGCCTCGAGATACTTCTCACGCGTTCTGGCGACGATGTCGTCGGGCAAGGCTGGCCCCGGCGGCTGCTTATCAAAGCCGATGCTCTCCAAGTAGTCGCGTACGAACTGCTTGTCGTAGCTGGGTTGCGGCCCGCCGGGCAGATAGGTAGCGGCGTTCCAGTAGCGCGAGCTGTCGGGAGTGAGCGCCTCGTCGATCCAGATGATGCCGTCCGCCGTCTCACCGAACTCGAACTTGGTGTCAGCGAGGATGATTCCGTGTTCGCCGACCCGCTCAGCGGCTCGTCGGTAGAGGTCAAGCGTCGTATCGCGGAGCCATGTCGCATTCTCGAATCCGACGAGATCAACGGCTTGAGTCCAACTCAGGTTCTCGTCGTGGCCCGATTCGGCTTTTGTGGCGGGCGTGAAGATGGGTTCGGGTAGTCGATCGCCATCGCGAAGACCGTCGGGCAGGTCAAGCCCGTGAACGTTGCCGCCGTACTGTCGATATTCTTTATAGAGTGACCCCGCGAGATACCCACGCGCCACGCACTCCATCTTCACCGGCACCGCCTTCTTCGCGAGCGTACAACGCCCGGCAAGCAAATCGTGCCACTCTCCGATACGATCCGCAATCAAGACATCTTCCGTGGTTATGATGTGATTTGGTGTCAAATCTTTAAACAGATCAAACCAGAACGCGCTCATCAGGTTGAGCACGCGGCCCTTGTCCGGAATGCCGTTCGCCATGATCACATCAAACGCCGAGATTCGGTCGGTCGTGATGATGAGCAGCTCGTGGCCCAAGTCGTACAGCTCCCGCACTTTCCCCTGCCCACGAGGGGCTGGGAGCGAGGTCAATGGCGACGTAAGGAGCGCGATCATGGGGCTTCGAAGGCGTCGATTGGCTGGCCGATGCTGTCGGCGAGTCTGTCGGAGATCGGATCCAGGGACGGCTCGTCGTGGCTGACCGCGATACCCATCGCGAGGTTGCCGTCGGGCCCAGCGTACAGCTCGATGAACTCACCTGCATCGCGATCACCGATCAGCCGGACGGGAACCGCATTCTCGGGATGCCCGCGCAAGATCATGTGGAGGTCAAGGAAGTCGGTCCAGAAGTAGGGCACCTTGGCATAGAGCTCGTTCGCCCCGGTCATGTTGCTTCCCGCCGCGGTCCCCTGCCACTTCGCATTGAGGTGATGCTCGCCGCTTAGGCCCATCGGATACCCTGGTCGGAAAGCGACGTCACCAGCGGCATAGACGTCGGGATCGGCGGTCGCCAAGAACTCGTCAACTACGATGCCGTGCTTCGAATCGGTTGCTAATCCGCAGGCCGCAGCCAGCTCAACGTTTGGAACCACGCCTGTGCCGAGCACGACGACATCGCCGGTGATCGTGCCCTGATCGGTGACCACCTGATTCGCTCCGATGCTCTCGATCTTCACACCGAGCCGCAGATCAACTCCGGCATCGCGAAACGCCTGGGCGATACGATCACCGGTCTCGCGGCTGGCAAAGCTCACCCAGAAGCTGGGATCGCGCGAGATCAGGGTCACCTGCTTCTCCAGCCTCAATCCGACCGATGCGACCTCGCCCGCGATGTAACCCGAACCGACGATCACCAGCGATTGCCCCGCGGTCAGCGCCTGACGAATGCCCTCGGCGTCGTCCATCGTGCGAAGCACGTGGGCGGAATCTGCGCCCGGAATCTCAGGACGGTAGGCGCTGACACCGGTCGCAAGGAGTAGCTTGCCGTAGGTCACCACTCGCCCGTCGTTGGTGGTCACCGTTTTGGCGGCGCGATCTATGCTCACCGCCCGCGTGCCGAGCCACCGCTCAATCTTGTTCTCCTCGTAAAACACCTCGTACTTGCTGGAGATGTCGTCGATATTGACCTCGGGATTCCGCAAGAAACCCTTCGAAAGGGGTGGCCGATCGTAGGGAACGTGCACCTCTTCGCGGATCATGAGAATGCGACCCTCGGGGTCGCGCTCTCGGATAGCTTGGGCGGCGGTAACGCTTGCCACGCCACCTCCGATGATAACGTAGTGGGCTTGCTCGGGCATCAAAGGGAGTATACGGTCCGTCGGTATACTCCCGCCCACGACCCCGGGTGGCGGAATGGTAGACGCAGCGGACTTAAAATCCGTTGGCTGTAAGGCCGTGTGGGTTCGAGTCCCACCCCGGGGACCCACCTGCAACCCGTCCACAACTCTCAGCGTCAATTACGCGTGGGCAACCGTCGCTACACCGAACGCGAAATGGCGGAGATCATCCGCAAGGCCGCCGAGATTCAGTCCGGCCAAGCGAACCCCTCCGACTCACAAGGGATCTCCGAGGATGAGATCCGCCACGCAGCGATGGAACTCGGAATTGCGCCCGGTGCCCTTGACGCCGCACTTAGGGGCTCAGCCGAGTCGGGGCCTCAGCAGTTCAACTGGTGGGGAGGTCCGACAAGGTACGAAGCTGAGCGAATCTTCGACGGGACGATCAGCGACGAGGCTTGGGAGGACATCCTTGCCGACTTGCGACAGACGTTCGAGGAAAACGGCACGGTCGAACGACGGGGCGCGACCTACGAGTGGGCCGCAACTGGGGGCGGAGTGGATTACAAGACGATCACCCTGCGGCCTACCGGAGACTCAACCCGCCTCAAGGCAACCAGTTCCTTTGGGGGTTCGGCCGCCGTGTGGTACGCGGCAATGCCCATCCCCATGTTTGTGGTGGTTGGCTTACTTGCCAAGGTCGGTTGGCCAGTGAGTGCGGAGTGGCTGGTCGGTTTGAGTGCGTTTGCAGCCTCCTGGATGGGCGCGCGCCACCTCACGACCCTCGCGGTCAGGAAGCGCTTCCGTCGATTCGCAGATCTCTTCGACCGCATTCAGACTCGCATTGAGGGCCCAGACGAAGGCGTCCGACCACAACTTGTGAACTCTTCATCTGCGGTTCAGGCCGATAACGAAGAGCAGCCCCTCACCGGTATGCCATAGTTCAACGGTGGAGTTAGAGAATCCTGCCCCTTCCGCGCCCAAGCCCGGCCTCGGTTGGTTCGCGTTCTTCCTGGTCATCTTCTTGTTGATCGGACTCCAACTGGTGGCCTATCTTGGGCGAGATGAACAATCGGCCGTCGACCGAACTGCTCGTGCCGCCGACCAGGCTCTACGGATGACCTTAGAGCAACATGCCGCCCTCAAGCGCGTGCTGAAGGAGGACACACCACCTCTAAACCTCAAATCACTCACTGAGCAGTTGCCAAAGCTCGAAGCGACTACCGCCTCCGACGAATCCGCCGTGGTCGCCATCGCCATTCGGCAACTTTCGGGCGACGCTCCTGCGCCAACAAGCCTCGAAACGCTGCACAAATCGAAGTCAGAAGCGATGCGCCGCGTCCTACAACTGACCGAGAATCCACCACGCGCTGAATCCGGCGTGCGAAGCTTGGGCAAGGACCTCCCTGACCTTTACGGAGCGGAACTGATCCGGGCACTCGCTCTTGAAAAAGCGGGCGTCTCCAATGCACGTCGTGAAGTGATTTCCGTCGAAGCCGGGCAAAGGCTCTTTGTGATCATGGCCGTGGTGATCGTAGGCCTTTCCTTGGGAGTGATCGCCTGGATTGGCTACTTTGTGGCCCGAGCGACCGGTGGGCTCAAGGCACCGAGTTTTGAGTATCCAGTGCCCTCGCCGGAATCCGCCGATCGCATGGCGGGCAAGGCCACGCAGCTACTAGGTGTGTTCTTCTTGATTCCCTTCTTGGCAATCGTGGTCTTCGGCGGTAAGACGCCTCCCGCCGCCCAACTCCTACTCCCACTCGTAATCATTGCCGTATCGCTGCTGGTGCTTCCGCTCCCAATTCTTGGCGGGCGCGTCACGCCGCGCGAAGCTGGCCTGCACCGCGAGTTACCAATCGGAAAGGGGCTCTTATGGACCGCAGGCGCGTTGGTCGCCGAGATTCCCTTGCTGATCCTGCTGGCGGGAATCTCCTCACCCCTCCAGCAGTTCTTCCCACCCGCCGAGCACCCAATAACCGTTCGATTGGCCGAAGGCGTCGATGTCGTCACGCTGATTGCGACCTTTATGATGGCGTCGATCCTTGCTCCCGTGGTCGAAGAGTTGACCTTCCGAGGGTTGGTTGCTCCCGCGATGATGCGGCTGTTCCGGTCGACCGGTTTGGGGCTAGTCATTGCCGCCCTGTGCTTCGCCGCGATTCATCCGACGGGCATTCCGGCCTGGTTGCCCCTCGCGGGCGTGGGCTTCATGAGCTCGCTCCTGTACCTCCACACCCGCGCGCTCTGGCCCTCGATGCTCTACCACGCCATCCATAACACGGCTATTTTGACTGTGGCGCTTACGGTCTACAGCTAGCACGGTAAACTTCGCGCGTGGAATCGTACATCGGGATTCTGATCCTGGTCGCGGTGGCGGCGACGGTTTGCGTGGCGATGGTCACGCTGAGCTGGGTGCTTGGCCCCAAGAAGGTGACCCCCTATAAGAGTTCGCCCTATGAGTGCGGCGTGGCGCCGGACGGTTCAGCGCGTGAGCGGTTCCCGGTCAAGTTCTATCTGGTCGCGATCCTGTTTATCCTGTTCGACATCGAAGTCGTGTTCCTTTGGAGTTGGATGACGGTGTACCGAAACAGCGACGTCTCCTTCCAGCTCTTTAGCTTCGTCGAAATGCTGATCTACATGTCAACGTGGATCCTCGGCTATGTCTACGCTGTGCGCGTCGGAGCGATCGACTGGGATGAAACCACGTCGCTTGATCCCGCCAAACTTGAGGACACCAAGTTGCCTATCCTTGAGAAGGTGCCCAGCCTGCAACCGGAGGTTTCCTAAATCATGGCGGCTCCCATGCTCGGCGAAGAGCGATTGGAGGCGGTCCGAATACGAGAGCGTCACCCGGGCGCGATCATCAAGGTGAAGACATTTCGTGACGAGACCTACCTTTGCGTTTTCCGCGAGTCGCTCCGCGATGTGATCTCGACGCTCAAGAACGACCCCGATCTTGACTACGGCTACTTCTCGGAGTGTGTAGGTGCTGACTACAGCACATGGCCCCACGAGCGCGACCTGGAGGGCCGGTTCGAGGTCATCTACAACCTGATGTCGCTCAAGCACTATTCACGCATCTTCGTGAAAGTCGCGGTTGACGACGGGCAGAGCATCCCGACTATCAAAGACCTGTTCCTGGGTGCCGAGTATCCCGAACGCGAGATCGCTGATCTGTACGGCGTCGTGTTCGAAGGCAACATGGACCATCCCGGAAGGTTCTTGCTTCCCGACGACTGGATCGGCTATCCGCTTCGGAAGGAGTATCCGCTGGGCGGCGAAGATGTGAACTTCGCGCAAGGCGACCGAGGTCCGGCGGTTGAGGACGTCTCGATGCCACACGCGGGCGAGAGCTTCGAAGGCAAAACGGGTTCCGATGATGTCTCCGGGCGCTAAGCCGGTGGCGTCAAGACACGAGGTCAACTCCGACCGTGCCATGAAGGACCTGGCTGGCACGCTTGTTCGTGATTGGCCTGCGGGCACGATCGTGCTCCTGGAAGGGCCGCTTGGGGCCGGAAAGACCACCTTTGCCCGCGGCGTCCTGGAGGCGCTTGGTCACGTCGGAGCGGTCCGCTCCCCGACGTTCAACCTGCTCCACGAATACTCCACGGACCCGCCCGTGCTGCACGCCGACCTCTACCGGCTGAGCCTAGCGAACGGACTGGGACTGGAAGACTACTACGACACCCACCTCTGTCTCATCGAGTGGCCCGACCGCTTACCGGAGACTCCCCAGGCATGGCGAATCACGATCGAGTTTGGAACGGACGAAACGTCCCGAATCGTGACTTGCCAACCGCCGAACCCGCCATAATGTAAGACACATGCGGGGTTCCATCTCTGGACGGCGAAAGCGCTTCCCTTGGGTTCCGCTCCTTGCGTTGCTCGGCACGATCTATCTGTTCTGGGTATTGCCCTATCAGTTGGGCGATCGCCCGATCGAAGTCGAGTTCGCCAACGAACCATGAAAGTCGGTCTCATAGGATTCTCCAGCTCTGGAAAGAGCACGCTATATCGTGCTGCCGCCCGCGGCATGGCCAAGGGTGACGTCACCGCGGTGCCCGTCCCTGATCCACGTTTCGAGGCCATCGTCGCTCAGGTGAAGCCCAAGAAGATCACCCCGGCGACGGTGATGCTGAACGATGACTTGGACTCGGCGCAGGGCACTGGCCGAATGTTCTCACAGCGATTCGTCGACGAGGCGCGCAAGATGGACTTGCTCCTCCACGTGGTTCGCGACTTTGACTCGCCGATGGCACGGTACCACGCGGAAGTCGGTGCCTTGCGAGATGAGGAAGCGGTTTCGGTTGAAATTGTTCTCGCCGACCTGCAGATTGTCGAGAATCGTCTAGAGCGATTGGCAAAGTCGCTAACGGCTCGCAATCCAGGCTCGCCTGATTACATTGAGAAGCAGGTCTTCGAGCGGCTGAAAGGGCCCTTGGAAGACGGCATCCCCATCCGTGCGATGGAGCTTGACGAAGACGCCGAGACCATTTGCCGAAACTATCAGTTCCTCAGCGCGAAGCCGATGGTGGTGGCGTTCAACGTTAGCGAGGACAACGTCGGCGAAGTCCCGGCCCACCTCGTGCCTCGAATCGCCGAGCTCGCAGCCAAGGCGACGCCGGCGTTCACGGTATGTGCGCCTCTTGAGGAAGAAGTTGCCCAGCTCGACGCGGCCGATCAACCCGAGTTTCTCTCGAGTCTTGGGCTGACCGAACCCGCAAGCGCCAAGGTCATCCGCGCGGTCTACGAAGCGCTGGGGCTGATCACCTTCTTCACCGCGGGGGAGAATGAAACCCGCGCTTGGCCTCTACGCCGCGGCTCAAATGCGGTCAAAGCGGCGGGCACGATCCACACTGACATTGCCAAGGGCTTCATTCGCGCAGAGGTCGTGCACTACGACGACTACGCCGCTGCGGGTTCGCTGGATGCCGCATATAGCGCCGGCAAGATGTCTCTCGAAGGCAAAGAGTACATCATCCAGGACGGCGACCTGATTCACATCCGCAACAAGAGCTAGTCTCCGAAAAGCAAGAACTCCCGGTCCTTTCGGAATCGGGAGTTCTTCGTTTGTAGCGGACCGCTTACTCTTCGGTCTTTTCTTCGGTTTCTGCCTCGACTTCAGGCTCGGCGATCGGCTCATCGTCCACATCGTCGTCCTCAAGGTCACGGCCCAGGATTCCGCGCAGCGCGCCAAGACGCTCGCCAATGGTGGCACCGCCGGTGGCAAAGCCACGGCGCGTCGGTGCGTAGTCATCGAAGTCATCGTCTCGGCCACGGCCCTTGCCCTTGGCACCCTTCTTCTTGGTGCCCGAGCCTCCGCCAAGACCGCGCTTGCGATCATCTTCGTCGTAGCTCGAGGGAGCTCCACCGCCCATGCCAGAGCGAACGGGGTCCATGCCACCGCTGACGGCGCGCATGCTGAGGACCATACGGCGCTGGTCGGGTCGCAGGTCGATCACCTGCACTTCGACTTCCTGATTTTCTTCGATCACCTCTTCCGGCTTGCGGATTCGGCGGCTCGACATCTCGCTCACCGGGATGAACGCTTCCGCGCCCTCCGGCAGCTTGACGAACGCACCCGCCGCGACGATGCGCGAGATGGTGCAGTTCAGCTTCTGATTGAGCACATAGTGCTCGCTGATGAGCTTCCACGGATCCGGCAGAACTTGTCGGTGACCGAGGCTGATCTTGCCCGCTTCGGCGTCAAGCTTCAACACCATCACCTTGATCTTCTGGCCTTCCTTGAACATCTCCTTGGGATGGTTAATGCGCATCCAGCTCATTTCGGAGATGTGAAGTAGGCCATCGACGCCGCCCAGATCGACGAATGCGCCGTAGTCGGTGAGGCGTCGAACCGAGCCTTCGAGGATCTCGCCCGGTTGAACCTTAACGAAGATCTCTTCGCGAGCGTTGGCTCGTCGCTCTTCGTCGGCCTGTCGGTTCGAGAGCACGACCTTCTTACGGTCTCGATCGATCTCGATGATCTTCAGTGACATCGGCTGGCCGACATATTTCTCGATGTTGCGGAGCTTGCCATTGCCGACGTGGGTCGCGGGGACGAATCCTCGAACGCCGATGTCCACAACGAGCCCACCTTTGACGCGGTCAACGACCTGCGCAGTGAGCATGGTGCCCGCTTGGAACGTCTCTTCGATCTGGTCCCAAGCGGCTTCGAAATCGGCTCGCTTCTTGGAAACGACGAGGTTGCCGCCGGTCCCTTCGGGGCGGATGACCACGACCTGAATCTTGTCGCCGACTTTGACAAGTTCACTAGCGTGCTCAATGTTCTCGTCGGTGAGTTCGGAAACCGGAAGTTCGCCTTCCGACTTGGTTCCAAGGTCAACGAAGACCTTATCGCGGTCAACCTGGATGACCGTCGCTTCGACTCGATCGCCCCGTGAAAGCTTCTTGTAGCCACCATCGGGCATATCTTCGCCTGCTTCCAGCGCGTCCATAGCCGCTTCAAAGAGCGCCATGTCATCTTCGGGCGACACTGGAGCTTCAGCAACGGGTGCTGGCGCAGGTACCGGCTCCGGAGTCGGCTCGGCAGCAGGCTCAGGGGCGGGTTCCGGAGTAGGCTCCGGAGCAGCTTCGGGCGTCGGATCGGGCTCGGGCATGGCCGTAGGCTCGTCCGGAGTCGGAGTCAGGGACGCATCCTCAGGTTCCGGGTGCGTCAGGGTTTCGTCGGTCATCATGGGCTTAAGGGCGTCGCAAACGCGGCGCAGACGAAGATGTTACCTTAAACGATGCGCGGAATCGTTCCCTAAGCGGTATTGTAGGGATTCGCATGGAGCGCAATTCGGGTTGGAATCCGGTTCTCCTCTTCCTCACGTTTGTGGGGGAGATCACGATTCTCTTGCTCGATGTTGCCCGACGGCTGTTCCGACCGCCGATTGAACTCAAGGAAACGATCCAGCAGATGGCCTTCATCGGGGTCGCCTCTGTGCCGATCGTCGCGCTCACCAACTTCTTTTCGGGAGCGGTTCTGGCGCTGTACAGTGCCCAGTTCTTGACCAAGTACGGTGCGACGGGGTTTGTTGGGGCCACGGTCGCGCTATCAGTCTGTCGAGAGATCGGGCCCGTTTTGGCGGGCATTATGGTGGCAGCACGATGCGGATCGGCGATGGCTGCCCAAATCGGTAGCATGGCCGTGACGGAGCAGTTGGATGCGCTGCGGATGCTCAGCGTCCACCCGACGAATTATCTCGTGATCCCGCGGGTCGTGGCCGCAATTGTGATGTTGCCCATCCTTGGGCTGATCGCGATCTATTCGGGGGTCTTTGGCGGCGCGATGGTGGCCTCGATAACGGGCGTGCCAGGCGGGGCCTTCCTCCAGTCCATCCAGCAGTATGCCGAGCCATGGGACTTTGTGGGCGGCATCCTCAAGACCCCTGTATTCGGGCTGATCATCGCGGCCGTTGCGTGTCAGCAGGGAATGCGCACGCAGGGTGGTGCCGTTGGTGTTGGACGCTCAACCACCAATACGGTCGTCACCTCGATGGTGCTGATCTACATTGCCAACTACTTCTTGGCATCCATGCTCTTCCCGGTCCGCTAGCGCGTTTCGAGCCGGATATCCGGCGACGCAAACGTCTCGTCGGTCTGCCCACCATCGTCGCTCAAGTCGCTGCCGACGCTATAGACCCGGTAGTCGGTCCCATCCGCGCGGTATGGGAACGGCTGTCCCGTAAACGGATCGGTCGACAGTTCGTCGCCAAACGATCGCAGATCGCGAGGGAACGGTTCGCCACTTCGGGCGCGTTTTTGGAGTTCGGCCTCAAGTACGAGCAGGCGCGTTCGCGCGAGCGTGTCGTCGTAGAGGTCGAGCAGCGGTCGCAGGGTTCCGGTGCAGTGGCGTGCGAACCGTCGCCAAGGTCGCCCTGGATCATGGTCGGGCTTTTTGACGGATCCTCTTCGGGCACGGGGAACTTCAGAGAGCTGCAGGTAGTAGCGCGCTTCTCCTTCAACCTCGTCCGCGAGGCCCTTGAAGAACTGGATTCCCGCAACGGGGTCCTTTGCCTTCATCTCACGGAGCCGATCGGTCGCCGCCCGGACATCGGGACCGAAGCCTTTGACGAGCGCTCCCCAGTTGTCGTCCCGGTAGATGTTCTGGACATGTTGGACTCCAGCCAGGAGGTTCACCCCTTCATGCTGGAGCGTTTGCGAAATGGGCGGGCGCTTCTGAAGCGCGTTTCCCATTCCATTTGCAAGACGGCTGAGATGCTCCGGAGACAATCTGGGCAGAGCGGGGGCAATGGCACGACGTGCATCATTGCAGATGGCGAGGCCAAGTGAGCCTTCCATGGCGCTTCCGCCAAGAAGATCGTAGCCGAACTTGGTGGCAAGGATGGTGCATCGAACTGCCGCATCATGATCGCTCTCGCGGACGGCCTGTTCGATCTTCCAAACCAGCCCGCGACCGAGCAATCCCCACGCCGCAACATGGTCTGGCGTGTGGAGCGGAGACGTGGGCTTCGCTCCCCAACCGAGTTCGGAGCGGTTGGCCGTCTCCGACAGTGTCCGAAGCGCCGGGCCGATGAGCTTCAAGCAGGCCTCGCGCTTACCTGGGGTGAAATAGACCGTGGCGAGGTATTTCTCGGCAGAGGCTTCTACCTGATCAGCCGCTCGCACGTAGCCCGCATAGCGGCCCTCAGGCGTTGGGCGGGCACTCGTCTGGCGAAGCCAGTCAGGGTAAGCAAGCTCAGGACGCGATCCGCATCCGACCAAGAAGACGGTCAAGCCGCCCAATATCCATGTGTAGCGCCGATCCATGGCGATTCCTTCAACCTCGCTGCGACATCCTGTCGCCTTATTTATGATAGCAGAGAATTCTACGATTTTGGATTGGGATTTTGGATTTGCTCAGCATCGAGGATCACGACAGGTCTGATCTCTTCGGGCCAACAATCTCCGCAATCCAAAATCCAAAATCCAAAATCGCAAATCTCCCGCACATTCTCGCAAATTCGCGTGTAGTTCCACCTCGCCATGTTCCGACAATCTAACCAGGCACCCGCTCGGGGGCCGGAAGAGGAGAACCACGGAACATGCCGGTGTTTGCATATACGGCGATTGACTCGTCGGGAAGAACGGTGCGAAGCACGATGGAAGCGGACAGCGAATCGCTGGTGCTTTCCAAGCTTCGCGACCAGGCGATGCACTGCACAGACATCAAGGTCGCCAAGAAAGGGGGCACGATCACCGTCGGACGCAAGAAGCTGAAGGCGAAGTCGATCGTGGTTTTCTCTCGGCAATTCGCGACCATGATTGACTCGGGTATCCCGATTCTGCGGTGTCTCGACATTCTCTCGTCGCAATCCAAGGATCCGATCCTCAAGGAGACCCTGGAAGCGATCACGAATGATGTCAAGAGCGGTATGGCGCTGAACGAGGCGATGCAAAAGCACCCTGCCGTCTTCAGCAAGCTGTACGTTAACATGATCCGCGCTGCCGAAGTTGGTGGCATCCTCGACTTGATCCTCGACCGGCTTGCCGGCTTCTTGGAGTACGAGGCGGAGATCCGAGGCAAGATCAAGAGCGCGATGATGTATCCCGTCCTTGTGCTTGGCTTCTCGGTGTTGATGCTGTTCGTGCTGTTCTCCTTCGTTCTGCCCAAATTCAAAGAGATCTTCACCGGAATGGACGTGGAGCTACCACCCGTTACCGCTGCCATGTTCGCCTTTGGAGACTTTATGCAGGCCAGCTGGTGGATGATCATCTTGGCCGTCGGTGGTATCTACTTTGGGTTCAAGCAGTGGGGCAAGACGCCCAACGGTCGGTACCGAATCGACTACATGAAGCTCAAGATGCCGATCATTGGCGAGCTAACGCTCAAGATGTCAATCGCGCGGTTCACCCGCACCTTTGGCACCCTGATCAATAGCGGCGTCCCGATGTTGCGCAGCCTTGAGATCGTGGGTGAAACCATGAACAACGCGGTGCTGTGTCAGGCGATCGAACAAACACGATCAAGCATTCGCGAAGGACAGAAGCTCAGCGATCCGCTGGCGAAGTCCAACCTGTTCCCCACGATGGTGACGTGCATGATCGACGTCGGCGAAGAGTCAGGACGACTCTCCGAGATGTTGGTCAAGGTCGGCGACTTTTACGATGCGGAAGTCGAAGCGACCGTGAAAGGTTTGACGAGCATGATCGAGCCGATGCTGATCATGTTCCTGGGCGGAGTCGTCGGGTTCATCGCGATCTCCGTTATGACGCCGATCTTCAAGCTGGTCAACAGCGTGAAGTAGGTTCGAGATGACCGGGGTCCCTTGGCCGGGACCCTCTGAAATGAGGCTGGACGCGACCCATGGATTGGGTCGCAGGTAATCGAAGGATTGATCAATGGGAAAGGAATTAGAGTCTGCCTTTGACGGCGAAGCAACGGTGTTACGCTACATCGAGACCCGTCGCGATGACTTGCGAGACGTGATTCTCGTGCAATACGCGGGGATGGTCGAGCGAATCGCACGGCGATTTGCGGGAATCGAGCCGTTCGAAGACTTGGTCCAAGTCGGGTTTATCGGGTTGCTCAATGCGCTGTCGAAGTTTGATCCGACGGCGGGGGTTCGCTTCAATACCTACGCGACTTATCTCGTCGCGGGCGAAATGAAGCACTACCTCCGCGACCGCGCCCAGACCATCCGCCAACCTGCTTGGCTCCAGGAACTGCGTGGCAAGGTTAACAAGGCGGCGAGCATTCTTCAAGCGAACCTGGGACGCACCCCTTCCGAGCGTGAGATCGCCGAACACATCGGGGTGAGCGAAACCTCCGTGCGCGAAGTGTACGTTACCCAGGAGATGCTTAAGCTCAGCTCCTTGGACGCTACGCCCGGCGATGAGGATGGCGATAGCGAACTCGAGAAGCTGGACTCCAGCGACTTCTGCGTGGAGCAACTCAGTGTGGAGGATCGGCTTGTGCTCGAAAGTGCCATGGGTCAGCTGCGCGATCTCGAGCGCCAGGTGCTAACGCTGTTCCACTTCGATTCAATGAGCCAGACCGAGATTGCCGCGCATCTCCAGATTTCGGGCAACTACGTTTCCCACATCTTGCGCCAGTCACTGGCCAAGCTCCGAAAAATCCTTCAGCAAGAGCAGTTACGAGACCGTGTGTTGCGACGTGACGCCGAAGTCGACTATGAAGTGGTTGATGATCTCACGGGTGCTTACACCGAGTCGTTCTTCCGCGCTCGCCTCGAAGAGGAAGTTCATCGCGCGTCGTGCAATGACTCGGCGGTTGGCATCGTCATGATCAGCTTCTCCGGTCTAGAGACGTTGCGCAAGTTCTACGGGGCAACGAGCGTCGATGACTTCATGGCCGACGCCGCTGACTTCATTCGCGATTGCGTTCGAAGACTCGATCTCGTTTGCCGTTTTGAAGATACGTCGTTCGGGGTGATACTGCCGTCGTCGGGAAACAACGCTCAGATGATCCAGCGACGTCTTGTCAGCAAGATCGTCGCTTGGGTGAACCAGCGCTACGCTCGGAACACGCCGGTTCGGGTTTCGATCGGGCATGCCGCCTTTCCCGAGGCGGGACGATCAGGCAAGCAGCTGCTCGCTGCCGTGAAGATGGAGCAGATCATCACCAGCGAAGCCGCCTAGTACAATCTGCGCATGAACGCGCAGTTTCAGGATTGGCTTGGTGATCAGCTTCAGGGGCTCAAGGATCAGCACCTCTACAAGGTGCCGAAGATCTTGGAGACCCCGGCCGGTGGGCGCGTTCGCATGGATGGGCGAGAGGTCGTCAACCTCTCCAGCAATAACTATCTTGGTCTCGCCAATCACCCGAAGGTGCGGCAAGCCGCGCTGGATTCGATCGAGCGCTGGGGCGTTGGCGCCGGTGCCGTCCGATGGATCGGTGGCACGATGTCCGTCCATGAAGAACTCGAAGAGCGGCTCGCGAAGTTCAAGAAGACCGAAGCGGTCCTCGTGTTCACCGGCGGATTCACCGCGAACTCTGGCTGCATCCCCGCGGTGCTGACCGATAAGGACGTCGTCATTTCCGACGAACTGAACCACGCATCGATTATCGACGGCGTTCGGCTCTCGCCAGCGGCGTATCGCAAGTCGGAAGGCTGGGTCTACGCCCATAAAGACATGGATGACCTGGAGCGGGCCTTGAAGCTCGCAAATGAGAAAGGATTTGCAAAAAAGTTAATCATAACCGACGGCGTGTTCAGCATGGACGGCGACATCGCTCCCATGCTTGACATCGTTAACCTCGCCGAGCAATACGGTGCGATCGTCATGATCGACGACGCCCACGGCAGCGGCGTATTGGGCGAGCATGGCGCGGGAACAACGTCGCACTTCGGCCTCTACGGCCGGGTGGACATCCAGCTCGGGACGCTCAGCAAGGCACTCGGCGTGATCGGAGGCTATATCGCGGGTTCGGCCAAGCTCAAGGATTGGTTGATCAACCGCGGTCGCCCCTACCTGTTCTCAACCGCGCATCCGCCGATGGTCGCCGCCGCCCTTATCGCCGCGCTGGACGTGATGGAGAATGACCCCGAGCCCATGCGTAAGCTTTGGGACAACACGCGCAAGTGGAAGCAGATGCTCGCCGACGCGGACTTCGACACCATGGGCAGCGAAACCCCGATCACCCCGGTGTACGTTGGCGACGAAGCCAAGGCGCAGGAAATGGAGCGCCTGCTCTTCGCCGAGGGTGTCTACGCGCTTGCCATCGTGTTCCCAACCGTTGCCCGCGGCAAGGCGCGGCTCCGGACGATGCCCAACGCGACCCATACGGAGGAAGATCTCGCGTTCGCGATTGATGCTTTCAAGCGCGTCCGCGACCGACTGGGCCGGTAAGCTAGCCAACCGTGATTCTCGTTATCGACAACTACGACTCTTTCACCTACAACTTGGTGCAGTATCTGGGCCAGGCCGGGGCTGAGGTCGTGGTTCACCGCAACGACGAGATTGACCTTGATGCGATTCGTAAGCTCGATCCGGACGGGATCATGCTCTCTCCCGGGCCATGCACACCGCGGGAATCGGGTGTATGCCTTGATGTTCTGGGTGCGGCGCTGAGAGGTGATTTACCGCAGCCGATCTTCGGGGTTTGCTTGGGGCACCAAGCCATCGGTGAAGTCGCGGGCGGCGTGGTTAAGCAAGCCCGGCGAATCATGCATGGCAAAACTTCGATGGTGCGGCACGATGCCCAAGGGCTCTTTTCGGGCATGCCCAATCCGTTCCGAGCGGTGCGCTACCACTCGCTCGTAGTGACCGCGGACAGCGTGCCGATCGGCTTCACCGTGACCGCGACCGCCGAAGACGATAGCGAGATCATGGGGTTGCGACATGAAACGCTCCCTATCGAAGGTGTTCAGTTTCATCCCGAGTCGGTGCTCACCGAGGAAGGCTTCCGCATCGTCGAGAACTTTGTCAAGCGCGTGGGCGCAAGGGTCTAAGCCGTGAACTTGCGCGAATGGACGGTGGATTACGGCGAGGGGCCGCGGGCGGTGACGATCCCCCACGCCTGGCGTCAGGAGGTCCCAGTTTGGTGGGAGGGTCCAGCGATCTATCGAACCGTGGCCCGGCGGACCCAACCCGGCCCGCATCGGTTGCGGTTCGAAGGCGTCAGCTACGCGGCCGACGTGTGGGTGAATGGTCAACCTCTGGGGCGGCACGAGGGCATCTGGGATGCGTTCGAGTTCCTGCTACCGGATGCGGAGCAGTGGGACATTGAGGTGCGGGTCACCAAGAACGGGGGCGAGACGTTTCCCGCGCGCGAGGTTGCGAGCGGGTTCATCCCCTTCGTGTATCACACGTTTGGGGGGATCTACAAACCGGTGGCTATTGTGCCAGACCGTGACACCCAGCCCGGCGCCCCCGCCACCCGGCGAGCATGGGCGGTGGGCGCTCAAGTTTGGGTCGCAGACCACGATGCCCCGGCACCGAGCATCCAGGATGCCGCGCAGGCATGGCTCAAGCAGCGAAAGGGCGAGACCGTCGAAGCGCCGCCGACTGCGCAGGGAGATCGGCCGTTCTACGCCCGCGGGGTGCTCACCTGGGGCTGGTATCCCGAGATCGGTCACCTTAACCCGGATGACTCAACCATCCATCGAGAGATCGCCGAAACACGCCGGCTCGGATTCAATCTCGTCAAGTTCTGTCTGTGGGTGCCGCCGCATCGCTACTTGGAGTTGCTTGATGAAGCAGGCCTGTACGCATGGATCGAGCTCCCCCTGTGGGACCCAACGGCTGACACAGACGCCCAGCGACGGATGGCCGACGAGCTCGTCCGGATCGTCGAGCAATATCGCCATCATCCAAACGTGATCTTCTGGACGATTGGTTGCGAGCTTCACGAAACCACCACTGCCCGCTACCGCCAAGAACTCACGGAGCGCGTCCGCGAAGTGCTGATGACCCCGGATGGGCCAGCCGCGCTCGTCAAGGACAACTCTGGCAGCGCCGAGATGTACGGCGGCGACCTCAGGGAATACGGTGACTTCTACGACTTCCACCCGTATTGCGAAACGCCCTTCTATCCCGAGGTGTTGGACTCGCTGTTGATCGGCCCGCGCCCGGCGATGCCGATTCTGCTGGGCGAGTTCAACGACATCGATGTTCACCGCGATTTGGCAAGACTCGGCAAGGAGCTGCCCTACTGGATCCGGGATGACCGCGATCTAAATGATCAGGGCGTCCGGTGGCAACACGACTTGCCCGGCGTGATTCCCCAGAACCGATTTGCGCTCGCGCCCGGCGAACATCGGAGTGCTGCCTTACAGGCAAGTTCAGTTGTCAAGGCGGCGTTCGTGCGCAAATTGGTGCAAGAGCAAGTCCGCGCTCGGAGCGACATCGCCGGTTATGTCGTGACGGGGTGGCGTGACACGCCGATCAGTTCAGCCGGGATGCTTGATGACTGGGACCAACCCCGGTTTACCGCCGAAGACCTCGCTCACTGGAACGGCGAGGCGTGTCTCTTCCCGATCCTGGTGAGGCGTCCACCGTGGGTGCATGGCGGCAATCGTCCCGGATGGCGCGACCCGTTCAATCACTTCGCGGGACGCGTTTTCTGGCGCGTGGGAGCGCATTGTGAAGTTGAGACCGAGGGCACCCTCGAATGGGATTGTGTGAACTTCACGTGGGAGGGCATTCGGCGACCCGCCGGCCGAGTGGCATTTGGCACGGCGGAGCCCATGTCCGTCGAGGCGATGGTGAGCAAAGAAATCGGCCAAATGAGTATCGACCTTGAACGGCCGGGCGGCTACTTGCTCCGCGCTCGCTTTGCCGGTGCCGAAAACACGTGGCCGCTTTGGGTGGTGCCCGCCCTAGGTCCCGCCGAGTTCGAAGAGTGGGGACTTGACGATCCACGCGGATGCTTCGATGATCTCAAGCTGGGCGGCACGAGTGGCTACATCACCACGCGTTTCGGCGCGAGCAGCGAGCGGGGCATGGTCTTCCTCCAGGATGAAGGCACACGCAAGATGCCGTTCTGGCGCGAGGCAGCTTACGAGTTCTTTAACGATCGATTTTGGGAACCAACGGGCATGCGCGATGCATGGTCACGTTGGCTCCCGATCACCCCGGATGCGGCGCTCGATATGGACACGATTCGGCAGGGGTATCCGCGCTGGGAGTTCGATGTGTTGCTGAATCGAGTTGACGTGCGCACCTACGCCGAGAACCCAATTCTGATCCGCGCGGTCAAGGGGACGGCCGAGTTGTTGATCACGACCGTTCGACCCTACGGGGGATTGGGATTCGGCCCGCGCGGAGTGACCCGCAATCCGTCGGGGGCCGAGTTTCTCCGGCATGGCATACGTTGGTTATCGGCAACCCGTTAGCCCTCCGCTTGGTATAATCTTTCATCGGTTGATTCGCCGATCTACTCTGGACCGATGGGTCCAAGAGGGTGGAGAGCCATGGTCTATCGTCCCCTTCGCTATGAGCAGATGATGCGGGCGGCGGAGTCGTTCGATGTTCGAGCGCGACGCATGTTTGGCGGGATGGGTGTCTATACCGGCGAGAAGATGTTTGCCTTCTTGATCGGAGACGACATCGGCCTAAAGCTGTGCCCGGATGACCTTGAGGAAGCGATGGGGCTCCCAGGTGCGACAGCGCTTCGTCCGGACCCCAACTCAGAGCCGATGCGTGAGTACGTGAAGATGCCGCGCGACATTCTCGACAACTACGAGATCTTTATGATGTGGGTCGAGCGGAGCGCGATCTACGCTCAATCGAAACTGCCTCAAGCCTCCGGCGGCGATTAGCGCTGCTTCGGGCAGTAGAGTCGCAACACGCCGATTTGGCGATATCCCAGTTGCGGATAGAGGTAGCCCCCCGCAGTGCTGGCGAGCAACACGCTCGATTCCCGTCCAAGCTCGCGATCGTCGAGCAGAAGTCGACTCATGAGCGCGCGCCCATAGCCTCGGCGGCGCAAGTCGTTCGGGACCCACAAATCGCCCACCCACGCATCGGCACCGACGTCTCGACTGGTGACCCACCCGTAGTCTCGGGTCCTATCCCAGATCGCGTATTGCCGAAGGTCGTCCATCCACCTTCGGGGTTGCGGAACCATCTGCGGGATCGAAATGAGCTCAGATTCGCTCTCGATCAGGCGGACCTCGGGTTCGCATCGTGCGGTGGGAATGTCTGTTAAGTCGTGGACGAAGAGTCCTTCGGTGGCCAGGGGTCGGTAGCCGAGGTCTCGATAGGCATGATCCGAAGCTGCGAGTTCATCCGTCGACTCGAGCATGGCACCTACAAAGTGCCAACCGACCAGTTCTTGGGCGCGCTGAACGACCAGTTCCGGCGGCACTCCATAGACGATCACTTCGGATTTGCGCGGCTTACGTCGCGGCAAGTCATCGGCCATCGTCCACAACACGCCAGCAGGTACCTCGTGTCGCGTGGTCAGATAGGGATGCGTTCGGCTCTTGTTCGCGGCGAAAGCGCGGACGAACACCTCAAGCGCCCGTGGAATGTCCATGCTCTGCTGAGCATATCAGAAGCCTTCGAGCTCAGCCGTGAACTTGCCCTGGAGCCAGGTGCGGTCCTTCGTGGGTAATCGCAAATCTATGGTGCCCGCGATCTGCCCCTTTTGAATCTGACCAAACCGAAGCTGGACGTCAATCAACTCGTGCCACATCTGGAACTCCTTGAGCCCACGGGCTGGCTTAGGTGTTCGAGTGTGGATGCCGATGACTCCGAGGCCAACAGAAGCGGGTTGATTCCGCTTCGGATAGTGCTGCGCTCGGAAGGCCTCCGTGCCCATCTTGAGAGGCAAGTTGTTTATACGATGACCACTGATCCGCGTCCCCGGCGGCAGCTGAATGATTACGATCAGCTCTTCCTCGGGCATAAACTCGGCCCCGCGCTGGAAGGTCAGCCAGTAGACCTCGGCTCGGTCGGTGAATCCGCTGGACGTTGCCGTGGCGTAATCCTTGAACTTCTGCAGTTTGGCTTGGCTGGGGGCAAAGGGTGCGCCGCAAATGGCACCCGTGGCCTTGGTTTGGCTAAGCACAAGAACTGTGAGTCCGACGAGCATACTGTGTTCATCGGGAATTGGCCGTCTGAAAAGCCTGATGGAATTGCGGGATTCCTACTTTGGAGGCGCCGCGACAACCTTGACTCCAGCCGCTGCGAGCTTGCCACGGGCAAAGGCGGATACGAAGACGGTCCCTTCTCCAGTTGCCCGAAGAAAGCCGCCCTGATCGATCCACCCGCTGCCGGTAGCCGACCAGATCACCTCCGCGTTAGCAAGCGGCGTACCCTTGTCATCGAACACACGCAAGTAGGTCGTGGTGCCAGCATTGACGGACTCGGGTAGCGGAATGGTGAGCGCGACCGGTTCTTCACGGGGTGCTGGGGCGAGAAAGACAACCCCGTTGGCGATTTCTCGCTCGCGACCTTCGGATGGACGGCTGACGGTTTGGCCGAGCACATTCAGCGATGTCGAGCCACCGCCGTCGAGGTTGATCGCGTCTTGACAACCCAAACGCTGCATCACCCGCGCAAGCTCTTCAAGCGTGGCTCCGTCGCTCACTTGCTGTCGACCATCCACCGTCACCCACCAGAGATCACCTTCTGAAGTGCGACCGATGGCCGTACGAGGGTGGCGACGCGTTGCGAACACGGCATCGAACCCTTGCTCGGTGGCGTCGACGGCCAAGGTTCCGTTGCGCACCAAATGGGGTCCACCCCCGATCACACTATCGATCTTCGACCAGTCGAAGCCATCAACTTGAAGGTCGATGGTCACTCGTTGGCCGGGTCGAAGACTGGCGACGAACGGCATCATGGTTCCGGTCGCCGTCAACAGTTTGTTGCCAGGAGCGATGGGCACCGACGCGGCGTCTGTCATGAGATACTGAACCTCGCCGACCACCTTCGTGCCGACTTCAAACTTGCCCTCGACGACCTTGATGACGGCATTCACGCAGTTTGCGGTGCTCGACTGGGCGATCCCTGCTCGTTCAGAGTTCAATGAGATCGAGTTTGCATTGCACGCTTCGTTGAACTGAGGAATCGGAATTGGCCCGCTACCTTCAAGCGTCATGGTCAACCGACCTACCGGTTGAGCGGATTGAGACGCACTTGGGCCCCATCCGAAAGCGCTCCGGCCGGGAAAGGGGAGGCTCAACAGTTCGCGGTTGCGGACCATCAGTCCCAGTGGATCGCCCGTAAACGGGAAGAAGTCAGCGTTAATGGCGGCAATCGCCCCTGTGCGCCTTGCCATTTGGGCGAGGGTCTCCCGTCCGCGCGCGGGGCCATCCGCATAGATGACTCCAAGTCCCAGCTCGGGAACTGCTTGAACGACCTTTGCGCCCGGCGTCCAACGCAAGGCATGGATCATCCGAGGCTGGGTCGTGTCAACCTCGCTTCGATAGGTGAGGCCGGGAGCAATGAGCTTTTCCCAGACCTGCGTTGGCGCAACGGCGGCTGCACCGAGAAGCGCGACAAGGAGCCCGACGCGCCTCATGCGACCCCCAACAGCGACAGTCGCCCCGCGTCGGCGTCGAGTTCGACGTTTGCTCCCATGGGCAAGGTGAGCATCGCGGAGTTGTGACCAAACGGATACTCAACGATCATCGGCTTGCCGAGCGGTCCCAAGCGATCCTCGACAATCTCTCGCCAGGGCCGACGTCCGATCGTCGCGTCTTCGCGAGTATCGGTGCCCGTCATCTCGCCAATGACGAAACCCGCGGCGGCCTGGGCATGTCCGGTATTGAGCATCTGAGTCAGCATGGCGTCTACGCGGTGAGGGTTCTCATCCACGTCTTCGATTAGGACGATCCGGCCCTCCGTTTCGATGGCGTCGGGCGTGCCGATGCTGTCGGTGATTAGGCAGAGGCAGCCACCCGTGAGCCGGCCAGTCGCTTTGCCGCCAACGACCGTCTTGCCGGATGGCGAGTCGGGATGAATCGGATCGCGACCCTCCAGGCTCAGTTTGAGGGACTCCTCCACCCAGGGTTCTCGCTCCCGGGACAGGGTTAGGAGCATGGGCGCGTGATACGTGATGAGGCCCCTCCGATTCAGCGCGAGGTGAAGCGTGGTGATGTCGCTGAACCCAAAGAACGGCTTTCCGCTGGCCGCGATCCGATCGAGGTCGAGGTAGGGAAACAGCCGGGCACAGCCATAACCACCGCGTGAGCACAAGACGGCGGCGATATCCGGGTCGTCAAATGCGCGCTGGAGGTCCGCGGCACGGTGGGGGTCGGACCCTGCGAGGTAGTCGGTGTGCTCTAGCGCATGGGGAGACAGTGTCACGCGGTAGCCCCACGATTCGAGCAAGGACATTCCACGGGACAGTTTTTCGAGCGTGATGGAAGAAGCAGGCGAAACGATCTCAATCCGATCGCCTGGATTCAACGCCGCCGGTTTGCGCATGCTCAACAGTATGACGGGCTAGACCTTGAGCTTGAACATGGCATACTCAAGCGCCTTCAGCGTGTAGGCAAGCGCAACGATCAAGAAACACACGAGCAAGATCTCGTGAAACGGCAGTGCGCTCCCCGTCATCTTTTGGGTTACGCCACCCTCCGCCTGGTAGGTCAACTTGGAGAACGTGCGGTCGAGGCCGGACAGGAGTTGTCTCGTGCCCACCAAGAGGGGCTCACGCAGAAGGGCGTACAGGCCGATGTAGCCGAGAACGACCATCGGCAACGCCAGCTTGTACTTGTGCTTCTGATGCTCGTTGAAAATCACGCACTGGCGGCAGCGCTCCTTCTTGGCCTCGGCCGAGAGCTTGTGATTCTGGGGGATGTAGCGAGCAGCAGCGATCATGTCCTTGGGAATCGGGCGATTCTCCATGGCGTTGCGAATGACTTCCTCTTCGCACATGCACCCAACCCGCTCGCGCCAGCAGGTCCTTCGAGCGTGGTAAATCGGGCAACGCTCACGGACAAACTTGCGGCAGAAGGGAAGCTGCCAGCACTTGCCCATGAACACGTTTTGGACGTCGCGCTCCTCCTTTTGCCCCTTGCCGTACTTGAGCTGATCGGCCTTTGAGCCTTCCCGAGCGCGGAGACGAGCTCGCGTGCCGATATCGGCCACCAGCACAGCGAGGCTGAGCATCCCCATGACGGTGCCGCCTTGCTGGAGCGTGGCCAACGCCTGCGCGCCGACCTGGTCGGGTACACCGCCGACCGACCCGCCCATCATGCTCGGGATGTAGATCGGAGTGAACCACAGGGCTGCCGAGGCCCCCAACTGAAAAACGCCCAGGGTTTCCTCGCCCCAGAACATGAACGTCGTGCCCACGATCGCGGCAACGCCACCGGCGAGAAGCAACTTCTGTAGCAAGGCGATGTTGTTCAGCGCTTGCTCAGCACTGCCTGGCGGCTGATTTCCCGTAAACGCCGAGTAGGTCATCACGAGGAAGCCGACAGAAATGACCAACGCCGCCAATCCGCCCCAAAGTGAAAACTTGGCAACATTATCCAACACCGATGCCAAGGCTTCATCGGCATCGAATCGCGACCCGTACTTCTCGCGCTTACTCATCGCTCGGTTCCAATCCGGTCTCCCTGGAGTTGACCCAGGATTCTACTTCTTGACGCGCTCGAGATAGGTATCCGTTCGCGTATCAATCTTCACAATGTCGCCTTCGTTGATGTGGAAGGGCACATTGATGACTGCACCAGATTCGAGTTTTGCCGACTTGGTCGCCCCGCCGCTGACGGTATCGCCCTTGTATCCAGGCTCGGTCTCAACAATCTCAAGTTCGACAAAGCTCGGCAACTCGTAGCCCAGCACTTCGCCGTTGGCTTCTAGTGCGATGATCTCCATCTCGTCCTTGAGATACTTCGCTTGATCCCCAAGCACCGATTCTTCGACGGGATCCTGCTCGTAGCTGTCGAGGTCCATCAGGATGAGCTGCGTGCCCTGTCGGTATAGGAACTGCTTCTTCACCTTTTCAACGAAAACGGGCTCTACTTTTTCGCCCGATCGGAAGGTTCGTTCAAGCACGGCACCGGACTTCACCTTGCGGAGTCGCGTACGCACAAATGCCCCGCCCTTACCTGGCTTTACATGCTGAAACTCGATGATCGTCCACACATCGCCGTCAAGGCTGATGTGCATCCCGTTGCGAAAATCACTTGTGTCGACTGCCAATTCTCTGGTCCTCTGAGGGTCAATTGTGGCACGGATTTGAGTGTATGATGCGCCCATGAAGGATCTTGCGGCGCTGGTTGAATCCGATCGCGCCCACTTGGAGCACATTCGGCGCGATCTCCACGCGCATCCCGAACTCGGCTACGAGGAGCATAGGACGGCTTCTGTCGTTCGCCGAGAGCTGGAGTCAGCCGGTGTTCAGGTTGTCTCCGGCCTCGCAGGGGGAACGGGCGTTTTGGGCTATTTGCCGAGCACCGGCGAAGAGGCTGCGCCAACGGTTGCCCTACGAGCCGACATGGATGCACTCCCCATCGAAGAACTCACCGGCCTTGATCACGCTTCGCGCCACGCGGGCAAAATGCACGCCTGCGGCCACGACGGGCATACAACCATCCTGATCGGTGCGGCTCGCGCGCTGGCCCAGACCGAGCGCCCGAACCATGTGCTCTTCGTGTTTCAGCCCGCCGAGGAGGGTGGCGCGGGCGGCAAGCGGATGTGCGAAGACGGTGTGCTTGAGGGACGCGTTCTCGGGCGGCCCGCGGATCGTATCTTTGGCCTCCATTGCTATCCGGGATTGCAGGTCGGCGAGGTGTCGAGCCGCGCAGGCACGATGATGGCCAACGCCGACAACCTGCGAATCCGTGTGTTTGGCAAGGGTGGCCATGCCGCGATGCCCCACACGGGCATCGATCCGATTGTCGTCTCAAGTCACCTGATCGTCGCGATGCAATCGATCGTGTCGCGAGCGGTGAGCCCGCTGGATTCTCTGGTCATCACGTTCGGCCAGGTTCAAGCGGGAACCGCCCACAACATCATTCCCGAGCGCACCGACTTGGTGGGCACCGTCCGCACGCTTACGGCCGAAGCCCGGGCGCTGGCCGAGCGACGAATCAACGAAGTCGCGAACGGAGTTGCGGCCGCGTTTGGCACTCGGATCGAGGTTGACTATGAGTACGGCTATCCGGCGGTAGTTAACGATGCCGATCTCGTGGACGTCTTCAAGGCTTCGGTTGGCGAGCGCGTCATGGCCGATCCGATCCCGGTAATGGGGGGTGAAGACTTCAGCTTCTATGGTCAGCAGGTTCCGGCATGCTTCTACTGGTTAGGACTGATGGCTCCTGGCCAGACCTCATATCCCAATCTCCACGCTCCTGAGTTCGACTTTAACGATGCGGCCCTGCCCGTCGGGGTGCGCGCCATGTGCCGCCTGGCCACCGCCCCGGTCGCATGAAAGTCCAGCTCATGCTCACGTGCCTCGGCGATGCGCTTTACGGCAGCGTCGGGATCGCGACCGTCCGCGTCCTAGAAAGTATCGGGTGCGAGGTCGTGTTCCCGGAGAACCAGACCTGCTGTGGGCAGCCGCCCTTCAACGCCGGGCATTGGCCAGAGGCTCAGCGATTGGCCGCCCATCTTCGATCAACGTTTGATCCGGCGTTGCCGATTGTGACGCCGAGCGCGTCGTGTGCGGCCATGATTGGCCACGCCTATCCGCAGATCGACCGTGGCCCCACGGTGGAGTGCTACGAGCTCACGGACTTCCTGCTCGCCCAGGGCTTTCGCGGTCGCGTTCGAGGCCTTCGCCGAGTTGCCCTCCACACCGCATGCCACGCTCGAGCTTTGAATCGCCCCGAGAGCGTTACACGGCTACTGGAATCGATCGAGGGGGTCGAGTTGGTGGACTTTGCCGAGCGGGAGCAGTGCTGCGGCTTTGGCGGGGCGTTTGCGGTCACGCATGCGACGCTTTCGGCGGGCATCGCCGATGCTAAGCTCGCCGCTCTGCGGGCCAGCGCGCCCGATGAAATCGTCAGCACCGACCTTGGGTGCCTCATGCACCTGGCAGGTCGCGCTGGAGCGGCGGAAGCTCCCCCCATTCGCCATATCGCCGAGTTCCTGGCGGAGGTGATCCAGTGAGGCCCCCCGCCGACCAGTTTGGTTACGATCTCGATCCGCGCACGCGCCAAGCCGTCCACTCGGCGTCCGCCCTGAAGACTCAACACCGCCGTGATGCCCTCGACCGCGCGTTCAGCGACAGCGAAGCCGCCCGACACGCCGCCGAAGCCACCCGCGAGCACGTGCTTGACCACCTGCATGAACTGTTGCTTGACTTCGAGCGCAACGCTATCGCCAATGGCTGGCAGGTGCATTGGGCGAGCGATGCCGCGTCGGCGCGCGAGATCATCGTCCGGCTGATCCGAGACGCGCCCGCTGGCCCGGTGGTGAAGGGCAAGTCGATGGCGACGGAGGAAATCCACCTCAATGCCGCGATCGAGGCGGCGGGGCGGACGGTCGTCGAGACCGACCTTGGCGAGTTTGTGGTCCAACTCGACCACGACATGCCGAGCCACATCGTGACGCCGATCATCCACAAGACCCGGCAGGACGTATCAGCTTCGTTCGTAAAGGCGGGATTGGGGCTGGAGACGCACGACCCCGCCGAACTCTCGCTTCAAGCTCGCCGTCACCTTCGCGAGGCGTTTCGTACGGCCGGGGTGGGTATCTCGGGCGTGAACTTCGCGCTCGTCAAGGAGGGTGCGGTGGTGGTCATCGAAAACGAGGGCAACAACAGGCTAAGCACCACAGCACCTCCGGTACACATCGCGGTGATGGGCATTGAGAAGCTGCTTCCCTCCGCCGCCGACTTGCCCGTCTTCCTCCGATTGCTCGCGGGCTCGGCCACGGGACAGCGCATCACGACCTACACGCATTTCATCCGCGGACCGCGGCGCGAGGACGAAGTCGACGGCCCAACCGCCGCCCACCTGGTTCTGCTGGACAACGGTCGTAGCCGACTCATGAACTCGGGGCAGCGCGCGATTCTCCGGTGTATCCGATGCGGCGCGTGCCTGAACGTGTGCCCGGTCTATCGGCAGATCACGGGGCACGGCTATCGGCATCCCTACTCCGGGCCGTTGGGTGCGGTGCTCGCCCCGTCGCTCGAAGGCTTGCGCAGCCATGGCGACTTGGCGAAGGCATCCACCCTCTGCGGGGCGTGCGAAGAGGTGTGCCCGGTTCGGATTCCAATTCCGGACCAACTCATTCGTCTGCGCCACCAACTCGTCCGCCAGGTCGGTGATCCGTCGCCGATGCCTTGGCCAGCCTACGCCGCGCTGGCGACGAACCCGGTGCGCTGGCGACAGGCGCTGACGATGCTGCCGATGGCGGGAGCGGTGCCGTTCATGCTGAGCGGATGGACGCGGGTCCGCGAGGCGCCCTCAACCTCAGGCCCTTCGTTCCGCGCGTGGTGGGCCGGGCGGTCATAATCTCCCCTATGGGAGCCTCTCCAAACGTCCGCTGGGACTTGTCCGCGCTGTTCTCCGGAATCGACGACCCCAAAGTGGAGGCGACCTGGACGGCCGCCCTCGCCCGCGCCGACGCGTTTGCCGCCAAGTTCCGCGACACGATCGCCACGGATGACGTCGCTGCTGAACACCTTGCGGCGGGCATCCGCGAGATGGAGGCCATTTTTCAAGAAGCGATGAAGCCCGCCGGCTACGCCCAGCTCCTCGTGGCCGCCGACAGTGCCGATCCCAAGATTGGTGCGTTTCTGGCCAACCAAATGGAGCGGTTTAGCGAGCTTCAAGTGAAGATGATGTTCTTCGAGCTCGAAGTTCAAGATCTGGAGGACGACGTGTTCGCGCGGCTGGTCGCCGATCCCGCCCTCGCCAACTACCGGCATTACCTCGGCGTGACGCGAATGTATCGACCGCACAAGCTGTCCGAGGCCGAGGAAATCATTCTTGAAGAGACCGCCAATACCGGCTGCCGAGCCTGGGTGCGCTTCTACGAAGAGATGATGGCGACCCACGTGTTTCGCTACACGCCGCCCGGCAGCGACGAAGTTCAAGAACTCGGCGAAGAAGAGACGATGACCTTGCTGCGCGATCCGGATCGAGCGGTTCGCCAAGCCGGTGCCGAAGCGCTCACGACGGGCCTGGCCGAGCTTGACCGTGCCATAACCTTCACCTACAATACGCTTCTGCAGGACAAGCGCGTGGGAGATCGGCTGCGAAGTCACCCGTATCCCGAGCACACGCGCCACCTCGCCAACGAGCTGAGCAAGGAGACGGTTGACCTCGTGATCGACGTGTGCCGAGCCCATTACGACTTGGTGGCTCGCTACTACCGCGTCAAACGCGAAATCCTCGGGCTTCCAGAGCTGACGCACATCGACCGCTATGCACCGCTCTTCCCGACCCGCGCCGAAGTCAGCTGGGAAGACGGGCGCGACATCGTGCTCAACTCCTTCGGCAAGTTCTCGCCCAAGTTGAGCGATCTGGCCCGCGAGTTCTTCGATAAGAACTGGATCGACGCCGAAGTCCGCAAGGGCAAGCAGGGCGGCGCTTTCTGCAGCTACAACACCCCAGACACGCATCCGGTGGTGTTCCAGACCTATCAAGGCAAGTACGACGATGTGATGACCCTTGCCCACGAGTTGGGTCACGGCGTCCACGGCTCGTTAAGTCGCGCGCAGTCGTTCTTGAACTTCCAGGGCACATTGCCGCTGGCCGAGTTGGCATCGACCTTTGGCGAGATGCTTGTCTTCGAGCGGCTCGTCGCCGACGCAACTCCCGAGGACCGGCTTGCGCTCTACGGTCAAAAGATCGAGACGATCTTTGCGACGGTGTTCCGCCAGGCGTCGCTGTTCGCTTTCGAGCAAGGCGCTCACCAGGCGCGCCGTGAAGAGGGCGAACTCAGCTCCGAGCGGCTGGCCGAGATCTGGCAAGGTTGTGTGCAGGAGATGTTCGGCGACTCGGTAACGCTTGGCGAGCAGCACCGCTCGTGGTGGCCGATGGTCGGTCACTTCTTCTTCGCGCCGTTCTACGTGTACGCCTATTCGTTTGGCGAGCTATTGGCGCTCAGCATTTATGATCTCGCTAAGAACGAGGGCCCGAGCTTCGAGCAGAAGTATCTCGACTTGCTCGAGCTCGGCGGCTCGCGAACGCCGCAGGAGCTGATGGCGACGGTGGGAGTCAACCTCGACGACCGCGCCTTCTGGGAAGGTGGCGTCGCCGCGATTGAGCGGCTGGTAGAGGCGTTCGAGCGCCAGTGGGCGGAACTCGCTCCGCAACTGGCAAAGGCATGATGACCGAGACCACGACCCCCGTCCGCGGATGGCAAGCGTTCCGCACCGTGCTCGAAATGATCAAGTTCGAGCACAGCATCTTTGCTTTACCGTTTGCCATGCTCGGGATGATGTGGGGGAGTTTGGCCGCAAACGACAGCGGCTGGCCGGGTGGGTCGACGGTGCTCTGGATCGTGGTCGCGATGGTGTCTTGCCGCAGCGCGGCGATGGCGTTCAATCGAATCGCCGACCGGGACATTGACGCCATTAACCCAAGAACGCGGATGCGGGCGATTCCGGCCGGATTGCTCAAGTTGCGTCAGGTCAACCTGTTCCTCCTGGGCAGCTTGATCATCTTCGTCTTCGCGGCGGCGATGCTGAATCCGCTCGCCCTCGCGTTGTCACCGATCGCGATCATGGTGACGCTCGGCTACAGCTTGACCAAGCGATACACTCCGCTGTGCCATCTGGTTTTGGGCTTGAGCCTGGGCATAGCGCCTGCGGCGGCCTGGATTGGCGTCACCGGGACGCTTGACCCGGCGGTGCTGTGGCTCACCGCCGCCGTAACGGGCTGGACGGCCGGTTTCGACATCATCTACTCGCTCCAGGACGAGGAGTTCGATCGCGAGCACGGGTTGCACTCGCTCCCACAAGCGATCGGCAAGGCACGGGCCCTCCTCGTCAGCCGGACGCTGCACCTCACGGCCATTGGTTGTCTAGTCGGTGCCGGGTGGGCGGCCGGGGCGGGGATCGCCTATTTCATCGGGGTCATTGTCGCGGCCGCATTGCTCGGCTATGAGCAGTCGCTCGTGCGCCCTGATGACCTGAGCAAAGTCAACCTCGCGTTCTTCACGCTGAATGGGTTCGTCAGCATCGGCTTGTTCGTGTTTGCCCTCATTGACGTGGTGCTTCGATGAACGCCGTGTTTGGTCGAACGAACATCTCTGTGCCGGACGTGTGGCTGCGGCTGGTCGTGGGCGATGATCCGGCGGCGCTGGCTTCGGCGGCGTTGGCCACCGGTCTCCCGCTGGATCTGTCCACGCAACCCGCGCTCTGGGGCGGGTTCTTGCGACACCATGCCGCGTTTCAAAACACGCTCCTGATGGCGCGCAGCAGCACCGACTTCGAACGTGCCACCGATGAAGAACATGCGGTGCACTTGGTTCATGCGCATCTCATCGAGGTGCTCTCAGCGCTCGGTCGACCGTGCACGGACTTCTACTTTGTCCGAGTTCGCGGCGGCTTAAAGGAGTTTCAGATCAATGGAGTCTTGCAGGCGCTAGAACTCGCGCGCGATGACGGCCTGATTCGCTTCTCCGGGCTGGCAGCGGAGGGGCCTGCGTTGGCGGTTCGTGGCGTCTGGCAAGCCCACGATGGCTTCGAAGCGCTCCTCGTTGGCCCCGAGGGGGCTGCGTTGTTGCCGGTCGCGGCCGAGCGGCGCGTGGGCGTTCTGCACGAGGGCGGAGGCCTTCCGCGTCTTGTGACTGTGCGCACGGTTGAGGAGCTGGAGGCCGCGGTTGGATCAGCAAGGGTTTGAGGCGTTCCTCACCTACAGCATCGGCCTTTGCGGTGTGTTTGCGATTTTGGCGCCGATGATCGCTTGGCGCAAGCGCGGTCGCCAGTCACTGGTGCTCTCTGGCGCGTTCGTGGCGATGGCGGCGGTGCTGTTCGCGTTGCGTTCGGGTTGGCCCAATCTCGCCGTCGGTGCGTTTGCGCTGGTGCTAGTTGGGCTTCTAGGTGCCGACGTGCTGACGCGTCCGCGGTGACGCCCAGTACACTTGACCCGATGGAATGGCGACTCGTGCTGGAGCGGCTGGTGACGGGCCACGACCTCGCGGATGAAGAGGCCGAG
The DNA here is from genome assembly GCA_964586225.1 of uncultured Fimbriimonadaceae bacterium. Classification (GTDB taxonomy): domain Bacteria; phylum Armatimonadota; class Fimbriimonadia; order Fimbriimonadales; family Fimbriimonadaceae; genus JANJUB01. Next base: position 88,055 of record CAZPHD010000002.1, read on the forward strand.
GCGGCCATGAGCGCGTTAATGCAGGGCACCGCCAGCGACGTCGAGATTGCCTCGTTCCTTACGGCGCTGCGGGCCAAGAGCGTTACCGGGGCTGAACTCGCAACGTTCGCTCGCGTGATGCAAGAGCATGCCGTCCGGCTTGATCACGAACTTGCCGATGTGCTCGACACGTGCGGCACCGGCGGAGGTTCGCCCTCGTTCAACCTCTCGACCGGGGCGGCAATTGTCGCGGCGGCGGCGGGGGCGCGAGTCGCCAAGCACGGCAATCGCGCGATGACGAGCCGGTGCGGCTCGGCCGATGTCTTGGAAGCCCTCGGCATTACGATCACAGCCCCGCTTGATGTCTGGCGCGAGGCGTTGGCTGAACACGGTATCGCTTTCCTCTTTGCCCCACAACACCATCCCGCCATGCGCTTTGTCGGTCCCGTGAGAAAGGCGCTGGGGATTCGCACGGTGTTCAATCAACTTGGGCCGTTGTCGAATCCGGCGCGAGCGCGCCGCCAGATCATCGGCGTGTATGACGACGCGCTTCTGCAGCCCATGGCCGAGGCCGCCCACGGGCTTGGCGTCGAGCGAGCGTGGATCGTGCGTGGCGAGGATGGGCTGGACGAGGTTTCTCCGTGCGGCCCTACTCAGGTCGCGGAGGTCGGCTCAGACGGCGTGACGTTGCGCCGAGTGTCGCCCGAGGACTTTGGCCTTTCTTCGATCACCGCCGACGCCCTCGCCCCCGGCGAGACGCCCGAAGAAAATGCCCAGATCTTGACCGAAGCCCTGACCCAACCCAACTCGCCACGAGCGGCCGCCCTGATGACGAGCGCGGCGGCGGCCCTTTGGGTGGCAGGCCGGGCGGGGTCCCTGCCCGAAGCAGCTCAGCTTGCCCGACAGGCGATCGCGTCAGGGGCAGCCTGGGCCAAGGTTGAGGCCCTGCGCGAGGTGACGCGTGGCTGACCGCCTCCGCGAGATTCTCGACCACAAGCGGGTTGAGGTGGATGCCGCCCAGTCCGCAATTCCGCTAGACGTGTTGCAGGCGGTCATCGCGGACCTACCCCAGCCGCGGGGCTTCGTCGCCCGGTTGGCGGATGGACCGCGGCCATTGTCGCTCATCGCGGAGGTGAAGAAGGCGAGCCCGTCGCAGGGTCTCATCCGCGGGGAGTTTGACCCTGTCGCGATTGCCCAAACCTACGCTGCCAGCGGGGCATCCTGCTTGAGTGTGCTCACCGACGAGAAGTTCTTCCAGGGCTCCCCGGAGAACCTGAGGCGCGTACGGCATGCTGTTGATCTGCCGCTCCTGCGCAAGGACTTCACGATCGACGCTTATCAGATCTTCGAAGCCCGGGCGTGGGGAGCCGACGCGATCCTGCTGATTGTTGCCGCGCTGGAAGACGATGCGATTAGCGAGTTCCAGCGGGTAGCCCACGGTCTCGGACTGGATGTGCTGATCGAAGTCCATGATGACGCCGAAACCGAGCGGGCCTTGCGGCTCGCCGACGGGCCGAACACTGCCATCGGCGTGAACAATCGCAATCTGGCGACCTTCGAAACCGACTTGGCGACCTCTGAGCGACTTCTGCCGCGCATCGCACCTCACGCGCTGGCCGTCAGTGAAAGCGCCCTCGCAACGCCTGATGATCTTCGCCGGGTGTCGGCGAGCGGGGCGAGAAGCGTGCTGATCGGGACGACATTCTGCGGGGCCGACGACATTGGCGGAAAGGTTCGTGAGGTGATGGGCTGGTGATCGTCAAGATCTGCGGAGTCCGCAACCAGGCCGACGCCGAGTTTGCGATTGCCTCTGGGGCCGACATGCTTGGGTTCGTTCACGAGCCAAGTAGTCCTCGATATGTGGGAGAAAACTGGGCTCCTGAGTGGTTGTTCAACTTGCCGGTTCCGCGCGTGGCGGTGTTCGGCGAATGTTCGGTGCCCGCCGCGGCATCGTTCACGCATCTTCAGGCCCACACATGGGACACGGTTGACCTGCGGCCGCGGCTCTGCGTGTATCGGATGGGGTCTGGCTTGGAGGTTCCGACCAACGGTGAGTTCCTCTTGCTCGATGCGTTCCATCCGACGCAACATGGGGGGTCGGGGCAACAGGTGGATTGGGATCAGGCAGCCGAGATCGTGACGGCGTCACCGATTCCAGTCATCCTCGCGGGCGGGCTGACCCCCGACAACGTTGCCGAAGCGATTCGCCGTGTTCGCCCAGCTGGGGTCGATGTGAGTTCGGGCACAGAAAAAGCGCCCGGGATCAAGGATCCCGAGCGCCTAAGAGCGTTTATCGAAAACGCGAAAGCCTAGCCGCCACCCGCACCGGCCGCCATCGGTCGGTCATTGCTTACGGCTCCACCGCCGCCACCAGCACCCGCACCAGCAGCCGTCGGCACGTTGCCACCAACTCCACCGGCGGCACCAGCTCCGCCACCGCTACCAGAACTGCCACCCGTGTACGGATCGTTCGCGCCAGCGGCCGCAGGAAGGCTGTTGACCATGCGCACATCGGCACCCTGGATCACCGGCTCGCTGGTGACCACTTGCTCAGGGGCGGGCGGATTGATCACTTCGCGCTGAGTGAAAAAGGCGATGGCAAAGCCAATCAGGCCCAGCACAATCGCGACAACGGCGATGATCATATCGTTCTGATTCTTCACGGCTTCAAACCTCGAGTAGCTTTAAGACGATACCTCATGGCGCAGACGTTACCCGCGCTAATGCAAGAAGTGGCGTACACCGGTAAAGACCATCGCGAGGCCCAGATCGTTCGCGGCTCGGATAACTTCGGGGTCCTTCTTGCTTCCGCCCGGTTGGACGATCGCGGCAATCCCTGCCGCCGCGGCCGTTTCAACGCTGTCCGGAAAGGGAAAGAACGCGTCGCTCGCGAGAACGGCGCCGCGACTGGCGTCGCCCGCCTGGTCGAGCGCAAGCCGAACGGACTGTACGCGATTCATCTGCCCCGCGCCAACTCCAAGCAGGCGCAAATCCGTCCCCACCACGATGGCATTCGACTTGACATGCGGGATCACCGCCCACATGAGCCTTAGAGCTCGCATCTGAGCCTCGGTTGGCGCAAGTTCGGTCACCACTCGCCAGGGATCGCCCGGGTCCTCGTCCGACGTCTGGACGATGGCTCCGCCGCGAACGCTCTTCACGTAAAGGCTCGGCTTGGAACCGGGTAGAGGCGCCGAAAGCAAGCGCACGTCCTGACCCCAGCCGGATCGCTCGGCAAACACACTCTTTGCCTCGTCCGTGAATCCGACGGCGATCACAACTTCGAGGAAGTTACCTTTCTCGGTCATCGCCTCCGCCGCCCGGATATCGACGGTTCCGTTGAACGCGGCGATACCACCAAATGCGGAGATGGGGTCGGATTCCCGGGCAAGTTGATAGCTGTCGGCGAAATTGCCCGTGCTCGCGGCCCCACAGGGGTTGCCATGCTTGATGATCGCGCAACTTCCGGTGGGCAAGTCAGCGACCAACTCCCACGCACCCTGCGCGTCGTTAATGTTGTTGTAACTAAGTTCTTTGCCCCAAAGTTGCTCAGATTGAGCAATGCCTGACGTCGACAGGGGGTCAACATAGAGCGCGCCTGTTTGGTGAGGATTCTCGCCGTAGCGGAAGATTTGACGGCGGCGGAACCCGACCGTGTACGTCTCTGAACATGGAGCCTCACCCGCTTGTTCGGTGAGCCATCGGGCAATCATGGAGTCATAGTAGGCGGTGTGGCGGAATGCCTTTGCGGCAAGCGATCGATGCTGAGCCTCAAGCGCTCCGGCGTCAAGCCCAGCGAGAACGGCATCGTAGTCAGACGGATCGACGACAACGGCAACGTTGGCGTGGTTCTTCGCCGCCGCCCGAATCATCGCCGGCCCACCGATGTCGATCGATTCGATCGCTTCCTCAAAGGTGTGCGGACGGGTTACCGTTTGCTCAAAGGCATAGAGGTTCACGACGAGGAGTCGAATCGGAACCATGCCGGCATCGGCCATCTGCTGCCGGTGATTGGGAAGCCTGATATCGCCTAGGAGTCCACCGTGGACGAGCGGGTGCAGCGTCTTGACGCGCCCATCGAGCATCTCCGGGAAACCGGTGACCTCACTCACATCCTGCACCGCAAGGCCTGCCTCTCGCAGGGCGCGGGCCGTGCCGCCGGTGCTGATCAGTTCACAGCCACGGGCCACGAGACCCTGCGCAAACTCAACGACGCCCGACTTGTCGGTCACGCTGATGAGAGCTCTCATCGGAACTGACCTCCGCCCGTCGAGCCCGTGGAGGAATCGTCGCCTCGAACTTCGGGCGGACGAAGCTTGATCGTGGCCGACTTCTTGACGGTGAGCCCATTCTCATCGTAACCGATCAGCACGACCGGAACCGTCTTCGTGATGTCAAGGGTCAACTCGCCCTCAACGGCCTCAAGCGGAATCGTCTGACCATCCACGACCAACTCAGCGCGCACCGCTCCCGCGATCTGATAGGTGATCTTGCATTTGCCCACCAGGGGGTCGACCTCCATCGGGTCGGCCCGGAAGACCACAATGTTGGCGGTCGGCTTGGCGGCGACGTTCACGGTTATCGAGCGACTGTTCACCGTTTGCCCGTTAGCGTTCTCCGCGACGATGAAGTAGCGGATCGTTCCCGGTTGGGTCGGGGCCTCAATCTGATGGCTACCGAGCTTGGGATCAAGCACCTGGCCGGTCGGCGAAAGCGTTGCCTTGATCGCGTTCTTCACTTCGTACGTGACAAAGAAAGTCGATCCGGGGGTGACGTCGCGGGTCTTGATGTCAAATGCCATCACTTCAGGCGGCGGCAGGACTTCTGGGACCTTCACCGTGATGGTTGCCGCCAGAGGCTCCGAGGTACGCGACTCACGGACCGCCACAGCCGAGAAGGTGCCCGAGCGGTCAACGTTGATGGTGGTGGTGCCTTTAGGGGCGCCTTGCGACACGATGATGCTGTCGTTGAACTTCACCTTGACGGATTTCGCGTGGGAACTGCTCCACGTGATTACGACGCTGTCGCCCGGACCGACCACCGCCGGATCAACTTGGAAGGAGTCTAAGACGGGCGGCATCGGTCGGAACGCGTACCAGCCAAGCATGAGACCCACCGCCATAAGGAAGAGGATGAAGTTGCCAGGCGAGATGGCCGGTCGGTGTTCAAGCTGTCCCTGCGCAGCGCAATAGACACTCGGCGTTTCGACGCTGCGCGCGCTCATCTGAAACCCATGGAGTCTTGGATTTGCGAGCGCGCGGCGCTGAACGGGAGTGACGCCAATCAGGATCTCTCTCTGTTGGCCAGGCGCAATCGTCACCTGCTCAGCCGGTACATCGTAGATCAGGGCGTCTTCAGGGTCGCTTCCAAACAACTGCAGGGACTCTTGGCAGTTGCCCAAGTTGATGATCGTCGCCCGAAACACGTTTTGACGTCGCCATGGGCCGAAAACGCCTTTCTTGGGCAGAATCTCCATGCTGACGCTGTGGTAAGCCCGAATCTGGAGCACACCTTGTACTTGCCGAACCTCCCCGGTTTCGAGGCTACGTAGTCGCACGACGAACGGGTAAGTGCCGGCCAGACTTTCGCTGGTGCGAGGTGGCTTGAAGAACACCTTCTGAACCTGCAGGTCATGGGCCGAAACCGCAAAACTCGGCACCGGGACGGCCGTCCATTCAGGATCAAGCCCCTCGATGGAGAGCTCATACTGGTCGGTCTGATCCGACTGGTTGGCGATCTCCAAGTCAAGCGGCGTCGTCGAGCCCGGTTCGGCGACAAGCGTATCGGTGGCCAAACGCACGGCGAAGCTCATCAGCTCGAAGGATACCGGTTTCGCATCCCCAACCCACCCTGATTCGTAATCTCATTTGAGGTTTGACCAACGGATGTTTATTGTCTTTCTTGGAATCATCATCATCGTCTTCTCGTTCGTGCTGGCGGGTTTGAATAAGCAGACCAGCGAGAACGTGAACTTGAAACCGATGGCGTGGACGGCCCGCTTCGTTGGTCTCGTCATGGTCGTCCTCGGAATCGCCTGGAGCGGAGTCGTCCAAGTGCCTGCTGGATACGAGGCCGTCCGACTCCGATTCGGTGCCTTAGATGGCACCCTCAGCCCAGGAATACACATCGTGATTCCAGGCGTCCACGAGGTTCAGCTCCTTGAGACGCGGACCCAAAAGGAGCAATCGCAGGCAACCGCCGCTAGCCGCGACCTGCAGATCGTAACCACGACCCTGGCTCTGAACTTCCGCTTGGCCCCTGGCAAGGTTGATGAGGTGTACGGCTCGGTTGGCATGCTCTACAAAGAGCGCGTGATCGACCCCACGGTGCAAGAGTCCCTGAAGACCGTCACCGCCAAGTACACGGCGGAAGAGCTCATCCGCATGCGAGCCCAAGTGAAGAACGAGGTCGAAACCGAGATCATCCGCCGGCTTCAGACCTACAACATCATCGTCGACCCTTCCGGGCTCTCGATCGTTAACTTTGACTTTTCGCCGGAGTTCAACAAGGCGATCGAGGCAAAACAGGTGGCGCAGCAGGAGGCCGAAAAGCAGAAGTATGTTTTAGCGCAAGCCGAGTTGCAGAAGCAGACTGAAGTGGCGCGAGCAAAGGGCACGGCTGAAGCGGCCCGGCTGAATGCTGAAGCCCTCAAAGTCAATGGCGGCGGGCTCGTCATTGCACGGGAGTGGATCGAGAAGTGGGACGGAAAGCTGCCGAACGTGGCCGCTGGCGGCAACCAGTTCATCATCGATTTGAACAACATCCTGCGCGAAGCCAGCCAGAATCCGTAGAATGCTCTGATATGGTTCGAAGCGCTTTAGGAATCATCGTTCTGCTCGTGCTGGCGGGCTGCGGGAAGAAGGACACGGCGGCCGTGCCACCCCCCACCAAAGTGGCGGAATCCGCCGTGCCCTCGGGCTGGAAAGTCACGTCCGCCGGGGGCGCGTCGATGGCATTTCCGGGAGACTGGATTGCCGTCGATGTGAGTCGGCCCGACGTTGTTCAGACCGTTGAGCATCTTGGGCTCAAGGGTGCCGAGGGCGAGATGCTGAAGAACCAGATTCGGCAGTTTGCCTCTACAGGCGTGTTCAAGATTGTGGCTTTTGCCCCGATGAAGCCGGGTGAGTTCCAAACCAACGCCAACATCAATGTCATCCCCGTGCCCGCCACCGACCTCAAGGGCGTGCTCGATGAGAACAAGAAGGAGTTCGCCAAGGTGGGCAAGGTGCTCGAATCCGGAATTGTCGAGAATCCACGCCGAGCCGTGATCATTGCTGAGAATGAATACACGACGGCCGGTGGCCAGAACGTGTTGTCCATCACCCAGGTGCACTTCATGCTACGCGGTCAGGAGATGATCACGATCGCCTTTGGAAGTGCACCTCAACACCGTGATGCGGTGAAGAAGATTGCCGATCAGGCGATGAAGACCTTTGCCTACAATCCGCCGACGCCATAGTGGAAACTCTTTTGCATCTCTGTTTCGTAGTTCGGTCTTGTTTGGAGGAGAAATGACGTTAACCATGCTGGCAGCGCTCTCGATCGCGGGAACGCTGCCCAACCCTATTGCTCAAGGACAAGGCGGGGCCACTACGCCCGCCAACTCGCAGACCGATGATGCCTATGCCCGCACCATCAAGGATCACACTGCGCAAGCCGGTGTCTTCAAGGTCTGGCGGAACAAAGAATCGTTCCTCTACGAGATCCCCAAGGCGATGCTCGGTCGCGACTTTCTTTGGGTGACCGAACTCAAGAAGACGCCAGCCGGAATGTACAACGGCTCCAGCGTCGCCGAGAATGTCGTCCGCTGGGAAGTTCGCGACGACAAGGTCTTGCTCAAAATCATCAGCTATCGGGTTCGCGCTACTGAGGGGGGCGCGATCGCGACGGCGGTCGAGCAGTCGAATGTCAATCCGATCATCCGGGCGTTCGACATAAAGGCGCGAACGAAGGACGGCGATCCGGTCATTGACGTGGGCACCTTCTACCGTAGCGACATTCCCGAGTTTAGTGTTCGCGGAGCAGTCTCGGGACAGATGCTGGACAACGCGCGCTCGTTCCTCGACCGCGTCGCCGTGTTCCCGAACAACCTCAACATCGAGCTCACGCAAACCTACACCGCGGCCCCCGCAGCGGGCGGCGGCCGAGGCTTCTTTGGCGGTGTGCAGGGCAACCTGCCCCGGACGGTAGTCGTGAGCCACAGCATGTGCGTGTTACCGGAAAAGCCGATGATGGGCCGGCTTGCTGATTCGCGCGTCGGTTACTTCTCCACGGCGGTCACAGACTACGGCACGCCCTATCACGGAGTCAAGGAGTATGCGTTCATCAATCGGCATCGCCTGGAGAAGAAAGACCCGAACGCCGAACTGAGCGAGCCCGTACAGCCGATCGTCTACTACATTGCTCCCGAAGTCCCGGAGAAGTGGCGTAAGTATTGCAAGCAAGGTGTTGAAGACTGGCAGGTCGCCTATGAAGCGGCGGGCTTCAAGAACGCGATCATCGCCAAGGATGCTCCGACCGCCGCCGAAGACCCCAACTGGAGCCCCGAGGATTCCCGCTACAACGTGATCCGGTGGGCACCGCTTCCGATCGCCAACGCCATGGGTCCGAGCACAGCTGACCCGCGGAGCGGTGAGATTATCAATGCCCACATCATCATGTGGCACGATATTCTGAAGCTTCAGACCGACTGGTACTTCACCCAAGCCTCGCCGAGCGATTCTCGGGCTCGGCGCTTGCCGTTCTCGGATGAGCTGCAGGGCGAGCTCCTTCGGTTCGTCGTGGCTCATGAAGTCGGCCACACCCTCGGCCTGCCCCACAACGGCAAGTCGTCGGCGATGGTGCCGATTGCCTCACTCCGCAGCCCGGCTTGGACCAAGGCGAACGGAACCGCAACCTCGATCATGGACTACGCGCGTTTCAACTACGTGGCGCAACCCAATGATCGAATCGACCCCGATGATCTCGTCCCCAAGATCGGCAAGTACGACAAATTCTCCATCATGTGGGGGTACAAGCCGATTCCCGGCATGAAGGATCCCTGGGCCGAGCGAGCGACCCTCGACGCTTGGGCGGCGGCTCAAGTCTCCGATCCGCAGCTCCGCTTCTACGACAACTTCAGCGGCGCCGACCCCACGGCCCAGGCCGAGGCGCTCGGTGATAACGCGGTTGAGGCCTCGCGCCTCGGTGTGCTCAACCTCATGCGCGTCATGGGCTACGTCTCCCCGGCGACCGTTCGTATCGGCGAGGATTACAGCGAGCTTTCGCGTATGCACGGCCAAATCGTTGGCCAGTTCCAGACCTACATGGGCCACGTTGCCTCCGTCGTGGGCGGCATCGAGCACATTGACTATCGCGGTGGACGCGGAGGCGCGGTCTACAACCCCGTTGGACGTGACTATCAGCGCTCGGCGGTTCGCTACTTCGTCGATCAGGTGTTCACGTCGCCGACGTGGCTGTTCCCGAAGGACGTCATGGACAAGTTCTCGAACGACATGGGAGCCGCTCGCCTTCGAGGACTCCAGCGCTCGGCCGTGAACTCGCTCCTCAATGACGCGCGCCTGAATCGCATGATGCAGGCCGAGCCGCATCAGATCGCTCCGTACACCGTGGGCGAAATGATGGGCACGATTCGCGGTGCCGTTTGGCATGAGCTTGACGCCGCGAGCCCCAAGGTGGATTACTTCCGCCGCGGGCTGCAGCGCGAGTGGATCGGCGGCCTAACGCGCAAACTGGCCACCAGTTCCGACATTCGAGCCTTGGCGATGGCCGAACTCGAGACTGAACTGGGCATGATCAAGCGCGCCTTGCCGAAGACGACCGACATCGTCACTCGCGGCCACCTGTTGGAGCTTCGATCGACGATCGAGTTCTCGATGGCGAACCCCGATAAGACAGCCCCGGCGGCATCGGCCGCCACGGCCTTCCCGTTCGGCGCGGACGAACTGGTCGTCGAGCCCAAGTGCCCGGCCTGCGTTCGATAGCCCCCTCGCCCCTTTTGGGGAGAGGGGGTTGGGGGGTGAGGGGCGATGCGTGACGTTCTCAACGCCTGGCACCGGGACGGTCACGCGTTTGCGACCGCCCTCGTGATTCAAACGTGGGGCTCCTCGCCACGTCCGGTGGGGGCCCTGATGGGCATTCGCGAGGATGGGGTCGTCGTGGGCTCGGTGTCGGGCGGATGCGTCGAGTCGGCGGTGATTCAAGCGGCGCTTGAGGCCCTTGCGGATGGCCAGCCTCGTCTCCTCGACTTTGGATCGTTGACCGACGAGCAGGTTTGGGAAGTTGGCTTGTCGTGTGGGGGGCAGATTCGCGTTTGGGTAGATCCCCGTCCGACGACGCGGCGGGGGTGGGGCTTGGTCGAACCCCAGGTCATCATCACGAAGCTCGACACCGGCGAGCAGTGGCTGTGGCCGGGCGATGAGCTACCTCCCGCGCAGGCGGCCATCGCCGAGACCCGGACCACGCAAGAGCGCGAGGGCTTCTTCTATCATGCGATCTCGCCGCCCGATCGGTTGCTGATCATCGGCGCGGTGCATATCGCCGTGCCGCTGGTGCGGTTCGCGAAGTCGCTCGAGTTCGAGGTGATCGTCGTCGACCCGCGTCCAGCGTTGGCGATTGCCGAGCGGTTTCTTGACCCACCGGATCAGATGATCGTCGCCTGGCCGGATGAAGTGTTGGACTCATTGTCGTTGGATGGTTCTGTTTACGCGGTCGTGCTGACCCACGACCCGAAGATCGACGATGCGGCGCTGGTGCACTTGTTGCGCTCGCCGGTGGCGTATGTGGGCGCGCTGGGAAGCCGTATGACGCAGGCGAAGCGGCGCGCTTTCCTGGCCGAGCAAGGATTCAGCGAGACCGAGCTGGACCGCATCCACGGCCCCGTCGGATTGGATATTGGTGCGCGCACCCCCGAAGAGATCGCCCTCGCGATCATGGCCGAAATTGTACAAATTCGCCGCCGGACTTGACTTTTGCCGCTCGCCGTGATAACTTACAAGCATGTCTTTCTTGAAGCGACTCCTCGGTAAGGGTTCGTCGGTCCCCGATTGGGCAGAACATATGAGCATGAGCGACTTCGAGGCTTTCCGAAGCGACCTCGCGGCGGCGGCTCGAAGTCTTGGCATCGCCATCGAAGTGGACTGGAATCAGGGCATTGCCCATCTTCCCGACGAGATGATGATGGGGCTGGTGAACCTGACGCAAACGTATCGCCAAGTGGTCCCCGAAGACCGCCGAGAACTGATTGCGGATTGGATTCGGCGCTCAAGCTCGCCTCCCGGCTCTGATCTCTCGCCCGAAGAGATGCGCCAAGCGATTCGCGCGCGAGTTCAGCCCAACGATATCGTGGTTCACGAGAAGTTTCAGACCTGGACTTATCCCGTATGCGACGGGCTCGTGGGCATGATCGCGATTGACTTGCCCGAAGCCGTTGTCACCACCTCGGTGGACAAGATGGAAGCGGCCGGGCTGACCCAAGAGGAAGCATGGGAGATCGGGCTTCAGAATCTGCGCCGGGAGCCTTTCGAAGTCGAATCGCTGACCATGCCGAGCGGCACCACGGTGCGGCTGTATTCCGGGGAATCCATCTTTGTCGCCAGCCATGTGCTCCGTTTGGACGAGTTGGTTGGCGAACAGGACGCCTACATCTTCTTGCCCACCCGGCACCAGATGATGGTGCTGCTCCGCGAGGAAGCCAAGTCCGAGGACGACCTCGGGCGACTGGCCTACACCGCGGGGCAGTGGTACTCCGAAGGCCCCGGCTCCATCTCGCCCGCGTGCTTCGCGTGGAAGGAGGGCCGCCTAACGAGACACTGGCAACCCGGAGATTAGGGCTGTTACCGACTCAAATACAGAATCGAGTGCCGAATCCCAAAATCCCGCATGAACGAGACGTCGTCGTGGTCGCCCATCGGCGCGTCATCAATCCCTAACGCCCGATAGCCCACGTGGAGCAGGTTGTCGCGGTCGGGGTTGCCGCCGTCCACCCAGCGATACGCCCACAGGATGTCGCCGTTCCACCACGTCGCCGCCGGGGCGGAGCGGCTCTGCGTCCACTCGTCGTAGAACCGCTTCACCAGCCAGCCGCCGCGGACCGACTTGTCGGCGATCGTCTCCGCCACGTAGGTGCACGCCCAAGGCGAGGTGTCGTTGTGATATCCGCGACCATAGACATACAGCCGCCCGGCGGGACCCGTGTCGCGGTCGACCTTGAAAAGCACTCGCAGACGCCCGCGCCCTCGCGATCCGCCCGCTTCGCCCTCAACCCAGTCCATCGCCGTCTCGTTGAGGAGACCCTGCTCTTCGGCATAACGCCGAATCTGCCATCGGCTGGGGCGGTTGGCGTCTTGGTCTTGCGCGAGGGCGAGCACAACCTCCTTGCGCACGGTATCCACCGCCATCCCGACCGGCACCGTGCTCCGCTCGAAAAGCCGCCGCTCTGCGCCCGGAAGTTGACGCGGTCGCCACACGCGATACACCACTTCTTGGGTATCTGGGTTCCACAAGAACACGAACGAGCGATCGCCGATTTGGCCGACGGTTGGCACCAGTTTCGGGTTCGAATCGAGCACCACCGGCTTGCCACTGGGCTTGCCGTTCGGCGAAACCAACTGCCAGATCACGCCTGCCTTTGAGGGATAGACCAGCGCGATAGGGTCGCCGCTGCCGATGGCGACGGGATCGCCAGTCAGGTCAGTCGCCAGGGTGACGGCATCCTCCCACACTGTCGGGCGCACGAGCCGCCGCCATTTCAGCTCGCCCGGCTTGTCGGGGCTGATGTCCGGGTTTTCGCCTTTCTCGGCTTTGGGGCGTTCACCCAATAGAGCGTAGGCTCGATTCTTGTGCGTGAACAGCCACGGCGAGGTCATCGTCCGCGCCATTTCGTCGCGGGTTCCGGCGTTGGTCGAATACGAGTAGTTGATGTCGGCGCGGATGCCCTTTTCGCCGAAGATTCCGTTCCAGTTCCAGTCGATGAGCGTCGTGTCGCCGTTCGGTTTGAGTCGGAATCGATAGGGGCCTTTCTCCAGGAACTTGACCCGCTCGTAGGGCAGGGGGATCGTCTCGTCGAGGTCGGCCTCATTGAGCGTGTAGCCGGCGAGTTCGCCGGTCGAGTAGGCGATCTTGTTGGGGTCATCCTCCAGCGAATAGCTGTAGGCGTAGCTCATCAAACTTCTGTAAATCGGGCAGAGCCCCGGCCCCCAGTGGCCGTTGTGATCCATGCCAAGCTGATGACCGAACTCGTGCAGGAACACCGCCCAGAGCGCGTTCGTCCCGCACGTGCCGCCGTCGCCCAGTTGGTCGGCTTGGCCGCCGCCGCCTCGCGTGATTTGCATCCAGTGGGCGATTCCGCGCCACTCGTTTGGCAAATGTTTGTTGCGGTTAGCTTGCCAAGACTTTGACTTATCATCACCAGTGATGGGGTCGCGCTGAACGATGTGGAGGTTCCATCCTGTGGAGCCGTCCGGGTTCTTCGAGGGCAGGTTGCGGTAGGTTTCCTGCACGCGAGCGAGCTCTTTTTGGACATGGGCTTCGTCGACGTCGTCGAAGCGCTGAACCAGGCAGATGATGTCGATGCGTCGCGGGTTGCATCCGAGAGCTTTGAAGTCCAGTCCGCGGAAGTTGCCGACTTCCCAGCCATCGAGGAGCCCATCGCCGTCGGTGTCGGGGTTGTGCGGATCGGTGCCGAGCTCGGCTTCTTGCTCGTTGGTGAGGCCGTCGTGGTCGGAGTCGGTCTCATTGACCGAGAGGGTTCGGTGGAGCCGGATCGAGTAGCGCGTGTGCGGCTCCTTGCCATAACGGAACTCGAAGAGGTCGCGATCGCCGTCGTTGTCGGCATCTCCCCAGGCGAACTTCGAACCTGGGTCGAGCCAAACGGGGGCTCCGGGAATCTCGACTTTCCGAACTTCGGTGGCTTTCCAGGTGGCCGTGGAAACCGTGTAGCCGCGGCCCTTGGGATCGATGACGTAAACCTGATCACCGTCGCGCCACATGACCGGCTGAGGAACCGTCTTGGGTAGCTTGCCGACGATGCTCTTCGCCGTCATTTTGCCGTCTTTGAAATCACCGGCAAGGTGAAGCTCGGTGCCCACGAGCGCCAACACATCGTCGCCGGGGTGCGGATCAAACGGCCCCGACACTGCCGCTTCCGCGCCTTTTCCCCAGCCGACCAAGCCTTGGTAGGGGCGTCCCGGCTTCATGCCGCCTACGTTCAAGCTAAGATCAAGGATGCCCTCGCCGTGCGGGTAGACGACAATCAGATCGGCATAGCCGTCGGCGTTGACGTCGCCCACGGTGGGAATCCGCGGCGGGGCCGCAAAGTTGAGCGCCCACGGAATCGGCTCTGCGAAACCCAGCGTCAATGCGGCCAGCAGCGCGATCATGTTAGTCTTCGAGAACCCACTCGCTGGTCACCGGTGGGCTGAATCGGAGGGTGGCCGAGACTGAGCAGTACTTCTCATCGCTCAGCTGGATCGCCCTTGCGACGGCGTCGGGATCGAGGTTCTCGCCCCGCAGAATGTGGCGAACGCGAAGCGCGGTGTAGGGTCGCGGATACTCTGATCCCGGCGGGGTGCGATCGCCATCAACTTCGATTCGATAGCCGGTCACGACCTGCCGCTTTTTCGTGAGAATGCTCACGACATCCATGGCGGTGCATGCGGCAAGCGCCCCGAGGAAACCCTCAAGGGGAGTTGGCCCCTGGCCCTGCCCGCCGGATTCGGGATAGGCGTCAAAGGTAAACGCGTTTCCGCCATCACCGACGGCCTCGAAGACCATGCCGTCTTTCCACTCAACACTAACCATGCGACAAGGCTACCACCGGTCGGCGAGCAGTGTCGCAAGCTCGGTCAGCAATGCCTCGTCTGAGGCATCGAATGCGCTGACGCGGTGGCCGTCAATGTCGATTTGTCCAAGGATGTTCTCTTCGGCATCGCGAATCAGCACGACAATTTCGGAGCGGGTCTGGAGCGAGCACGCGAGGTAGTTGTCGAGTTCGCGAACGTCCTTAATCACCTGATTGGCGTTCTCGGCTACGGCGGTTCCGCAAACGCCGCGGCCAACGGGAATCTCGGTGTGGTCGGTGTGGGCCCCGACATAGGCGTCAAGCTTCAGCAGGTCACCGTCCAGCGCGTAGACTCCCGACCAGTTGTAGTCGGCGAGGGAGTCGAGTTGCTCCATCGCGAACTGACGGAGTTCGAACCCGTCGCCGGGGTAGGTGCGGACGGCGTCGAGAATGCGTTGAGCGTCGGCTTGGGTGACCATCACTGAAGAGTATTCCCCAGCGAACGCACGCCGGCACGTGGCAACTGGCGCTCGCACAAGTGCGAAGGTCCAAAGCCCCGAACCTCATCTGCCCATCGGCTAAAATGCGAAAAACTTTGCATAACGGGAACATCGTCCCGCTAAAGGAGCCGTAGAAACCACCATGAATGTCAGTCGCCGAGAACGCCAACTGCTTGAGATCCTTTACCGCCGTGGGGAAGCGACCGCCGCCGAGGTCCAAGAAGAGCTGAACGATGGGTCGTCGTATTCGGCGGTTCGTGGGATGCTGCGCGTTCTCACGGAAAAGGAACTTGTTTCCGTCCGCTCGGAAGGAGTTCGCTACATTTTCAAGCCGTCAACCCCTCGCGATGAGGCCGCGAAGTCCGCGCTTCACGGAGTCGTGGACACGTTCTTTTCGGGAAAAGTCAGCGAGCTTGTCTCCACCCTCCTGACCGAGGAAGACCAGCAGTTGGATGAATCTGAACTTGACCGCCTGTCACGCATGATCGACGCTGCAAGGGCGAAGAAGAAGGGGAGAGAATGAACGAGTTCTTGGATCTTGCGCTACGAGCAACGCTCTTGCTCGCAGTGGCTTTTGTGGGTTGGCTGATCTTGAGCAGCCAGTCTGCCCAGGCGCGATCCGCTTGGCTTCGAGCAGCGATCCTGGGACTGGTTGCCTTGCCCGCATGGATTGTGGCCGGGCCGCAGTTTCACTTCGAAGTTCCCTGGGTTGAAAAGCCATCGCCTACGCTGGTATCGAGTTGGGAAGCCACACCTGTCGTCGTTGTGAATGATCCCTTCAACTGGAGTTGGCTCTGGGCCGTCGTGGCCGGATTGCTTGCCGTACGGATGACGCTCGGCGGTCTTGCTCTCGCGCGCATGTGGTCCCATGCCCGCGCCGCTGATGATGATTTGACCGATGAGTTGTACCAGGCCCTTGCACGGCTCGACGTATCCCGCCCGGTCGATTTTCGCGTCGCTCAGGTCGGATCCCCGATGACCTTTGGAGTTCGCCGAGCCTGTGTGGTGGTGCCGGAGGACTTTGCGCGTTGGCCCGAAGCCCATCGTGAAGCTGCGCTCATGCACGAGGCGGCTCACATTCGACGCTTTGACTGCGGTTGGCAATGGCTCGCGACTTCCCTTCGGGCGCTTCTTTGGTGCCATCCACTCGTGTGGTGGCTCGCCCATGCCCTTCGTGACGAGGCCGAACTCGCCGCCGATGAGCGCGTGGTCGCGGCCGGTATCGAAGCCACGGACTACGCTACAGCGCTGGTTGAGATTGCACGCACGAAGTCGCAAGGTAACGTTCCGATAGCGGGCACGGCGTTCATGCGTGAGGGTCAGCTTACGCGACGGGTGACCAGTGTGCTTCAAAGCCGACGGGGAGGGTTCTCCGCGGCAGGATCGCTGGGCCTGATGGCGGCAGCGATGGGGGTCGTGGTGGCGGTAGCTGGGCTGCGACCACAACTTCCGAAGGCTGATGTCCTCGTCGTTCGCGGCAAACCAACCCAAATCGCACTCAACGACGCACCTTCAGGGGATCTACTCCCCGCTGATGTTGACGACTTGGTCGTAACGACCGATGCAGGACTGGATCCGCTTCCCAACATGAGCCAGCGCCGAGCCAGCGCACCAAAGATTGTGGTTCGCCAAACTCGGCCCGCAACCACGGTCGCTCCGGACGCACCCTCGAGCCAGTCCAAAACACGAATCGAAGCCACCATCGTGGACACAGACCCTCAGATGCGGGCCAGCACGACGGAAGTCTCGATCGTGCTGACTGACCCTGTAGCGGTCGCACCTAAAAGTGGCGACACTCGACGCGTCGTGGTGCTGACTACCGCTGAAGCTCCGAGCATGATGGCTGAACGGGGCACCCGCACGAGCCACGAAGTCTATGCTTTCCAGCCTGCAGAAGGCAAGGACTTGCGGGTTCAAGTCGGACCGCGCACACCGATGCCAACAATTCCGGACAACATTCCAGGTTGGACTGCCGCAGACCGCGAGGAGTTTAAGCGCTCGATGGAGACGCTTGAGCGAGATCTCATGTTCTTCTACGTTGACGAGAGGGTGTCCGAGAAGGCGCGCAAGTCGATGGAGGAAGCCCTCCGCCTGGCCGAACTTGCACAGTTGGCCGAGCTTGCGGCTCGCAATCGCTCCCTTGCCCCGCCGCCTCCCGCCTCAACTCCAGGGAACTAGCAAAAACAAGAGCCCCGCTTTTGCGGGGCTTGAGGTTGGACCAGCGGTCAGTAAGACTAGTCTCCGCCGAGCTTCTGCCGGCGAAGGAACGTTGGGATATCCAGGTCGATCTCATCGAGCTGGATCGGCGCGGCCGCCTGAGCCGAGGCTGACCCCGACTGAGCAGACGTCGCAGCCGATCCGGTGGCGGGCGCACTGAAGAACACGTCATCTGCGCCGAGGGTTCGCCCCCGCGCCGATTCCATGCCCGCCGCGAGCAAGGTGATCTTCACCTCGTTCTGAGGCGTCTCCCGCAACACGTGGCCCATGATGATGTCGGCATCTTCGAGGTCGGCGAACTGGATGATGTACTCCATCGCCTCGTGGGCCTCGCCGATGCTGAAGTCGTCTCCTGCAGAGATGTTCACGAGCAGGCGGGTTGCGCCTTGGATCGTCGTCTCCAGGAGCGGGCTATTCGCGGCGGCCTGGGCGGCGATTCGCGCGCGCTGATCGCCGATGCCGGTGCCGAGACCCATCATCGCAACTCCCGCGTTCGACATGACGCTACGTACGTCGGCGAAGTCGACATTGATGATGCCGGGGAACAGGATGATGTCGCTGATGCCTTGCACGCCCTGGCGAAGGACGTCATCGGCGGCGGCGAACGCTTCTTGCATCGTCGTCTTGCGCTCGACCACGCTGAGCAGCCGATCGTTCGGCACCGTGATCAGCGTGTCGACGTGCGTCTTCAGCCGCGCGGCACCTTCTTCGGCCTGGCGCTTGCGGCGCGGACCTTCGAAGAGGAACGGCTTGGTGACCACGCCGACGGTGAGGATGCCCATCCGACGGGCGATCTCCGCAACGACGGGTGCGCCGCCGGTACCCGTGCCGCCGCCCATACCGGCGGTGACAAAGACCATGTCGACGCCTTCGAGCTCGGCCTGAATCGCTTTCTCGGATTCGCGAGCGGCCGCTTCTCCAACGAGCGGCTCGCCGCCAGCGCCGAGGCCACGGGTGGCCTGTTCGCCGATCTGAATCGTGGTTTCGGCAAGCGACTGCTCCAGCGCTTGCGCATCCGTGTTCAGGGCGATAAACGCGATGCCTTCGACGCCTTCCCGAATCATGCGGTTCACCGCATTCTGGCCAGCGCCACCGACACCGATCACTTTGATCGTGGCTTGTGAATCAAACAAATTCTCCGAGCGCATCTGGTTCCAACCGGGCGCTTCGCGTGGACGCGAAAACCCATTGGTCAGGACGACGGAGACGCAAAGGAAAGCCGCGAGAACTTTTCCCCATCCGCATTGGGGACAACTTAACAACCGGGGTGACGTTGGCGGTGGCGCGGCGCGTATAATGCCTTGGACGGTCAAGGATGATCGTTCCTCCGAGTCGAGGCCACTGTCGCCCTCGCAAGGGAATGCGAACATGTGGGCTAAGTTTGAACCTTGGCAGCTGCTTCAGCTGCAACGATTGGCCAAGCTCGATCCGGAGCGCGTTGAGAGCCTGATGAACACGCTGTTTCATCAGTATCCTTCGCTGTTCTCCGATCTCGCGATCGCGGCGGTTGACCAAGAGCAGATGACGGTGGCGGAGTGCGCCGACCGATTGGGCGCCTCGGAGATGATCGTCGAAGAGCGGCTGGTGGAGTGGCGCCGGCGGATGATCACGGCTCCGGACACGGCTGTTGTCGTTCATGAAGGCAGCAAGTCGGTGGCGCGATTGGCCGAGGGACATATCTCGGTTTGGGAGCTGGTGCGTGAGTATCGCAAGGTGGGCACGCTTGAGGCGCTTCGCAGCTCATTCCCGGCGATTTCCGAGGTGGAGTTGGCGTCGGCTCTCCGCTATGCGCAGGAGCACCCCGAAGAGATCGAGGAGCAGATTCAGGCTTACGAGCAGATGCTGGCCATGCGCCGATCCGAGTATCCATTCGCGAGTTGAGATGTGCCAGTTTTGAGTTTTTTGGATTTTGTTTGGAATTTGAGAAAACTCGCGCTATCATGATGTTGATGGGATGACTCGCATGGCACTGGGGCTGATCTTCGGCGCATTTGCGATCAGTTGTGCCCCCCCCCCCCGACAAACAGCTCCTGACCAAGGGAGATGATGTCGCTTTGAAGTCGTGGGCGGTCGGCCAGGGTGCTTTGCCACATGACCCCTTCTTGGCGTTGCTGGCGGGAGACTGTTCCGATTGCACGGACTATCGCTCGCTCACGCGTGGACTGCCTTCCGACATCGTCTTAGTGTTTCGTGCTCCCGCACCGAGCAAGGTTAAGTTTCCGAGGAGCCACGCGGTCACCTTCGCCCCCTACGATATCTATGATCGGATGAATCCCTTTGGGGTCTCCCGCCTTGCCTTGATCTCCGGCAGAGGGAAGATTATGGATATCCAATCGGTTGACGATTCGCCGAGCGCGTTCCTTCGGCGGTGTGATCAATGAAGACGAGAGCCTTCACGATCGTCGAGATTCTCTGTGTAATCGCCATAATCGCATGCCTGGCCGCACTCTCGTTTCCGGCGTTCGCCAGAGCGCGACTTTCAGCGAGCGACGTGGTTTGCACCTCGAATCTTCGCCAGCTCTACATCGCGATCGAGCTCTACAGGCAAGATCACGAAGGAGGATGGCCCAACCTCAATTCAACGGGCCTTCCAGACATCCATCATACGATGCGGATCGGAAGGCAAATGTATGGCGACCATGCGTGCAAGTGGGCTCCTTGGGGTCCCGTCAGTGCGCGATATCCCTATGTTTACTTCGGCCGATACGACCTGTTCATGGGTGCCCCCACGACGGTGGAGTTCGGTCTTTACTATTCACTCGTAGGCGATGCAGGGGTTCTGCTCGCCGACTTTAATCACAATGAGAAGGATATCCCTTGGATGGATGAGGACACGGTCATCAAGGCAAAAACGATGACAGTCGGTGGATCGTATCGGGTGTATCGCAGCAAGGGAAATTTCTTTCGCTTACCGGGACCCTTTTGGGAGGACTACGCAAAACCATGAAACTACGAAACAGCTTGCAATGCGGACTTTGCATCGCGCTAACCTTCGGCCTTGGAGTCATTCACGTTCAGGCCGATGGGCAGGGTTGGTGCACCGAGAGTACGAGCGGCACACTTCCACCGGAATACTACCTGGCCAGTCAGTCTGGCACGTGCGCGAGCCGACAAGTGTCCGGAAACCAATGGGAGTGTTGCCACAACTTCACCAAGGCCTACACGAATGGCTCAGGCGGCTGGGCGTACGTACAAGCAAAGGTGTACTCTTCCGGCAAGCGATGTTACAACGGAGCAACCTGGGCGGATGGCTCCTACAACGATGGCCCGCCTTGGTTAAACGTGATCAACTGTACAGCCTACCCATGAAGGGGATTTTCAAGGAACGGTTTCGCGAAGTCTTTCTCGTCGTCTGTGTCGTCGCGTTGGCCAGTTTAGTGCTTTGGAAGAATTGGCCCAGGTCACCCAAGCCCTACTTTGCGCAAGCTCAGAACGTGATAGAGGCGCTTCGGACAGGCGACTACGACAAGTTCGAAAAGGCGCTTGCGCGCAACACGCTAAGTGTACACCGACTTGACAGAGCGACGTTGAGGGCCGTGTTTAGCCACTACTTGTCGCCACTTTATAGTCAAGGGACGATACGACCCTATCGATTGAGTGAAAATCGGGAATTCGGCAATGGTTCTGCCATTTACTGGATGAAACTTCCGAACGCGAAAGAGGAAGTGAGGATCGGGTGCACCGCCTTCTTTGACGGTAAGTCATCTCAAGTGTTTCTGGAGCACCTCATTATTGACTCATTTGCGATACAGGCTGCTCCGGATGGGATCCTGCACGTTGCTGGGGGATTGCAGATCAGGCGCTACGCGCCAAAGCTCGCGGCACTTGGCATGCATGGTGTCGCAACGACTCGAGAGGATGGGCCTTCTAGGTACTTCACGTGGGAGGAGTATGCGGCTGCATTTGATGCGATTGCTAAAGCCGACAAAGAGCGGGACACTAAGTGAACCTCGCGTTCTGACTTCCGAGTGGCAGCACCTGAGAGGTTGTGCGACCAATCGAGCTCGGCTTGAGAGCCCCGCGACGTTCGGCTTGCCACACCACACATCAGCTCTCTCAGCCAAACTTGACTCGTGGACACGCGCGATGCAATGAGTGCCTGGTTCGCCGGGCCGAAGGGTGAGAACGCCGAGTGGTTTGCCGACCTGCTGAGTCAGGTCACCTGGGATTACTACTTCTGGCGGCGCAACTACTTTCCCGAGGACGGCGTGGTGATCGGAGCCAGCGAGCGACGGCGGCAAGATGAGTTCCGCGACCGCTTCGAAGATCGGCTCAACGAGCTCCTGGGACGCCTCAAGGCTGACTGTCCGTTCCACAGCCCCCGCTATGCGGGCCACATGATCGCCGAGCAGACGCTGCCCAGCATCGCCGGCTACTTCGCGGCGATGCTCTACAACCCAAACAACGTCGCCTACGAATCAGCGCCAGTCACGCTGGAACTCGAACTCGAGGCCGCCCGCATGATTTCGCGTATGCTCGGCCACGACGAGACGGCCTGGTCGCACCTCACGAGCGGCGGCACGATGGCAAACTTCGAAGCGCTCTGGATGGCGCGAAATGTCCAATATTTGCCGTTTATTCTTGATGAAATCCGTAGTAAGCGAGGGCTCAAGAGTGGTACGGCCAAGGTCGGCCTCTCGCCTGCGAAGACGCTCACCGAATTTGCTGAGTTGTATCGACAGACGGATGTCGCGCACGACCTGATGCAATCGCCCTACCTGGTCGCCGAACAAGGTGTGGCCGCGGTCGAAGCCAAGGTCGGCTCGCAGGGAGTGCTGCTCGTTCCGGAGACGCATCACTACTGCTTCAGCAAGGCGATGGACCTGCTCGGGTTGGGGCGTGCCCAACTCGTGCGGGTTCGAGTGGACTCGGATTTCCGGATGAGCGTGGCCGACCTGGACCAGAAGCTCGACGAACTTCAGCGCACCAGTCGCCATGCCTTGATGGTGGTGGCGGTCGTGGGGGCGACCGAGGAAGGGGCCGTTGACCCGGTCGATAAGATCGTCGCGCTGCGAACCCAACGCGAGCAAGCGGGCAAACCGTCGTTCTGGCTCCATGCCGATGCGGCCTACGGTGGCTACCTGCGAACGGTCATCCTGCCCGAACGGATTGGCTTGGGTGAACCCGAGTCCGAAGTGATGGTCCGCGGCGAAGTCAGGCGGGTTACGCTCGAGCTGCCTGAGCATGAGGCGTGCAACGCGCTGGCTTGCCTGGGTGAGTGCGATAGCATCACCGTTGACCCCCACAAGCTGGGCTATGTGCCCTATCCGGCCGGAGCCGTCAGCTTTCGCAGCCGGGCGGTCAAGCCTCTCGCCCGCCAGCAGGCACCGTATCTCGAAGAGCATGCCGCCCGAGTTCAGGACGACGAGACTTCCACCCAAATCGGCGTGTTCACGCTTGAGGGTAGCAAGCCCGGCGCAGCGGCCGCGGCGGTGTGGCTCAGCCACCAAGTGATTAATCTAGACGCGACCGGACACGGGGCACTCGTCCGCGACACCATCCGCAACGCTTGCGAACTCCACGCGCTCCTCGGCGCCTACAGCCGAAGGGGACGACCAGATCGAAGCGGTGCCGCTCTGCGCTCCCGGCGCCAACATCGTGTGCTACGCCTTTCGACCGCGCCGCGCCACCAACTTGGCGGAAATTAACTGGCTCAACAAGGCCCTGTATGATCGTTACAGCTTGACCGGCGATGGGCGCACCGTCTACGACCAGCGCTTCTTTGTCAGCCGGACCACGATCGAGCCCAGCCGGTACGCGTCGGACACCGTCGCCGACTTCCTTCAACGGTTGGGAGTGAGCCAGGATGAATACGAGCGCCACAGCGTGTTCTTGCTTCGCTCGGTGCTCATGAACCCGTGGTACGGGGCGGCGAAAGCCCGTGGCCGGTTCTTCTTGAGCGATCTGGTCGCGGAACTGTTCTCAGCGGCGCGTCAAATCTCTGCGGAATGAACGCCAACGTTGATAAACTCCGCGCGTGTGGGCACTATCACTCGCGGTGTTGTTGATGGTGGGGAGCGGAGGTTCAGATTCGATGGCTGATCCGCTCATGACGAAGTGGACGGCGGAAGCCAAGAGTTCGGCAGTTCCCTGGCCGGAGTATCCGCGGCCGCAGATGGCACGAACTCAGTGGGTGAATCTGAATGGCATTTGGGACTTCGCCATCGGGGGCGAGACCGTGCCTTCATTTGATCGAAAGATCCGGGTGCCCTACCCCGTTGAGTCCTACCTTTCCGGGATCGACGAGATGGTCCCCGAGGGCAAGACGGTTTGGTATCGCCGCAAGCTGCCCGCAACCACCGCCGACGGCCGACACTTGCTTCACTTCGAGGCGGTCGACTGGCACGCGCGGGTTTTCGTTGACGGCAAGCCAATCGGCGAACACAAGGGCGGTTCCGACGCGTTCTCTTTCGACATCACCGAAATCATGAGTGACGGCAAAGAGCATGAGCTCACGGTCGCGGTCACCGATCCGAGCGACGCCGGACCTCAGCCCCGCGGCAAGCAGGTGCGCAAGCCCGGCGGCATCTTCTACCGCCCGACCACCGGCATTTGGCAGACCGTGTGGATGGAAACCGTCCCCGCCCGCCACGTCCGCACGCTCTGGACCGACACCAAGATCGACGGCACCGTCAAGCTCCATGTGGAGACCAGCGAACCAGGCGCGGTGAGCGTCACTGTGTTCGACGGCGAGAAGGAAGTCGCGCGTGCGGTTGGGCAGAACGATCTCGAGTTCAAGATTGCGAACCCGAAGCTGTGGTCGCCGGAGTCACCGTTCCGCTACCGGATGGTCGTGAACTGCGGCGATGACTCGGTGACGCATCAGTTTGGTGTTCGCGAATTCGGCCTGAGCAAGGAGGCGCAGCCCCGCTTCACGCTGAACAGCAAGCCGATCTTCCTGTTCGGTCCGCTGGATCAGGGCTACTGGCCCGACGGCTTGCTGACCCCGCCCACGGAAGCGGCGATGCGCTACGACTTAGAGATCACGCAGCGGCTGGGCTTCAACACGGTGCGAAAGCACGTGAAGATCGAGTCGGCCCGCTGGTACGACATGTGCGACGAGATGGGGCTGATCGTGCTGCAAGACATGCCGAGCGGCGACCGCTCGATCGCTCCGGCCGACCCCGACATCGTGCGCACGCCCGAATCGGCCGCGATCTATGAGACCGAGCTGAAAGCGATGATTGCGCAGCGGCGGATGTTCACCTCGGTCGCCATGTGGATCGTGTTTAACGAGGGCTGGGGCCAGTTCGACACTGCCCGAATCACCGACCTGACGAAGAAGCTCGACCCTTCGCGATGGGTGAACTCGGCAAGCGGCTGGTCGGATCGAGGCACGGGTGAGGTTCAAGATATCCACGTCTATCCCGGTCCGGCGACGCCCGCACCTGATCCCAAGCGCGTGCTGTTCCTGGGCGAATATGGCGGACTGGGGCTGAAGGTGGACGGCCACCTTTGGCAAGAAGACGGCGGCTGGGGCTACCGGTCGTATCCTTCGCGCCAGGCCCTCCACGACGCGCTCAGCGACTCGTTCTTCGCGCTAGACCTGTTCCGTTCGAGCGGACTTAGCGGGGCCATCTACACGCAGACGACCGATGTCGAGACCGAGATCAACGGGCTGCTGACCTACGACCGCGAAGTGCTGAAGGTGGACGAGAAGACTTTCCGCGGCTGGGCGGAACGACTGTATGGTCCGCTCACGAAGGTGAACACCGTCGTCCCGGCAAGTGACGCCAGCGGCCAGACCTGGCGATACACGACTACCGACCCCGGCGCGAACTGGTTCGTGAAGTCCTTTGATGATTCGAAGTGGGCAACGGGTCAGGCAGGGTTTGGCTCACAGGGCACGCCCGGGGCGGTGGTTCGAACGCCATGGACCGAGGTGGGTTCGATCTGGATTCGGCGGACCGTCGAGGTTGCCGCTTTGCCCAAGGGTGAACTCGCGCTAAAGATTCATCATGACGAAGATGCCGAGGTGTACTTCAATGGCGAGTTGGTGACGAAGCTGGCGGGCTGGTCGGATGGGTATCGGTTCGTGCCGATCAAGACGGCTTTGAAGGCGGGCCCGCTGACGATCGCGGTGAAGTGTACGCAGACACGCGGTGGCCAGAACATCGACGTGGGGATCGTGACGATCGAGCGGTGAGCCTTGAGTCGCGATTCAATCCGGTGTGCGCGTGGAAGATCGCGGGGTGGGCCGCGCTTGTTGCGTTCGTCGTCATGTTCTTGCCGCCCACGTTACGGGTCATGCATCTGCGCCAGTTGGTGGCTGACTTCGAAGCCAAACGACCCGCCTATGAACGCGCCGCGCAGTGGGCATTGACCCAAAACGGCAAGCTCCCGGCCGATCTCGCCGCCGCGGTTGGGCAAGACGATCCCTATGTTGATGGTAAACCCGGACAGCGCGTGGTCTACTTTGAACTTGAAGACCTCGGGGAGACGGTTCGCAAGATCGCGTTCGTCGAGGTGACGAACGTTGATGTTGAGAAGCTCGAAACCGGGTGGATGGCTTGGACGGAGCGACGCATCGACGACCACTGGCAACTCGTGCAGGTCCTACCGTAAGGAACGACTGGCGGGTCTGATCCGTCCAACCCACGATGATGCGCATTGCCCTTGCCCTGGTTCTGTTGGCCCTGCTTCCTGGGGCTGCGGTCTCGCAGACGAAGAAGAAGACGCCGGTGAAGAAGCCGGTGGTCAAGAAGAAGGCCCCAGTCAAGAAGAAGGCCCCGGTGGTTGTGAAGAAGGTTGATCCCCTGAATGCGCAGATGGTCGGCACGTGGTGGTTGCTTGATTCGGAAGGCAAGCCGGTGAAGACGACGAAGATCACGTTTACGGCCTACAGCGAGTTCACCTTCATTGGTTCGGCCTACAAGTCGTCGGGGACGTTTACGCTACGCGATGGATGGGTGAACCTAGCGTGGACGAGTGTCGACGGCGTGGCGGTGAAGGCAGGGACCATGAGGAAGAAGTTGCCCTTGGAAGCGGATGGCACGCGGTTGCAGTTGGACCGGTTTCGCTATGGTAAGTCGGGGACGTGATCACTTATCGCTCATGAATCGGGCATACTGTGAGCGATATATCGTCTGATATCGCTCATGATCTGGAACTGGCAACATCCTGACTGGCCCAACTTCACCTACGATGCAAGGGCGCTCGCTGATGCCGAAGCCACATTCCTGCGCCAAGGCGGCATGCTCGTCGGAGCCTTCAAACACCTGAGGCCCGGCGATGAGCAGGAGCTCGTGGTCGAGGTGGCAACGAGCGAGGCGATGACCACGTCGGGCATTGAGGGTGAGGTTCTCGACCGACAGAGCGTGAGGTCATCCATCCTCCATCACTTCGGCATCGGATCTGATCAGCGACGGCTCGGCCCCCGGGAAGACGGTATCGCCCGCCTGATGGCCGACGTGTTCGAGTCTGATCTGGCTCTCACCCATGAACGACTGTTCCGATGGCATACCTTGATCATGCAAGGACGGGCGGGCATGGAGGTAGGCACCTATCGTCAACATGGAGAGCCGATGCGGATTGTGTCCGGACCGATCGGGCGCGAGCTCGTTCACTTCGAAGCTCCGCCTAGCGATTCGGTGCCCGCCGAAATGGATCGCTTTGTTGCGTGGTTTGATCGGTCCGCGGGTCGGATGCCCGCCTTGACCCGAGCGGGTCTCGCTCACCTCTACTTCGAGAGCATCCATCCCTTCGAGGATGGCAACGGACGGGTTGGGCGCGCAATCTCGGAGCTGGCCCTCGCCCAAGGCTTGGGTGCCCGAAGCTTGACCTTGCTCGCAACCGAGATCGAGAGCCGTCAGCGCGACTACTATGCGCGGTTGGAACAAGCGAGTCGTGGGCTAGAAGTGACCGAATGGCTCGCGTGGTTTGCCGCCGTGAGCTTGGCCGCCCAAGTCCGGACGCTCGGCTGGATTGATTTCATCATTGCGAAGTCCCGACTGCTTGACTCGCTCGCTGGGCAAATGAATAGCAGGCAGGAGAAGGCGCTCTTGCGCTTGTTCCGCGAAGGTCCAGTTGGATTCTTGGGCGGGCTCTCGGCCGGCAACTACCAACGCATCACGAGCACGACACCCGCTACGGCCGGGCGCGATCTGGCTGAGTTGGTCCTCTGGGGTGCCCTGACGCGGACCGGAACGGGCAAAGGGACGCGATATTGGCTGAAGCTGGACGGTTCGTGAGTGTTCTGTGACCCCACTGGGGTCGCGTAGGCTGGCACTACCCTAACCCCGAGTCTGCGACTCGGGGCTAAGCTCTTCGACCCCTTCGGGGTCTATGCCGCTAGTTCACACCGATACAACGTCAACAGCTCGCCCTCGTGCTCGAACGATCTTTCGACCTCCCAGCCGAGGCGCTCCAAGACACCCCGAGCGTGGTGAGTCGTCGCAGACAGCTCTTGATGGCCCAGTGTGCGTGCCAACTCCATACCCGCTTGGGCGAGTTCGGTCGCTACGCCTCGACGGCGAAACGGCTCAGCGACCAGCAAGCCGCCCAGGGCCGGGAACGTCTCTGGGAGCATCCACATCGCCCGGTCGCGCAGCGCGATCGTCCCCACCAGTTCACCTTCCACAAAGGCGACCAGCCTCACGGGCAACACCTTGCGGTTGGCTTCCTCGAAGAACTCCTGGGCGATGTCCTCCGACGTGCGGCCCGAATAGTAGTCGGACCACTCGTGGCGGAACCACTGCGTGAGGGTGGGGATGACCTCCGGATGGTCAGCGAGGAGTGCGATGTCTATCAAGGAAGATTGGAAAAGTTGACTCAGAGACCTTGTCGCTCCGCCTCTCCCAGTAGACTTTCCAACGCAACACGAAGGTCAGCCGCCGGATCGATCGTGTCGTAACCATGAATAATCACATTTCGAAGGCCGACGATCTTCGGTGCATCGGGGATGCGGTCATAGATCGCTGGCTCTAGGTCCCGAATGCGGACAAGGGCCTCGCCCAAAACTTCGAACTGGCGCTCAACCGCCGACTGGAAATACCAATCTGCCTCGTAGTCGGAAAAGGTCTTTCCGGCCGCTGCTTCGGCGATCCGGTCTGCAGCCCTGTCCATGTCACAAACAGCAGCTGCAGTTTCAGGCCGCATACAGCTCCTTTGCCAAGCGGTCTGCGTGACGCTTGAAGAACGGGTTCTTCGCCGCGTTCCAATCCACGACGTCTACATTGCGCCCAAGCAAAGCTTCCAGATCGAGGACGAACCCCATGTAGCGGTCAAAAGCGTTCATCCCGACCTGATCGCCGAACTCGGCAAGGAAGTCAAAATCGCTTTGGTCTGGATCCCAGTCATCCCGCAATGCAGAACCGAACAAGCGCAACCGGAGCACGCCGTACTTGCGGCAGAGCTCATCCATTGCTGCTTTGTGCTCGGCAAGAATCCGTTGGGCGCGCATGACTCTATTGTAACCGCTTAACTTTGGACGTCAGCATCTCTTTCAAATACCGCCCCGTCCAGCTCGCCTTCACCTTCGCCACCTTCTCCGGAGGACCCATCGCCACCACAGAACCTCCGCCGTCGCCGCCTTCGGGGCCCATGTCAATCAGCCAATCCGCGGTCTTGATCACGTCCAGGTTGTGCTCAATCACAACCACCGTGTTCCCCTGGTCGACCAGCCGATGCAGCACCACCAGCAACCGCTTCACATCCTCGAAATGCAGCCCCGTCGTCGGCTCATCAAGGATGTAGATCGTGCGGCCGGTGGCGCGCTTCGAGAGTTCTTCGGCGAGCTTCACGCGCTGCGCTTCGCCGCCTGAGAGCGTGGTTGCCGGCTGGCCCATGCGGATGTAACCTAGACCGACATCGAGCAACGTCGCCAGCTTTCGGTGGATCTTGGGAATCGGCTTGAAGAACTCGACCGCTTCCTCGATGGTCATGTCGAGCACGTCGCTGATGTTCTTGCCCTTGTAGCGAACCTCGAGCGTCTCGCGGTTGTAACGCTTGCCTTTGCACACCTCGCACGGCACGTAGACGTCCGGTAGGAAGTGCATCTCAATCTTGATGATGCCGTCGCCCTTGCACGCCTCGCATCGGCCGCCCTTGACGTTGAAGCTGAACCGGCCGTTCTTGTAGCCGCGAATCTTGGCGTCAGGCGTGAGCGCGAACAGCTCGCGAATCATGTCGAACGTGCCGGTGTAGGTGGCGGGGTTTGACCTCGGGGTTCGGCCGATCGGAGATTGGTCGATATCGATAACCTTGTCGAAGGGCTCGTGGCCCTCGAGGGTGTCGTGGGGTTCCCACACGCCGCGGGTTCCGTACACCTCATACATGAGGCGCGGGAAGAGCGTGTCTTGAATGAGGGTGCTCTTTCCGCTGCCGCTGACACCCGTGACGCAGGTGAAGAGTCCGCGAGGTATGGCGATGTCTACGCCGCGGAGATTGTGCCCGCGCGCGCCCTTCAGCACCAGCCAATCGGCGTCCGACATGTGGACAAGAGTATAGCTGATTGTGGATTTGCGATTTTGGATTTTGGATTGGGGGAGGTTTGATTTCAGATTTCAGAGTGTAGATTTCAGATTGGGGAAGCGTGAATCCTCTGAGGGCATCGGTGGGTTCGTCCCGATGCATCCCTACTTGCGCCCTTCCTCGATCATGTCCGCAATCTCACCGTGCGAGACCCGGTATCGGCTTCGCAGTTCACGTAGACCCTGCACGGCTTCGGCAACGGAGACTGTCGTCAACGCACGCTCGTCCTGTTCTGTCACCCAATCCCTCGCCAGAACTGCTTCGCTCAGCAGAGCCTTTTCGCGGCCTCGGGTTCGCCGAGCATGGTCAAGCAATCGATGGGCCAGTTCGACTTGCTCATCAACACTCAGCTTCTCGGCGTCTTCCTGAATATCCGCCAACTTTCGCATGGTTCGTATAGTGTACGACGGCCTCTCCGTCAGTTAGATTCCACATATCACTCCACCCGGTGGACCGTCGCCCAGATTTCACGTTTGGCGTCGAGGTCGCGGGTTTGCTTGCGGCCAGGAATGAGGTCGAGATACAGGGTCGCGATCTCATTGGCGCGCATGTGGAAGCGAAGCCGCTGGGGCACGATGCCGAAGGGGGCAAGCTCCTCCGGGGTCGCGTAAAGCGCGTTCGGGTCGGCGGTCTCGGGGGTCAGTTCCTGCTCGATCTGGCCGCGGAGGTTGGTCTTGAACGCCTTCGCCACCGGCCCAGCGACGATCAGATCGACCTCGCCGTCGTTGCCCTCGAGCTCCACCAGGCGCACGATGAACGGATACTCGATGCCTTCGCCAGCGTAGCGGTCGGTATGTCGTCCAGCGTAGTCGCCGATCTCGCGGTAGAAGGCGGTGACGCGGACGTGGTCGGAGTCGAGACGCATGGGTGCGAACTTGGCGGGAAGGTCGCGAACCATAGTGCCCAGCTCCTCCTCCGTGTACTCGCAACACACTCGCGACTCCTGCGCCATCGCCCAGCGTTCCGTGTTCGTCAACTCTCCATGGGGAATCAGCCAGAGCGTGATGAAGTCGCACTCGAAGTGGTCCCCATCCCAGGGATCACGCAAGTTAAGGATGGCTTCCGCACCTTGATCAGTCTTGAACCACTGCTGCGTGCCGTCGTGTGCAACCAGCAAACCGCGACCGTCAGCCTGCACCAAGTCCACAAACGTCAACCCAGTGAACGCGCCCTCGATGTCCTCAAACCACTGCGGCGAGGTCATCCAGTCGCCCTCGGGATACTTGCGGACGCCCTTGCTGGTTTGATTCACGCTGCGCACGCCATACGGCGCATCGCAGACGATCTCTGCAACCGCACTCCGAAGCGAGAAGCGAGTTCGAACCGCGCCACCAAAGCCGGGATCCAGCGTTAGGTGGTTGGGGCTGAGTTGCACCTCGAATCCGTCGACACCCTCCATGACCTTGACCTTCAGCGAATAGAAGTACATGCCGTGACCGCTGTATCTCAGATTGAGTTCGCCGTCGTCAGAGTCCACCTCATCCAAATCCAGCGTCAACTCTGAACACACAACTCCATTCTCGCGCCAGAAGAGCTCGAGGAGCGGTTGCTCTTCGGCAAGCACTCCCTCGGGGAAGTCCGCGGTCCAGATTTGTCGCAGAACACCACGCGTCAGGTCAAAGTGTGCGCGGAACTCACCATCCTGGAACCACGCTTCGGTTTGATCTTCGTTGACGTCAAAGCCGCGCCCCTCAGCGTACGAGTCGACCGGGGCATACCCCAGCGCCGGAACTTCATCGCCAAGCTGGGACACCCGATTCCAACCGAGCGGATTTTGGACCACACCCAAAGCGCTACTGAAGGGCTTGCGCTTCGAAAGCGTTCGCAGTTGAAGCTCTTTGACCTTGGTGGCCAGCGTCGTGGCTCGCTGGTAACTCGCCTCGCCCACTCGGCCACACAACCCCTCGCACTCGCAGTTGTCGTGGTGCTGCGCCGACAGCAACTCCCGCCACGCCTCCTCCAACTCCCACGTCGGATACACGTCCCACTGCGCGTACGGCCGCCCAAACAAACTCAACATCGCCGCCAGCGATTCCGCCGCCATGATCGCCTTCTCGGCCTCGAACGACATCCGCCGCATTCGATCCGAGTTCTTCCCTAAGGAAAGCCCATGCCACATCTCGCCGGGGTCGTATTGGCGTGTGATCGTCGGCTCGGAGCTCTCCAGATACGAACCCAACGTCGTCGAGACAACATCGAACCGCGGGTCGTTCAGCAGCTCGCGCAGTCGCGGCAGGATCACCTCGGCGCGGCACATCCAGTCCGGCGAGGGCATCAGTTCCAGCCATTGCTGAATCAGCGGTACACCCGACTCCTGCGAAGGCGGGTTGGCGGCGAGGTCATTTAGCAGGATCTCCATGTCCTCCGGCCACTGGTGCAGATTCAATGCGTTGCGAGTGGCGGTCTTCAGCTTCGAGCCGTCGGGGGCTTGCCACCAGATGACGGGCGCCGCCTCGCGCGGCACTTCGGGAGTGTGCCAAGTCCACTGGAAAAACAGCGACGCGCCGGTGTAGCCCGCGCCGACCAGCATTTGCGGAAGCTGCGGGAAGCAGTAGAACTCCTCTTCCCAAAACGTCTTCGGCCACACCCCGAGTAACCGGCGGCAGGTGCGCGCACCGTAGATGAGCTGACGAACGTTCGATTCGCCGCCGTGGAACTGACCGTAAGGCTGGCCATACGAGCCACCGATGACCTCGATGTCGCCCGCGGTGATGGCTTCCTTGAGTTCGGCGAGGGCTTCGGGGTCTTCAGCGGCCAGCTTCTCGTAGCCGATGGCGTCGAAGTTCACACCGCCCTTGACACCCGCCTCTCGAACCAGATTGCGCATATCGCGGATCGAACCGGGGAGGACGTGATATCCCCACAGCCACTGCATATCCACCCAGTGCATGTGGTTGCCAAACGTGTAGGCGATCCGCGGACGAGACATGTGCTTAGGATGACTCAAATCTGACCTATGGAATCGGCCGCCGGACCACGTTCTCGACCCCCGCCTGCTTCAGCTCGGCGAGAACTTCCTCATCGGTCATCCCTTCCCTGCGCAACACCGTCCAAGCATAGTCGGCGAACTTCGACCAAGCTGACCATTCAGCCGCGGGATCGGGAGATCGGTACAACCCTGGTAACCCGATCTCCGTGAGTTCCTGACCATGCTTCTCAATGCAGATCAGCATGCTTACATGTGATCCCCTTCGTGAAGTGGCCGGAGCATACTTGTACAGCATCCAACTACTTACCGCCGTGAGCAGGCTGATTCGAGGCGTCGTCTCGACCTCAAACACCCGGGAAACAAGCAGGCGAGCCACGTCATCTTTCTTGATGGTCTGGCTGAACTCAACGATCCCCTGCGTAGGCCCAGAATCGTGCCCTGGCGTCGAGTTGTATGCGTGATTGACGTCGTAGGCCCGAGTCTGTGCGCCGACCAACCTCCATCCTGAGACCGAGTCGCCAAGCAATCGCTCAACTCGATCAAGGGTCTGGCGACTGCCCAGCAGCTTCTTGTCTCGCTCGGTCAAATGCTCATAGAGCGGACTCAGCTTGCCGCTGACGATCGCCTCTAGCTCAAGAGCGGCGAGACTGCTCGGCTTTAGCGGCCGTCGGTCGAACCACAACCAAGCGACCAAGCAGACGCCTACGATCGCTACGAGGCCCAGCGTCCACGTCAGCTTCGACGTTCCCATCTCTTCAGTATAAGGCGAGTGGATAAACTGCTCGTCATGAAACTCGCCACCGGTATGGTGTTGGCGCTTGCGGCCACGATGGCTGCCGCCGAAGTCAAGCTCGCCTCCCCGTTCTCCTCGAACATGGTGCTCCAGCGCCAAACCGAGGTGACGATCTGGGGCACGGCATCACCCGGCGAAGCGATCGCCGTCCGCTCGACCTGGGGCGCGAATGCCAACGCCGTCGCCGGCGAAGATGGCCGCTGGAGCACGAAGCTGAAGACCGGGGCCGCCGGTGGACCCTACGAGCTCAGCATCCGCGGCACGAACTCGCTGTGGCTGCGGAACATCATGCTTGGCGAAGTGTGGCTGTGCTCGGGCCAATCTAATATGGAGTGGCCCCTGAGGATCGTCGAGAACGGCGAAGCCGAAGCCGCTCTCGCAAAGCACCCCAACCTCCGCCTCTTGACGGTGCCTCATCGCATGAGCAACCAGCCCGAGACCAGCTTCACAGGGAGCTGGGTGGAGTGCCGGCCGGACACGGCGATCGGGTTCTCGGCGACGGCCTACTACTTTGGCCTCGCGCTGCAGCGCGAGCTCGGCGTTCCCGTCGGCCTGATCCTCTCCTCGGTCGGCGGAACCGAGGCTGAACTGTGGACCAGCGAACCCACTCTGCGATCGATGCCTGATTTCGCCGCACGATTTGATGCCGTTCGGAGTCGATACCAGGAAGCTCAGGACGCCGCCGCCGCACGGATCAAGCGTCTCAACGACGACCCAGGGACCGGCAAGTGGTCGGCCGACGAGTTGGACGACCGCGATTGGACGCGCATCGTCGAGCCGGGAATCTGGCGCGAGGGCGAGCTGGTCGACCTCGACGGCACGGTGTGGTATCGGGCGCGTCTCCTGCTCACCGACAGTCAAGCCAAGGCGGGGGGCGCCTTACGGCTGGGGCAGATTGACGACGACGACGAGGTGTGGGTGAACGGGAGGCCGGTTGGTAAGACGGCGGGCGCAAACCGCGAGCGAGCCTATCAGCTGAAGCCTGAGGTGCTCCGCGAGGGATTTAACAATGTTTGTATCCGCGTGATCGACACCGGTGGCGAGGGCGGCTTCCGCAACTCGAAGGCGATCGGCTTTTTCCCCGCCGAAGGGATGGTGCCGCTGACGAACTGGCGCTACAAGGTCGGCGTGAAGATGAGCGATCTGCCCGCGCCGTTTGGGGCGATGCGGCCGGGCTCGAGCTTGTACAACGGCATGATCGCGCCCCTCGTGCCGTACACGCTTCGCGGCGCGATTTGGTATCAGGGTGAGTCGAACGTCGGTCGAGCTGAGCAGTATCGGACGCTGTTCCCGGCGATGATCGCGGACTGGCGCAAAGCGTGGGGCATCGAGATGCCTTTCTACTTTGTACAGATTTCACCTTTTGAATATGGTCAGAACGGAGCCAGTGCTGAGTTGCGGGAGGCCCAGCTGCACACGTTGCGGACCGTACCTCACACGGGAATGGCCGTCACGGCGGAC
Organism: uncultured Fimbriimonadaceae bacterium; assembly: GCA_964586225.1. Taxonomy (GTDB): domain Bacteria; phylum Armatimonadota; class Fimbriimonadia; order Fimbriimonadales; family Fimbriimonadaceae; genus JANJUB01. Next base: position 123,184 of record CAZPHD010000002.1, read on the forward strand.
ATCGTGCCCGACCTGCGCGACATCCACCCGACGCTCAAGAAGCCCGTCGGCGAGAGGCTTGCGAAGTGGGCGCTGGCGGGACCTTATGGGAAGAAGGACGTGGTGCCGTCCGGCCCGCTTTACAAGAGCGCAAAGCGAGATGGCAGCACGATGCGCGTGGAGTTTGACTTTGGCGCGGGGCTTCGAGTTGAGGGCGATTCCATCTTAGGCCTTGAGGTTGCCGGCGAAGATATGAAGTTCGTCCCCGCGCTGGGCCAGATTGAGGGCTCGACACTGGTGGTGTCGGCAGAGGGTGTTGAGAAGCCGGTGGCGGTGCGGCTGGGCTGGGGGGATGCCATTCGGCTGAATCTCTTCAATGCGGCTGGGTTACCAGCATCGCCTTTCCGAACGGACGATGCACCGCTCCGCACGGCGGGCGTAAAGTGGTGAGAAGCGAGTAACTGACCCCGAAGTTGGCTCGTCTCGCTGATAGAGGCTTCGCCATGCTTAGATATGTCTCGCTTCTTGCCCTCTTCGGCGCGGTAACCACCGCGTCAGTCGCGCTGCAGAAGCCGCCAACCGTACCGCCCACCGCTCTGAAGCTGCTGGACGCGTACGACAATTTGATGAATGACTTGAAGTTGCTTGACGAGGGCGTTCTCGGCGTGAACCGCATTCCATCTGATCCGACGGAGCTCGTCCACACGAAGTCGAGCCTTGGACGAACCCCGACGAAGTCAGTTACCCGCGAAGCAATCGTCACGCATCGACAGGCCCTTCGGAGCGAGGGGTTAAGCCTGGTTGGAGACGGGATGATCGCGCGCGAGGGCAAGCAGGACTTCCTGTTCTGGTCGCAACCGCGAACCATCGATATTGCCTTCACTGGACCTTTGAGCAAACTTGCAGCCGATGCCCGCGAGACGATGTTCGATGAGCCGAAGCGGCTGGTGACTCGCGCCGTTGGCGACGGCTACGCAACCGCCAAGCCGATCCTGTTCCGTCACAAGCGTTGCATGGAATGCCACACTGATAAGAAGGTTGGGGATGTCGCCGCGATCGCGGTCGTGACGTGGAAGCCGAAGAACTAGATTGCCTCCACGACGTCGGATGCATCGATGCGTCGGTCGAACGTGGCAAGTCGCAATCCCACTCGCCGACATAGCGCGACCAAGTACGTGTCAGTCACCTGTTGAACGCCACTCGCCAGGTTATTGAGCGCCTCCTCGGCAGGCATCGAATCGGGGATGAATCGGTAACCCGGGCTCGCCTTCAACTGCCGCAGCAGTTCTGTAGCTTCGTGGGGCTGGATACCACCAGGAATTCCCTTCGCACACATGACGCGGATGAACCCGAGTTCCGTCAAGGGACATGTTGCCCAACCCGCATGCGCATGTTTCACGAACCAAAGCACAGCTCGCTCGTGGTAGATGTGCGCCGAATCCAGAATTGCAACAAGGACATTTACATCGAGCAGCGCTGGTCGGTTCACACCTCGCGCTCCACAATCTCCGCGACTAACTCCGGCGTTATCACGACGTCTTTCGGCCGGCCCGAGTACACCGGCAGACCCTCCTTCACTTTCAGCCGACGCCCGCTGGCCAAGGACTCCCTGAGTATACGGCTCGCTGCCTCGCTCATCGTCACGTTGTCGTATGCGGCCAGTGATTTCAACAACGCATAGACATCGGCGTCAAGGTTCAACGTAGTTCTCATGCTGATGAGCATACATCATCGCATCACTACATCATACAAGCCAACTAGCTCGGCCTTCGTTCAACACGCGCCAGGTCCCAAGCCCGGTCTAGCTCGCCCGGTATCCTTAGGGAGCATGAGCCACCGTTCGTTCCGACTCTATGACACGATGACCCGCCAGGTCAAAGAACTCGCCCCGGCAACCCCCGGGCACCTCAAGTTCTATTCGTGCGGACCGACCGTTTACAGCTACGCGCACATCGGCAACTTCCGCACATTTCTGACCGCCGACTTGATCGTTCGTACCGCCCAAGCCCTGGGGTGGACAGTCGACTATGTCAGCAATATCACCGACGTCGGCCACCTGACGAGCGACGATCAGGAAGACGGCGAAGATCGCATGGAGAAGGGACTGCGCTCGAAAGAGGGGGAACAGTTCGCTAATGTATGGGATCTAGCTGAATACTATGCGACCTGCTTCAAGGACGACTGGGTTCGCCTCAACTTACAGCGCCCGCTCGTCTGGCCCAGAGCTACCCAACACATGCGCGAGCAGATCGTGGCTGCCGAACAACTGATCGCTTCCGGGCATGCTTATGAAACACCAACTGGGGTGTACTATCGGGTTGCTCGCCACGAGGGCTATGGTCGCCTCAGCGGCAACGTCGATCGCGATGAGCTTATTACGGGTGCCCGGGACGTTGTGCTGGACGACAACAAAGAGCATCCCGCCGACTTCGCGCTGTGGAAGAAAGACGAGAAACATCTGATGCAGTGGTACTCGCCGTGGGGCTGGGGATTTCCCGGTTGGCATCTCGAATGCTCCGTAATGGCGATGGCTTACTTGGGCGAGACTCTTGATCTCCATGCGGGTGGAGAAGACCTGATCTTCCCCCACCACGAATGCGAGATTGCGCAGAGCGAGGCTCTAACGGGCAAGCCCTTTGCCCGGCACTGGGTCCACACGCGTTTTCTGCAAGTCGATGGACAGAAGATGTCTAAATCTTTGGGCAACTTCTTCACGGTCCGTGATCTTGTCGACGGCAAGGGTGCATCGCCGCTGGCCGTACGTTATGCGCTGATTTCGCAGAACTACGGTGTTCCTCACAACTTTACAATGGACCTCCTTCGCGATGCTACCAACAAGGTTGAGCGGTATCAGCAGTGCGAGGAAAAGGCTCGGAAGGCGCTTGATCAGGCCGTGCCTGTTCATGAGTCAACGGCCACGTTTATTGCTAGCTTGCAAGACCTGTACGACGAAGTGTTGGACGCCATGTGTGACAACCTGAACACTTCGGTGGCCCTGGCGAAGGCACTTGAGGGTACTCGTGTCATTCTCCGCGAGCCCCACTTGGACTTTGAAAGCGCAAGCGCAGTTCTCAAGTTTCTCGACCAGATCAACGCGCTGTTGGGAATCGTGCGGCAGGAGGAGGCGTCCCCCCAGCCGACCGAAGACTCAGAGGATGTTGCTTGGATTGAAGCGCAAATCCTCGCAAGGGCGGAAGCAAAGCTTGCCAAGGACTTCTCACGGGCCGATGCGATTCGGAATGAACTCGCCGAGCGTGGAATTGAACTCAGAGACGCCCCCGACGGCACGTCTTGGAAGCGTCGCAGTAGTGTTCGGTGAAAGTTTTTTTTGCTCTTCTTCGCACAAACGAACGAGACGCGCACGTTTCTTTCGAAAAGATCATGTACTATTAAGTTATGCGAGTAGCTGTCGTTTGCAGAGACACCCTGGTCCGCGACGCCCTTTCGAGCCTATTGACTCATGAGGGACCGTTCTCGGTGGCAGGTGGTAGTGATACGGTCAGCGGTGCCATGCGTCAGTTTAGCGGTGACACCAAGTCCGTCCTTGTTGTAGTTTCAGAAGGCCTGTCGGTTGAGGATTGGGTTGAGTTGGGTGAAGCGAAGGCGCTTAACCAGATCAGCGTCATTCTCGTAGTCGCGGCGAATAGTGCTTCGGCGGCATATCGAGTCGCCGACGCGGTGGTTCGCGACACCGACGGTAGTACATCCCTTCTGAACGCGGTCAAGCGCTTCGTCGACACCGTGAATCCGGGTGAGCGTCCCCTGCAGGCCATGCAGGCAGGCACGCATCCGCTCATCGTCGCCGAGAGTATCCACCAGACCTATGGTGGCCGCCGATTGACGCGACGTGAGTTGGAAGTCGCCCAACTTGTGGCCCAAGGTATGGCGAATCGCCGGATCTCGCAGGTTCTTGACCTGCAGGAGCAGAGCGTTAAGAACCTCGTCAGCTCGATCATGCGAAAGCTCAACTGCGAGAATCGAACGCAGGTTGCGCTGAAGCTGCACGGAACGGCGCAAGGCTAAGTGCGCGCGCGGATCATCACCGCGCTGGTCGGGATTCCGATCGTTCTGGGGGCGTGTTTCCACACGTCCCCAGTTCCGTTTGCGTCACTCCTCCTGATTGCCTTTGTGCTGACCGCCTTCGAGGCACTCCACCTGCTGCGTAAGGCTTGGGGAGACTCGTTGCTCGCCGTGCTCGGTTCGGTCGCAATGACCGCAGTTTGGGTGGGACTGCCCCTTGCCGCACTGAATCTGCTCCACTGGGCCGGACCGGCGACGGCGGCAGGACCCTGGCGGTGGGACGTGCCCGTCCTTATCACCTTGCTGCCGCTGTGGGCGGGAGACTCCGCGGCAATCTTTGCCGGGAAAGCGTTTGGTAAACGCCTCATGGCACCCATAATCTCGCCCAAGAAGACGTGGGAAGGTGGTTTCGCAAACTTCCTCGCGTGTGTGCTGACGGCTTGGGGGGTAGGAACCGCAATCGGTCTCCCCGCGGCACACTCCGTAGCGGTGGGCATCAGCACCGGCATCCTGGGTCAAGCAGGTGATCTCACCCAAAGCTGGCTCAAACGGAAGGTCGGAGTCAAGGATTCAGGTTCAATTTTGCCGGGTCACGGTGGATTCCTCGACCGACTCGATTCCCTCCTCTTCTCTGCGATTCCCGCGGTCGCTCTTACGCTCCACGGGCTCGCTAGGTAATCTCGCGCCTCATGCTGGCCGTCGAAACCCGGGACCTGGTCAAGACCTTTACCACGCTCAAGAAGGAGCCGGGGATCGCCGGATCGATCAAAAGCCTCTTCTCACGAGCTAAGAACGAGGTTCATGCCGTTAAGGGCGTCAGTATGAGCATCGAGGCCGGCGAGCTGGTCGGCTTCCTCGGTCCCAACGGCGCCGGCAAAACGACGACTCTGAAGATGCTGACCGGCATCCTGAATCCAACTTCCGGGTTCGCCCAGGTGCTCGGGTTCACTCCATTCGATCGGCGGCCCGAAATGCTTCGGCGGATATCCCTTGTCATGGGGAACAAGAACCAGCTTTGGTGGGATCTCCCTGCTTGGGATAGCTTCGTCGTCCTTCGCGAGCTCTACGATGTCCCTGCCGACAAGTTCAAACAGCGGGTTGATCGGCTTGTCGAAACGCTCGCCATCAGCGATAAGGTGAATACGCAGGTTCGAAAACTGAGTCTGGGCGAACGCATGAAGTGCGAGCTGGTGGCGGCCCTGATCCACGCACCCGAGGTCGTGTTTCTCGACGAGCCGACGCTAGGGCTCGACGTCGTCAGCCAGCAGGCAATCCGCGAGTTCTTGCGCCAACTCCACGACGAAGAGGGCACAACCGTGCTTCTGACCTCCCATTACATGCAGGATGTGCAAGCGCTCTGCGACCGTGTCATCGTAATCAACCACGGCGAGAAGATCTTCGACGACTCACTGGACGCGCTGGGCAAGACGTTCGGCGATCGCCGGCGGATCGTCCTGCGTTTCCGCGACCCGGTCGCCCAAAGTGACCTTGCCAAGTATGGTGATGTCTGCGAAGCTCCCGACGATGCATTGGCCATTGACGTCCCCCGCGAGGAAACGCCGACCATCGCCGCGGCCATCCTCCAGCAGTTTCCGGTCGAGGAGATTTCGATCGAAGATGTCGACATCGAGGACATCATCCGACGGCTCTTCACGAACGCGTAATGTTTCGCGCGAAACAATGCCGCCGGGTATCCTCAACCAGCCTTTCATGACGTGAAAGGGAGTTTCATATGGCAACAGAACTGGCAACACTTTACGATGCCTCGTCCGTGGAATCGCGGTGGTACGAGGCCTGGGAGCATGCAGGGCTCTTCCGCCCGCAGAACAATGGGAAGCCGCGCTTCACCATCACCATCCCGCCTCCCAATATCACCGGCTCACTCCACATGGGGCATGCGCTGTGCTATCCCATCCAAGATCTCCTCGGACGCTACCAGCGACTTCGCGGCAAGGACGTTTTGATCCTGCCCGGCACGGATCACGCCAGCATTGCCACCCAGAGCGTCGTCGAGAAGATGCTCCGAAAGGAGGGTAGCAGTGGTGTGCAGATCGGTCGCGAGAAGTTCCTTGAGCGCGCATGGAAGTGGCGGGACGAGATCGGCGATGAGATCCTGAACCAGTTCCGCCGGTTCGGTTGCGCTTTCGATTGGGAGCGTGCGGTGTTTACGATGGACGAGAAGTACCTCCGCGCCGTGAACACCGCCTTTGTCGACTGGTTCGAGCGTGGACTCATCTACCGGGGCAAGCGCGTCATCAACTGGGACCCGATCCTCAAGACAAACATCAGCGACATCGAAACTGAACGCCGCAACATCAAGGGCAAGCTCTACTACATCCGGTATCCATTCGTTGATGGTTCTGGCCATGTAACGATCGCGACCACCCGGCCCGAGACGATGCTCGCCGACGTGGCCGTCGCCGTTCACCCCAGCGATGCCCGCTACCAAGGGCTCGTCGGTAAGGAACTCATGCTTCCGCTCATGAACCGACCGATCCCGCTGATTGCGGACATCCATCCCGATCCCGAGTTCGGTAGCGGCGCCGTCAAGATCACACCCGCCCACGACGCTAACGACTACACGGTGGGCCAACGGCACAAGCTGCCGATGCCGGTCGTCATTGATGAGTCCGGCAAGATCAACGAGAACGGCGGCCCCTACGCGGGACTCGACCGGAACGAAGCCCGCAAGCGCATCGTCGCCGATCTGGAAGAGCTAGGCTTACTAGAAGATGTCAAGGATCACGAGATTCCCATCATCGTCAGCGAGCGAAGCGGTGAACCGATTGAGCCGCTCCTGAGCGAGCAGTGGTTTGCTGATCAACCCAAGCTCGCCAAAGCGGTCATTGAGGCCGTCGAAGCCGGCAAGATCAAGTTCGTTCCGGAGCGCTACACCAAGATTTTCATCGAGTGGCTGGAGAATGTCTACGACTGGAACATCAGCCGCCAGCTTTGGTGGGGCCAACGCGTGCCCGTCTACTACACCGAGGACGGCACCCCCTTTGCGGCACTGTCGTGGGAGGAAGCCCAGCAGAAGGCCGGCGATCAGAAGATCGTTCGCCAAGATGACGACGTCCTTGATACCTGGTTCAGCAGCGGCCTCTGGCCGTTCGGAACCCTCGGCTGGCCGGAGCAGACGGACGATCTGAAGACCTTCTATCCGACGAGCGTGCTCGTCACTTCGCGCGAAATCATCTATCTCTGGGTGGCGCGCATGGCGATGATGGGCATCGACTTCATGGGCGAAATCCCATTCGACGATGTGTACATCTACGCGACCGTGCTTACCGAAGACGGACGCCGCATGAGCAAATCGCTGGGCACGGGCGTTGACCCAAACGAGGTCATCGACCGCATCGGCGCGGATGCCCTCCGCTACACGCTCCTCGGCCAAACCGGCTACAACCAAGACATCCGCTACAGCGAGCGCCGCACCGACGACGCCCGCAACTTCTGCAACAAGATCTGGAATGCCACCCGATTCGTGCTCATGAACCTGGACGGCGAGGTTCCGACCGAGCCCGGCGAGTTGCAAGTGACCGACGAGTGGCTACTCAGCCGACTCTACGAGACCGAGCGCATCGTTCGCGAGGCGTATGACGCCTACGACAATGCCACTGCGGCCCAGCAGCTCTACCGCTTCTTCTGGATGGAGCTATGCGACTGGTACATCGAGGTCTCAAAGAGCCGACTGAACGATCCGGCCCAACGTAAGACCCCGCAGTGGGTGCTACTCAAGGCAATCGAGGCATTCATCACGATGATGCACCCGATCATGCCTCACATCACCGAGGAGATCTACAGCCACTTGCCGATCGCAAACAGAGCTTCGTTCCTTATGGCGGCGGATTGGCCGGTCATCGATGCATCGTTCCACCGCCCGGAAAGCGAGACACGCGTCGAGCGATGGTTCGAGATCACCCGGGCACTTCGGGCGCTCCGCGCCGCGCTTGAGATTTCGCCCGGCAAGACCATCCCCGCGGTGTATGCCGAGGGTGACCTCGCGGGAGGCGAAAGCGTCTTGGCCTCGCAAGGCTGGTGCGAGCAGATCATCGCGGGCAAGCCAACCGGTAAGTTCGTGTCAACCACGATCCAAGGCGTCGATCTCCATATCGAACTTGGCGACATGGTCGACCTTGCTAAGCTCCGCGAGAAGCTCACTCGCGAGGAAGAGAAGCTGGCGGACGACAGCAAGAAGCTTCGGGCTCGCCTCGAGAATCCGATGTTCGTCGAGCGCGCAAAGCCGGAAGTTGTGGAACGCGAGCGAGAGACCCTGGCCGACGTCGAGTCGCGCCTCGCCAAGGTCATCGAACGGCTAGGCCTGCTCGGCTAGCGCGTCCGCACGAAACCCTTCTCGGTGGCCTTCAGATGGAGGTCACCGTGAAGGTCCGTCCGCCACACCACGATCCCCCGCACGCGGCAGCGTTCGAGCACATCGGCCGCTTGATGACCAAAGCTATTGTTCTTGCCGCTGCTCGCGATCGCGTATTGCGGCCGGACGTAGTCGAGCCACGTGCCATGCGACGAAAACCGGCTGCCATGGTGGCCGAGCTTGAGCACCTGCGCCCGACCCGGCATCTTCTTCATCATCTGGAGCTCAGCAATCTCGCCGGCGTCACCGGTCATCATGAGCGATGCTGCCCCCGCTCCCACCCACACGAACAACGATCCGTCGTTGTCCTCGGTCATCGGATCCCAGAGCGGCACATCCATGCGCAACGTTGCCTTGCCTAACCGCGCCTCGGACGGCCCGGCGATCCACTGAATCTGATCCTCGCGCAGGCCAGCATCCTTGAGCTCTCGGGCTAGCTCAGGATGGCCTCGGAAGTGAGCAGGAACACCCACGGCATGAACAGTTATTCTCCGACTGATGGAGGATAATCCACCAATATGATCACTATCGGGGTGGGTGAGCAACACCATGTCGATCTGCGTCACTCCCATCGCCCGAAGCCGAGGGACCACGATCCGCGCCCCTGCATCGTACCGATCCGTAGCCGGACCCGCATCCACCAAGACCGTCTTTCCATCCGAGCGGATCACCGTGCAATCGCCCTGACCCACCGACAAGAAGGACACGATCGTCTCGTCCGTCGGCGTGGGGCGAGTGGCGACAAACAACCCCGCTCCAACGACCGCCGCAAGACCCACCAACCCATACCTAAGCCGGACGGTCACGCCACCTCCACAACCCCAGCATAAGCGCCCACGCGATCCCAATCCACCCCGGCCAGAACGGCGGCACTTCGACCGCGGCAAACGGCAGATCTGCCAGCATCCGCGAAGCCACCAGCAAACTCGTTCCCGCGCCTTCCACAAACCACATGATGACCGCTGGCACGACCGGCAGCCAACTCAATCCCCACGCCAAGAGCGAGCCGATCACCACCACCGACACCGGAATCGACGCCACCAAGTTCGCGAACACGCTGATCACCGATACGTAGCCGAAGTGATAAGCGATGATTGGCCCGGTCGCCGCGCTTGCCACCAAACTGACCCACGCCCCCTGCCGGATAACCTCACCCACCGGACGACCGCCTTCCTCATACACCCGACCGGGCAGCGGAAACAACCCCAAGCCAAGCACCGCCACGAACGACAGCTGAAATCCGAGATCCCAAATCGCCCGCGGATCGAGCAGCAGATTACCGATCGCGGCGAAGCCAAGCGCCGACAGCAAGTCCGCCTCGCGACGCCAAAGATACGCGGTCAACATCAGCACCGCCATGGACACCGCGCGCACGACCGGTGGCCGCAGCCCCGTCGCGCCCATGTACACAAAGAGCACCGCGAGAAGCAGAAGCAACTGCCACCGACGGTCGATGGGCAGATGCTTCAGCAAACCCTGCAAGAACAGCGCAAAGATGCCTACATGCAGCCCAGACGCGCTCACAATGTGCACGATGCCGATGCGGCGAAGATCCTCCTGGACATCGTCGTCCAGGCCACCATCGACGTTGAAACACACGGCGTCGGCAAGCCGTGACGTCGGCTCCGAAAGCGTCCGAGCAGTGAACGCCCGGAACGAGTCGCGCCAAGCCTGGCCCCATCGCCAGATCGCCGGACCCCGATCCACGACCGTGGCATCGAACACGGCCATGCGCCCCGCCCAACCGCGCCGGGCAAACGTCTCCCGCAACTCCTCACGATAGGGATGCAACATTCCCACAACCTTCACGCGATCGCCCAGCGCGATGCCTGAGTTCTCCGGTAACGACGCCCGAAAGACCGCCCCATCCCACCGTAGCAGCACCTCTTCGTAGCCGTCCTTGATCCGGGGAACCGAGGCGATCTGAACCTCACCACGAACCCCAGTCTCTTTGGTCACGCTCGCCACGGGTGACGGCGCAAACACGTAGGCCGTGAGCATCGTGCTGACGGCGAGCCAACGCGTCGACCCCACGGCGGCAAGAACCACCACGATCCCCACAAGTCCGACCACGGCAAACTCGCGAGCCAGAAGCCCGATCGCGAGACCCACTGCCGCCACCAGCAAGGGCCGACCGTAGATCTCGCGACGAAGCACACAAGAAAGGTAGCGTCCCAGGACCCAATTCTCCTGCATCGAACTTCTGAAAAACTCCGCCGTCTATCCGCGACATGATTGCCGCCCTGTTGCTTTTGACCACGACGCCCAAGCTCAACTTCGATGCCGCGTGGAAGGTGGCGTCCGAATCCGGATCGCACACCGTGCTCGTGATGCAGAACGGCAAGATCGTCTTCGAGAAGTACAACCGGTGGGGCAAGAACATGCCGCACGCCTTGGCCAGCGGGTCGAAGAGCTTCACCGGCCTTCTCGCGGTTGCCGCCGTCCAAGACGGTCTGCTCAAATCGCTCGACGACAAAGTCGCCGACACGCTCACCGAGTGGAAGTCCGACCCGATCAAGTCCAAGGTGACGATCCGCCAGCTCCTCAGCCTCGAGAGCGGCATGATGGGCGGAAGCGCCGCGCTCGACTCGAACTGGGAGTCGTATGCCGAAGCCGCCAATCAGCCCATCCGGGTTCAACCGGAGACGCGATTCCACTATGGCCCCTACCCCTTCCTCACCTTCGGCGCGGTGCTCACCAAGAAGCTGGGCAAGGAAACCGTTGAGGCCTACCTGAACCGCCGGATCATGCAACCGCTCGGCATAAGCGCCCGCTGGAAGAAGACCGAAGGCGGCGAGATCGCCCTGCCCGGCGGTGCCGCGATGACCGCCCGCGACTGGGCAACGCTCGGGCAGATGCTCCTGCAGAAAGGCAACTGGGAGGGCAAGCAGATCCTCCCGTCGAAGCTTCTGGAGGAATGCTATCGACCCGGACATGCTAACCCCGGCTACGGAATGTCGTTCTGGTTGACGGCCGATACCACCGCCCTCTTCCGAAAGGGCACCACCAAGGCAGACTTCGCGATGGCCGCCGGTAAGGGTGGACAGCGGCTCTATCTGCTTCCCAAGCAGAACCTTGTCGTGATTCGCATGGGGCCGGTGTTCAAGGACGATTACAAGGATGTGCCGTTCTTGTCGTCGTTGCTCGGCGGAGCCTTCTGACGTTCCAGCTTGGCCAGCGTCCTTTCCGCAATTTCGCGAATCGACATGTTCTTGAGCGCAGGGTCCGGGACCCGGGGCTTCGGCCGTTCCCAAGGTTCATCTTCCGGGAGCGGCCGAACTCCAAACCGTAGACTCACGATCAAGTGGGGATCGCCACAGCGCTCGGCAAATCGGGCAAGGATCTCGCTTTCGCGCATCCGCAATTCCTGCGCCCACGCCGAACCTGTCACCGACACCCACACAGTGCCTTGCTCGTAGCGGTCCGGATGTGACCGCGCCGCCAGCACCTCACCCACAACCTCCGGCCACTCGCGCAACACGCGCTGCGCTCTCGCGGCACGGAGCACCTCTCGGCGCTTGATCGCGTCGCCGAGCAATCCTGACATTCGCTTCATAAAGGCCTCAGCGTGCCCTCCTGGACCGCGTAAACCCGAGATCTGTCCAAGATCCGGTCCCCGGCAGCTGCCGCCTCTGTACAGGTCAAGAACGCCTGACCGGCATGATCCGCAACCCAACTGCACAACCGCTCACGTCGACCCGCGTCAAGATCGGAGAGCATGTCATCCAGAAGCAACACCGGCGGTTCGCCCAATTTGTCGCGAACCAACTCGAGGGTCGCGAGTTTCAGTGCGATCACTGCGCTGCGCTGCTGGCCCTGACTACCGAAGAGCCGACCTTCCTTGCCCGCGATCCGAATCGCAAGGTCGTCTCGGTGCGGACCAAGTGTGGTGGTGCCGCGGGCGATGTCGGTTGCCCGACCCTGCTCCAAGACCGACTCGTACGTCGCGGCATCAAACGCATCATCCTTGGCCACATAGCTCAGTTCAAGCGACTCGCCTTCGCCCAGCTCGGACTGAACTTGCGAAGCGATCGGAGACAACTCGGCAACGAATCGGACCCGATACTCACGCAACGACGCGCCGTACGTCGCCATCTGGGCTTCCCACGCGTGGAAGTTCTCGCCCGGCACATAGCGTTCTTGGGCTTGCTTGAGAAGGGCGTTTCGCTGTTCGAGGGCCCGTTTGAACAGAGACAACGCCCTAAGATAGGCAGGATACACCTGGCTGAGTTCGAGATCGAGGAACATGCGGCGTTCGCTCGGCTCTCCACTAACCAGCGGTAGATCAAGCGCGCTCACGCACACGGAAGGCAGTCGACCAATCAGATCGGCCGCACGCGATAATCCCACGCCATTCAAGAGAGCCCGCTTTCGACCCCCGCGCTCAAGAGTCATCGATAGGCTCGTTCGCCCCTCACAAATGGAACCTTCCACGCGAAAACGGTCTTCGCCTTCGCGGATGGCTTCGTGATCGCGCATCCCTCGGAGCAGACGTGTTGTCGAGATCAAGGAGATCGCCTCAAGAAGATTGGTCTTTCCTTGCGCATTGGGACCCGAGATCACATGAAAGCCGAGCTCTGGCGTCATCTCAAGATGCCGATAGTTCCGGAATCCCTCGACCACGAGACCTGTCAGACGGAAGGTATCCACCGCCTTCTCTGTAAGAAGATCTTCTTTCATTCAAATTCTGTTCTTATTCTTAGACGCCACCTATGTGGGGATAACCTGCCAATCGGTCCGATTACTGAACTCGACAGGAGATTTGCCCCCTGGGGAAAGGTGCGTGGGAAAGCTCGGAATTGGTGAGCGAGTTGTTGACCGCTCTCACCTTGCGGCACCCATTCCCCAGTGATGTCCACTCTTTCCCCAGGCGTTTTGGGGATCGTATTCACAGCAGACCTCGTTCGCGTCCGATCTTCATAACCACGGCCTCGGCCACAGAAACGGGATGGGCACCGGGGACCATCGGGATGTTCCGCCGCTGTGCGATCGGCATCCAGACCTCACGAATGAGCTTGTTCTGAACGGACGTGGGTAGGAACGGAAACCGATCGCAAAACTGTCGCAGGGCCACATACTCTTCCAGCGTTACGGATCGGAGGTCGCCGACTTCGGCCTCTAATGGATGCTGTCCATACTCATGAGGTCGCTCGACAAATACCGCCTCGCCTCGTTTCTCCATGACGACGATCGTGTTCGCGGCAAAGTCGCCAAGCCGTTGACCCTTGGGATTGCTGAAGATCGCAAGGATGCCCAAGGCTGGCGGAAGCATGTCCGCGATACGCAGAAAGTTGCGACCAGCGGCCGCGAGAAACGTGATCGGCGTGCCGTCCGCCATTCGAACCCGGATGTTGGCGGCGATCTTTCCCACGGTTTGACCGTTGTTCAGGCCTTCGAGTATCGTGAAATAGGCGAGCCATCCGATGCTGGCAACGATCGCGGCGATCGCTCCGCCATAGGGGTCGGGCAACTCGGAGGAGGCGGCAACCACCATGATCGTCACGACGGCGATGATGAACCAATCAAGAAGCTGGGCAATGACGCGCGTTGCGAGACCCGCGATCCGATAGGTCACGATGGTCTTCTCAGGACTCAACACCGCGAGCTCGTGGGCCATACTGGGGATGCTACCGTATGATTCCCACCAAGCGACTTTGGACTCTGGTTGCGGCCGGTATTCCGGTTGCGGCCGTTAGCGCGTCGGCCGGTCAAGCTTGGATCATCTTCGTTTATAACGGGTTTCTCTTGGTGGTTGCTTACATCACTTGGCGGATGAGCCCTGACACGTCGCAACTCCGCGCGGTCCGCTCATTTGACCCGGTGCTATCCGTCCGCACACCTAATCGGATTCGTCTTACCCTCACCCACGAAGGGGTTGAGCCACTTTTGGGCAGGATTCGAGACGAAGCGCCCGCCTCGTTCCATACCGAGGGATCAGAGTTCCCACTGCGGCTTCTTCCCGGAGACGAGCGAGAATTCGTCTACGAAACGACGCCGCCCTTTCGCGGTGCCGATTTCTTCCGGGGTACGTTCCTTCGCATCGCATGCCCGCTGGGATTGGTGGAGCGGCAGATCAAGCTGCCCACGGAGCAACCCGTCCGCGTTTATCCGAACGTGCTTGCCCTCCGCGAGTTTGACCTGCTGAAGCAAAAGGGCAAGCTTCGTGATCTTGGAATTCGCGTTTCTCGCATGCGTGGACTTGGTTCCGAGTTCGAGTCCCTGAGGGACTATGCCCTCGGTGATGACATCCGCAAAGTCGACTGGAAGGCAACCGCTCGGCGGGGCAAGTTGATCGTGCGCCAGTACGAGCAGGAGCGAAATCAGCCGGTCATTATAGCGATCGACATCGGTCGACGGATGCTCTCCGAAGTCAATGGCGTCACCAAGCTTGACCATATCCTCGACGCGCTCTTGATGCTCACGCACGCCGCGAGCGTTGCGGGTGACCTTGTCGGGCTATTGGTCTATTCGGATCGCGTCCACCGCTATATCCCCCCTCGTAAGGGGCGAAATCAGGTGGGCTTCATCATCGAAGCCGTCCACGACTTGCTTGCCGATCCGGTTGAAAGCGACCCCGTCGGCGCCTTCAGTTACTTGTCGGCGCGCTGGAAGCGTCGCTCGCTCATCGTCAACTTTACTGATATCGAGACGGGTGCCGAGGGCCGCCGACTCGGCGCGGCGCTGGGTTCGCTGGGTCGGCGACACATTGTGTTGACCGCTCGGGTTGCCGATCCGCGTCTGCAGGAACTGGTCGAGGCCGCTCCGGAAGATCCGGGTTCGTTCTTTCAAAAGGCGTCAGCTCTCCAGTTCGTTGAGGACCGTCGCGAGGCCGGCACCGAACTCACAAATGCGGGATTGCACCACCTAGAGTCCGAGCCTCAAGACCTCGCGTCTTCGCTGGTGAGCTTCTATTTCCACGTGAAAGAGAAGTCGCTGCTCTAATGAAAACGTCAGAATAGGCAAGAGACTCTTTGCGCATTACCCTCGGACTTGTGGCGTGGCTCAGCGTGGTCGTGCCGGTGGCCATCCTTGCGGGATGGGGAGCGTCGTTTTTGACGTCGTGCGTCGTTGCGCTCGCCGCTGGCGGATCGCCTATTGTCTACACCTACGATTCTCCCGGCGGAAAGCTCACGGCGCGGGCTGACTCTTATCGGTGGAGCATTCCGCGCAATACGCTCCAGCTTCGCGGCATTGTCGTGCGCGATCCAGATCAGAATCCCGTCGTTGAGGTCAACGAGCTCTTTCTTGAGGACTTTGTGCCGGGTGCGAAGCCAATCCGAGTGCGGGCGCGCGACGTAACCTTGCGTGTTGAACGCAAGGCCGATGGTAGCTTCCGATTTCTCGATTGGGCACCTCCCGCAACGGAGGAACCGACCTCGGAAGTCGCGTACCGCGTCGACATTGGGCGGCTCTCTGTGCTGTGGGAGGATCACGCTGGCGGAGAGCCTTGGCGCCGTTGGGTGAGCACTCCGCGGCTTCGCGTCGATGGCCGAGGCGGCTCCTGGATGGCGTCCGGCCGGTTGAAGATTGAGCACTCGGGTTACGTCGGCGTCGCCCTTCGCGGAGGACTCGAGCTTGGCGTTGAAGCCGAGGCACAGTTTGACGGCCTTGAAGTCGCCGAGCTTTTGAAGCGATTTGCCAGGATGCCCGAGGGTCGAGACTTTCCAGAGTTGAAAGACTTGCACCTGTCTCAAGGGCGCGTGTGGGGACCCATGCGGCTCGTCGTCGCCCCGAAGAAACCCGTCCGCGTAGTGGGCAAGCTGCGAGCCGAAACAGGGCCTTTCTCGTTTGGTCCGGACATCGCTGCGACTTCGACGATGGCCAATGTCCTAGTGAGCGAGGCGGGGTTGCGAGGTGAGCTCAGCTTCGCGGATGGACCCTTCGGAGGCGACTTCCGGGGAACGATCAACTGGGAAGACGGACTTCGGGTAGGGGGTGCCGTCACGGCCACGACCCCTGATCAACGCCGGGTTCCGAAGTTGCTTAGGGCCTCGCTACCGAACGATCTCGGCCTCCGCAACGTGGTCTACACGGGCTGGATTGACTACCGCGAACCGGCCGGCTGGACGACTCAAGGAACCGTGTCGGCACATCAACTCACCTTCGGAGGCGAGACGGTCCAAGCCGTTTCTGCGCGACTGAGCTACGAGGGCGATCGGTTGCTGTTGAACGAACTCGATGGCAGCTACGCGACGGCAACCATGGCTGGCGCCCTCGCCCTCGATCTCCGCTCAAACTCGATCTCCGGGCACCTGTCGTCACCGCGATTTGACCTCGGCACCCTGGCGCGGCGCCTCGGACTTGAGCTTTTGGAAGGCACCGGCGAAGCTCGTCTTGCGGTGACCGGTAAGTTGGACCAGCCGAGTGTTGAACTGCGTGCGACGGGCCGTGCAACCTCGCGGGCGCAAGGCTACGATGCTCGTCTGGGTCGGTTTGAAGTTGCCGCTCAACTCCGCGGTTCGGGGATCGAGGTGGATCGGCTGACCGTGGTGGGCCCCTCGGGCACCGCGTATGCCCGTGGAGAAGTTGACCTCAAGGGGCGCAATCTGGGGTTCGATGTGCTCGCGACGAGCGTGCCCCTCGGTAGTTTTTTCGAGGCGATTCAGGCGTCGGCCGCTTTCTCAGGTCGGATTGAAGGGTCGTTCGACGCGCCTTATGCCGAGGGTCAGCTGGAGCTGTTCGGGGCCCAAGCCGCCGGACAGACGCTTCCGTATGCCCGCGGAAACGTCTTGATTGACCGCGATGGACTGGAAGCCGATGAGGTGCTGGCGTTCAAACGTGGAGCTACCGCCAGGGGCGCGTTCGGACTGAGCTTCGGCAATCTCGCTCTCTCGGGCAACTTCACGACCACCGGGGTCAACCTCGCCGACTATCCCCCGGAGGGAATCTCCGGCATCGCTCGAATCAATCAGGCCACCCTGGCGGGCACCTTGGAGTCACCGATCCTCGAAGCCGACATTGCGGCCGAGACGCTGGTGGTCTCTGAGATTCGTTTCGGCGACGTGACCGCGCGGGCCAAGATCAAGGATCGCAAGCTCGCGATCGAGAATGTCATCGCCACGAGCGAATCTGGCCAACTCTCGGGTTCCGCACTCTTCTCACTGGACGACGAAAGCGGTACGTTCGATTTCTTCGCCAAGGAGTTTGCTCTTGCCCCTCTCGTTCGAGACTTGCCACTTGATGTTGCGCTCGGCGGAACACTGGACGGGCGGTTCCAAGGGTCATTTGCGGAGCGCCAAGTGCAGTCACTCACCTCCGAAGGACAACTCACGGGCCTGCGGGTCAATCAAGCGTTTCTTGGTAACGGGCCGCTGATGCTGACCAAAACGAACGGGCAGTGGGACGCTTCGCTTTTCTTGGGAGACCTTAACGCCTACGTCGAAGTGCCCAAAGTGAGCTTTGATGAATCGACGCGAGCTGTCAGTGGAGATGTAATTGCAAATAACTTTGACGTTTCAGTCTTATACAAATCGTTCCGCAGATACCTGAACGAGTCGGGTGTCAGCCCCGACGTGGTTGAGAAGCTGGACACGCTATCCGGCGAACTTGATCTTAGCGCGCGACTCTCCGGCACCTTCGATCAGTTGGACCTGCAAGTCCCCACGCTCGCCGTCGGCAGCCTCAAGTTCGAGGGTCAAGATGCTGGAGTATTCACCACGAAGTTCGCGAGGACGGATCGCGTTTGGACCGTCGACGAGTTTCTCTGGAAGGACGGTCCCGTGCGGGTGAGCCTGAGCGAGGCTCGAATAGAGGAAGAGGGTGAAATCTCAATCGATGGTGAAATCAACGATCTCGACTGGTCCTGGTTTGCCGCCCTCAACCCGTTGTTCGCGCGCATCCGTGGCGAGACAGACCTCCCCTTCTTGGTTCGTGGGCCGACACGCTCGCCGGAGATTCAAGCCTCGCTGTCTTATGACGAAGCGCCCGAGGTTCCCGTGGTTCGACCCTGGCCCGGCACACGCATCGAGCTGCAGGACCCTAACGCTCGAGCTAGGCGGATCGACCTCGACACCATCTCAATTCGCGATGGCGAGATCGTGGCCTCGGGCGCTTACAATGTCGACGGCTTTACCGGCCCGATCGAGGCCAACATCCCGTTCCGGTACCCATTCGAGATTCCGGCCGATCGCGAAATTCTGGCGCGACTGACCCTACCGGATCGCCCCCTTAACACCCTTACCGACTTTCTGCCTGGCCTCGATGTGGGCCGCACCGAGGGCTCGGTCCGCGGTCAAGTGATTGTGCGGGGTCTTCGAGACGACCTGAAGGTCACCGGAAGCGCCGAAGCCAAAGCGAAGCAGTTCGCCTATCAGGGACTCGCGACAACCTTGCAGGATCTAGACCTGCAAACGCGGTTCAACGGCGAGACGGCGACCATTTCCGCGACCGCCAAGGGTAGCGAGGGTGGCACGCTCGCGATCGAAGAGGCAGGCGTGAACTTCGGCAATCTCGCCGATCTCTTCCAATCGACCGGCGATACCCTTGTGATGAGCCAACTGTTCGGCTCGCTCCAGCTCAGCAACCTCAAGGTCACCTACAACGATCCGACCCAGGGGCCCCTCACGGCAACCCTCGGGGGCGGATTGCTCCTTGGCGGAAATTTACGGCAGCCCGAGATCACGGGTCAGCTTCTCATGAGTGCAGTCAATGCTGCCCCTCCCTCCACCCTTGCCGAGGGTGGGGTGCCCACAAGGCTTCCGATCGACCCGAGGTTCAACGTCTCGATTTTGGCGACTGATTTGATGCGCTTGCGGATGAGCACGGGCGACTTCTACTTGGGCGGCTCCGCAAGCCTCACCGGCACGCTCAGCGAACCAGACTTCACCTCCACCCTGATCGTCGAGCGGGGCTCAATCCGGCTCCCCAACGCACGCATCAATATTGAGCCGGGGGGCGAAATCAACATCACCTACCGCGCCGGGCCCAACGGCATCCCGGTGGCCCGCGCCGAGATCGACATGGTCGGACGCACGCAAGTTTCCGCCGAGAGCTTCACTGGGAACGTGGAACGGTACGACGTGATTCTCACGATTGCCGGCGATTTGCTTCAAGAAAACGGTCTTCAGTTGTCCGCCCAAAGCGACCCGCCTGACCTGAGTCAGGATCGGATTCTCGCGATTCTTGGCCAGGGCGACGTGCTCGGCGGACGCCGAGGCGAGACCTTCCGGGCGGATCGTCAACTTCAGTCAGCCCTCATCGGAATCGCTTTGCCCTACGTTGCGGGAGGCCTGACCGAACGCCTGGCCGATCAGCTGGGACTCGACTATCTCAACGTCGAATACAACACGTTCGATCAGCTCTCGGTGACGGCCGCGATGTCGCTGGGACGCGATCTGGTGCTCAGCGGCCGACGCCAAATCTCGAATCCTCTGCCGGGCTTTAAACCGAAGTGGGAAGTTCGCCTGAGTTATCGTCCACCTTTCCGCAACCGAGCCCTACGCCGTTTCAGTTTTAGTATTGGAATGGACCAGGATCGCCCCTGGAAGATCATGGTGGAATATGGGATCAGGTTCTAGCAAGCGTACTACCCCGCCGTAAACTCGGAGCGAACCTCGCGGATCACCGTCACCTTGATCTGGCCGGGGAAGCGGTGGTCGGCCGCGATTTGTTCCGCAAGCTGCTGAGCCAAACTCGCCGTCGCCCCATCCGAAATCTCATCCGGACGCACCACCACCCGAATCTCGCGTCCCGCCTGAACCGCGAACACCCGATCCACCCCCGGGTGCGCGCCAATCTCCGCCTCCAGCGCCGCCATCCGCTGCATGAACTGCTCCAAGTTCTCCCGCCGCGCCCCTGGCCGCGCCGCCGACAAAGCGTCGGCAACAATCACCATTTCCGCCTCGGGTGTCGAGGGCGCGATCTCCCGGTGGTGGGCACCCACCGCATGCGTCACCGCCTCCGCCTCTCCGTGCGAAGCCAAGAATCGCATTCCCGCCAGCGCGTGCGGCCCTTCCCACTCCGGCGGCAGGCCCTTGCCAATGTCGTGAAGCAACCCCGCTCGAACCGCCACCTCGCGGTTCAGCCCCAGCGCATCCGCCAGCATCCCGCACATCTGCGCGACCTCCACGGAGTGGGCGAGCACGTTCTGCGCGTAGCTCGTGCGGAAGTGGAGCTTGCCGAGCGCCTCGCGAATCGGCGCGGGCAGCTTCTTGATGCCGACCTCCGCCACCGCCCGGTCGGTTACCTCGCGGACCCGCTGGTCGATCTGCTGCTTGGCTTCGGCGTAGGCCGCCTCGATGCGCGCCGGATGCACCTTGATCTCGGTGATGAGCTGCTCCAGGCAACGCCGCGCGACGGCTCGGCGGTAGGGGTCGAAGCATGAGAGGACGACGGTGTTGGGCGAGTCATCAATGATCAAGTCCACGCCAGTCGCTTGTTCGAAGGCGCGGATGTTCCGCCCCTCGCGCCCGATCAGCCGCCCCTTGATGTCTTCGGCGGGGAGGGTAACGACGTCGGTCGACGCCTCGGGCACCACCTCAAGGTGAAGTCGCTGCAGCGTCGTGAGGGCAAGATCGCGAACGCGCCGCTCAATCTGTTCGCGTTGCTCGGCCTCGTATGCGGCAAGCTCGCCGGCAATCGCTGCTCGTTCACGCGATGTATCCACCACGGGCGTGGCGGGTTCGGCGGGTGGTAGCTCCGCGATGGTGGTTTCGACCTTGCGCACAAGCACCAGGCGCGCAATCAGCAACGCCAACATGCCCACGCCAAGTCCGAGTGCGAACTCCATCAATCTTCCTCGCCAAAGTGCCGCTCAAGCACGGACGCGATGAGGTCCGGGTCGAACCCTCGCCGCGCCAAGAGCCGCCCCGCTCGTGCTCGATCTTCAAACTTCGCAATCACCTCGAGCATGATGGCCAATTCTTGCTCGTCGGTTCGTTCGGCAAGCTCCAACTTGGTTTCATCAGCTCCGCGTTGGAGGAGCTCTTCCTGGAGGGCCTCTCGCCCCACGGCTCGCTTGCCCGATCGCGAAACGATGAGGGCTTCGGTTGCACGCGAGTCGCTGAGCAACCGTTGCTCGGAGAGGATGGCCAGAGCCTCGTCGACGATCGCGTCCTCAAACCCGCGTGCCGCGAGCTTCTGGCGAAGCTCCTCGCGGAAATACTCCCGCTTGCCGAGCGCACGGAGCGCCCAGCGAAGCGCCTTATCGCGATCCGACACGCTGCTACTCGTCCGCCGTTTCCTCTTCGTCGGTGTCTGATGGGAGGTTGTTCAGCGCGGCAAGCCGCTCGGCGGCGAAGATCGCTCGAACCTTGGCGTCAAGCTCTTGGAAGATGGACGGGTTCTCGTCGAGAAACTGGCGGGCGTTGTCGCGGCCCTGGCCGAGTCGCTGATCGCCGTAGTTGTAGTAGGTGCCAGCTCGCGTGACGAACCCACGGACCGCGGCGACGTCGAGCAAGTCACCCGCTCGTGAGATGCCACGGCCGAAGATCACGTCGAACTCCGCGGTGCGGAAGGGCGGCGCGACCTTGTTCTTCACGATCTTCACCTTCATCCGCGCGCCGATCTGCTCGGTGCCTTGCTTGATCGCATCGCCACGGCGAACTTCCCACCGGACCGACGCCCAGAATTTGAGCGCGCGACCACCGGGAGTTGTTTCCGGGTTGCCATACATGACGCCGATCTTCTCGCGGAGCTGGTTGATAAAGATCGCGGCGGTGTTCGATTTGTTGATGCTGCCGCCGAGCTTTCTCAGCGCTTGCGACATCATTCGCGCTTGGATGCCGACGTGGGAGTCGCCCATCTCGCCTTCGATTTCCGCCTTGGGGACGAGAGCGGCGACCGAGTCGAGCACGACCACATCGACGGCGCCAGATCGGATCATCGCGTCCATGATTTCCAGGGCCTCCTCGCCGGAGGTCGGCTGGGCAACATAGAGTCGGTCCACATCTACGCCCATGGCACGCGCATATTCAATGTCGAGCGCGTGCTCCGCATCGACGAACACGGCCAGCCCGCCGCGCTTCTGTGCCTCGGCGACGACGTGCAGAGCGAGTGTGGTCTTACCGCTCGACTCGGTGCCGTAGATTTCGGTGACGCGGCCCTTGGGGAGTCCGCCTACGCCGAGCGCCATGTCGAGCGAGAGTGACCCGGTGGGAATGGCCTCAATCGCTTCGCGCTCACCCTGCCCCAGGCGCATGATTGCCCCCTTGCCAAAGGCCTTTTCAATCTGGCTGAGGGCCGACTCGAGTGCGCGCTCCTTTTCGGGGCTGATGGTTTTCTCCGACATAGTGGACGCTAGTATACAGGAAAGAGTCCTGCGATGCAAGTGGTTATGAAGATTTCACTTCAAATGCTACGGAGCCGAACTGCACGCGGTCGCCCGAGCGTAGCGGATGGTCGCCCGCAAGCCGAGCACCGTTTACAAATGTGCCGTTCGTGCTTCCGACATCGCGCACGATGATCGAGTCGCCCGTCCGCACAATCTCTGCATGGCGGCGCGAAACCGTGGACTCGCCGACGAGGGCGATCGTCAGTCCCGCCTCGCGGCCGATGACATGAACGCCCTCGCTGAGCTCGAAGATCCCGGCTGCTCCGACTAGGCTGAGGGTTCCGCCGCCGAGAACGACGGGCGTCACTGCAATGGGCGGGGCAGGGTCCAGAACGATCGGGGTGATCGGCTGCGGGAAGGGATCGGCGACCGGAGGCGGCGCGGGGTCATTAGCCGAGACCGGATCGGGCACCTGGACGCCGAGTTTGGTTAGCGCGTCCTTCGCTTTGTCTTGGTTGCCATAGATCCACTTGAGGCCGAAAAACAGCACCGCGAGAGCGGCCGCCGCCGCAAACAGCATGGCGATGATGTTGCCGAGGATGCCGGTCGGGGCGGGTGCGTCCTTGGGGGGCGGGAGCCGGTTGGGGTCCGCGGGTGCGGGCTCAGGCATCGCGGTCGCGCGCCCGGCAACGGTCATCACCAGTTTCGGCACGCTGAGATCGCGTTGCGTGGGGACGTCAAACCCCATCGTGGACGTTTTGGTCGACTCGCCATCGGGGTAGCTGACTGAGACCGAAACCTTCCCGATCGGCACGCCGAAGAACGCGACCTCGCCCTTCGAACCGGCCATGAGCAGTTCGGTCACCGAGCCGACGGCAACCGAGCCCACCTCGAGGGGCGCATCGCCTTGTTCGACTCGAACGCGCACCTCGCCGATGCGCTTGTAGTCTGCAGGCTGGACCGCCCACGCCCCTTTGAGTTCGGCGGCCTTGCGCGCAGCCATGTTGCCGCTCGTCAGATCAACGACCCGCACCCACATGTCGCCGGAAGCTTCGACACGCACTTCACGTTCAGTCGTGGTCGTTTGGCTGAGCTTCGCCGTTGGCGCTTCGACGACGTCAACGATCCGCTCGGAAGCCGCGCCGAACTTAAGCGTGATCGTCTCCGCGCCTGCGAGCGCCGGAACCAAGAGTAGGATTAGGCACAACCGTCGCACGATGCTGTGATACTAGCACGGGCGGCGGGCAACATCTCGGCCACATCCCGCGCCGTGAAGCCAACGGGGCCGATTTGCATTGCGCATTCATCGCCGGCGAATCCATGCCAGAACATGCCTACGGCGGCCGCGTAGTATGCGGGAAGGTCCTGAGCGAGCAGCGTGGCAATGATGCCAGCGAGCACATCGCCCATCCCGGCGGAGGCCATGCCCGGATTCCCGGTGCTGTTCACCAGCATGGGCTGAAACGCTTCACCGACGACACTGTAGGGGCCTTTCAGAAGCGACGTCTTACCGAACTTGGTTGTAGCGGTCATCACCGCTCGGAAACGGTCGCTTTGAACTTCGGCAACGCTCGAATGCAGGAGCCGTCCCATCTCGCCGGGGTGGGGTGTCAGCACACACTCTCCGGCCGGAAGGCTGACCCCGCGGGCCACACAGTTCAAGGCGTCGGCATCGACGCAGCAGGGGCGATCCCACTCTCGCCAGACTTTGTTGAGAAACTCGGCGACCGGTTCGTCGTGCGTCAGACCGGGCCCGAAGAGGGCCGCGTCGTATCGGTCGCGTTGTTCCAGCAGAATCCTCGAAGCGTCGGCACTGATAACGCCATGGTTCTCGGGGAGCGGAAGGAGCAGGGCCTCCGGCGAGCTGGCCGCGACCGCCGCGCACACGCTCTCAACTCCCGCCACCGTCACCAGACCTGCGCCCGACCGTAAGGCAGCCCTTGCGGCGAGCACGGCCGCTCCGCGCATGCGATTTGAGCCCGCAACGATCAAGACCGAGCCATTGTCGCCTTTGTGGCTTGCCCGGAGCCGCTCGGGAAGAAGATGCCCCACCCACTCGCGGTCCAGCACACGGGCGTCGGTGGGTTCGCTCAGAAGTTCGGGCGGGAATCCGATATCGGCCACGGTCCAGTAGCCCGCGTGCTCAATGCCGATGCCTTGGAACAGGTAGGGCTTCGGCAAGCCAAACGTGACGGTCCGCAGCGCCCATATGCTTTCGCCCAGTTCTTCACCGGTGTCAGTGTGGATGCCACTAGGCACATCAACGCTCACCACGGGAACTCCGGAGCGGTTAATCGCGCGAATGGCATGCTCAACAGGACCGTGAACCTCCCCGCCCGCGCCGGTGCCGAGGAGCGCATCTACAATCAAGTCCCGCGATCCAAGCGCAGCAAGGCGACGCTCATAGCGCGCGTCTCCGACGAAAATGGGGTCGACCCCACGACTCTTGGCCGCCGAAAGTTGGTGGCCTGCGTCGGCCGAGATCCGCTCTACGTCGGCGGCCACGAGGCAATCGACGTCAAACCCCGCCTCGTGGGCCGCTCTCGCCACCACGAAGCCGTCGCCGCCGTTGTTGCCTCGGCCGCAAAACACGGTCACGCGCCCGCCTTCGGGAAGGAGCTCACGAACCGCGTCAAACACGGCAAGCCCGGCTCGTTCCATGAGAACCGAGCTGGGGACTCCGTATTCTGATTGCGCCAGTTGGTCGATTTCTCGGCTTCGGGCGGCGTCGGCGATCCACATGAGGCTAGTCGCATACTACGCGATTCGGCAAGTCGCGGTTTCGATTCCCTCAAACGGGTACAACCACGCGTGGTGATGAACGTCGAAAAGATCATGGAGTACCTGCCGCATCGCTACCCGATGCTGCTGGTGGACCGAATCATCGAGCTTGTGCCGATGAAATCGTGCATCGGAATCAAGAACGTGACGATCAATGAAGGGTTCTTCCAAGGTCACTATCCGGGGTTGCCAATCATGCCGGGGGTGCTCATCGTAGAAGCAATGGCCCAGGCGGGCGCGTGCATGATCCTCGGCGATGAGGCCAACAAGGGCTTCGTTCCGCTGATTGGAGCGATCGACGACGTGAAGTTCCGTCGGCCGGTGGTACCAGGAGATCAACTGCGCAGCGAAATGGAGCTGATGTGGTATCGCAACCAGATCGGTCGCATCCGAGGGCAGTCGTACGTGGGGGACGAGCCGGTGGCCTCAATGGAGCTGACGTTCAAACTCATGAAGCTAGGAATCTAAGTGGCCGAAGTTCACCCGCTTGCCGTTGTCCATCCCGAAGCCGATCTCGCTGAGTCGGTGCGGGTGGGCCCATTCTGCTATGTCGAGGCCAAGGTTCGAATCGGCGACAACACCGTTCTCGACTCGCACGTCACCGTAAAGTCGGGCACCACGCTCGGCTCCGACAACTACGTGGGGCAGGGCGCAATCCTTGGCGGAGACCCGCAGGATCGCAAGTATAGCGAGGACCAGAACACCGAACTGGTGATTGGCGATCGCAACGTGATCCGCGAATACTGCACGATCCACCGCGCAACCGGCGACGGAAAACGCACGACCATCGGCAATGACTGTTACATCATGGCCTATACCCATATTGGCCACAACGGCACGATTGGCGATTTCGTTACCCTAGCGAACAACGTCGGGTTGTCGGGCCACGTGACGATCGAAGACTATGTCACGTTTGGCGGCATGGTGGGCGTCCATCAGTTCGTGCGGGTGGGGCGAGCGGCGATGGTGGGGGGCATGGCGGGGATTGCGCGCGACGTTCCTCCGTTTGTCGTGGCCGTTGGCCGCGATCAGGTTTTGGATATCAATGCGGTTGGCCTACGTCGCATTGGCATCACCCAGCCGGCCCGCATGTCGCTCCACAAAGCGGTCAAGCTGCTGTTCAAGTCGGAGCTCGGGCTGACCCGAGCGATCGAGACCGTGCGGCGCGAGGTGCCGACCACGCCGGAAGTGGAGTATCTCCTTGCGTTTGAGGAGCGTCGATTCCGCGGCAAGAACGGCCGCGGCGATCAGCCCTGAGGGCCATAGTAAACGCTGCGTTGAAGACAGGCGACATTTCGAGCCATAATCAACGTAGGATTGAATATGGACAGCGGTTAGTCGCATGATAAACGCGGGAGATAGCATGGAATCTCGGTCCGGACGATACCGGCAGCAACCAACCGGCTATCGCGCGTTCCTGCCCGCCCCATTGCCGCCGGTGCCTGCACTTGAGCTTGCGCACCTGCAGTCCTGCCTATCCGAGGCGGATTACGCACTTGGCAGGCTGGACGGTTCCATCTTCACGCTTCCCAACCCCGACCTCTTCGTTTACATGTACGTTCGCAAAGAGGCCGTGCTGTCAAGTCAAATCGAAGGCACCCAAAGCTCCCTTCAGAACCTCTTGGCGGCCGAAGCTCAGCTCAAAGACCCCGACACTCCCCGAGACGTGAACGAAGTCATTAACTACGTTTCGGCAATGAACTACGGTTTGGCAAGACTTGAGAATCTCCCGATCTCGACCCGCTTGATTCGGGAGATCCACGAGAAACTGATGCTCGGAGTTCGAGGCGGACATCTTACTCCCGGAGAGTTGCGCACCTCCCAAAACTGGATTGGACCGGCCGGCTGCACGCTCAGTGAAGCAACATTCGTTCCGCCACCAC
Source organism: uncultured Fimbriimonadaceae bacterium (assembly GCA_964586225.1). Classification (GTDB taxonomy): domain Bacteria; phylum Armatimonadota; class Fimbriimonadia; order Fimbriimonadales; family Fimbriimonadaceae; genus JANJUB01. Next base: position 150,428 of record CAZPHD010000002.1, read on the forward strand.
CGCACGAGGTTGCGCCCGCGCTTGCCGAACTGGAGCGTTTCCTGCACTCAGGAAGTGACTTGCCTGTGCTCGTTCAGGTGGGTCTCGCCCATGCCCAGTTCGAGACGATTCACCCGTTTCTCGACGGCAATGGGCGTGTGGGTAGGCTTCTGATCTCCTTTCTCCTTACCGAGAGAAAGCGATTGGCCTATCCGGTCCTCTACCTCTCACACTACTTCAAGCTCCACCGAACCGAGTATTACGAGCGACTCCAAGCGGTGCGGGACCTCGGAGATTGGGAAGGCTGGCTGGAGTTCTTCCTGCGAGGTGTCGCGTTGGTGGCCGATGAAGCTGCGCAGACTGCGGGCCAAATCCTTAGGATGCGAGAGGAATATCGAACTGTCGTCACCGCCAGCTTAGGCCGCGCGGCGGGTAGCGGGCATCGCGTGATGGACCTGCTGTTCGATCACCCGATCGTTACCGTCGCGACTGTTCGCGGCTGGCTTGACGTCACCCCAGCCGCCGCGAACAACTTGGTTGCTCGGCTTGTGGAAGCTGGAGTGCTCCAAGAGATCACCGGATACGCCCGAAACCGGCGCTTCCGATTCGAACCCTACCTACAGTTGTTCTAATCTTACGGCGCCTTCGCGACAAGTTGGGGCATGAGTTCGTACGTGCCCCTCTTCTTCATTTTGAACTCAAGCTTGCCCTTGTAGATGCCATTCACGATGTCTTCGCGGTTGATCGTGATCGCAAGGACAGACTTCGGATCGAACAGCTCAGGCGTTGAGGTGTTGAGCACAACTTGAAGCGGGAAGCCGCGAGGATCGGCATCTTTGAGACCATCGACGACGATGTCCATGAACGACTTCTTGCCCACGCGAGCTTCGGAAGGCGGAGTGACCGTTAGTCGCGCGATGTTCAACTGCTGATCAAGCGATGCTTGACCCTCCGAGACTTGGAGCCGATGCTCGCCGGGGCCGCGGTTCATGGTTGATACGACACACTCACGAGGACTCTCGGCGAGAATGCCCGCCTCAAGGCCATCAAGCTTCGCTTCCGTCGTATCGCGGTCGCCGTCAAACGAGCCGAGAACTCGAATGGCGTAACCCTCCTCAACGATCGGAGCCCCTACCATGCCGGTGTACGCGCCAGAAGCCGCCTTGACTTCCACGGTGCCCGTGGCTGCGCCGGCCCCATTTCCGTCGCGGACAACGATGTCAATCGCGGATGCGGAAGCGGGCACTTGGAATTTAAACAGCGCCTCCGACACCTTCACGCTGCGGCCTTCGATGGTTAGCTCGTGGCTCTGCAGCGTGGCGGTGTTCGCATTGCGCTCGGCGATACTGCCGCCACTGCCGAACGCAAAGACCGTCCCCGAGATCGTGTCTCCCGGAGCAATGTGGGCGGGCAGGTACACGTGCACCGTCCCCTCGGCGGTGGTGAGTTGCTTCACCTGTAGACCGCATGTCGCCGCCCAATCGGTCGATGGGGCTGAAGTAGTTCCGATAGCAAGAATTGCAAGCCAGGTCGTCATGGACAGAATGCTCCAACACGTCCATTGGCAAGGTCCGTGCCAAAGTTAGATGCCGCCAACCGATTGCCGAAGCGCGTAGACTGGAGCGACGCATGGCTTATCGCGATTTTCAGCACTTTCTCGATGTTCTTGAATCTGCCGGGGAGCTCAAACGCATTCGTGAGCCGATCAGCCCGTATCTCGAAATCACGGAAGTTTCCGACCGCGTGATGAAAGCAGGTGGCCCGGCCTTGCGCTTCGAGAAGGTGATCGGCCGCGAGATGCGCTTGGGCACGATCAATCCGATGAGTGCGGTGATGGGCAACCCTTCCATCCACCACGCGGGGTCGTTTCCCAGCCGGCGCTACGATATGCCGGTGGCCATCAACACCATGGGCACCCGCAAGCGAATGTCAATGGCGCTGTCCTGCGATGATTTCAAGGAGCACGCCGAGCGCATCGCGGGATTGCTGAAGCCCGAAGTGCCGAAGGGACCGCTCGAAGCCCTGAAGCAACTTCCGAAACTTCTTGGCGATCTGCGTCACGTTCCGCCGAAATCCACAAGCAAGGCGATCTCCCAAGAGGTCGTCATGACGGGCGACGACATCGATCTGACGAGGCTTCCGGTGCTCACGTGTTGGCCTGAAGATGGTGGTCCGTTTATCACGCTGCCACTTGTGTTCACTCACGACCCGAACAGCGGCAAGCGTAACGTCGGCATGTACCGCGTCCAGGTTCATGACAAGAAGACTTGTGGCATGCACTGGCAAATGCACAAGACCGGCATGCGGCAGATGGAGGACGCAGGCGCGAAGGGCCAAAACCTTGAGGTCTGCGTGGTGCTGGGCGGCGATCCCGCCCTGACCTTCTCCGCGATCTCGCCGCTGCCGCCGGGCATTGACGAGATGCTGTTCGCGGGGTTCCTGCGCCGCGAACGGGTCGAGCTGGTCAAGGCGAAAACGGTGGATATGATGGTGCCTGCCGATGTTGAGATCATCATTGAAGGCTATGTGGACCCGAGCGAGCGCCGCCTTGAGGGACCGTTTGGCGATCACACGGGTTACTACTCGCTCGCCGAGCCATTTCCGGTGCTCCACGTGACCGCGGTTACGATGCGCGAGAAGCCGGTCTATCCGGCGACGATCGTCGGCATCCCACCGATGGAAGATGGCTGGATGGGCAAGGCGGTTGAAGAAATCTTCCTGCCGATGATCCAGCTCACCGTGCCGGAGATCATCGACATGAACTTGCCGGTCGAGGCGTGTTTCCACAACGTCGCGTTCGTGAAGATCCGCAAGAAGTATCCCGGTCACGCCTTCAAGGTGATGAACGCGATTTGGGGCCTGGGCGGCCTGGCGTTCACAAAGTTCGTGTTTGTGTTCGATGAGGACTGCAATGTCCACGACTTTGCTGAGGTGTTGTTCCGAATTGGCGCCAACTGCGACCCGGCGAGGGATGCATTGCATTCACGCGGCCCGGTGGATCACTTGGACCACGCATCGCTGGCGGTCGGCTTTGGGGGCAAGATTGGGTTCGATTGCACGCACAAGTGGCGTGGCGAGAACGGCTTTGACCGCGATTATCCGAAGCTGATCAAGATGGCTGACGACGTTAAGGCGAAGGTGGACGAGATGTGGCCCAGACTGGGGCTTTAAGCAGGCTCACGTAGGGCATCATCCCAGCGGGAACCAAGTTCAATAATTATGCGTTTATGCAGTTATGAGCAAGGTTCGCACTTCGATCATGCTTGACGAGCGCATTCTCAAGACGGCAAAGCACCGCGCTGTTGAACGAGGGATGAGTCTGTCCGAGGTGATTGAAGAAGCTCTGACCCAGGCGTCCGCTGAGGGCCTGGGCAAGTTCTTAGATTGGGCCCAAACGAGCGTCCACCGTTCGGCCGACGGCCGACCTCTCAGTCGGGCCGAAGCCAACGAGCGCTAGCGTGGTCTTCATCGACACGAACATCCTGTTCTATGCGGTGGACACCGCCGACGGCGAGAAGCATGAGCGGGCGATCTCGATGCTCAGGGAAGTCCAGGCACACGCGGTGATTTCCTCACAAGTAGTTTGCGAACTGGCGGTCAACCTCGGCAAGAAACTCGGCATGTCGCCGATCGAGATCCGGGAGGTTCTGGCCAGCCTTGGTTCAGTCGCCTTCGTTGGCTTGACCCTCGAGATCGTTGATCAGGCCGTCGCTTTTCAGGAGTCCCACGCGCTCTCGTTCTGGGATTCGTGCATCGTCGCGGCGGCGCACTCGGCAGGTTGCACCGTATTGCTCACAGAAGACCTTCAGCACGGGCAGGTCATTGATGGGCTAACGGTCGTCAATCCGCTCCTCTAGCTTCCTCCCTGTGCCACACTTCACAACGTGATCTTTGAACGCGCTTTCGGTGATGCTGCCACCGTGCTGGACCAGTTCCGCCGCGACCCCGAGGTGCTCGCCACGCTTGAGGCAATGGCTGACGAGATTGCCGAGTGCTTCGGCCACAGGGGCCGCATCTTCGCTTGCGGCAACGGCGGCAGCCTCACTGACGCTGCCCACTTTGCGGAAGAGTTCACCGGGCGTTTCCGCGACGAGCGATCGCCGCTCCCTGCAATGGCCTTCACCGATCCCGCGCACCTCACCTGCGTTGCCAACGACTACGGCTTTGAGTTCGTCTTCTCGCGCATGGTCGAGGCGTTCGGTCATTCGGGCGACATCCTTGTCTTGCTCAGCACGAGCGGGAACTCGGACAACCTGATTCGCGCCGCGAAAGCCGCCCAGTTTCGCGGGGTCCGAACCTACGGCTTCCTCGGTCGGGGGGGAGGTGACCTGGCTCCGATGTGCGATCGCGTCGTGATGGCCCCAGGGAGCACCTCGGATCGCATTCAAGAACTCCACATGCTCGCGCTACACGCGCTCATCGAGGCGGTGGAGGCGCGGCTCTTGAATGGCCCGTAAGCCGCTACTGTGGGTGCTCATCGCCACGCTGATTCCCCTGTTGGGATGGTGGACCCACGGCCTGTTCGACCTTGACGAGGGGTTCTATGGTGCGGTCGTTGTCGAGATGAATCGTCGCGGCGAGTGGATCACGCCCTACTACAACGGCGAGCCCTGGTTCGAAAAGCCGATCTTGCTCTACTGGCTGGCCAAGCCGACGGTGGCGCTGTTCGGTTCGGAGCTTGGGGGGCGATTGCCTAGCGTGTTGGCCACGCTCCTCGCGGCCGCCGGTGTTTTTGCGTTCGCTAAGCGACGGATGTCGCCGGCGGTGGCCATCCTCGCCCCGTTCATCTTGGCGACATCGGCGCTGTGGGTGGGCCTCGGTCGGATGATGATGACCGACACGTTGCTTGTGGTTGCGTTGAACTTTGCGTGCCTTTCTTTTTATGAATCTCTCGTCGGGAACCCGCGTTGGCGGTGGGCCACCGGTGCATGTTTGGGCCTCGGCGTGCTTGCCAAAGGGCCGGTTGCGCTCTTGTTGTTTGCGCCGTTGATGGTGTGGACTTTCTGGCGCGAGCCCGGACTTCGCAAAGGATTCCGTGGTAGCTGGTTGGGTGGGTTTGCGCTGCTCATCGCGGTCATCGCGTCGTGGTATCTGCCGGCCTACCTCGCCGACGGTCAAGTGTTCGTTCAAAAGTTCCTCATTGAGCAGAACCTGCGCCGGTTCACTGGTGGTGACGCTGCCCACACGCTGGGCGGGCCTATCAATCTTGTCTTCTTCTTGCCGATCATCTTGCTGGGGATGGCACCCTGGTCGTTCCGAATCCCCAGCGCCTGGCCAAGGCGCTGGACCAGCGACGCGCTCTCTCGCTACCTGGCGAGCTGTGCAGCCATCCCATTCCTGTTCTTCTCCCTAAGCGGGGCCAAGCTGGTCCATTACGTGTTGCCCTGCTTTGTGCCCTTGGCGTTGCTGATCGCTGACGAAGTTGCCGGGCGGTGGTCGGAAGATGGCGTGCATTTGCCCGAGTTCCGGTGGCGGCAGTTGGGAATCGGAGTTGTGGTGATGGCGGTGATTGCGAATGCCGGATTGCACGCTTGGTATCGCTTGTCGGGCCACGCCGAGGTGCACGCGATGGCGCGCATGGTGTTGGAACGAGAGGGCAAGGAAGTTGCGGCCTATCAGATGCCTCGTCGCCAGGCGGATCGCGGAACCGGGCGTCCCAAACTTCAAGAGACCAGCCACCCTTCACTCGCGTTTGTATTGGACCGGGTGATCCACGACGTGGAGTCGTTCGACGAGCTCGCCGGGGTTGAGCGGCCGGTGTACGTGATCACGCGTGCGGGTCGGATTCAGGATGCAGCGGCTGGCCTGGAGCGGCTTGCGGTTTCCGACCGCGGAAACTACGAGTTGTGGTTGATGGAGTAGCTCTTCGTCGTATAATCACTCTGTGGATTACCACGAGATCATCACGATGGAGCCCGGAAAGAGAAGCGGCAAGCCGTGCATTCGAGGCCTGCGAATCACCGTTCAGGATGTGCTTGAGTACCTTGCCTCAGGGATGACGACGGATGAGATTCTGACGGAGTTTCCCGAGTTGACAGGGGACGACGTTCGGGCATGCCTGATGTTTGCTGCGGATCGTGAACGTCGACTGATGGCCTACTGAGCGGGCACGATGAAGCTCCTTCTCGACCAGAATTTGCCCCGATCTGTGCTCTACGCACTCACGGAGTTTCCGGAGTCTAAACATGTTGGGCAACTGGGTCTTGAGACCGCCTCTGACGAAGAAATCTGGACGATTGCCAGTCAACAGGGGTTTGTGATCGTAACGAAGGACCGAGACTTTGCTGACATGGCAGTGATTGCGGGGCCGCCCAAAGTCGTTTGGCTGCGCGTTGGCAACTGCACCGTTGCGCATGTGCGTCAACTGGTCACCGACAATATTGCGGCGATTCTCGAGTTCAGTGAGTCTCCTGGCCCGACTCTCTTGGTTATTCCGCCAGGAATCTGGCACTGATACCCGAGCTAGTGACGCAGGATGCCCTGTGCCTTTCGCGCCAGAGCGGGCCAACCGGCGACTGCAAGCTGAAGCAGACGCGCGTGACTCTTACCGATGCCGCCGCACGCGACGCCGCGAGGACACCCCGATCTTCCCGTCCGTCACGCCCATCAGCTTCCGCAAGTCAATAATCTCGTCACGCTTCTGGGCCGCCTTTTCGAACTCCATCGCCTTCGCCAGGTCTTTCATTTCCTGTTCGAGGGCCCCGATGAGCATCGGAATATCCTCCACCCGCAGGTCGCCCTTAGTTGATAGCTCGGCGTTGTACTGCGACACGATTTCGGCGACCGCATCATACGAGCGCACGGTCTCCCGGACCGCCTTCGCGATCGTCGTCGGCTCAACCCCGTGTTCGCGGTTGTAGGCGAGTTGCACTTCGCGCCGCCGGTTCGTTTCGTCAAGGGCGCGCTGCATGGAGCCGGTGATCGTGTCGGCATAGAGAATGACCTTGCCCTGAATGTTTCGCGCGGCGCGGCCGATAGTCTGGATCAGCGATGTCTCTGACCGCAGGAAGCCTTCCTTGTCGGCGTCTAGGATGGCCACGAGCGTCACCTCCGGCAGGTCCAATCCTTCACGCAGCAGGTTCACGCCGACGACCACGTCGTAAACACCGAGCCGCAAGTCGCGCAGAATCTCGGGCCGCTCCAGCGAGTGGACGTTGGAGTGGATGTAGTTGACCTTGACGTTCAGATCTTGCAGGTAGCCCGTGAGATCCTCGGCCATCCGCTTCGTGAGTGTGGTGACGAGCGTTCGCTCGCCGACGGCAACGCGCTTCTGAATCTCGCCGATCAAGTCGTCGATCTGCCCCGTTGTAGGGCGGATATCCACCTCAGGGTCGACGATGTACGTCGGGCGGATGATCTGTTGGGCCACCTGGCTCTGATTCTCGGTCTCGAACGGCCCTGGTGTCGCCGACACGAAGATCACCTGCGGCACGCGGCCGAGGAACTCTTCGAACTTGAGCGGGCGATTGTCGAGCGCGGAAGGCAGGCGGAAGCCATAGTCCACCAGCACCGACTTGCGCTGCTGGTCGCCGTTGAACATCGCACGAATCTGCGGCAGGGTCTGGTGCGATTCGTCCACGAATACGATGGCGTCACTCGGCAAGAAGTCGAGGAGCGTGAACGGCGGCTCGCCGGGTTCGCGCCCATCGAAGTAGCGCGAGTAGTTTTCGATGCCGCTGCAGAATCCGACCTCACGCATCATCTCAATGTCGAAGTCGGTGCGTTGCTTCAGCCGCTGGGCTTCGAGAAGTTTGCCCTGCGATTCGAAGAGGGCCACCTGACGGTCGCGCTCTTCGGTGATCTGCACAATCACCTCGTCCAGCTTCTCCCACGGCGTCACGTAGTGGGTGGCCGGGAAGATCGAGATCTTGGTCGGCTCATCCAGCACGTCGCCGGTCAGCGGATCGACGAGCCGGATCCGCTCGACGGTGTCGCCGAAGAACTCCACGCGGGTGACGATCTCCTCGTCCTTGGGCTGAATCTCCAAGGTGTCCCCGCGAACCCGGAACGTGCCCCGGTCCAGCTGGATCTCGTTCCTGGTGAACTGCATCTGCGTCAGCTTGGTCAGCGCTTCGTCGAGATGGAACTCTTGCCCCGTCTCGAATGTGATGACCGCCTCCGCATACTCGGTCGGCGAACCCAAGCCGTAAATGCACGAGACGCTAGCGATGACGACGACATCGCGTCGTTCGAGGAGCGTCTGGGTGGCGGCGTGGCGGAGCCGCTCGATTTCCTCGTTGACGCTCGAGTCCTTCTCGATGTACAGGTCGTTCTGGGGGACGTAGGCCTCGGGTTGGTAGTAGTCGTAGTAGCTGATGAAATACTGGACCGCGTTGTCGGGGAAAAACGCGCGGAACTCCTGGCACAGCTGGGCGGCGAGGGTTTTGTTGTGGGCGATGATCATCGCCGGCCGCTGCGAGCGGGCGATGACGCTGGCCATCGTGTAGGTCTTGCCCGTGCCGGTCGCGCCGAGGAGGGTTTGGAATCGATAGCCCGCCTCGAGCCCTTCGAGAAGTTGCTCAATAGCGGTTGCCTGATCGCCTTTGGGCTCAAAGTCGCGACTGATCTCGAACGGGGTTTCGTAGGTGATGATGGCCATAGCGCGGCTCTATTCTACGACCATGGAGTGTGGGATGCTCGGGTCGTCGGCGAATTATAGGTCCGGTGGCAACGCCTCGACAAACGCTTCCTCGGCGAGGTCGAGTAGCTCGAAGTGGCTCGCCTATTGGCGAACGTAATCGCGTTCGAGATCATGTCCTTGCACCTCGATGACCTGCACGATGTCGTTCCAGTGTTGTTCCCTCACGCGGTTGCCGAGCTGATATCAGCGGAGCTTGTGAATCACGCTCGGGCCATAGGCAACGGCACTTCATGTCGCGCCCCACCATGACCTCACGGGCACGACTCCTCACCGAGTCCGCATAGGCGCTCGGTTTCGGTAGGAACACGTCCACTTTGAACAGCTCCTCGAAGTGGAGCAACTGGGCCGATCGGTACTCGACGCGAGATTCGAGCGCATCTCATGAACTCGCTTTCGCTGACCATGAACGTCGCGCCGAAAGCTTCAACGAGAGCAGGCACCTGCTCCGGGTTCAAGTGGAGGGCGACATCAATTTCATTCGTGTACCTTGGCTGCCCCCAAGTGCCGCTGGCAAATAAACCTCCGAGAACATAGTCGACGCACAGCTGGTCGAACCGCTGGATCACCTCAACCAACACGCGAACTTCAGGCTGATCGCTCAATTGCTTGCTCGCGGAGGCTGCGACCGGCTTCGTTAATGGCCCGCCCGAGGGCGACCCGATCACATCAGTTCCAACCGCCGCTCCGGCGTGGCCGCGCGCAACAGCTTCACAAGCTCTCGGTGAGCCCAATCGCTGGTGTCCAAGGTATCCGTTCGGCGTTGACCGCGCTGGCGCATAACTCTATTCTATACGGTTGCGGATCGGGCAGCAGTGGTGGGGTCAAACGAAGCGCCTCGCCCTCCGGCAATCGAGAGAGTCGAACGGCGAGGCTGGATCCTCAGTTCAAGTTCCTGAACAAGCACACGTAGGTGACGTTCGTGGCCGGGTCCGTCCACTGAACCAGGAGCGATACGTTCTCCACCGGGTTTGACGCCAGGCTGACCCCGAACCGACCCTCGGCGACCGAGTTCGCCGTTCCGCGATTTCCGGTATTCGTCTGCTCGAAGCCAAGCACTTCAGCACCCACGCACGCCTGACCGTTCGGGCCGGTGATGTTGCCATTTACGAGGCGACCCGCGCGGCGGGTGCTGCGGCACTACGGGGTGACCGAGAGCTACGTGCGGGTGGCGAGAGATTGATTCTGCAGAAGCTCCAGACTCCTACGGGTGCTGAGTTTCGGCTTGTTGGATTCCACCGACGGTCATTTGAACACCTGTTCATACCGGAACGTCTTGTTGTCGACCGTAAGTGTATCCTGACCCAATCCTACAGGATCAAGGGACTTGCTAGGGCCGTCAAATTCGACTAGCTTTGCACGAAGCAGAGTCCGTCCATCACAATAGACCAACTCTGTCGGAGTGCGATCTGGGGGGATCCAGAAACTAATCACTGTAGCCAGCTCCAAATCTGGATTGGCCTCTGCAAAGAGCGGCATTGCGATCCAATGTGGTGATTCTCGCTTCATTCCCTTCGGTATGACGAGCAAGCGATCCAGGAATGCACTTCCATCACTTGTCCGAAGCGTAAAGGCCTCAAGGGGGAGGGTCCGTTCCGAAACTGCCTCTGGAATTCGCTCTCGGTCAAACTGCAAGATCAGCTGAGCAGATACGAAGGTGTCAGGGAAACCCTCGCGGAGAGAGGGCGTCTTCAGACTCTCCTCGGATCCGAGGGTCAGCCCGACCACTCGAACCAGCGCATTTATGCCGGGTATTGTCTTCTTTGACACGCGAAACCAACGTCGGTTCCGAAGTGGTTCGGGACGATACGTGGTCGTTCGCTCCCAAAGCAACACGGGAGGACTGTCAGCCCTAACTCGTGAAGGGTCTTTGGTGAACTCATGACCTTGAGATAGTCGCATTCCTTGCTTCACAAGTGGATGCAACGATGATAGACTGACGAGACCTGATGAATTCATACTGTTCTGCGATACAGTAACCGGCCTAACAGGTAGCCTCTTGGTCTCTGGTATGAGCTTTGTTCCTGAGGGTAATCTAAAGCCATAACTCGTTACCTTGACTGTTTTCCCGTCTGCATATTCGACTCGATAACCAAGGGATTCAAGGAGTCCCGAGGAAACAAAGTATTGGCCGCTGACGACATCGGTGAGTCCGCCCCGGATCATGAACTCAAAGGTGAGCGGCTGGGACGCTTGTGAAAGCGCCAGATAGGCCAAAATGAAAGTCATCGTTCTTGTCCTCCAGATTACTCGGGTTCGTTTGGTGGCGCGACTTCCGGAAAGCATGCCTGTCCGATGAAGATAAATGGAGCTGTTCCCCCGGATCCCAGCATGAAGTCGAACTCAAAGTTCGTTAGAGTGCCACTGGGAGTGCCTGCATTGAACGAAAACTGTGTCAGCTCGACTCCATGACTACTGCTCATCAGCAATCCAGGATTGGGGTCGGTGAAGTTTGCGCACACGTCGGCGATACTCACAACCGTTGGAGAACTATGCAGCTGCCTCACGGCCCCGCAACCTACACCGCCCCGTGCGTTGACAATTACATGAAGATTTCCAGGTGTATGATGAAAGTTGTTCACCTTGAAGCGAACACGCTGTTCGATGAAGTACTCACCCTTAAATGGCACCGGTGGCTTCGGATCTGGTAGTTCGTCCGTTATCGGCAACCAATCTGGTCGAAACAAGTAGTATCGGTCATCTGAACTTGGCAAGCGCGGCACACGAGCGACGATGGGCTGGTCAAATGTAGTCACAGCTCTAAAGCCCGTAACCGTGCCACGCTGATGTGTATCCCTCTCCGCTGCGTTGGTCGGTTCGGCTAAAGAGGCAGGCGTAATGTCTTGCTCCGACGCAACGACGTAAACGACAGCGGGACCCCCAACGTTGAGTTCAAGCAATGCGCCCACCACCCCAAACGACAATGTCCCTTGCTGATCGATGTGGGATCGGACACGTCGAACGCCTTGCGCAACAAGGTCTCCAAGTTCAATCCAAAGAGACTCACCAGGTGCGATGGGCGGCGGCGTCGTCACATGTCCAGCGACATTTGTGCCAGCAAACCAAGCACTTGCAACTTCCCGTCCGGGTATAGCAACCGTAAAGCCTAACCCGCTACCCTCTTGGATGTACTGGTGGTGTTGAACGTTGCGCGGAACAGTCACCGTTAGTGCCTCAGTTGCTGAGGGATTCACCACAACAGCGCATAGACGGCGATTCTGCCCACTCTTGTTTGCATGATGACAACCTACTCGAACAGTACACGCTTCGTTCAGTGTGAGCTTGGCAAGGACCGGTCGCGTGTTGCCACCCGATCGCGCGGCGAAGGTCTCAGGGCTATTGCTCCAAAGGAACGGACCTCCGCTTGGTTCACGGTTCGGCGACGGGTCGTGGCGAGTGGTCGATAGCGATCCCACGCCAACACACCTTGGGTTCTGAACGCACATGCTTCGTAGACGTCTGTTGTGTGTTGGCAGTTTCGTCGCTTCTTGTCCTACACCCAACGAACACAACCTTTCTGGCATTGTCAACTTCGAACTGGCGACTGACTAATATTCGCGAATGCCCTTCTGCCCCGGCATCGGAACCGGATAGCGCCCCGTCGAATCAATCTGCACTGGTGCTGGCGAATCGGCCGTGATCGTGTCCAGCCCCGGCGCGTATTCGTGCTCGTGGTTGAGGATCTGATCGTAGGTGATGAGCTGGCCCGTGTGCGCGGCCATGCGGCCCATGCTGCTCACGAGGCTCGCCTCGACGCCCGTCTTCACTTCGTTGAACGGCTTGTTGTTGCGGATGGCGTCCATCAGCGCTTCCCACTCGTTCTGGTAGGGGTTGCTGTTATCGGTGGACTGCCATTTCAGCGCCTCCGCCGCCATGTTGTGGTCAGAGAAGATCGAGGAAGGACCGCCGCAGTCGCCCGACCGCGAGGCAATTGCCGAGCCCTTGGTGCCATGCGCATAGCTGCTGTAGATGCCGTGGGTGTTGTGAATACAGCGACCGTCGAAGTAGAACCGCGAGCCATCGGCAAACACGTACTCGACGCCGTAGGTGTCGAGATTCTGGTCCACAAACGGAATGCCTTCGGCATTCGTCTTGTAGTGGCGACCACCAATCGCTTGGGCGGAGACGGGCACCGCGTTCTTCAGCCAAAGGCCCTGGTCCACGATGTGGATGTAGAAGTCGCTGAACACGCCACCGCTCGCCCAGAGGAAGCTGTGGAATCGGCGAATCTGATACTCCAGATCGGTCATACCTTCTGGCTTCGGGAGCGATTCCGAGTATGCGGCGGGGCCGTGCATGCGATAGCCGCGGACGAGCAGAATGTCGCCGATTTCGCCGTCCATGACGCGCTTGTGAAGCTCCTGCAGCGGCTTCTGGTGGCGCGACATCAGGCCGACTCCGACCTTTAGCCCAAGCGCCTCGGCCTGCTTGTTGAGCTCGAGCATGCGGCGGCTGGTTGGGCCGTCCACGGTGACGGGCTTCTCCATGAACACGTTGAGCTTCTTGGAAATCGCGTATTGGTAGTGCACCCATCGGAACGCGGGCGGGGTGGTGAGGATGACAACGTCCCCAGGGCGGAGCACATCCATCGCCTTCTTGTAGGCATCAAAGCCGACGAACTGCCGCTCGGCAGGGACGTCCATCTTGTCCTTGGCGCCCTTGCTGAGGTTCTCGTGCGTGCCCTTCAAGCGATCGGCAAACGCATCCGCCATTGCGACGAGCTTGACCGGGCCGTGTTTGGTGCTCAGCGCGTTCATGGCGGCACCTCCACCGCGGCCGCCGCATCCAACGAGCGCAACCTGAATGGTTTCGTCGACGCCCTGGTGAACTCCAGGGAACGCGAAGGAAGGTAGAACGCTGGCGGCGGCAATGCTGCCCCCAGCCTGAAGAAGTTGACGGCGAGACGGATTCGTGCTCATGGCTATGTTGTGGGTTTTACCACTTGGGGATGGTTCGGGTTGGCGGGCAACGCCGGTACGAGTGCAATCGGCGACTACGGTTCGGCATCTGTGCAAACTCCACAATAAATCCGAGCCAATCCAAGACAAATCCCAGCCAACCCGAACCAACCCGAGCTATCCCAAGTGCTCTTTCTCGAGCGCCCTCAGACGGCTCTCGACTCTATTCATGTACAGAAACAGACTGATCCACACGATGAGCGGTGGTACGGCGGCCAGAATCTTCCAGGTTTCCATCTTTATCCCTTAAGGCTTGCGAAAGGACGGACGTGCGAACGTGCATCTTGTAGAGCCAGATCGACATGCCCATCAGCAAAACGAACATCGTGAGCACGACCGACCAGTAGTCAGGCGAGAACCCACCGCTGATCACCGTGCCCTTGGGGTGCAGGGATTTCACCTGCGGCAGCTTTGGGAACACGAAGATCAAGAACAGCATCGGTAAGAGCGTCAGCGAAGAGTAAACCGCCGCGGCGCGCGCCCGCGAGACTTCCTCTTCAAACGCCATCCGCACGGCGAAGTACGCTCCGAGAAGGAGCAGCACGATCAAGAACGACGTTTGCCGCGGATCCCAGCTCCACCAAGCCCCCCATTGGACCTTGCTAAACAGAATGCCCGTCAACATCGTGGCCACGCCCAGCGTGAGCGCCAGCTCAGTGGCGGCCAAGGCGCGGAACTCCCAAATCCACTGGCGTGTGGCGAGATACCGCCACGACATCACGGCCGCGATGATCGCGAACAGGGCGGTGGCATAGGCGCACGGCAAATGGAAGAAGATAATCCGGGCGAGCTCCGGCTCAGGAAACGCCTTCGCAGGAGGCACCTGATAGGCGAACACCGTCGCCACCGCGATTCCGACGAGGAGTAGCCACCTCATGGCTCCCTCCAGATTGCGGCGAACTGATAGGGCGCAGTCGCGAACACAAGCAGAGTATACAGCCAGACGCCCGCCGAACCCGACCAGCCCGTGCTCGGCGAGATCCCATCAAACGCGCTGCGCCCGGCTGTAACCCCAAGGGCAACGAGGGGCAAGAGCAACGGCAGCGCGACAACTCCAGCCAGCGTTCCCCGGTTTGCTCCCCGCGAGATCAGAGCCGAAACGAGAGTGACTGTTGCCGCGAGAGCGGCTGAGCCCCCAATCAGACTTGAAACCAGCATCAACGGAACCTTGACAGTTACGCCCGTCAGGATGACAAAGAGCAGCGTTACGAGGAACCCGGTCAACACCATTTGGGCAAAGGCAAAGATCGCCTTGCCCCAATACACGGCGTGGGGTCGCGCCCACATCCGCAAGAGGTCGCCGGTGCCCTGTTCGTCCTCTGCCACAAACGCCCGCGTCAATGTCCCTACGCCCGCAAAGAGGAGCGCGGCCCACAACATGCCCGCCGCTCCCTCGCCCGTCATCTGCCGCCCAAAGAAGGCAAAGGCGAGCGTGAATACGGTCGTGATGCTGAGCATGATCGCGGTAAAGGTCGCGCTCTTGTTGCGCAGTTCGGTCATCAGCTCCTTGCGGATGACCGCGCCGACCTCACGCCCCCAAGTCGAGCTCATGCGTGGCAAACCTCCTTTCCTCGGGGTCATTCGTCGCAATCACAAACGCGGTCGAAGGGGTCCGAGATTCGATCAGGCGCGTGATCATCTGTCGTCCGGGCAGATCGAGTCCCGCGCCAGGCTCATCGAGCAGGACCACCGAAGGCGATGCTTGAACCGCAAGTGCAAACTTGAGCCGCGCTCGCATGCCGGTCGATAAGTGTCGGCCTGGGCTCCCTGCGGCATACGCAAGTCCAACCTCTTCCAGTAGCGCGTCTGCGTTTGATTCACAGCCCCGCAGCTCGGCAGCCAATTCCAGGTGCTCCCGCACGGTTAGCATGGGATAGACCGATTGGTCCAGGGCGGCAAGTCCGATCCCGACTCGCGGGTCTTCCGGTCGACGAACGACGCCCTCGGAAGGCGGAAGCAGTCCGGCGAGAATCTTCAGGAGAGTGCTCTTGCCCGCGCCATTCGAACCGAGGACGAGGAGGCATTGTCCCGGCTGAACTTCAAGGTCGAGATGGCGAAACAACCACCGGCTCCCATATCGCTTTCCCAGGCCTTCGCACCCGATCACCGGTGTAAGTATCCTCGGAAGCCCGGGCAAAATGCGCGGCGTTCGCCGCCACGAGGAGCGCAGCAAGAATTCTGATTCCACGCTCCTGTGATGAATCTAGGCTGGGATTCGGTCCGATTCTGCAACCAAAGCTGTACGGATTGTGCCAATCATCACCCGCCCTCAGACCGTCCACAATACGAAAGGGATGGCGTTCTTTCGATACGAGTTCACCGATGCCCGGGGCCAGCGCCTCGAAGGCACTGTGCAAGCCGACACCTTCGCCGAAGCAGAGGCCATCCTGAAGCTGCGCGGCTACCAAAGCATCCGATTCCATGATCCGAATGCGATGCCCGTCGTTGCCCCGCCCGCCCCGATCACGCGCGCGCCGCAACCGCCCGTCGTGGTTCGAACCCGAAAGGGACAAGACAAAGACCGGTTCTTCCTCTTCAGCCAAATCGCGCAGCAGCTCAAGGCGGGCATTGCCCCCGCGCAGGCCTTCACCACGATCGCAAACGTCACGCACCAGGAGTCATTCCGCAACTCGCTCCATGATCTCGCCCGGGCATCGACGAACGGCGAACCCCTGAGCGACACGCTTGAGCGGTATCCCGATCTCTATCCGCCGCATGTCGCGGGCATGGTGCGGGCGGGCGAAGTCGGCGGCTTCCTCCCCGAGGCGTTCGCCGAGATCAGCAACCAGGCCGCCGAGGCGCACAAGTTCAAGCGGTTCCACTGGTTCCTTTGGTATCTCATGCCGCGGATGTTGGCGACGCTGCCGCTGCTGTTCGCGTTTCGCGAGGCCATCCTGCTATCGTGGCAACGACACAGTAACGGCCTGCCCAACGCGGGCATCTGGGCGATTGTCCGGGAGCGCTTGATCTGGCCTTACGGCCCCGCTTTCCTCGTGGTCGTCATCCTCCTGCTGTTGATGCGGTGGTGGCTGGGCACCTTACGGATGCGCCGATTCCGGCACAAGGTCGGACTCTCGATGCCGGTTTACGGCGCGCGGGCACGAAACGAGAGCGTGGCCATCTTTTCGTGGACGATGAGCCGACTCGGGCGGGCGGGACTCCCTCCGCACCGGATCTGGCCACTGGCCGCCGCCGCGGTTCCGAACATTGTCATGGCGGAGCGTTTGTTAGAAACCGGGCGTTCGCTGCATGACGGGAGTCGGCTTTCAGAGGCAATCTTCAACTCGGGCGTGTTTCCGCAACAGTACGCCCCGCTGATCGCGACGGGAGAGACGGTCGGTGACGTCACGGGGGCTCTCGACCAGCTCGAAATGGTGAGCCGGGGCGACTATGAAGAGTCGACGGGTCGGGCGCGGTTCACAAGCGTGCGGATGGGGTGCCTGTTCGCGATGGTCCTTAGCGGTCTGGTGTTGATCGTGCTGATGAAGACGTGGTACGGCGACCTGATCAACACGGTGCTACAGGATTTCCAGATTGATTAGGATTTGAGAAAGCTGCTGTGAGTCGTTGCGATCAGGTTATAGTGAGATGATGATGCTCGTACGGATTGGGCTTCTGGCGGGTGTGTTGCTCAAGATCTGCACGATGACGAACGCGCAGGAACCACGGTGGCGTTCGGCTCCAGCACGACATTTCATCCTGGGGGATATGCCTTCGCAAGGAGGCAGGACGGACCCCCACCCGATCTGGGTCAGAGTTCCGTGGTACGACGCGGTTGACAAATACTTTGAGCCGATCTTTCGAGAGACCTCGTATGACCCATCGCTTCAACAAGACTCGGACACGAAGGGAGTCTGGCGGAAACGAGCGAAGGCGGCCTACGACGAATGGTTCAAGGATCACCAAAACCCCGAGAAGCTGGTTCGGGTCGCGAGGCTCTTGCTCGCGACGACGTTTCTGGACACTTGGTTCCAGGAGACTGGAGATTATAGAAGAATGCAAGGCAATGTAAATTTTGGGTTCAGCTTGCTACTTCCCGAAAATATTCCGCCCTCCTACTACTTTGTCAGGACCGCCTATACCTTTAATGCGGGGGATGGGCATGGGCACTGTTTCAAGGATGTCGCGCAGCGTTTGCTGAAGCGTGATCCGCAGGACCGCGGAGTTTTGATCGCGATGGTGCGCGAGTATCATGAACGTGGCAAGGATCCCGCGTTTGAGAAGATGCTGTTCGATCACTTGTTTGCCCTCGCCAAGACGCCGAAGTGGAAGTATTGGGACGACGTTTGGATTGCGCGGGCGATGCGGATGAGCGGCATCTACAACCAGAGCAAATCCTACTTCGACAAAGGCATCGCCTACCTCGACAAGGCGATCGCCAAGACACCCAAGGGGAAGAACCCGAAGCCCCTGATCGAAGAGCGCGCACTGTACCTCCGGGAACGTGACTTGCCCAACTTCGGCCGACCGATCTTTGAGAAGAAGGGCAAGGGCTGATCCTCGCCCCGGCGGAGCGTGATGTTATAGAATCACGCAATGCCGATCTTCGAATACCGCGCGGTTGACATCGAGGGGAACCCCGTCTCGGGCACGATGAGCGGGGCGTCGCTGACGGCGGCGGGAGCGGAACTCGAAAAGCGCGGCTACCGCGTGGAGCACCTCGCGATGACGCAACACCCCGGCGACCCCATCCCCCCGGAGTTCGGTAGAGAAGGCTCGCAACAAGGCCCCGACATCACCCGCGAGCGCACCTACGTCGAGACCCACGTGGTCGGTCAGTTCGTCGGGCGCGTCCCCCTGCCCGACCTCATGTTCTTCTTCCGCCAGCTCGCGACCATGCTTCACGCGGGCATCGGCATGGTGCAGGCCCTCGACACCCTGAAGAGGCAGACCCATAACCCGCGCCTGAAGCAGATCATCGGCGAGCTTAGCCAGCACGCCCGCGAGGGGCGACCGCTCAGCTTTGGCATGCAGCGCTATCCCGAGGCGTTCTCGCCACTGATTCTCAGTCTGATCCGCGTTGGGGAGACCAGCGGCATCCTCGACGATACGCTGCGCCAGATCGCCGCCTACCTCGACCGCGAGATCAAGCTCCGCAACAATATACGGCGGCAAACGCTGTATCCCAAGATCGTCCTCGGCGCGTCCATCGTGATCATCTTGGTGGCCAACATGATCATCACTGCGGTCGGCGGGACGGGGTTGCTGGGCTCTCCTCTCACGAGTCCGGTGACCTGGATTTTCCTGGGGCCGATGATTGCCGGTCTCTGGCTGTTTACGCGCCTCGGGCTGCCCAACCCGGCCATCAAACACAGTTATGACCAGTTCGTGCAAAAGGTGCCGTACATCGGCGAGACCGTCCGCCAAATGGCGATGGCGAAGTTCGGGCGAGCGATGGCGGCGCTGTATCGAGGAGGCGTGGGCTTGCCCGAAGCCACCCAGCTCTCCGCCGACGCCTGCGGAAGCGAATACATCCGCTCGCGTATCTACCCAGCGATCCCTCGGCTCAAGGAGGGCCACGGGTTGGCCCAAACCTACATCGAAACGGGCGCGTTCAGCCCCATCGTGCTGGACATGGTCCAAACCGGTGAGCAGACCGGCAACATCGACATGATGCTCGACAAGATGGCGGACTTCTACGAGGATGAGGCCGACACCCGCGCCAACGCATCGGCGACGATTCTCGGCGTCGTGTGCTTGCTCGGGGTCGCAATCTACATTGGCTACATCGTGGTCACGTTCTATATGGGGCGGATGGGCGCGATCATGGACGCGGCTGGCTAGGTCAAAATGCGACCATGGGACCGCTTCGAGACCTTGCCCGGCTGACCGATGGGCGCAGCCGCCGTGTTTCTTCCTATGACCGCACCGGCGGCAATCGCGATCACTGCCAGATCGAACCCGGCGATACACTCGTGCTCGCCGAAATGGAAGGCTCCGGCGCGGTCACGCACATCTGGGCCACGATCTCCTCGAAGGACCCGCTCGTCCGCCGCAACCTCGTCCTGCGCATGTATTGGGACGGCCAGGAGCACCCAAGCGTCGAGTCGCCGATCGGCGATTTCTTTGGGCAAGGCTGGGGCATGAAGTACAACTTTTCGAGTCTGCCCTTGGCGGCCGCGCCCCGCGATGGCAACGCGCTGGTGTGCTACTTCCCGATGCCCTATGGCCAGGGCGCGCGGATCACGGTTGAGAACCAGGGCGACGAACCCGTCGGCGCGTTCTACTACTACGTCGACTACGAAGAGCGGCCGGTGAGCGACGACGAAGGCCGGTTCCACGCTTGGTACAACCAGGAGGTCACCGCGCCCGAGTCGGCCAGCGGTGACGTCGAGAACGAGTGGGCGGTGTTTGGCGAAACGCCGAAGAATCCCACCGACGCCAACAACTACGTGTTCTGCGAAGCGGAAGGGAAGGGGCACTTCGTCGGCGTGAACTACTACGTGAACTGTCCGTCGCCGATCTGGTATGGCGAGGGCGACGATATGTTCAGCATTGACGGCGAAACTTGGCCGTTTAGCCTGCATGGCACGGGCACCGAGGACTACTTCAACCAGAGCTGGAGCCCCGACGAACACTTCCTGCATCCCTACTTCGGCACCGGTCGCGCGCCCGGAAAGCTGAATGATTCGCCGCTGTTTGGATGGCTTGGGCGCACGCACTGCTACCGCTTCCACCTGGAGGATCCGGTGCGGTTCCAGCAGAGCTTGCGGGCGTCAATCGAGCATGGGCACGCCAACTGCCTGACGCTCGAGATCGCGACGGTCGCCTACTGGTATCAGACGCTGCCGAGTCAGCCGTTCCCGCCGCTGCCGTCGGCGGAGGCCCGAGTGCCCTTGCCCGAGGTGGGGCCGGTGGATGTGCACTGCTGGCGCGAGCGCTGGCGTCAAGCGATGGGCGGCGGCCTGCAGTTTGGGAACGTGGAGCGCAAGTGAGCTACTGTCAGTTTGTAGCGGGGCCGGGGGCGGAGACGGTGCATGCGCCGTATCACGACTACGAATACGGCTTTCCTTCTTCGGATGAGGTCGTGCTGTTCGAGCGCTTGATCTTGGAGATCAACCAGGCGGGGCTCTCGTGGGAGACGATCCTGAAGAAGCGCGAGGGTTTTCGCGCAGCTTACGATGGGTTCGATGCCTCGCGCGTGGCGGCGTATGGCGAGGAGGATCGAGCCCGGTTGCTGGCGGACGCCGGAATCATCCGCAATCGGCTGAAGGTGGACGCCGCGATCTATAACGCCGGGGTGGTCGTGGGGATGCGCTCTTCGGATGGGGGATTTGCGAATTGGATCGCGGCGCGTCATCCGCTGACGAAGGAGGAGTGGGTGAAGGAGTTCAAACGGACGTTCAGGTTTACGGGCGGCGAGATTGTGAACGAGTTCCTGATGAGTCTGGGCTATCTACCGGGTGCGCACAAGCCTGAGTGCGCGGTTTACGAGACGATCGCGGCGCTGAACCCACCGTGGATGCGTGTAAAATCCTCCGCATAATGGATGATAAGATCGAGCGTTGGGTGCGGTTGCGAGTCGAAGAGGCCCTCGGCGACACCCCTGTCGTTCTCGTTCACGGTCCGCGTCAAGTCGGCAAATCCACCCTCGTCAAGGCCATCGCCACCGCGAAGGACGCAACCTACATCACCTTCGATGACTGGCGCGTGCTCGCCTTCGCCAGGGAAGACCCCGCCGGGTTTCTGAGAGCCCACCCTGGAGCTGTTGTCCTCGACGAGGTGCAGCGCGCCCCTGAGCTCCTCCTCGCCATCAAAGCCGATGTCGACCGCGACCGACGCCCCGGACGCTTTCTGCTGACCGGCTCGGCCAACGTGCTCACGGTGCCCAAGGTTGCCGACTCTCTCGCCGGAAGGATGGAGATCGTTGATCTGCTCCCCCTCGCCGAGGGCGAACGCACCGGCCAAGACGCCAACTGGCTCGACGACCTTTTCGAAGTCGACCTACGAATACAAGATGGAGCACCCACCGACCTTGCCGATCTCCTCCGGGGCGGCTATCCCGAGGCAAGTGCCCGCTCCAGCGCGAGACGCGATGCCTGGTTTGCGTCCTACGTGCGCAGTCTCCTGGAGCGCGACATCCGTGATCTTGCCCAAATCGAAGGGATCGCCCAAATGCCGCGCCTTCTTCGCGCGATCGCCCAAGCGAATGGAGCGTCACTCAACGTTGCCAGTCTCTCACGAGAATCCGGCATCCCGGCCACGACGCTGTTGCGCTACCTTGACCTCCTGCGAACGACGTTTCTCTTGCGGGATCTGCCCGCGTGGAGCGCCGATCCGGCGGCTACGCTCGCGAAGGCCCCAAAGCTGTATCTCGTCGACCCGGCGCTGTGGGCGCACTTAGCGGGGATCGAGGAACGGCGCGTGCGCGCGGATGAGCTGCTTCGCGCTGGACTCCTCAGGCAGGTTGGCGTGCTGGAGGTGTGGAAGGCGGCGTTGGCGCTGGGTCGCGGGCATCGCCTGTTCCACTTGCGGACCGTGAGGCAAAAGGAGGTCGATCTGGTGATCGAGTCACCCGATGGGCGCATCGTTGGCGTACAGTTCCGCGAATCGCCGGTCCGGGCGGCGATGGAGGGCCTTGAGTTCCTCCGCGAGCTGGCGGGCGATCGATTCGTGCGGGGCTGTGTCTTGCACTCGGGTCCGGAGTCAACGCCACTTGCCGACGGAATTCACGCCTTCCCGATGAGTGCTGTGCTCCAATGAACAAAGCCCCGGAGCGGTGGCTCCAGGGCTTTGTGCCGCGCCTCTTCCGTTCCCCCCGAGCGAGCGCGCGGGTGGTCGAACAGAGTTCAGTAGGTGCTGAAGGCGACGCCGTTTGAGTCGTTGCCGGAGGCGCTCGAAGTCACCTTGCCGACGGTCGGCGATGTCACCGAATACGTGAATGCCGCACCGCTTACGGGATCGACATTTACCCGGTTCAGATACGGGCCTTTGTAGTCACCAGGGGTGATCGCTTTGTTGTTACCCGCGGAGTCCTTGCCGTTCGCGGGTGCCGAAGCACCAGCAAGATCATCCAGCGCACCCGGATAGCTTCCGCAGTCGTTCTTGAACAGTTCGATCGCGTTCCTCACCAATGAAAGCTCAGCGCGAAGAGCAGTCTCTTTACTGCGCTGACTCTGATTCGCAAACTTCGGAATCGCGATCGCCGCCAAGACGGCGATGATGATGATGACGATGAGCAACTCCACCAACGTGAAAGCGCCTCGCTTGTTCTGCAAATGTCTGACCATACAAACCTCGCTCTATATAGTTATCGGCATCTTGAAGCGTTTACTTCATGTTTTCGACAACGGAATACATCGGAATGATGATGGACATCGTGATGAGGCCCACAATTCCGCCCATAACGACGATCATTACCGGTTCCACAATCGAAACGAGCGCCTTCAAACGCCCGTCCACATCTTCTTCCATATGGTTGGCCGTGCTGGTCATCAGCGGAGCCAACCGACCCGTCCGCTCTCCCACGGTGACCATCTGAACCAACGACACCGGGAACACCTTGGTTTCCGCCAATGCGTCGCTCAGCGAAACACCATGCTCGACCGAGTTTCGAGCCCGAAGCAACGCATCGTGAATAATCGGATTCCCCGAGACCTTGGCGCCGTGCTCCATCGCATTCATGAGGCTGACATTGGTTGAGAGCAGCGTGGAAATCGACTGAAACGCCCGCGAAAGCGCGAGTCTTCGAAGGAGTTCGCCGAGGACGGGCACCTTGAGCAGGAAGGCACAGATCGCCCGGTGGATTTTTGGGGTCGACCAGGCGAGCTTCGCCAGCACGAACACAGCCACGAGTCCCAAACCGTACATCAGCGGATTGGACTTGATCCCCTCGCCGATCCCCAGCAAGAACTGAGTGATCGCGGGAATGTCCGTCTTCATCGTCTTGAAGATCCCGGCAAATCGTGGAAGCACGAACGTGATCATCACGACAAGCGTGGCGAACGCGATTACGGTGAGCACGATGGGATAGAGCATCGCGTTCATAACCTTCTTGCGAAGGTCGGCCGCCCGCTCCAAGTAGTTCGCAGCATTGGCAAGTGCCCGGTCTAGCCGGCCGCCCTCTTCCGCCACTTTAACCATTTCCGAGACCACCACCGGAAACAGTCCGCAGTTGCGGATGCCAGCCGAGAGCCCCTTACCGCCGACAATCTCGGTCTTGAGTTTATCGAGACCTGTGCGAAGCGTGGGTGTGCGCGCGGTGACGATAACCGCCTCAAGCGCCTCGACAAAGGGCACGCCGGTTTCTGACATGACGGCCAAGTCGCGGAGGACCGTCGCGAGGTCCGCATCGGAAGGCTTCTTCTTGCCGAGCCCGATGCGGTCCATGAACCCGCCCCCACTCGATTCGCTGCTTCCACCTGACGACTTTCTGATCGCGCCAGCCGGAAAAATCGCGATCACGGTGACGGCTTGCGACGAGACCTTGCGTTCGACTTCGTCGATGCTGGTCGCCGCGAGTTCTCCCTCGACCTTCTTGCCGCTTGCGTCATATCCCTTGTAGCGAAAGACTTGCATAACCCCTATCTCCCGTCGGCGGTCACCCGCATCACTTCTTCCACAGTTGTCAGTCCTTGCCGCACTCGATCGGCCGCGTCTTCGCGGAGTGTCCGCATCCCGGAGCGTTCAGCTTCTCGATGAATCTCGGTTGCGTGAGCACCCGAGAGGATGAGCCGTCGGATGTCGGACGTGATGTCGAGCACTTCGTAGATGCCGCTTCGGCCGCGGAACCCGGTCTTGCCGCAATACTCGCAGCCTCGCCCTCGGCGATAGACCGTATCGTCGGGAAGTCCAAGCTGCTCCAAGAGGTGCGGATCGGGGGCATAGAGCTCGATGCACTTTGGGCAGTTCGCGCGGAGGAGCCGCTGGGCAACGCTAGACGTCATGGAACTCGCAATCAGGAAGGGCTCAATGCCCATATCCATGAGGCGCGTGATGGCCGATGCGCTGTCGTTCGCGTGTAGGCTCGTTAGCACCAAGTGACCCGTGAGAGCCGCCTCGACGGCAATCGAGGCCGTTTCTCCGTCGCGGATTTCGCCGACGAGGATGACATCAGGGTCTTGGCGCAAGATCGAGCGCAGTCCATTCGCGAAGGTCACTCCGGCTTTCGGATTAACGTTGCCTTGGATGATGCCGTCGAGCTGATACTCAACCGGGTCCTCGATCGTGATGATGTTGCGGTAGATCGCATTGAGGTGGTGAACCGAGGCATAAAGCGTTGTCGTCTTTCCCGATCCGGTCGGACCCGTAACCACCACCATGCCCTGAGGCTCTTCAACCTTGCTCTTCAGCAGCTCAAGCGCATCGCCCGACATGCCGAGCTTCGCCAGATCAATCGTCGCCGACTGTTTGTCGAGAATTCGGATGACGACGTTCTCACCAAACACGCTCGGGAACGTAGACACGCGAAAGTCGTACGAGCCTTGCGGAGAGACCAGCGTGCAGCGTCCGTCTTGCGGAATGCGACGTTCCGCAATGTCGAGGCTCGCCATGATCTTGATGCGGGAGATGAGCGCGTGCTGCAAGTCCTTGGGCACAACCATCACTTCGATGAGCAAGCCATCGACGCGGAATCGAATGCGAACGCGGCGTTGCTGGGGCTCAATATGGATGTCGCTCGCCCGCATGGAAATCGCGCGAGTTAGTAGCGCGTTGGCCAGCTTGATAACCGGCGCACCTTCTACGACTTCCTTGAGCTCGATGACGTTGACTTGCTCGTCGTCGTCATCCGGAGATTGAATCTGGACGCTGTCGGTGTCGACACCCTTGACGGCTTCGCCGACAATCTCGCCGAGGTCGTCATAGGCACCAAAGGATCGGAAGATCGCGTCGCGGACGTCCTCTTCGGTGGCGAGCATTGGGTCAATTTCGAGTCCAGTCACTGACTGCAGCTCATCAATTGCCGACAAGTCCAACGGGTTGACCATCGCCACGCTGGCGGCGGCCTCAGTCCTTTCGATCGGGATGGCGAGGAGTCGGACCGCCGTGGAGTGCGGAATCACGCGGGCGGCGTCATGTTCGATTTCTGTTCGGGCTAAGTCGATGAACGGTACGCCCATCTGAAGCCCAACGCACTTCAGCTTCTGCTTTTCGGTGATCTTGCGCATCCGGACAAGCAAGTCACCGATCGACTCTGTCGTGTCCTCGCGGTTGGCAAGGATCGTATGGAGCTCCGCCTGCGTGACGTAGCCCTCTTCGACGAAGATATCGCTGAGCGACCGATCGAGATTCATGACTTGTCGGGTAGCACGAGCGTCGGCGTGAGGCTAATCACGACTTGGGAACTGCTGCGCGTCTTCTTGCGGCGCTTGAAGAGTTCGCCGAAAAGCGGGATCTTGCTGAGGATCGGCACTTGTTCAAGTTGATCAAGCTCCTCGGTGCGGAGCAACCCGCCGATGACGATGGTCTCGCCACTCTTGATGCGGAGCGTTGTTTGTGCCTCGCGGGTCGCGATGTCCGGATAGCTCGCTCCGTTGATCTCGGTGGTCTTGACGACGGTCGAAACCTGCGGATAGATCGCGAGCGTGATTGTGCCGTCGGCCGCGATCGAGGCCGCTACTTGAAGGTAGATGCCGACGCGATACTCCGACGTGCTGTAGATGGGAATCTTGTTCGCGTCGTAGCCGTCGAACTTGGGCAAGTTGAGCTTGTTGCCAATCAACACGAAGGCACGCTCATTGTCGAGCACCGTCACTTCCGGCGAAGCAAGCAGCTGAGCTTTGTCCTGGGTTTCGAGCGCGCGAATGGTCGCGCCAAAGTTGAACGGCGTTCGACTGAATCCACCAAAATTGATTCCGCCGGAACTCGATTCTTGGAAGGTGGTCCCTCCAATGTTCCAAGACACGCCAAGCTCACGCAGGGCGGCATCGTTGACGTCGTGAATCGATACGGAAATCTTGACTTGGCCGCCCGGCTGATCAAGGGCTTTGATCGCTTCGATCGCGCTCTTGACGACCGACTCCGTGCCGCGGAGGATGACCGTCTTGGACTTGATCGACTCGCTTTCCAACACGCCTTGGCTGACGCCGGTCGAACCCGCCGTATCTCGATCGCCTAGGGTGGGGGTCGACGATCCTGGCCCAGCCACAATCGTCAGGCCCTGCCCTTCGTAGAGCGCCTTCAATGTGGTCGCAAGCTGCGTCGCGTCCTTATAGCTGACCGGCACAACGCGTACGACCTCGACTTCCTTGGGAGCGACCACGGGCGGATTGGGAATTTCAACAACGGGGGGCTCCGGCTTGGGAGTTGGGTGAGCCGCTTCCCATTCTTTCGGGTACCCCGCCTTGAGCTTGTCGGCATCACCGAACAAGAACGCACCATTCACCTTGAGAAACGCCAGGCCCGAAACCGCGGCAATGTGGCGCACCGCGTCGATCAATCGGACTTGCTTGAGCCGAAGGGTCATCTTCGCTTCCGATGGCGAGACCAGTACGAGATTGGCCTTCGTCGAGGCGGACAACAGGGCGAGAACTCCGTTTACGTCGGAGTTGGTGCACACCACGTCTACGAGCTTATCGTCCATGGTGGGCGCAGCTTTTGGCGCGACGGTCGATCCTGAGGCAACCTTGACCAGATTCGATTTCTGCCCTTCGAACAGCATCGCGATGGCACTCGTACCCTCGCTGCTGATTTCGGACTCGAGCACGGGAAGGCTTGGCGCGATCAGACCTGGGCGCGTAAAGACGGCTCGCGGCGTCGGCCACGGGTCCTCCTTGATCAGGCTCTGGGAAATCGGGCTCGCGAGAGCAACGGCGGCTAAGAGGGTAATCATGGGTTCACTTTTGGGTCAGGGGAGAGTCACGCCATCTCCGACGGTGATTTCGAGGGACTTGCCCGAAACTTCGATCACGACGCTGCCTTGCTTGATGGCCTTTACGGTCACATGCCCGTTCAAGACGGTGCCCACGCGGACCGCCACGTTGGAATGGCCAGCGATTGAAACCAGAGCCAACGATTCGTCGCCGCGGACAATGGCCTCAACGCTGAACCTGATGGCGTTCGACTCCTTCATCCCGGCGTCCATCGGGTCGACGGGCGGTAGCTGGCCAAAGACCTCGGTTGTGGGCTGGGTTTGCGGTCGCTGCTTGAGCGGATCGGCTTTCGGCTTTGGGGGTGCCGGCAGTTCCTCCTCGGCGGGGTCTTCTTGGGCCGGGCCGGCCTGAGGATCCAAGTCGGGATGGCTAAAGGGGTCGATCGACACCGCCTCCGCTAAGTCCTTGCCGCGGGAATCGGCATCCGTGGCTGAATCGGTACTGGAAGCAGGAGGAGCGGGTGCTGGTTTCGGCGCACTCGGGAGCGCACGATAGACCGCCGCACACACCACAACCAGGGCGATGACCGCGAGGACGACTGCTTTACGGGGATCTCCGACCGTCATGGTTAACCTCTCACCAACACGCGAAGGTTGATTTGAGCGGTCACGCGGCTCTGCCCCTTCTGGGACTCGCTCCTCGTGAGCTCGATGGTGTCGATTTCAAAGGGGATGGCCGACTTCTCGAGTGACTTGATGGTCGCGAACACTTCGGGCAGGCGTCCACTCAGGTTCACCCGGGCCGGCACTTGTTGCCAGCCGGCGGCCGGAGTATCGTTGTGATACTTGCTCAGGTATGGCATGGTCTCGGGGGAGCTTGAATACTCCGCGACCGTGGCACCGTTTTCTTGAGCTGACGCTTCGACTGCGGATTGGAAGTTAAAAACCGACAGCCGTGGGTCATTCGCTTTCGGCTCTTTAAGGTTCCGTGCAGCCTCGATCTCGCGGTCCATTTGCTCAAGTCCGGCCTTGGTTTGGGCGATTTGAACGTCATTGCTTCTGATCGCTTGGAGGCTGAGATACATCCGCAGGAAGCACAACAAGACGACCCCACCCACCGCAACCGCAAGCACGATGATGCCGCGGGAAAGCAACCCAAGGGTTCGTGCGTCAACCAGGCGCAGGGGCATCATCTTCCTACCCCCGCGACGCGATCCACTTCAAAGGCGACGCCATTCGGTCCAAACTCTTCGTTGAGCCGCCACTGTTTGAGCACCGCCGACTTCGTGCCCTTGGCGTTCGCCAGGCGCGTCACAAAGTCTCGCGCGACACGATACGACTTAGCGTCAGCCCGTCCTGACAACTTCATGTCCCCCCCCAGCACCTCAATCTTGATGCTCGAAAAGACCATGTCGGAGTCCGAGGCGTTGAGCACGGTCAGCGTCTGTTCGAGCAGATTGCTGGAGAATGTCCGAGTGTCGCTGATCATTCTCGAGTCCTCAACAGCAGGTTTCGAAGATTCGACGATTGCCTGTTTGTTGGCAAGATTACGCTGAAGGGTTCCAGCTTCGATGGCGAGCGCTGCGGCGCGCTTTCCAAGGTCCCGTTGCATGCGGTAGGCGGTCGGCAGCACCATCAGCGCAAAAACGAGGATGCCGACGCCCCAGAACGCTTTCCGAGACATCGCGTCAAGCAGACGCGTACGCTCGATCAGCCGCTCCGACAGGAGGTTAGCCTCGACGTTGATGGTCCGGGTCTTAGGCTGCGCGCGTCCAGGCGTACTCACGTCCACCATCGGTTTCCCCCTTGCCTACGGCTTGTCCTTGAAGTCCCGAAAGGGCAAGGCCAATGACGACAGTGTAGGCCTCCTGTCGTCGAGTGATCGAATGAAACGAGTCGCGATCGAACTTGCCGATCAGGCCGGCTAAGGGCCGGGCCCGCTCAACGCGCAGTTCGAGGGCGCTGTGCAGATATTCCGTCATGCCCTTCAGGCTCGCCAGGCCACCGCAGATTAGCGCGTGGTCGAGAATGCCGGCATAGCTTCGCTCGGGATGCAGTGACCGGAAGTAGCGAAGTAGCCGCATGAACTCTCGCGTCAGCTTCTCCATTTCGCTGTCGACATACACAAACGTGGGTTTGCCGCCGACTAGAATCTTCAGGATGCCATCGGTCCACAGCTCAGCCTCACTGGAGGCCAGCGCGGTTTCTGCCTCTTGGGCAGAGATGCCGACCTCGGAGGAGACTTTTTTGATCAGGCCCGCGGAGCCAAATCGAACGCCCCGAATGAACTGCAGGCGCTGATTTTGAACCACGTACATGTGGGTGTTGTTCATGCCCACATCAATGATCGTCAAGGATGCATCGCGCCAAAGCGCACTCTGTTCGCTCAGGCGTCGCTCAACCACACGTAGGATGGCTTGGGCTTCGAGTTCAGCAGCGGCGGGAATCAGACCCGCGAGCTCGAGCGCCTCGGCTCTCGAGTCGATGATGTCGCGTGGTACGGCGATCACGAGCGATTGACCAAGCCCGCCGTCATCCTGCAAAACTGGCGGAGTGGCCTCGACATACGCGGTATGGACCGGGAACGGCAAGTGCCGCTTCACTTTGTAGCGCGCTGCATCGCGAAGCTCATCGCTTGGGAGTTCGGGTAGTTGGACCCAGCGCAGGGCGGCCAAGTTGCTCGGTACCGAAAACACACCCGCGGACGGTCCAACTTCGTGCTTCCTCAAGAACGAACTTAGCGACTTTGCTAAGCGCCGAGGATCCCGCACAATTCCATTTTCTATCATGCCGTCGCCGACCGGAAAGGCCCCGGCCGTGTGGAGTTCAATTCGGGAAGCTCGCTGCTGGAGCAGTGCAACATTGACCACGTGCGATCCAATGTCAACTCCGAGGGAAGGCAACTGATCGGTGAGCCGCTTGGGTGAAATCAGATTCACTAGGCTGCCTCCTCGGCGGCTTCGTCGTCAGGCGCAGGTTCCCAGAACGTGCGGTACATGTGCCGCATGCGTTCAGAGGGCAGCAGTTCACGGAGCACTTCGACGACCACCGGGTCAAACTGAGTACCGGCCCCCTTGCTGAGTTCGGCCTGAACATGAAGAGGATCCATGACGCCACGGTACGGCCTTCGTGAGCTCATGGCATCGAAGGCGTCGGCGACGCAGACGATGCGGAGCGACAACGGCAGTTCGCCACCCTTCAATCCGTCCGGATATCCCGAACCATCGAGCTTCTCGTGGTGGTTGCGGATGATCATCAAGATGCCCTCAGACAGCATCAGTGGGCGACAGATTTCATAGCCGATGACCGGGTGCTCGCGCATCACCATGAACTCCTCATCGGTTAAGCGAGCCCGCTTGTTGAGGATCGCATCGGGGACACCAATCTTGCCAATGTCGTGGAGGATGGTGCCGATTCGGAGCTCTTCCAAAGCTTCGTTACCAAGACCCATCTGTTCGCCGATCATCAGGGACAGCTCACTCACGCGTTGCGAGTGGCCACGCGTGTATTCATCGCGAGCTTCCAGCGCGGTTGCCAAGCTCTCCATCGTTCGAACAAAGGTGGTGCGGCGGCGCTCCTCCATTTGGGCGTTGGAAACGGCTACGGCTAGGAGAGAAGCCATCGCGTGCAGAAGCTCCATGTCTTCGCTGGGGAACGCTGACGCATTGTTCAGATCCAGGAGCGTCATCACCCCGAGAATCTGTTCGTTGGTTGATGCGCCGGCAACGCCGAAACCACGGGTCACGAGCGGAACGCAGGCCGCCGCTCGCACGCCGTCCGTCACACCATCGAAGTCAGGATGATCGCCGGACTTGGTCGAAACCGAAACCGCTTGCCCCATTTGAGCAACGTATCCCGAGAGGCCCCGGCCAATTTCCATGCGTTCGGGAAATGCGAACTGACCATCGCTGCCAAACGCAGCCTCGGTGATCAACTGCTGGTGCTCGTCGTCTTCAAAGAGCATCACGTAGCCACAGTTCGCGCGGGTCTCGCGAATAGCCGAACGAAGTGTGCCTGAAATCATCTCACGAAGGTCGCTTGATGCACTCAGAGTGCTCCCTACTGATAGCACGGTGCTCAAACGCTCATCACGGGCGGAAAGGTGTTCTTCGCGACCTTGGAAGGTGGCCAAAACGACGGCGACCAAGGTGCCGATACCGACTCCAACCAACCCAATCACCAGGTCGGAATAGGCACGATTGAACATGAACATGAGCGCGACCTGCGCGATGAACATCATCGCGGTGAACTTCAGCAACTGACGAACAGAGCGCTCAACCATCGCATGGCTGATGAGAATGGGAATGCTCAGGAGCCAGAGGTTTTGAGTCGCTTGGATACCAAGCGACGTGGCACTGATGAGCACGGCATCGCCAGCGCGCAGCAGGGCGAGTTGGCGGGCACCGCGCTGTCGATAGTGTGTGACGTCTCGCAGAATTCGATGCGCGTACAAGTTGGCGCCAGCGAGTAGAGCAAGAACGGCAACGACCATCGGGTCGCCCATACGGTCCCCAAGCAGTGCCGCCGCCGCCAGGATCAGCGCCCATCGAATCCGAAGGGCAACGCTTTCGGCGGCCAGTCGTGAACTGAGTTGTGAGTTGATCATGCCAGCAAGCTCTACAGGTCTCCTGCATGGTTTGTATCGGCAAATCTAACGCATCCCTTGAGGGTCTGTTTGCCGTATAGCTGTTGGAAGGTCGCGCTTTAACGCGTTGGTACACTCCCCAAAGACCATGTCGCTTGAAGCGGAACCCAGTGGAGAAGTACAGCGGCTGGCGATGTATTTTCGCCAGCACCCCGCGGCGTTATCCGACGCACCTGAGGCGATTGCCGATGCTACGGGAGCGTCTATTGAGACGGTTCGTACGCTTCTCAATGAGCGCCCTCGCGATATCAAGGAGGGTTTTCGCCCCAACACGGATGCGATCCAAGAGTCGCTGCGCACCGTGGTCCACGGCTTTGACCGCCTACTCAAGTATCCCCTGTTGTTCGTGGGTTTGACCTTTGCGCTGGCGGCGTTGACCCTCTGGTTGATTCCTGGCAGCGCCTCGCGGTCACCCAACGGAAACGGCATCCAGTTCACCTTTAACCAGGCCCTGCAGGTGGGCGTTGTCGGAATGACCCTGCTGCTTCATATGGCGTGTTACTTCCGGGTCGGAATGGTGCGCTACGCGCTGATGGGCGCGGGGCTTCTCGCCGGATCGATCTACGTCATCTTCTCAATCAACATTGTCAATCAGCCACGGATCCGCGAGGTGGGACTCGGCACCATCCTTGTTCTCCTGGCGCTGGGGTCGCTCGTTCTAGCTGCGGTCTACGCAGGACTTGGAATCGGAGCCTCGTTGCTTGGTGCCTACCGTCGACTTCGCCGCGAGGAAGCTGCTCGCCATCGGCGAACTCGGCAAGAGCTTCTCCAGCGCCTGTTCGAGGTGGAAGAGGCCCTCGATGCTTCTTCAGGTCAAGATGCCGAGCAACCGCGTCTTATCGACCTCTTTCGCGGGGTTGCTGACCGGGTGTGGTGGTATGCCGCAGGAGCGGGTTTCGGCTGGGGACTCGCGTTGGTGATCCTGACCGCGGCGTTTCCCGAGCTGAATCCTGAGCAAAGCAACCGGAGCGCTTCGTTTGTCGGGCCGCTCGTGATGTTGCTGATCACGATGGCGACCATGGCCAGCCAGGTTTTTCTTGCCTACCTCACCGGTCGGCCATTGAAGGCGGTCTTGGTGAGTCTGGTGTTTATCCTCGCGTCGTTGGTCGCCAACATTCTGCCCGTCGGCGACTATGGAGTGGCCTGGATGATCGAGAATAGCCCGTCGGTGATCACCAACATCGTGCTCTTCGCGGTAACGGGGCTGTTCGCCGGCCTGGGGTCCATGGTAGAAGAGCGGGCTTATGTCGCTCGACGTCGGGGCGCCAATGCTCCCGAAGTGTTGCTTGCCGAGATGATCGAAATTCGCCGAATTCTGAACCGCGGCGAACAACATCGATGCGTGATGGTGGTGGATGCGGCTCGAAGCTCCGTGATGAAGTCGAAGAGCGATCCGCTGGTTGCTGAGTGGAGCTTCCGAGCCTATCAAGAGTTTCTCGCAAGGCAAGTTGAAATGCACCGAGGTCGTATTCACAGCACGGCCGGTGACGGCGCCGTAGCGGCGTTCGACAATGCCGAAGATGCCTTTGAGTGCGCTCGCGCCATTCAAACCAACATTGTCGAGTTCAATCGAGATGTCAATCGGTTAAAGGATCCGTTCCGGCTTCGGATCGGATTGCACTGTGGCGTGGTCTCAGGAGAACTCGACGAAGTTCAGTTTGCGGCGGTCATTGATATCGCGGCGCACATTGAAGCCGCATCACAGATCGGCGGGATCGCCGTTACCGCATCGATCGCAGATCGCTTACCCGATCATCGGTTTGCAGAACTGAACGAGACCATCGACGAGCAGCGCGTGCTCCTCGCTCTCAACCCGACCTTGGATCCTGACGATGAGGGTTGAACGGTGGGGCCGGGTGTCCTATGTCGAGGCCACGCAGCGCCAAGTTGTGCTGAACGATCAGGTCCAAGCCGGAGCCGAGGACACGCTCGTATTGGTCGAACATCCGCCGGTGTTGACGCTTGGAGCAAACTTTCACGAAGAAAACCTACTCTTATCGGAGGTTGATTATGAGCGTCGGGGCATTGAGCTTCATCGCACCGATCGCGGTGGTGACGTCACCTACCACGGACCCAAACAGCTCGTGATTTATCCGATCTTTGATCTTGGTCGTCATGGCCGGGACTTGCATCGATGGCTTCGCGACCTTGAGGAAACCATGATCGTTGTGTGCCGCGAGTTCGGCATAAAGGCGGAGCGGTTCCCACCGAACACGGGTGCCTGGGTCGAGGGTCGGAAAATCGCCGCCATCGGCATCAAGGTTCGCCGGTGGGTGTCCATGCACGGTATTGCTTTGAACTGCGATCTCGACCTGGACGCTTATTCGTTGTTTGTTCCTTGTGGCATCCGAACCCATGGGGTGACGAGCTTGTCCGAGTGCACGGGTCGTCCGGTGTCGACGCACGAAGCAGAGCCGGTGGTCATAGCGGCGTTTTCCGAGGTGTTTGGAATCACTCCTCAGGCGTGAGCGGGATAAAGCGGCTCGAACGATCGGAGTTGCGGCTCAGCAAGACCGCCTCGGGCATGAATCCGTCAGGACGTTCGACGATGAACGTTGAGTCCCACAGCTCGTGCAATGCGCGATGAGCATCAGCCGGACTTCCTGCCTCGCCCGCGATCTCTGTTAGCGCATCCCTCAGAGTCTCTTCGTGCTCGTTCGTGCCGGCCACGTAGGCCCAGTGGCGTCGAACCTTGAAGTCGCCCTCGTAATCGAGGATGGCGTAGGTGTCGTGATCGGGCCCCTCGCAGACTTCCGCAAACAGTGACCGAGCGACGATCGGAGCTGAGTTGAAGTCGGCAAACGCCTGCTTGATCGGACGCGAGAGGGCCGAGACAACGCGGCGAATCGTCACGTCCTCTTCCGATCGGTTGAAGCCCTCCTGATGGGCAAAGTCGAGGGCGGCAGTGCGGAGTGCTTCTACATCGCTCTGCTGACCAATGGCCGAGTAGGCGAGCCGATCATAAATCTCGAAGATTTTGGGCGTGTGCCGGCGGTAGCTGAACATCACGATCCCTTCGGGAAGTGAAACAGCCAGGATGGGAGCGCCCTGGATCAATCGTCCTTCCACGAACGAGGCCCTAAACCCCATTCCCTCTTGCCAATCGTGCGGTGTCAGCATCTCATCGTTATACGTCGCTTGTGCCTTGCATTGCGCGCATGGCCTCGACCTTTTCGGTCTGTTCGTGCCAGCTTTCCATCAGATTGTCTAACGTCGACTTCAGCTGCGCATAGCGGTTACTCAACGCGACGATATCATCGGTTGGAGAGGGGGCGGCAAGCTGGTTCTCGACCTCCGTGATCGTCGCCTCAGTTTTTGAGATCTCGTACTCCGTGACTTCGATCGCTTTGTCCAGCCGCGAGATTTCCTTGCTGAGTTCGCGGGGGCTCAGAGTGGGTGCGGACAGCGACTTTGCCGGCGTCACCTCGGCAGCGCGCATCACCGTTTGTCTCGCCCGATACTCAGGATAAGAGCCTGGATACTGGCTCACGCCGTCGCGACGCACATCAAGGGTGTGATTCGTTACGTGCCCCAACAGCCAGCGGTCATGCGAGATGAGCATCAGCGTGCCATTGAACTCGCTCAGAACCTCGGCCAGCACTTCGCGTGAGGCCATGTCGAGGTGGTTGGTCGGCTCATCAAGGATGAGGACATTGGGCGATAGTGTGGTCAATCCGGCAAGAACAAGCTTGTTTTTCTCGCCACCACTCAACGTCCTGATGGGCCGAAACACGTCGTCGCCACTGAAGAGGAATCTGCCAAGGAGATTTCGCGCACTCTCGGGCGTCTGGTCAAACTCCCACACTAAGTAGTCCAGGGGCGACTGATTGAGATCGAGATCGACGGCATCTTGCGAAAAGTAGCCGATTTCCAGATTCGAGCCGGTCTTGATCGTGCCGCCCATGAGCGGCAGCCTGCCAAGCACCGCTTTGATGAGCGTTGACTTACCTGCCCCGTTCTCTCCGACGATGCCCCAACGTTCGCCGTTCCGAACGACCCAGTCGAGCCCGCTGATGAGTGCGGTCTCGCCATAGCCAACACTGAGCTTCTTAGTTTCGAAGATGAGGTCCCCGGCGCGTTTGGTCGCCTTGAATCCGGCCTTCATCGAGGCGTCTTCCTTCGGGGCGTGGACCTGCCCGGCCATGAGCCGCTCCTTCATCTTCAGCCGGCCGCGGGCTTGGGCCGTGCGCTGGCTATTCATGAAGCGGCGAACATACTCGTCGAGCTTCGCGATCTCCGCCGCTTGTCGCTTGGCGACTTCGGCTTGACGGACTTCCTCCTCGGCACGGAGTTGGCGATACTTCTCGTAGGAGCCGGGATAGTTCTTGACGGTGCCATCGCGCATGTCAAGCACGCGATCTCCGACCGCCCTCAAGAACTCGCGGTCGTGCGACACGAGCAACACCGCCCCCGGATACGATCGCAGCCAGCCTTCAAGCCATTCGGTCGCCTGAAGATCGAGGTGGTTGGTGGGCTCGTCGAGGATGAGCAGGTCGGGCTGTTCGAGGAGTAGCCTCGCGAGTGCGAGGCGCGTCTTCTCACCGCCACTCAACTTATGTGCAGGTTTTTCAAACTCTGCCTCATCAAATCCCATACGTAGCAGCACACGCTTGAGGTCTCGCTCGGCGCTGTAGCCCTCGAGTTCCAGATAGTGCTCGTGAAGCGTGGCGTATTCGTCGAGCTCGTCTTGCGTCGGGTCATTCTCTAGCCGGTCAGAGAGGGTGTCCAAACGATCTTTCAGCGCGAGCTGTTCGCGCCGGGCTTCAGTCGCTTCGTCGAGGACGGTGCGCCCTGAATCGAACTGGTGTTCTTGCCTGAGGTAGCCAATGGTGGCGCCTCGCGCGAGTTGAATGCTCCCCGAATCGGGCTCGAGCTGCCCCGTGAGCATCTTGAGAAGCGTTGTCTTCCCGCATCCATTCCGACCAAGGAGTTGAATCTTCTCTCGCCGCTCAATACGAAAGGTGACATCGTGCAGGAGTGGGTCCGCGCCGAAGGCTTTGGCAACCCGGGAGACGTTGAGAAGCATAGATCAGGGCCCCACGAGCGTGGGGCCGAAATGGGATATTAAAGAACGCCCTCGGGGAACCAGAGAGCGAGTTCGCGGGCCGCGGCCTCGGGGTCGCTGCTGCTATGGGTGAGGTTGTCGTCAATGGTCAGCGCGAAATCGCCGCGAACCGTGCCGGGCGTCGCTTCGACAGGATTCGTCGCCCCCATCATGGCCCGGATCGCCTTGACCGCATTCGTCCCGCGAACGGCGACGGCCACCACGGCCCCGCTGCACAGATAGCTGACGACATCCTCAAAGAACCCTTTGCCTTTGTGCTCCGCATAGTGCTCTTCGACGGTCTCGCGTGATGGGACCAGTAACTTGAGACCAACGATGTCAAGCCCGCGGGCTTCTATTCGACGGAGAATCTCTCCGTTCAAGCGACGGCTAACGCCGCCTGGCTTAACTAGGACCAGTGTAGTTTCCATATTCGAATACAGAGGATACCGTCTGGGCCCTTCCGCAAAATCGGCGTAACGGACCGTTGGGCCTACTCTTCTGAAGCGACGGAAGCCGCCAAGGAACGCTTCGCACTGGGAACTGTGTACACTTGCACATTGCATCCGTGCGCTACGTCGCGGGTGGTATCGCAGGTTGGATCATGGATGTG
This sequence comes from uncultured Fimbriimonadaceae bacterium, assembly GCA_964586225.1. GTDB lineage: Bacteria > Armatimonadota > Fimbriimonadia > Fimbriimonadales > Fimbriimonadaceae > JANJUB01. The sequence continues at coordinate 188,055 of CAZPHD010000002.1, forward strand.
AGGCGAAGTAGTCGAATGGCCCGTGGGGTTCTATTCGCGGCAGTATTGGCGGCGGTTGCCGCCGCTCAGGCTCAAGAACGGTCGAGCGTGATTACCGAGATCGTCGTTGAAGGCAACAAGGCCGTCTCGACCGACTCAATTCTTACGCGAATGAGCGCCAAAGTTGGTCAGCCATATGTGCAGGCCACGTTGGACAAGGACCGAGAGACTCTTGAGCGACTTGGATTTTTCCGCGCCGTTGATATCAAGGCCACGCCGCTTGAGGCCCAGAACTGGAAAATCACGGTTCAGGTTTCCGAGTTCGACGTCGTGAAGGAAATCCGCGTCGTGGGTAACTCGGTGATTTCAACCGAGGACATCATGAAGGCCCTCACAATCGAGACCGATCGGCCCTACAACTTGAACGAAGCCAAGCCGAGTGCGGATGCGATCACGCGCCTTTACACCGCGAAAGGCTACTTCGCGCTTGTTGAACAACTGGAGCCGCTTGAGGATTCGCCCAGTACGGTTAGCATTGTGATTCGGGAAATGAAGGTGAACTCAATCACCGTCACCGGAAACACCCGCACGTCTGAGCGCGTGATGAAGCGCCTGATCAAGACTCAACCCGGCGAGGCCTACAACGATCCTAAGTTCATCCGCGATCTTCAGAGGATCATGAACACCCAGTGGTTTGATCGTGTGAACCCGAGCGAGAAGCAAACCGAAGACGGATTTGGCGTTGACCTCCAGGTTGATGTGAAAGAAGCCCGAACCGGCCAAGTGGTGGTAGGTGCAACGGTCGACCCACGATCAAGCTTTGCGGGCCAGATTCGATTGGTTGACACCAACTTCCGGGGAACCGGGCAGACATTTGGCGTCAACCTTCAGCAGGCGGTCACGGGAGGCGGACTCTCGGCCGAACTCGAATACACCAACCCGTTCATTGACCGCTATGACACGTCGCTTTCCGCATCAATCTACAGCCGCTTGATCTACCGCTTCACGAACAGCTCATTCGGGAGCAGCAGCACGATCACCGATGAACGGTTTACCGAGCGTCGGACCGGTGCGGCCGTCGGCATCGTTCGCCCCTTCACCGAGCAACTTTCGGGTTCGATCGGTGCCAAATACGAGACCATCAAGACGAGCAACGTCAATCTCACAGCCGCGTCCGGCTTTGTCAAGCAAGACGGCAATCTTGCGATGGTCACCTTCGGCCTCACGAGCAATCGCCGAGACCTTGACTTAGACCCCGCACGTGGCGACTGGTGGCGAATGACGGTTGAGCCCGGATTTTCACACATCACATCGGTCGGCGGAGCGTTTCCGGATCGAAGCCTTCTAGGCTCGTCCACCTTCGTTCGCTACTCAGCTGAGTATCGCACCTACTACTCGCCGCAGCCGCCTCGCACATCGAGGGAAATCGATGCCCCTCGTAGAGTCTTCGCGTTCCGAGCTCGCGCGGGTGCGATCACTGGCAAGGTGCCGTTCAACGAGCAATTCTTCATGGGCGGCGCCGACACACTTCGCGGATACCAAGATGACCGCTACTGGGGTCGCCAGTTCATGGCGGCGTCAGCTGAGTATCGGCACCCACTGCAGAAATCGTTCAATGCGATCTTGTTCGTCGACTATGGCGGTGCCTGGGGCGGTTATGGCAGCGTGCGCGATTTCACCCAGAACGATCGGCTCAAGATGCACCTGGGTTACGGAATCGGCTTTAGCTTCAAGACCCCGCTCGGGCCCTTGCGCCTCGACTTCGGTTTCAATCAGCGCGGAGGAAGCCGTGCCCACTTCCAAATCGGAACGTCTTTCTAAGTAGAGGAACTCATGAAAAACATGCACAAATCAGGGCTCACAGCGGTTGCGATCGCCTTCGGGATCTTCGCGGCGATCGGTTTCCAGGATGCGACCAACAAGCTTGGCATCGTGGACATCTCGAAGGTGGTTGAGGACAGCGACTTCGGCAAGTCAAACCAAACGACTTTCAACCAGATGAAGACCGCGCGTGAGGGTGTTCTTGAGTTTATGGACACCTACCGTGTGCTCACGGTTGAGCAAGCAACCCGATTCCGAGATCTCAGCATCAAGCCCACTCCAACCGCGGAAGAAAAGGCTGAACTGGATCGGATCAAGGCGGAGGTCATTGCTGCCGATCGCAAGAACAAAGAACTCAGCGTAAAGACGACCGGTCTGACGGCAGAAGATCGGGCTCTCATTGAGGAGTATTCGAAGCGTTCGAACAACATTGAAATGATGGCGGGTCGATGGCTGCGCGAGTTCACCAATGAGCTCCAGACCTGGGCAGATCGCCAGAAGGTCACTAGCCTGGAGCGGGCGCGCACGGCGGTCCAAGAAGTCGCCAAGGCGGGTGGGTTCACGCTCGTGTTTGAAGTTGGAATCGCTCCTTATGGCGCCAATGATTTGACCGATGCGGCCCTCAAGGCGATGAACGCCAAGAAGTAAAGATGAGGCGAGCCGCCGGCTGCTGGCTGACCGTCTTGGTCGTCTTCGGCGGATGCACCTCACCACGCCCGCCCCAGGTCTTTGTGGACTTGGAGCGGGCGCTGGTGTCTCCAAGTGTCTTGGTGGATACGCAAGTGCCCACCCAACCTCCACCTCCACCCGCGGGATCATCGGCCCAACTTGCCCCACTTTCGGCTCAACGCCTCGACTTCAGCGAGAATGCGTCGCGTCTCGCCAAAGTCCAAGAAGAGGTTCGCATAGCCCAAGAAGAGACGATCCGGCAGTTGACGATTGAGTTGCGCCGCGCGTACCTGCAAGATGTAGACGACATTGAGCGGCGGCGCCTCGGGGAGTTGGATACCATCCGATCTGCGTCCTTTGATCGGGCATGGGAGAAGATTCGTCTCAGATTTCAGCAATACGCTGATGTGCGCGGTCCAGACGCAATCCGCCTTGCTGTGTACGCTGGCTTCCCTGATGCCGACCGGGTCCTTCTCAATCCGCGCCAAGATCCGAGCAACGCGCGCCGTAGGCAACTTGAGGCGGCCCGAGTGATCCAAGCCCGGCTCGAAGAACTCGACGCGCAGTATCAAGCCGATGTCCGAGAACTGTTGGCTCAAGCTGACGACGAGGTAGGCCGGGTACTGAATGAGCTGAGGCTCGAAATGGAGCAACTCAGAAACGAGGCCGAGGAACGTGCCCGGATTGAGGCAAACCGGCAGACGCTTGAGCTCGTGAAGGACTTAGAGTCGGTCCTGTCCAGCAAGAGTGAGGTCATCTTGCCACCGAAGCCTGGAGTCCGTGTGCAGACCCCTGCGCCGCCTGCCCTGGGCGCCCCGCCAAGTGTTGATCGGGATTCGCTTGCGGGGCTCGCCCGACGTTCGCGCGAGGCGGTACGCTCTGAGATTGAGATTTGGGCGGCGCAACGTGGATTTCGTGTTTCACTGAAGCCAGGCCCGCCCGATCACACGGATGAATTCTTGGCATGGCGACGACAACACCACCCTGGACCTTAGGTCAACTTGCAGAAATGCTGCAGGGCCAGCTCAATGGCCCCGCTGAACTTGAGATAGCAGGTCTCACGTCTGCCGGAGTTGACGACCCTAACGCCATCACCTTTGCGGAGTCCGCCGAGTATCTGGCTAAGGCTGAAGCTGCCAAGGTGGGCGCGCTCCTAGTCGCTCCGGGCCTCTTCAGTTCGGTACCTCATATCGTTGTCGAGAACCCGCGGCTGGCGTTCTTCTTGTTGCTCCGCCTCTGCGATCGGCCACTGTTAGGATATCCTGGGGTGCACCCCACGGCGGTTGTTGCTGAGACGGCAGAGATCGATCCGACGGCGAGCATTGGCGCTCATGCGGTGATTGGGCAGGACGCGGTGGTTGGGCCAAGGGCCGTTGTCCACGCCCAGGCATTTGTGGGCGACCGTTGTCGAATCGGCGAAGGCACGGTCATCTTCCCGCGCGCGGTTCTCGTCCAGGACGTCACCCTCGGACGACAATGTGTGATTCACTCGGGCGCGGTCATCGGTGCCGAAGGATTTGGCTTTGTTTGGGACGGGCAGCGACGCATCAAGGTGCCGCAGGTGGGCGGCGTCACTCTCGCTGACGACGTTGAAATCGGCGCAAACACATGTATCGACCGCGCAACCGCAGGTCAGACCCGGATCGGCCGCGGCACGAAGATCGACAACCTCTGCCAGATCGGTCACAACTGTGAGATTGGCGAGGACACCGTGCTTGCGGGGGCCTGCGGGATCTCGGGCAGTGTGAAGATCGGGTCTCGATGCGTGCTCGGTGGCGGCGTGGGCACGAACGACCACATCTCCATCACCGACGATGTCACGCTCGGCGGTCGATCGGGAGTAGATCGTGATATCACGGAGCCGGGCGGATACTTTGGAACGCCTGCGCGCCCGATCGGTGAAGCTATGCGCGCCTTCATGCTCATTCCGAAACTGCCCGAACTGTGGTCGCGACTTCGCAAGCTTGAAAAGAAGGTCGGCGAGTGATCATCCCTCGGCAAACGCTGAGTGGTGCGGTGCACCTCGAAGGTCCGGGGCTTCATTCGGGTGTTCCGACGCGCGTGACGATTCACCCGGCGGAGGATGGGCTGTGGTTTCGCTACGGCCGGCAGCGCTGGCAGGCGATTCCCGAGAACGTAACGGACACGACGCGTTGCACGAGGCTGGGCGAGGTCTCCACAATTGAGCATCTCATGAGCGCCTTTGCGGGGCTTGAAATCACCGACGCTGAGGTCGAAGTTAGCGAGCCCGAACTGCCCGCCGCCGGAGGAAGCGCGCTGGCCTATGTGGAGTTGATGAACAGCGTCGGTCGCACCGCACTCGAAGCTCGCGAGGTGCGTGACATCTTCTCGCGAGTCTTCGTTCAAGAAGGTTTGACTAAGATCGCCATCGCCGACGGCTCTGGGCATTGGGCCTATCGCTATGAGACGGGCGAGCGGTGGCCCCACAGCATGGAGTTCGAGCTTCGCGACTTGCCTGACGGCTATACCGGGGAGGTTGCGCCCGCACGGACGTTCGGGCTGATCGAGGAACTACCGCATCTAGACAGGCTTGGCTTGGCGCGTGGTCTCGACGAGACATCAGCGCTCGTTCTGGGTTTGTCAGGATTTGAGAACGCGGCCCGATTCCCGGATGAGCCTGCTCGGCATAAGCTACTCGACATGATCGGCGACTTGTATCTGAGCGGCGTCCCCATCTCTGAGATCGATGTCGTCGGCGAACGCTGTGGACACCGGATGAACGTCGAAGCGGCAGCCAAGCTCCGCGCGGGAACCACTATATAATATATAGCGTTGTAGAGAATATGCAACATCCGCTCTTGGGCATTCACCATGTGACCGCCATCGCTGGCGATCCGCAACGGAACCTCGATTTCTACACCCACATCATGGGAATGAGGTTCGTCAAGCTCACGGTGAACTTCGACGACCCGGGTTCTTACCACTTCTACTTCGGCGACTCGGTGGCCTCGCCGGGTTCCTTGCTCACCTTCTTCCCGCACCCTGGTGGCTATGCCGGCGTCCGCGGCGCGGGGCAGGCGACGACCGTCTCGTTCAGTGTTCCGACGGGGAGCCTCGATGCTTGGGTGAACTATCTCGCTCACCACGCTATCGACTTCGATATCCTGCCTGAGCTGTTTGGCGAACGACGGGTGGGCATCGACGATCCGGATGGGTTGCGGCTCGAACTTGTCGAAGTTCCCAGCACCGGCGCCGGGCAGAGCTACGGCAACATTGATCATGAGCATGCGATTCGGGCCATCCACTCGGTGAGGATCGAGGCAAGCTCTCTCGAGGCTGCTACGCGGTTCTACACGGATCGCATGGGATTTGAGAGGGTGGGCGATCAAGACGGCATACGACGGCTGAAGGTTGGTGCTGGATTGGTCGACGTGATCGAGAATCCGAATCGCGGTCGCGTCGCGGTGGGGTCGGTACACCATGTCGCCTTTCGCACAGCCGATGACGCGGGTCAGGCAGCGTGGCGCGAGCGTGCCTTGGCGTTGCACTTGGCGACGAGCCCGGTCATGGAGCGCGACTACTTCCGCTCGATCTACTTCCGCGAGCCAAACGGGGTGCTTTTCGAGGTTGCTACCGACGGCCCAGGCATGGACATTGACGAGCCGATGGACGCGCTTGGCACAACGTTGCGACTTCCGGCGATGTATGAGTCGGATCGCGCACACATCGAGCGCCGACTTCCCCCGCTGGTCCTGCCGGGAGGCTCGCGATGAGCTTCACTCACCGGTTCTTCCCCGGATCGGGCCTCGAGCCTCGGGTCGCCGTTGTCTTTCATGGCACCGGCGGCGATGAGAACAGCCTGGTGCCGTTTGCCCAGACGTTGTTGCCCGAAGCGAGAATCCTCTCGCTTCGCGGGCGAGTGCTCGAAAATGGGATGCCACGCTTCTTCCGGCGGTTCGCCGAAGGCGTTTTCGACTATGAGAGCATCGAGTCCGAGGCAGTCGCAGTTGCGGAATTTCTGCGGGCGATTGCTCTTGAACGGGAGTTTGAGCTTGGAGAGTCCGTCGCGATCGGCTATTCGAATGGGGCCAACATGGCCTGGAGCGCGCTGCTCCGGAACCCGGACCTGTTTGGCGAGTTGGTCCTGTTCCGTCCCATGTTCACGATCGAGGGAGAGGCCGACCTGTCAGGGAAGCGGATCTTTGTGGGTGCGGGCGAACGCGACCCAATCGTCCCGGTAGAGAGCGTGGAGAATCTGGTCGAGCAGATGCGCGCTTGTGGGGCGCGTGTTGACGTCGCGTGGCACGCGGGCGGCCATGAACTCACCCGGGGCGAGATTACGCTTGCCGCAAATTGGCTAGGGGCGGCGTAAGCCGCCCCTAAACCCTTCGGACTCGCTCTGATTACCGGAACGTCACGTCGGTCGACTGCTGCAGTTGGCTCTTCTCGCTGTACTTCGAGAACGAGATCTGCGTGCGGTCGCCCCACTTCAGGGTCTTCATCACGTCCGTTACGTCTTGCGGTGAACGGATCGACTTCGAACTGAGCTTGGTGATCACCGTGCCCGGCTCAAGGCCAAGCTTGGCAGCGACCGAGCCCGGTTCAACCGAGATAACGAGCACGCCTTCAACGTTTGCTGGCACGAAGAACTTCTTGCGATTCTCCGCGTTCAGCGCTTCCATTTGGATACCGAGTCTGGCCTGGCCCTCGCGAACCGGGGGCACTTCGCTGTCATCCGGCATTTCGCGCGGAATGTTCCAGCCCGGAATCTGAGGGAAGTCCTCAAAGGGGCTCATGCCGCCGTCATCGGACTTGGTCCGCGGTTCGGGATTCGGAGTGCCGCCATTGAGCTTCTTCGGATCGGCCAGCTTGACCTTGATCGTCTTCTTGTCGGTGCCTCGGATGAGTTCGACGTCTACCGTTTGGCCAGGCGCGTAGCGATACATGGCCAGGCGCACGTCCATTTGGTTCTTGATCGGGAACGTGCCCACGCGGGTGATGATGTCACCCTGCTTGATGCCTGCGACTGCGGCGGGGCTGTTGTTCGGAATCTGTTCGACCACCGCTCCACCGTCGATCTTCTTATCGGCGCGCTCGAACGGCTTGAGGTTTGCCGGAATGAGGCCCATTGCGCCACGTTCGACCTTGCCCTTTTCGATCAGGGTTTCGGCCAAGAACCGGGCAAGGTTGGACGGGATCGCAAAGCCGATGCCGTTGCTGCCGCCGGTCGAACTGATGATCGCCGAGTTGATGCCAATGACCTGTCCCTCAATGTTGAGAAGCGGTCCTCCCGAGTTGCCCTGATTGATGGGCGCGTCGGTCTGGATCAGATCGGGATAGTAGCGGGCACCGTCGGCCAAGCGAGGATCAGGAATGCTGTTCTCGCGGTTCAGTGCGCTAATATGGCCGATCGTGACCGTGTTGTCAAGTCCAAATGGCGAGCCAACTGCCATGGCGAACTGGCCAGGTCGAACCTTATTGCTGTCGCCAAAGTTGGCCGCCGGGAGGTCCTTCGCGTCGATCTTAACTACGGCGAGGTCGCTCTCTTCGGCACGGCGCACCTGACCCTGAAACTCGCGTCCATCGGCTAGGATAACGGTCACCTTGTCAAAACCATTGACGACGTGGTCGTTCGTGATAATCCAGCCGTCCGATCGAAAGATCACGCCCGTTCCAACGCCACCGGCTCGCCCCATTCGGCGCCCCAAAACATCGGAGCCACCTTGCCCTTCCGATCGGATGTGAACGACCGAGGGCTGGGCAAACTCGGCGAGGCTCGCAAAGCTCTCGTCAAGCGTTCGCAGGGCGGCCATGTTCTCGGCCGTGATTGAGCCAATGGTTCGGGCAACGGGCGTTTCTGGTCCGGCTTGCACCATCGGCACGATGTTCTGGAGGTTTGCCACGGCCAACCCGCCAATCACAGCACCGATGGCCATTACAGCCAGAACACTCTTCGAAAAGGGAGAGGTCTTCATACGCGTTTTCCTTAAGAGGTGACGCGCTTACGGGCGGGAAGAAACGCCGTTCTTTGCCGGGACATTTCCACCACGCTCATCAGCGCGCTGTATATCCGGTAACACACAATCGTCGTCGGGAGTGCCCGTTAGGGTCTGAAGTCCCTTGGTAAGTTCGCGGACAAACGCCTCGATCAGCTTGGTGAGGACCGCGTCCGGCAGGTCACCAACAAGGCGCATGCGGATTCCGCTTGCCTCGCCCACGCTCTTCTTATCGTGGCATGGCACGGGGTTCTTACGTGAAGTCGGCCACTGGTAGAGTGTGGCCGAGGCGAGTCCGTCTGTCAGGCGAAGCGCGATGAAGCGCTCGGATTTGTCGCCAACGATCTGCCCCTCCTGAATGACAAAGCCGAACGGAAGCGTCTTGGGCAGAGCGGGGGTAAATCCCGTGGCCGACTTTGCCGCCTCAGCTGACTTGAAGGTCTCAGGTGACTCAAGATAGATTCGGCGAACGCCAGCGGCAGGCGTAATCTGGAACGTCTCGCTTGGCGGCGGCGAGTTGAAGGTAACTGCCTTGGTGTCCAGCAGGATCTTGGCCTTACCGCCGTCAACGATGTCCATGCGGAGGATGAACGGATAATCCGAGTCCACCCAGTAACGGCGAACCGGCATTTCCGAAGCCTTGGGGGTCGCCGTGACCACGATGGCGCGCCGCCCAGCAATCGCCTCGCCGGACTCAGAAGCAAATCGGTAGCTTGACATCGCGGCGCGCTTTCGGCGGCTGTTGCCACCCATGAGTCGCGGCGAGCCCTGAATCACCATCCGGTTTTCGTCGGGCACGTAGGTCATCCAGTTCTGCCCATCGTCCAGCGTTGTTACGCCCTGAAAGGGAAGGGGTGATAACACGACTGTCTTGGCGATACCGGTGGCCTGGGCAAGCCGCAACTGCATCATGCCTGGATCGCGGCTACTGTTTCGTCGAAGGATAATGCCTTCGACGGTTAGGAAGCGCCCCTTGTCCATAGCATTGAACAACAGGTCTCGAGCATCATCGCGACCCTGAGCAACACTCGATGCTGACCCAGCTAAGAGGGCCAGGGCCACTGAGCCAATCGAGAGCAAGGAGTTAGCGCGCACCATGGGTCGAGGTCAAGATGACGGTGTTACCTGCGAATGGGTCACCGCTGGCGGCATAAGCCTGATCGCGAGCCAAGTTGAAATCCGTGCTCGCAGTTTGATTCTGAAGGTCCACGCCTCGGGCATCGACGGCTTGCAGATACATCCAAGCACCCACGAACGCGAAGACGAATGCAGCGCTACCCGCCCAGGCCAAACGGAACCGCCGTACGGCCACAACTGGCTGATCAAACACGGCTCGCACGAGGCGATCTTCGAAGCCAAATGGCGCCTCAATTTCCGGCTGAGCCGACAAGAGATTCTTTACATGGGCCAAGGCGTTGGCCACTTCTGCACACGACTCGCACTCATGCAGGTGGGCACGAACCAGCGCGGCCTCGGAGCGAGAGAGCTCCTGATCGACATAAGCGGACAATCGAGATTCGACCTGCTTACAGTTCATCTTCGATCATCCCTCCGTAGACTTCGGGCGCATGGCTGACGAGGTATCGGCGCAACTGCTTGCGGCCGCGATGAATTCTTGAGCGCACAGTCCCAACCGAGGTGTTCATCACTTCGGCGATTTCTTCATAGGCCATGCCTTCGACATCGGCGAGGAGCACGGCGGTGCGAAACTCCGGCGTCATTGTTGAAAGTGCGGCAGTTACGTGCTCGCCCATCGCCTCGTCGACCATCACGCGGTCTACGGTTGCGGCGGGATCGGGTAAGTCCATCGTTGAGACGCCCGTGGCGGTGGGTTGCTCCAGACTGTTCGTCTTGATCCGTTGTTTTCGACGTACCTGATCAATATGCGCGTTGCTCATGATCCGATACAACCAGTTTGTAAACGGCAGCGATTCGTCGAATCGGTGGAAGAAGCGGAATGCCCGAACGTACGTTTCTTGCACGAGGTCTTCGGCTTCGGCGGTGTTACCGGTCAGCTTCGAGGCGAAGCTGAACGCTTGACGATAGGTGCTTCGCATCAGACCCTCAAAGCGAGCCTGCTTTTCTTCCGCCGAGTTCCCTCGGTCACGCCAAAGCACACCTAACATTGCCAATGAAATCCTTGCTTCCTATTGTACGTTCGGTTCGTCTCCCTCAGTTCCCAAGCGCAAAATGCCTTCCGTGCGTGGCATTCGCTCCATCAGCAGGGTCACCGCGTCGGACGCGCGAACGCGCCCGCGGATGACGGCTTCGGTCGCCTCAAAAGTGGGCATCGGGATTCCTTGACGCCTTGCCAGGACCATCACGGCCTCGCTCGTGGCCACGCCTTCGGCAACCTGTCCGACTTGCTGCTGGGCCTGAGACAAGGTTGAACCTGAGCCCAACGCGCGTCCCACTCGGTAGTTTCGGCTCAATGTTGACGCTGCGGTTGCAAAGAGATCCCCCACCCCGGCAACGCCGAGGAAGGTGTCGATCCGCGCCCCCATCGCAAGGCCAAGTGACGCCATTTCATGGAGTCCTCGGGCAAGGAGAGCACCCTTCGTGTTGTCCCCAAAGCCCAAACCATCCGACAGGCCGGCGGCGATGGCGAGCACGTTCTTGAGCGAGCCGGCAAGTTCGACGCCAATGATGTCGTCGCTGACGTAGACGCGAAACGTACGGCACATGAAGGCACCGCGGACCCGCTCGGCATCTTGCGGATCCGCGAACGCACAAACGGCGGCCGTCGGGATGCCTCGAACGATCTCGACCGCCAGATTAGGTCCACTAAGTGCGCCGATTCTCGATTGAGGGATGACCTCCGCAACAACCCGATGCATGAGCATCGAGGTGCCGCTTTCGAGGCCCTTGGAGGCCATGACGACGAGCGGACTCTCGCCCGAGATCAGGCCAGCGATGGCGCGTGCGCCGTGCGAAGGCACGGCGACAATCCAGAAATCTGGCGAGCCAAGATGATCGCCGCTACTCACGCAACGGATGTTGGCCGGCAATGCGAAACCAGGAAGATAGGCGAAGTTTTCTCGGAGTGACGCCATCGCCGCCATTTCTTCGGCGTCGCGACCGTAAAGTACGACGTCGTGGCCGTTCCGCGCGAGCAGGATCGCCAGCGCCGTTCCCCAACTTCCCGCACCAAGAACCGCAATCTCCACTGCCTAGCCTGCCCGAACAAAGACGACGGGCCGGGTTACCCGACCTAACACCGATTCCACCAGCTTGAGATTTTCATCTTTCTTAAGCGGATCCCGCATGAGGGGAAGGACAACTTCTTCGGCTTCAAACTGGCTTAGCAAGTCATCAAGCGCGGAGGCTACATCGCGTGCCCGCTCAACTTGCGAAACATAGGTGACATCTCGGGCATCGAAGAACTGCTCGGCACGCTGCACGGCTTTCAATGAGGCTTCTTCGCTATTCTCCATCGGTGCCGTCAAGGGGAGGTGCCGAGGAACCAACAGAACGCAGACGAGGTGAATTTCGGTGGGCTGAGAATCGGCAATCTTCCCGGCAATGTCCATTGCCGCGTCATCTTCTTCCACTGAAGTTCCCGTGTAAAGGCAAACCAGAAGCTTATGGGCGTGCTCAATCGCCGGACGTTTCTTCTTTCGTCCAACCTGCTCCTCCTCATGATGTAAGAGGTCAAGAGATCGCCGGGCGGCTTCGACAGACTTAGCGACCGCAAGCTGCGAGCGCACCTCGGGAACCGACTTCAAGACCTCCATGATGGGGTCAGGAACGGCGGCCACGATGATGCGCGCGTCGTGCCTTTGGATAAAGTCCATCGCATCGCGGAAGGTCTCGGCACCTTCCGCATTCGCTTCGGTGAGTCCACTACAGTCGATAATCACGCCCGACGGGTGCCGTTTCAAGGTGAGCGAGATGGCGGTGTGGATGGCCTCCCAGAAGTTCGATCGGATTGCGCCGGAGAGAATGATGGTGTCCTCGTAGGATTCAATGATCATCGAAGGAAATACCTCACATTGGTGACGACGACGTTGCGCCGGCTCTGGAGGGCGAGCTTTAACGGCACCGCGGCGTTGTTGTGTAACAGGCCATGCCACCAGAACTTCGGCACGGCTTGGGGAACGATGACGGTGACGATCATGTGTGGATCCTCCGCGACCGTCTGATCAATGTAGTTTGTGATCGGCTCAATGAAGGAGCGGTACGGCGAATCGAGGATCACCAGGGGAATGTCGGCCCCGAAGCGGCTCCAGTCTTCCTTGATCTTGCCCGTTGAAGCGGGATCCAGCGTGACATGAATCGCGCGTACGTCGTGCGACATGGCCTTGGAGTACGCGATAGCCTTGAGGATGCCTCGGTGGAGTCGAGGAACGAGCAGGATAACCGTCGTCTTAACTTCGCGCACCGAATCGTCCGGCGAAACACTGAGCTCTCGGGCGAGATAGTCGTAATGGCGTCGGATGCCCGCCATGATGCCCATCGTGATCAAGATCGCCACTACGAGAATCCAAGCGCCTTCAGTAAACCGAGTGACGAGTAAGATCAGCGTGACGGCCGCCGTCGTCAAGGCGCCGATCAAGCTGATTCCCGCCTTCCACCCGACCTGCTTCAGTCGTACGAATCGCGCAACCATGCCTGCCTGGCTCAACGTGAACGAAAGGAAGACGCCCGCGGCATAGAGCGGAATGAGCGAATGCGTGTCTGCATTGAAGACGATGATCAACGCGATCGATAGCACGGATAGCGTGATGATGCCGTTCTGATAAACCAGACGATCGCCGACGCTCATCAGTTGGCGTGGAAGAAACCCGTCCTTCGCGATGAACTGCGAAAGGCGTGGGAAGTCGGCAAAGCCGGTATTGGCGGCCAAGAACAGGATCAGGGCCGTCATCGATAGAATCACGAAGAAAATGGGCGAGTTGCCGAAGAGCGTTGCGGCAATCTGGGCCACCACCGTACGGTAACCATCTTCGCCAAACTCCATGGGCACGATGCCGTAATGCTGGGCCGACCAGCTGATGCCAATGACAAGCAGGGTCAGAAGGGCGGCCATCATCACGAGGGTCGTAGCCGCATTCTTCGCTTCAGGTGCCTTAAACGCGGGCACGCCATCCGCGATGGCTTCGGTGCCGGTCAAGGCGGTACAGCCTCGAGCAAAAGCGGCGATGAGGAAGACCCACGTGACGTCCTTAGTCTGCTCCGGCAATTGCGGTGTTACGGGGCCAACACCTTGACTCGCCTGAAACACACCGTAGGCAACCATGCCCAGCAACGCAATGACGAAACCATACGTTGGAACAGCGAAGACGATGCCGCTTTCCTTTGCTCCACGCAAGTTCAACAATGCCAAGATCGCCACGCCTCCGCACGCGATCCAGGTTCCAGCCGACTGAAGCTGCGGGAACATCGACGTGATCGCCGCCGCGCCTGCGGAAACGGAAACCGCAACTGTGAGAACGTAACCAATGAGCAACGAGGCACCGGCGACCCGCCCCGCTACCGATCCGATGTTCTCAGAGGAAACTCGGTAGGAGCCACCCCCTTGAGGGTATGCGTTGATCGTCTGGTAGTAGCTGAACACGACTACCCAAAGCAGTGCGACCAGCACCAGAGAAACAGGGACGAGCTTGCTGAACCCAAGCATCCCGCCAAAAATGAGAATGCTCAGGATTTCTTCGCTTGCGTACGCCACCGAGGAAAGGGCGTCCGACGCAAACACCGGGAGTGCAAATACCTTGGGCAACCGCTCGTGGTGAGCGTGTTTGGTGTGGATGGGTTTGCCCACCAGAATGCGCTTTGCTGATGCTAAGAGGCCCATGAGTGCCGGGGGTAAGTTTGGCACGTTTAGGTGGCGAGAGATTCTTGATGGTCCGGTAGACTCACGAGCGATGGCGCACCTTGACCTCTCGACCATCCGCCACGCCTTGGGTTTGGCCCGCGAACGCGGGTTTGCCGAGGTCAGCCTTGAGCTTGGCGATACCAAGTTCAAGGCGGCCTTACAACCCGAGAGACGATCAGCTTCACGAACTCCCTCCTCCGCCTTGCAGGGCGAGTCGGATGTCGTCGTTGAACCTGTTCTGGCCGAAGTCTGCGCAACGCTGGTGGGCTACGCGCATCCTGCTCGCCAGCCGGTCCAAGTTGGTGATGTCATTGAGCCGGGTCAAATCGTGGCGTCGATCACGGCCCTGGGCATCGCGACCGATGTGGAATCGAGCATCGGAGGTGAGGTTGTAGAGCTTCTCTTTGAGGCGAATCAGGCTGTCATGTACGGCGAACCCCTGCTTAGGGTGAAACCATGAAAAAGCAGTCAGGCCAAACGCTCGTTGCATCGCTGTTTGTGATCGCCATCATCGCTATCTTGGCGGTGACGATGCTACGAGGAAGTGGTGAAAGTTCGCGACCTGACGGTCTAGGCCGAACGTTGCCCACGCAGGTCAAGCTCAAAGCAAAGGACGACGTCTGCATCAGCAATCTTGGCCAGGTGCGGTCGTCAATCATGATCGCTCGCGCGAATGCCGATGACGCTCCCCCCGCTGAGCTCAGTGAAACGGGGTTGAGTGCTGACTTCATGAAGTGCCCGATCGGCGGCGAGCCGTTCGTCTACAACGCCGAGTCGGGCACCGTGTCCTGCCCGCATCCGGGCCACGAGAAGTATTGAGTTCGGTCCCCACCCACATCGCCATCATCATGGACGGCAACGGTCGCTGGGCTCAGCAGCGCGGGTTGCCCCGGCTCCTTGGCCACCGTGAAGGTTACAAGACGCTCCGGAGCGTGTTGCTCCACGCCAGCGAGCGCGGGGTTCGGTACCTCACCGTCTATGCCTTCTCCGCCGAGAACTGGCGACGCCCTAAGGACGAAGTCGACGGCCTGATGAAGCTGATTGAGCGCGCCGCTCGCGACGAGTTGGCGGTCATGCACCGAAATGGTGTTCGCGTGCGTGTGGCTGGTCGGAAAGATGAGCTCCCTCGAGGATTGCGCCAGGCGCTCGAAGATGGCGTCGAGACCACCAAAAACAATCCAGGCATCACGTTTACGCTCGCGATCAATTACGGCGGCCGCGCGGAAGTCGTTGACGCTCTCAAAGCCATCGTTCGCGAGGGCGTGGTCGCCGATGACATTGACGAAGCTATGGTGGCTCGACACCTCTACAACCCCGACCACCCGGAGCCCGACCTGATGATTCGAACCGCCGGCGAAATGCGGTGGAGTAACTTTCTTTTGTGGCAGTCGGCCTATGCAGAGTTGTACGTTACGGAAAAGACCTGGCCCGAGTTTGACGCCAAGGAGCTTGACCGGGCGATCGACGTCTTCGCGACTCGCACCCGGAAGTTCGGCGGGTTATGACCCGCCGAGTTCCTTGACCAAGCGCTGAATCCGCTCCTTCATCCAGCCCTCGTCTTCGGGCAGCTTGACCGCTCGAACGGCATCCAAGAGCGTGCGATCTTTGTTGGTCTCGACGCTTTGCAGGGCCGCATCCAGAATGCCGATATCCTGGCTACCCAATGCCGCCCGCAGTCGTCGCTGCGTTTCAGGCGAGACCGCAAGCCTACCGACGTGCCGAAGACCCGCGACTCTCGTCGCGTAGTCCTTCGAATCGCTCGCCGCCAGGACCGCCGCGACCGCGCGTGCGTTCTTGGAGCGCGACAAGACCTCAAGCGCCATACCGGCGACAACCGCCTCCTTTGATGGAATTTGCACCGCGCGGAGCAACAGGTCGAGGTCCGCCTCCGGACTTAGCGCGGTCACCACACTCTGCACCACGGCATAGGCTTCCTGATTGTTCACGAGCGCACGGAGTCGGCGCCCATCTTCTTCATTGGCCGGCAGCCCCATCAGTCCTCTCGCCGCCGACGCTCGACGCTCAATGTGGGGGTGCGCGAGCTGACGCCGGAAGAAGCCGCGAAGGCGCTCGTCGCGGCGAGAGGCGAGCAACTGGACGTTCTCAAACACGGGATGCAAGCCCATGTCAGCGTCGAGCAGCCGGACCGCGAGGTCCACCGCGCCAGGGGCATCGATTGACAGCATACTTTGCAGTGCGGCTGAGCGATCGAACGCATTCGCCCCAAACTCGGCGATCGCGGCGAGCTCGCTCGACGGATGGTTGCGGCGCATCTCGCGCAAGAAGTCCATGTCAGGATCGAGCAGAACCGCGTCGGCGCTGGCGCTCGCCACTCGGAACGTCGCCTCCTTCGTGTTGAGCCGAACCGGATGGCGAGTGAGTTTGCCGCCCGCGATGACGCCGATCTTCAAAGGCAAGTCATAGATGGGAGTGCCATCTGCGGTGTCCTGAAGCTGGCGGACGGTGACCACGATCTGCCCTCCATCATTCTTCCAATCGTAGTCAAGCACGGGGTGCCCCGGTCGGTACACCCACTGATCAAAGAACGGTTCCAGGTTCACGCCCGTCGCATCCGTCATTGCTCGGCATAGCTGCCACGTTTCGACCGGTTGGTGACGATGCTTGGTTAGGTAGTGATTGAGTCCAGCATAAAACGCCTCGTCCCCGAGATGTCTCCGTAGGGTGTGCAGAACAACGCCGCCCTTCGGATAGGCGTGACTGTCGAACATTGAATCTCCGGTCGGATACTTGTTGGTAGCGAGCGGCCGGCGATAGCGTTTGGCCTCGTCAAAGTAGCCGGTCATTGCGTTAACGAGTTCGCGGGTGTAGCCGTTCGGTCCTCGCGCATGCTCGAAGTAGGCCATTTCAAAGAACGTCGCAAAGCTCTCGTTGAGCCAAATGTGACCCCAGTCTTTGCAGGTCACGAGGTCGCCAAACCACTGATGCGCCAACTCGTGGGCATTGAGGCTCGACATGTTCATGAAGCCCTCGCGGCGGTCCGTCAGCATCTCGGCCCCGAGCGTGGTCGAGCTGATATTCTCCATGCCGCCGCCAAACTCCCACACCGCGTTTTGCGCGTACTTCGTCCACGGATAGTCCACCTTAAGCACACGGCTGAAGAAATCGAGCATGTCCTTCGTGTCGCTGAAGCTGTCGTGAATCAGGTGCTTGTAGCCGCGCGGCACGACATACCAGAGATCCTTGCCGCGCCAGGTGTCCTTCTCGATATCGAACGGCCCGCTAACCAGCGAGATCAGGTAGGTCACGTGCGGTTGGGTCATTCGCCAGTGGACCGTGCGCTGGTTTCCGGACACCCGATCCGCGACCAGATCGCCATTGCCGATGACCATCCAGTCGCTCGGAACCGTGGTGATGGTTTCGCTGGTGGCCATGTCATTCGGATAGTCCCACGTGGGGGCCCATTGGCGGTTCAGCTCGGTTTCGCCTTGGGTCCAAAAGCCAGTTCGCAACGGGCGCTCAGCCGTCGGCTTGATCCAATGCCATCCGCCATACGCCATGAGGCCGCCGGTTGGGTTGCTCGTCGCACGGTAAGTGGTCGCGACGACCACGTCTTGGCCCTTCTTTGCGGTGGAGCTGATGATGATCTCTTCTTTGTCGCGTCGGAAGTTCGCGGGCCGACCATCGACGGTAACGGATTCAATCTCTAGATTGGTGCCGGCATGAATGATGAGTGGAGCCGCGTCGCGCAAGGGCGCGAGCGTGTTGGTGCTGGTGCCGCGGTAGGTCTGCTTGACCGCGTCGACGATGAGTTCAACTTTGACGTGCTTCAGGTCATACGTGCGGTCCGGCGCATACTTGGGCGTCGCAGTCGCAAACGGGTTTTGAGCTCCGGCAAACGCCGCCCCTACGAGGGCTATGGCAAGAAAAGGTGCACGCATGTGGCGAGTGTATCTCAGCCGAGTTCAGAGTCTCCATTGAAAGATTTCTCACGAGAAACTTGTGAATACGTATTCACGCTGAAAATTCACGGCTACAATGGATGCGGTATGAGACGCTGTCGTTTCGTCCTTGCGGGTTGCGCCGCCCTGATGCTCAATGCCTTTGCGCCTGGGCAGGCCCCAAGCGACGTCGAGAAGACGGAGCTCGTGCTTTGGGGCGTGAACCTCGGACCCGACTCGAAAGGGACCGAAGCGGCCCTTCGCGAGTTCGAGCGTCGCAATCCCGACATTCGCATCAAGACGCTGAGCATGGGCGCGGGCGCGATGGACCCGCAGAAGCTCATGACAAGCATTGTCGGCAATGTCGCGCCCGACGTCATTAGCCAAGATCGGTTCACCGTCTCCGACTGGGCAAGTCGCGGGGCGTTCCTCCCGCTCGATGACTACATGGCCCGCGATGCCGACGACCCCCACACGCCGCGAAAGGACCAATACTACGAGGCAACCTGGATCGAGGCGAGCTACGACGGCAAGATCTACGCAATCCCATCCTCCGCTGACAACCGCATTCTCTATTGGAACCGCGCCATCTTCAAGCAGAAGGCCAAGGAACTGCGTGAGGCTGGCCTCGATCCCGACCGCGCACCGCGAACATGGAGCGAACTGCTCGCCTACAGCAAGGTGCTCACCGAGTTCAACAAAGACGGCACCCTGAAGCGCGCAGGATTCATGCCGAACTTTGGCAACTCGTGGCTCTATATGTTCTCGTTCATGATGAACGCCGAGTTCATGTCGCCCGATGGTCGAACCTGTACGCTCAACAGTCCCGAAGCGCAGAAAGCCCTCCAGTTCATGGTCGACGGGTACGAAGTCGTCGGTGGATACGACAAGGCCAAGTCTTTTGAATCGGGCTTCCTTGGCCGAGAGAACGACGCGTTTATCATCGGCAAGGTCGCCATGAAGATCGACGGCGACTGGATCCTTACGGGCCTTGCCCGCTACGGGCCTCAGATCGATCTCGGCGCCTCGCCGCCACCCGTTCCCGATGACCGCTACTACCGACGCGGTGCCTTTGCCAACGAACCGAACCAATGGGTCACCTGGTTCGGCGGATTCTCTTACGCTATCCCCCGCGGGGCGCGCAACCCGGAGGCCGCGTGGCGATTTATCAAGTGGGTGACCAGCACCGAGGGTCGCCTCGTGGATTTCGAAGCCTCGCGCGAGTGGGATCGCCGTCAGGGCCGGACCCTCATCCCCCGCGTCTCGGCCAGCCAGGAGTCCAACAAGGCGGTCTTAGAGCGATTTAACTACGCGGACAAGAAGTTCGCCGATGCCCTCGGCATGCATATTCAAATGGGCCCGTTCGGCAAAGGAAGGCCGCCCACCGTCGTCGCCCAGACGCTTTGGAATGAGCACGTTAAGGCGATGGACGCCGCGCTCTACAAGAACAAGACCCCCGAGCGCGCCCTCGCCGATGGCCAGGCCGCCGTTCAACGCGACCTCGATGCCTACTTCCAGAAGGAGCGCTATCCCGAAATCAACCTGCGCATTCCGGTCATGATCGGCATGCTGCTGGTGACGCTCGGGCTGATCGCCGCGGTGATCTGGTTCATGCGGCAACATCTGGGCCGGCTGGAGCGCACGGAGGCGAAGTGGGCCTATCTGTTCATCTCGCCTTGGATCATCGGCTTCCTCGTGTTCACGCTCGGCCCGATGCTCGCCTCCCTGTTCTTTAGCTTCACCCAGTGGGACGTGCTCAACGAAGCGCGCTGGGTCGGCATGAAGAACTACAATGACCTGACCACAACCGATCGCGACATCATGCTCAAGGCGTTTGGCAACGCGGCGTACTTGGCCGGAGTCGGAGTCCCTCTCGGCTTAGCGACCGGGCTTCTGGTCGCTTTGCTCCTCAATGCCGCCGCGCGCGGTATGCGTGTGTATCGAACCCTCTTCTACATGCCCGCGATCGTGCCCGGCATCGCGAGCGCGGTGCTCTGGACATGGGTGCTTACTCCTGACCCCAACAAGGGCCTCATCAACGCCTTCTGGCGCGAGACCGTTACGCCTTGGCTGGGTGTAAGCCCACCGGGATGGATCCAAAGCGCCGATTGGGCCAAGCCCGCGCTCGTCCTCATGGGCGTGTGGGGCGCCGGGAGCGGCATGATCCTCTGGCTCGCGGGGCTGAAGGGGGTGCCGACGTCCCTTTATGAAGCATCAAGCATCGACGGGGCGACTCCCTGGCGACAGTTCTGGAGCGTCACCTTCCCTCAGCTCAGCTCGATCGTTTTCTTCAACACGGTCATGGGATTCATCGGCGCGATGCAGGAGTTCGACCGCATGTACGTCATGAAGCCTTCGAAGGATGGCCCCATTGGCCCCGATGACTCGATGCTGACGCCGGTGTATCGCCTGTTCCAAGATGCGTTCGCGTTCTTCAAAATGGGTTCGGCGTCGGCCATCGCTTGGATCATCTTCGCGATCATCATCATCCTGACTGCCATCCAGTTCAAACTCGCCCCCAAGTGGGTGCATTACGAGGCTGAGCGATGATCACTAGCAACCTGTTGTTCGCGCTCGGCACCCTCGCCACGTGGGTGGGCTGGATCATGCTCTTTCGGGCGGTTTGGTTGGGATTCAACCTCTGGACCGGGCCGGAAACGACCCCTGATGCCGCCCGCCGTGGGTTGACCGCTTCGGTCGTTATGGCCGTCGTGGGATTTGCGTTGGGTTACTTGCTACCGCCCATGCGAGAAGGGGCGACGGCGGGGGCGTGGCGGCTTCCGATCGTTTGGTTCGTGATGCCGTTCGTGGCTTGGGGGGCGGTGGTCGGGATCTTCATGGTCGGCGTTCGCCTTGTGCAAAGGATTCAGGCGATCTCCGACGAGGAGCGGCTTTCCCGGCGAAATGCGGCTGCCATTTGGGCGATCGTGGCGGCGGCGTTTGTCGCGCTCTACTTCCGCGAGGACAAGAACACGATCGAGGTCTTGCGCGGCGGGATTCCGTTCAGTATTCAGACCGCGCTGGTGATCGTGGCCCTCGCGATCGCGGCCATCGGGGCGATGGCGCTGGCCGCCCGCTCAACGACCACGCGAGGCTACGCCAAGGGCATCGTCATCCAGGCCGCACTGATCAGTGGCTCGTTCGTGTTTGGATTGCCGTTTGCCTACCTGCTGATCACGAGCTTCAAAGAAGACCGCGACATGTCGTCGCCCGAAGGCATCGTGTGGGTGCCCCGAGTCACCGAACGCCACGAGTACTTCGACCCCAAGCGACCGATGTACGAAACTCAGCTCAACGGGCAGCGCGTCGAAGGTGTGATCATCGAGGAGTTGGGCAACGACTACGTGAAAATCGACATCTATCGACCGCTGTCGATCCGCGGCGTGACGCTTGACACTCCGCGATCCGAGATCAAGGAGATTCCCCGGATGGCCGAGGTAGTGACCGCGACACTAGACGGCACGAACATCCAGGGCATCGTCATCGAAGATTTTGAGGACGGGCGGAAGAAGGTGAAGGTTGAAACTCCGGCCACGCTCAAGGACCAGGAGTTCATCTTCCCGGCGGGCGAGACCGAGCCCGTCAGGCATATCGGCCTCAACATCCGCAACTATCCGGAGGCCCTCAGCTACCTGCCCGTCGAAACCAAGTCGGGCCTTGTGTATCTGAAGAACACGCTGATCATTGTGCTTCTGAGCATCGTCGGCACCCTGTTTAGCTCCAGCATTGTCGGCTATGCGTTCAGTCGCTTGCGTTTCCCAGGCCGAGGACCGCTGTTCAGCCTGATGCTGGCGACGATGATGTTGCCCGGTGCGGTCACGCTCTTGCCGCAGTTCCTCATCTTCCGTACGCTGGGCTGGGTGGACACGTTGTATCCCCTGTGGGTGCCTGCGTTCTTCGGCTCGGCGTTCAACATCTTCCTGCTTAGGCAGTTCTTCATGAACATTCCGATGGAGTTGGAGGACGCGGCGAAGATCGACGGCTGCTCGTATTTGCGCACGTTCTGGAGCATCATGCTGCCTCAGATCAAGCCCGCGCTGGCGGTCATCTTCATCTGGACGTTCATGGGCTCATGGAACAACTTCATGGGGCCGCTCATCTACATCAACTCGCCAGAGAACATGCCGCTGTCGTACGCGCTGCAGCTCTTCGCGGGCGACCGCGGTGGCGAGCCGGGATATCTCATGGCGTTTGCAACGCTCACGATGGTGCCGGTGCTGGCGATCTTCTTCTTCTTCCAGCGCTACTTCATTGAGGGTGTGGCCCTGAGCGGACTTGGCGGTCGCTGAGGTCGCCATAATCTCCGTGGCATGGAAGCGCATATCGGGGTTGATGAGAGTGGAAAGGGCGATTACTTCGGGCCGCTCGTCGTGGCGGCCTGCTACGTAGGCCCCGAGCACCTTGCCGAACTCGAAGGAGTGAAGGACTCAAAGAAGGTGACCGATTTGGCCGCTCTGCGCTTCGCGGCGACCATCCGCGAGGTGTGCCCCCACAGCGTCGTGGTCCTCAACCCCGAGAAGTACAACGAGGCGTACGCCAAGTTCAAGAACCTCAACTACCTCCTTGCCTACGGTCACTCACGGGCGATTGAGAACGTCCTGGCCATCCAGCCCTCCCGACTCGCGATCTCCGACCAGTTTGCCAACCCCGCCCGGCTCAGGGCCCGGCTCAAGGAGCGAGGACTCGACGTGGAACTGCGATCCGAAGTGCGGGCCGAGGCTGACATTGCGGTCGCGGCCGCGTCTATCCTCGCGCGGGCCGAGTTCTTGCTGCGCATGAGAGAACTGAGCGAGGAGATCGGATTCGAGTTACCCAAGGGCGCGGGTTCGCCGGTCTTGTCCGTAGGCAAGCGCGTGTTCCGAGAGTTCGGCATGGATGGCTTGCGCCGCGTCGCCAAGCTCCACTTCAAGACCACCGCCCAGGTTACGACGTAGAATCTCTGGAATGGTCATTCCCGTCGCTCATGACTTCAACTGCCCTTGGTGTTGGATCGGCTATTTCCAGGCCTTCGACCTCAAGCGGGAGTTTGGAATCGAGCTGGAGTGGCGTGGATATGAACTCTATCCCGACGAAATCGCGTGGCCAGCGCCAGCGGCCCCGGTTCCCGTCGCTTACCCCGATCGACCGGTCACGCCGACTCGCCTTGAGCTCGCTTATGCTGCGCAGGGCATGGATAAGCCAAGCGCTATCCGCCCCAAGCAGATGCGCACCCACAACGCCCACGAAGCGGTTGAACTCGCCAAAGTGCTCGGCGTCGCCGACGAGGTGATCCACCGGCTCTACCCCGCCTATTGGGAACAGGGGCTGAACATCAACGAGCCCGACGTGCTTCTTGAGCTCTGCGCGGGCCTGCTTGATCGCGCAGAACTTGCCGACGTGCTCGCCACTCGACGATTTGCGGCCAACATCATCCCCTACGATAAGCTGGCCTATGCCTCGGGTGTGTACAACGTGCCCACATTCTGGATCGGGGGCGAGCGCTATGCCGAAGACACCTACCGCCGCATCAGCCAGGCAATGAGGGTGGCCCTCGGATGAGCGTGTACTCACAGATCGATTGGCCGCCCGCACCCGCCGATCGGCCGTTTGTGTTCATGAACATGGTGAGCACGATCGACGGCAAGATTCTCACCGGCGAGCGCGATGAACCGGTCATGGACCTCGGCTCGAAGACCGACCATGCGACGATGAGATGGCTGGAAGGGCAAGCCGATTGCGTGCTGATCGGGGCCGGATCGCTCCGGGCCACACCGGGCATCTGGTACGCCGCCGGGCTGAAGCGCGTGGTGCTCACAAAACGCGAGGACTTGCCCTTTCACTCTCGATTCTTCACAGATGACCCCTCGCTGGCGTTTGTCGCGGGCGGCTATGATGCCCTGCCCGAGGGCGTCCGGCGTTTGCCTTCCGATCTGCCGTCGCTCCTGTCCGCGTTGCGAGCGCAAGGAGTTGAGCGGCTGCTCATCGAGGGCGGAAGTGAGATCAACGCCCTGTTCCTTCGGGCAGATGTGGTCGATGAACTCTTCTTGACCCTTGCCCCAAAGATCAAGCTTGGACGCGACGTGCCGACGATCGCCGACGGCGAGCCGCTTGCGCGGAGCGAAGTTCAGCGGTGGGACCTCGTCTCGCAGATCCTGGTGGAAAGCGAGTTGTTCCTGCGCTATCGGAGGCGTCGCGGTTGATCCGGCACCCCCTGCATCCGACAACCTACTTGCTGCGGAATGCCGGCAAGACCGTGCCGCTCATCATGGTGATTTTGCTCTCCGTGATGCTCGTCATGGGCATCGTGTCGATGATCAACTCGATCCCGTATTCGATCCGTAAGACCTACTCGTACAGCCAACACGTCCTCGGAATCACCCCGCGGGGCGACCCCGAAATGCTCCCCGAGATTGAGCACGAAGTCCGCGAGAACTGCCCCTATCCGGTGGAGCGTTTGGTGCGTTGCCGCACCAGCGTGTCCAACGTGCGCAGCATCGTCGGCAAATGGCCCTTCGTTGTGATCGGGCTGGAACGCGACGACATGCAGTATTTCCTAGCCAAGCTCGGCGGCGAGCGCATTGATGGGCGACTCCCTGAGCGCGGCAAACCCGAGGCGGTCATCAGCGAGCCGGTCGCCCGGAACCTTGGCCTTAAGCTGGGCGATGTCCTGCTTGGTCCCGAGCTCGAGGCCTATTCGCCCCAGGAGGTCCGGGTCGTCGGCATCGCTCAGACCGATGAGTGGCTGATGTTCAACGACCTGACTTATCAGCAGGAGAACCACTTTCCGCCCATCGAGAACGTGCTCGTGTTCGGAGCCGACCTTGACACCCAAGACAAGATTGATCGCTGGGCCGATGAGTATATGACCCCCAAGGGTGCGAACGTGATTGCCTACTTCAAACTCGAGGAAGACACGAAGGAAATGTTCATCTTTCTCTATCGAGTCTTAGACGTAGTGATCGGAACGCTCGTGCTCGTCATCACCTTCATGATGGGCATGCAGATGAACATCTACCAGTCCCAGCGGCTGATCGAGTTTGGTCTGCTTCAAGCCATCGGCTATACCAAGCGCCAACTCTTCCGGCGAGTTTTCACGGAAACGACGATCGTGATCGTAGCGGGTTGGTTGCTCGGCGTGGCCGCCGCGTTGGGCTTGCTCAGCGTGGTGAAGGGGACGCTGATGGACCCTCGTGCGTTTGCACTGAACACGCTCGATACCGTTGCGATTAGCTACACGATTCCGATTCCTATCGCCATCGCCGCCGTTGCCATGTACACCGTGGCCAGCCGTTTCCGTCGGTTTGATCCGGTCGGCGTGGTTGAGCGACGATTGGTTTAGCGCATTGGGCTAAAATCCGATTCGGGTTAGGAGGAAGGATTCGTGTCCAAAGGTTTATCTCGACGTGAAGTTTTGCGCACGGCGGCCGTCGCGGCTGTTGGTGTGCCTCTTGTGGGTTCGGCGGCTACGGAGCAGCAGCGCAAGTGGCTCCATAGCGAGCCGATTCGGTTTGGCATTATCGGCGTTGGTGGCAAGGGCTGGAGCGGCATGGAGCAAGCCGCGCAGTTCGGCGACATCGTCGGCCTTTGCGATGTGGACGTCAACCCGCGCGCGAAGGGCATGGCCGAGCATCCGCGAGCCGCTGCGTTTACCGATTTTCGCCACATGATCGACGCGATGCGCGGTCGCATGGACGCCGTCGTCATCAGCACGCCGGACCATGTCCACGCTCCCGCCGCCGCCTACGCCATGCGAGCGGGACTCCACGTGTATTGCGAGAAGCCGCTCTCGCGCACGATCTGGGAGGCACGCCGTCTGCAAGAACTGGCTCGGCAGTTCAAAGTTCAGACCCAAATGGGCAACCAGTTCACCTCGCACAACCCGCTCCGCAAGACGGCGGCGGCGATCCAGGCGGGGCTTCTGGGCAAGGTGCTCGCGATCCATCTCTGGACCGACCGTCCCGGCGGTTGGTGGAAGCAAGGCGTCCCGCGTCCCGAACCCAAGCCCGCGCCGAAGGGTGTCGATTTCGATCTCTGGCTCGGCCCATCGCCGGAGCGACCGCACGCCGAGGGCTATCATCCGTTCGCGTGGCGCGGCTGGTGGGATTTCGGCACCGGCTCGCTCGGCGACATTGGCTGCCACAACTTCAACCTCGCCTTCCAAGCCCTTGACTTGCGCGACCCGATCTCGGTGCAAGCCGAGACCTCGGGCCACAACCGCGACAGCTTCCCGGCGTGGTCGATTGTCACCTACGAGTTTGGCGAGCGGGGCAACCGCGCGCCGCTGAAGCTGTATTGGTATGACGGCGGCAAGAAGCCCCCGGCCGACCTTGGCCCCGGCGTCGAGTTCGGCGGCAACGGCAGCCTCATCATCTGCGAGAAGGGCACGCTGTATGCGCCGAACGAATACGGCGGCGACCCGCGACTGCTGAGCGGCGATCCGATCCCGGTGGCGGATTTCGAAGAGTCCCCCGGTCACATGGCCGAGTTCGCGCGTGCGATCAAGGAAGGCCGCCCGGCGAACTCCAACTTCCCGGATTATTCGGGGCCCTTGACGGAGACGGTGTTGCTCGGGAATCTGGCGGTGTGGGCGGATGGCCCGCGCCTCGAGTGGGACGCCAAGCGCATGCAGGTGAAGGGTGGCAGCAAGGAATACGATTCGCTGATCCGCCCGACGTACCGCCCCGGCTGGGCGCTGTAGTTCTCGGCTCCCCCTCTCCGCTCCGGCGGGGAGGGGGAGCCGACGAGAAGCATGCGCGCCCACAAATGCGGATCCAGCAAACGTCTCGCTCTTTTCGCTCGTCTACAATAGAAGCATGGCGGAGTTTTCGAGCCCTTTTCCCGCAAGTCCGAGGATTGCCTACGAACGCAATCCAATTCGTTTGGTTGCGGTTGAGGTTAGATTTGACATTCACTTCGGGCTCAGAGGAAAATCGCCTGAAGCGTTCCGTGACGAAATTGCGAATCGCTATCCGCGGTACATTGAGGCAGCCTTGGGAGTGCAACTCCCACCAGCGGAAGCAGGTGGAAACGGCTACGAAGACATTCGGGCGCTTCACATGTTTCGTTCTGAAGATGGAAGGCAGGCAGTACGGCTGAGTGAACTCTTCTTATCCTACCAAACATCCGATTATGTGAGTTATGAGCAGTTTCGCCGGAAGTGGGAAGAAGTTTTCGCCACCTTTCTTGACTTGTATCCCACGCAGGCGATCCGCCGCGCAAACCTGAAGTATTTGGATGTTTTCAAGAGATCTGAGCTTGAGCTGGACGAGACGCCATGGTCGGAGTTGCTCCGCCCCGAAGTCTGCGGATTGCTGAGCTCTTCGATATCGGACGTTGTTAACCACTTTGTAACAGTAAGCAACCTTGACCTGAATCATGACAATTACAGCGCAACGATCAAAACTGGACCAGTTCATGACGGAGGAGAACAGTGCTTCCACGTGGAAGCCGACTTCACGCGAGAAGGACCCTTCGGGCCGGCGGAAGTACTTCCAACGTGCGATGAGCTTAAGAGACATGCGGGTCGCTTCTTCAGGTGGGTCGTCACGGAACAACTTGGACAGGCAATGGGGCCTCGACCCGTACCCGACTTCACAGAGCCAAACCCCTGACCCGATCGTTGACTCATCCGCGCAAGGTTGTGAGTTCGATTTCCTTAGGTTGCACACTGCGAGCGGCTGGCAAGGTGAGGGCTGGGGCGACCTCTATGGAATCGCCTCTGATTCGCCTAATGCAGTGCAGGATTTGCCGAGCTTTCTGGCACGATTCTACTTGTCCCAGCTACCCTACGCATCGTGGGTCGTCGAGGCAGGCTATGAGAGAGCGTCCGGGTTGACGCTTGACACCGCAGACTCAGTGTTGGAGGCCTTGGGAAGATTTGTTGAGCAACAATCGCTCCACTGGCTGGAGCCTTCCCTTTCAAACACCCCAGAAGGCGAGGTGTCCATAGAGTGGAATCAGCTACCAAAGAGTGTCACTGTCTATGTAAACGCAGGAAACATTGAAGTGCTTCGAGCATGGGGGCCGGATATGGACCAGGATATGGAGCACTTGGAGGTTGCCTCTAAAGATCACCTTTTGGAGGCATACCGTTGGTTGATCGAACGCTAAGAGTGATAGCAGCTGATGCCGTGGATGATGACGAGGTGCTTTATCGGCGTGTCCCGCAGGGGCGAGGCTGGCTGGAGCACAACGAAAGGGGGGACTGCGTGTGGACGTCGGCAGCGTTCTCCGACCGAAACAACGAGACGTCGGTTGACAGAGCTGCACGTGTCAACAGCCCAGTCGATAGCCAGGAGGAGGCAACGGACGGCGTTTTGATCTTGATTGCCTCGGGTGTCCGAGCAATGGACGCAGGCGGAGGTCGTAAAGCGGACGTTTTTGCCGCTCCACCTCCGCCAGAGCACGCCCAGATTCGATTGGATCCTAGAAGCGCCAGTAACGAGCATTTCAAGAAGCTCAAGGAGAGGTTGAAACGGATTGCAAGGGGCTGGGCGATAACTCCTACCGGTGAGTGCACCTAGGCATCGAGGCCGTGGACGACAATGTCCTCCAGCCAGAGTGCCGCATTACGCCGCATAGACCATCACCGAAGACGCGTCCGCGCTCGCCCGCAAATGTTTGTTCGTGATCGCCACATACTCCAGCAGGTCAATCGGGCGCGCAAACAACTTCGCAAGCTCCTCGCGAAATCCGAAAAACTGGGTGCTCGGCCGCATGGGCGGCGTCGGCGCATCGAAATCCACAAGGAAGTCAAGGTCACTGTCCTCGCCGAACTCCTCGGTCGTCGCCGATCCAAAGAGCCGCAACGAGCGGACCCGATACTCGCCACAAAGCTGGGTAAGGCGCTGGCTTTGGTCGGATGACATCATGAGTTCCATGCGTGTGTCTTGTAATCCGAACTCCCTCTCTTCACAAAGAGGACAGGGCAGGAGTGCGCATCATCGCGCGCGTCGCCATGGATTCGGCAGGTTGAAGTCCACTTCCAGCTTGATGTCATCCGCCCCCGCTTTCGCACTCGCCGAGCCGCCGTTATCAACCTGGTTTGGACCATAGGATAGCAACCGAAAGCCGCTCTCGGTCTTGGTTAAGATGTACGGCTCGCCGTTGTAGAGGTCGCGGAAGCGCTCCTCATCCGGTAACCGTGAAGGCAGGGTGCCCGTGGTAGCGTGCTGTTCCATCACCCACAGCGAAACCCCCGACATCCGCCGCAGGTCAACGACCCGCGCCAGGGCCCTCGCCAGAAGCCCGAGCTGAGGCGCGAAGATTGAGGCCACCTTTCCTGTGGCCGTACGCTGACTCTCCATTCGTGAGTCGAACTCCAACCAGCGAGTGATGTCAGCGTGTTGGTTCTCGTAAGGCGGTTCCAAAGCCAAGCGCATTTCGCGCAAGAAGGTTGATTTGATGTCGTTTCGACCAAACTCCGTGCTCATCAAGAACCGAACCGCCGCACCGCCGAACTCATCGGCACTTTCTCCGACCACTTCCTTCATGGTCTCCCGATCAGCCATCTGCTCTATGAAGAGGCCGATCCCTGCGATCTCGTAGTCAAACGTTCGCTTACGGTCAGGAGGCGGGGGAAGTGCGGCCAACCACTTGTGGGCGGCAGCGCGAAATTTGGCATCGTTGTAGCTCACGGCGCAGACCTCGTTGAACGATTGGAGCACTCCAGACTCGGTGGCAATCGCGACCAGCGTCGCGACCACTGTAGGATCCTGGCGAACGTGGCCGCTGATCTTGATGGCTATCGAGAGGTCGTCGAGTGACGCTTGCCACCTTCCCCAGAGCGCGTTGTGAACCGCGCGGTCGCGCAAGATGGACACGAACTGCTTCATGTCCTGATACTCCGGAAACGGCATCGTGACGCCGTCATCCCAATTTCGCGTGAAGACGCAGTTGGGCTTTTGACTGGCCTCGACGAGGAGAGGATAGATCGGCTCCGTGATCATCAAGAATCCGGCTCGCTGGTGAGGATCGCGGCGGCCCTTCGCGTCTTTCGTGCTCTCCGTTGGCTTTCCCATGCCGCCGTAGACTTCCATGGCCCGGTAGTAGATCGGCGCGGCATTGGTCTCGTCATCCGGTGGCAACCTCTTCCTGAACTCGTCGAGGGTCACCACGTAACCGAGCGCCTGCATCTTTTTGAGCTCATCGTCGAGGTTTGCCTTTGCGGCATTATTACGCCACACATAGGCGATCGTGAACAAGGCAACAATGCCGAACAATCCGGTAAGGACCTTCTGCCACCACGGCCGCGTGCGCTTTTCCGACATGACCGATTATCCCAGATTGGGTACCAATAGGGCAGCGAGACTTCCCCACCCCCTAACCCCCTCCCCGCGAGACGATCACTCGCGGAGAGGGGGAACCGGATCTACTTCGTCCGCGCGAGATACGCGTAGGCGTTGTGGGCGTGGATCGATTCGAAGTTCTCCACCTCGATCTCGTACCACGTGATCCGGTCGTCGGCATTGAACTTCAAAGCAACTTCCCGCACCATATCTTCAACAAATCGCGGGTTATCGTAGGCGTGTTCGGTCACCCACTTCTCATCGGGGCGCTTCAAGACCGGGAACAGCGAGCACGACGCCGACGCCTCAATCATCTCGATCACTTCTTCAAGCCACACCATCCCCGAGAAGCGGATCTTCGCCGTCACCAAGCCGCGCTGGTTGTGCGCGCCATACTCGCTGATCTCCTTGGAGCACGGGCACAGCGTGGCGACCGGCACCTTGACGACGAGCACAAAGTCGTCGGTCCCGTTCGACTCGGCGAGGAAGCCACACTCGAACTCCATCATGCCTTCCTTGCCGGTCACGGGCGCCTTTTTCACCATGAAGAACGGGAAGAACACCTCGATGTGGGCGCGCTCGGCGGTGAGTCGCTCTTTGAGCGCCTTGAGCATGTTGGGTAGCGCGTGAATGCTGACCTCGCCTTTGTTTTCGTTCAGCACCTCCAGGAAGCGCGACATGTGGGTGCCCTTGAAGTGGTGCGGGAGGTCGACGGTGAGGGTGAAGTTGCCGATCGTGTGCTGGCGCTCGTTCGCCCGGTCGAGGACGACGATCGGATACTTGACCCCGCGAACGCCCACTTTGTCGATGGCGATATTGCGCGGATCGCGGGAGTTCTGGATGTCGACGAGCGGAGTCGGGTTCGGCGTGTTCATGGCGGTCATTGGGCGGTGCCCGACCCTAAGATACGCGCTTTTTGAGAAGATCGTTTGTCGTAGGTTCGCCCGGGCGCGTCTATCCTGTTGTGGGGCACATCCTCTTTACGGCCGTGGTCGGCGCGCTGAGCGGCCTGTTTGCGTGGCTGATGAGCGAGCCGCTGATGCCGGCGACCTTCAATGATCCCGCGGCAAGGTGGGCTTCGTTGGTGCTGATCACGTTGCTGGGTGCGTTCATCGCGGGAAGTGTGGGGGCGGTTTCGGGATATCGCATGGGCAGCCGGCGGCACATGCTGCTCGGGCTCTTCATTGGCGGCTTTGCGGGGGCTTGCGGCGCGACGCTTGGCTTTACTGTCGGTAGTGGCCTGGCGCACACCCTGTTTCCCGGATTCAACATCGGCATGTCCGCGCGGACGATCCCTGGGTTCGTGACGCTGATCACGCCGATGGGGGCGCTCATCGGCCTCGCGATAGGCTTGCCGCTTCGCTCCCCGAAGCAGGCGGTGCTCGGCTTGATCGGCGGCTCGCTGGGCGGGCTCGTGGCGGGGATCGCGTTCTCGCCGCTGAGTCACGCGCTCGCCGGGCTGACCAGCATGATGCAAGGCGGCGACGAGATTGGCAAGCCGGGCCGGGCGGCGATGGCGATTGTGCTCGGGGGCTCGATCGGGTTGTTCGTGTCGCTCGCGCGCGAGGTCGCGAAGAAGGCGTGGATTCGCCAGCGGCTGGGGCGCAACGAGGGCCGCGAGTGGGTGGTGGATGCGCCCCAGACCTTCATCGGGCGGGATGAGCGCGCGCACGTGCCGCTGTTTGGCGATGACAATGTCGCGCCGATGCACGCCTGCATCGTGCGGCAGGGGCGCGAGTATGTGCTCTACGACAGCGGCACGCCGGTGGGGACGATGTTGAATGGGCAACGCATCCAGCAGGCGATGCTGCCCGGCGGCTCGGTGATTCAGATCGGGAGCCACATCTTGGAGTTCTCAATGCGCGGGCAATCCGGCCCGGCGGCGATGATCGACCAGCCGCGAGTGGCTCAGCCCGTGCAGCCAGTCGTGGTGTCGCATCCGGCTTTGGTCGTGACGGCGGGGCCGCACTCGGGGACGCGAGTGGATGTGATTGGGGCGGTGGAGATTGGACGCGAGGGCTCGGGGTTGCGTCTTGATCGCGATGCGAATGCCTCACGCCGACATGCGCGAGTCGAGATGGCGCCGAGTGGGCTGATGGTGACGGACCTGGGGAGCACGAACGGCACGTTCGTGAACGGTCAACGGATCACGACGAGCGCCCTCCGCCCCGGGGATGTGCTTCGCGTGGGAAACTCGGACATGCGGGTGGAGTAGTGGCTAGGCGGGCCCCGGATTGCTTTCCTGCAACATCTCCGCGAGGTCAACTAGTCGAATCTCGTCGTCGGTCACTTGCTTGATGCTCGCGTCGAGCATGATGCGGCAGAACGGGCAGCCGAGCGCGACCGTCTTCGCGCCCGTCGCCAGCAACTCTTCGGCGCGGCGGTTGCCGGGGCGCTGGTCGGGCTCCTCTTCCATCCACATCCGCCCGCCACCGGCGCCGCAACATCGCGTCTTGCGGGCGTAGAACTCGGGCTCGAGCAGCTGCTTCGGGCGGATCAAGCCCCCGATGCCGTCGGGCGATTGCTCGTTGTAGTTGGTGTGCTCGCCCAGCAGTGCGCGCGGGGCATCGGCCTCGTTGTTCACCCGGCCCAGATAGCACGGGTCGTGGATCACCACGCCGTCGGCGCTCGCGGGGTTGAGTTTGCCTTCCTCGACGAGCTTGGCCAAGAGCTGGGTGTGGTGGAAAACCTCCATGTTCAGCTTGTCCATCTCGGCAATCGCGGCGACGTCGTCGTATTCGTGGCGTAGGGTGTTCAGACAGTGCGGACACGCCGTGACCACCTTCTTCACGCCGTACCTGGCGAAGACGGAAACGTTCTCCATCGCCTTCTCCTGGAACATGAACTCTTCGCCGGTGCGGCGGGCGGGGTCGCCGGTGCAGGCTTCTTCTTGACCCAGGCATGCAAAGCTCACGCCGGCTTGTTTCAGGAGCTGGGCGACGGCCTTGGTGGTCTTGACTGCGCCAGGGTCGGTTGCGCCTGCGCATCCCACCCAGAACAGGTATTCGAAGTCGACGCCATCCCGACAGAGCGGAATGTCGAGCCCCTTCATCCAGTCCTCGCGGGTGCTGCGCGGCGCGCCCCATGCGTGGCCGGTCGAGGCAGTTTGCCGAAGCATCACCGCGCCCGTGCCCGAGAGCTTGCCCTCGGCGACCAGATTGCGGCGGGCGTCGACGATGAGATCGACGTGGCGAATGAGCACCGGACAGGCCTCGACGCACGCATTGCACGTTGTGCACTGCCAGAGCGCCTCCTCGGAGACGGCTTCGGCCACCGCGACGCCGCTGTCCAGGCTCCCGCGGATGTCCTGCACGACCTGCTTGGGGTTGAGCACTTTGCCTGCATTCCACGCCGGGCACACTTCCGTGCAACGACCACACTCCATGCAGGCGTCGAGCGACATTAGGTGCCAGCGTGAGTAGTCGGGCGCGTGGCTGACGCCGATCTTCTCCGTCTGCTCGACTTCTTCCATCGAGATCGGCTTCAGGTAGCCCATGGGGGCTTCGGGGCGCTCCGCCGAGGCCATGATCGCCATCACAATGTGGCGAATGCGCATCTGCGGCAGCGTGGCGAAGAACACGAGGACGAGAACGATGTGGAACCACCACAGGCCGCGGTACGCGTCGGGCGAGATCGAGCCGAGCATCTGCGCCATCGCGTAGCCGACGGGTGACCACATGTCCCACGGCTTAGGGTCGACGGCAATGCGCCCGGCTTCGAGCAGGTAGCCATTCACCCCGATGGCGAGAAGCAAGACGAGCGTGGCGATATCCGTCCAGCTCTGGGTGAGCGGCGGCAACTTCTGCCCCTTGGCGCGCAGCCGCCGAACGAGGGCCCAGGCCACGCCAACCACGAACAACAACCCGAGCACATCGAACGTGAACTCAAACGCCAAGTAGTAGTTGCCGTGGTGGAACTTCCAGGGGCTGTACGTGTTGATCGCGAGCAGTGTGGTGGCGATGGTTAGCGCGACGAATCCATAGAAGATCATGAGGTGCATCGGCGCGCCGGAACGCTTCCGGGACGACTTCACCTTGCGCTGGAGCACGATGTACGTCCAGATGTTGCCCAGCCAGCGCCGGATCGCCTCGGGCGTGGGGACATAGTAGCGAAGCCCCTCCCGAACTTCGGCGATGGGTTTGCCCTTCTGCCACGCCCGTGCCCGCTGTAAGATCTGGAACGCGGCAATGCCTAGCGACAGGAAGATCAGGACATAGAACAGTCCCTTCTCAAACCCCGATAAATGCAGAAACTCCTGGCGTGTCGGCTGCACCCGACGAGTTTAACCTGAAAACGAAAGGAGCCCCGCTCCTGAGGGTTGGAGACGGGGCTGGGGGAGGAGGAGAAAAGTCGGCTTTACACTTCTCTACGACGGGGTGTAGACGTTCATTGCAACGCTCGGACGGTAGCCCCATTCACTTTGAGCGTCTTCGGCAAGATCGCTGCCACTGCCTCAACGGGAATGTAGATTTCGCCGCGCTCATTCCGGACCCGAGTTGATAATCGACCGCTGCCCCGACCGCCCATTCGGTAGTCGTCCGAATCGACGCTTAGCCGGATCATCCGGTCGCCGTGCTCAAGGTAGAGGCGGCCGTTGGCCTCCTCAACATCGACACCCATCGAACGGATTGTCGACAGCGGCATCAGGTAGTAGTTGCCGTCTCGAAGCACGTCACCGCGAAGGACGCGCCCATCGTATTCGAAGCTGTCACGAGCGCGGCGATCGTAGCGCCAATCGTCGTCGCTGTCCCGCCGGTCATCGACACGGTCCCATCGATTCGTCCCAATCGCGTCGATCATCTCGAACGTTGGAGTCGAACCGAACATCCTCGGCGAAGAGGACACCCAGCTTCGAACCGCGCTTCAGCACGTTCTCGGAGTTCTTCTTGTTGCGGTCCTTTTCGACTTCCGAGAAGATGATGCCCGCCAGCGTGCCCGCAAAGGCTCCTTCGAACGGCTTCTTCAAAAGCGCACCTACGACGAGACCGCCCACCAGGCCGCCTACCACATACTGCTCGCTTCGATGCTTCTTGGAGTCGGCGGTCAGGCGTCCTTCACGATCGCGCCGGATCTTCTTGTCGTCCAGCGAGATGGGCAACGCGTTGACTCGGTGGCGCTCGCGACCATTGACCAGCAAGTGCGTAAACTCCAGATCCATGAACGCGGCTTGGTCTCCGCGCTTGGGTTCCACGCGAATGACGCGTCCTTCCAACTGCGCGCCACGCGGGGCTTCGTAGCTATCTCGGAGCGTGACGGTAAACCGATCGCCTTCACGCATCCGATTCACGTTCAGGTCCTGATCGCTGGTAGCTTCGAGGACTGTGTCACGGCGAATCTCGTAGCGCTCTGCGGAAACGACACCGGCGAGCGAGGTCGCCAGCAAGAAGGTGATTGCGGCACGTTTCATACCCGTGAAACGCGCAGTTTGAGGGAACGTTACGCCAAAGCGGGGTGCGCATCGGCACCCCACTGGCTTCGTTCCACCCGAATCGTTAGGAATTCTTCTTGCGGCGTCGAGCAACGATGGCGGCAAATCCGCTACCGGCGATGATCAGCGTTGCCGGCTCAGGTACCGGAGGCGTGTCCGAATCTTCCTTCTTGATGAGGAAGGCCGTCGAGCCTGCACCGAGGAACAAGAGGGGAAGGAACCCGAGGCCGCCTCCGCTCGAAATGGCAACGCCGCGAGTTGCTGGCGGGAGGATCGGACCTGCTACCACCCGGGCCGGGGGTACCGGCATAACCGTCGGTTCCATCACGACCAACTCTTCGCTCGAAGTCACATCGGCGAACTCTCCCTCTCGAGGACTTACTCGCGGAGCAACCGGGGTTTCGGCAACCATCGGCGGAACGCCCATCCACATGGGGTTGGCGCACTCCTTCTTTAGGATCGGGCGACCGTTCGAGTCGGCAAACACAAGTGTGCCCTTCTTGAGGTTAAAGTGGCGACCCCGAATAATGTTGTCCGGTCGCACGTTGTAGACCAGATACACGCCGTCCTTGGCCAGCTTGGCGAGGTGGAGCGTTCGGAAGTAGCTCGTGACTTGGGCGGGCGTCATGCGGAAGTGACGAGTGAACCGTTCCATCACAATCGGGTCCGTCTTGGCGTGAGTGATCAGATCGTCAACGCTCTTGACGGGTCGGCGAATGAAGGCGCCGGTGGGAACTGCCGCGTTAGCAAGCGTAACGGCGGCGAGGAATCCCGCGATGATGGTGGCTCGTCCAAGTGCTGTCATTCGAGTGGCTCCGGTGTTTAAGTCCGTGACCACTTGGAGGCAACTTCTATGCCGCTGGCGTCAGTGCTGATCAGATTCCCGAATAATTGCGAGTTGCCTCCACAATTTCTTCAGGGGTGACGCTGTCTAGGTCGGGTCCGGCGTCGAGGACAACGCCCTGATCGGTGTAGGGTCGGAACACTTCGGGACGGGTGTGGCCGAAAACCGACACCACGGGGACGCCGTATCCGGCCGCCATGTGGCCGCTACCCGTGTCGGCCGCGAGATGAACCTGACTCGCCGCTACCCAAGCCATCGTTTCGCGGAGCGAGAGCTTTCCGACCAAGTTCCTCGCGGCAACGTCTGGCGCCCGTTCACCCGGCCCCCCCAAGAACGCGACCTCGAACCCTCCCATCTGTAACAACTCCGCGACTTCCCCCCAGCGCGCATAGTTCTTCTTCGGGTGACCGGAACCGACGGCGATGGTAATTAACCGCTCACCGGCATCCACGGGCGAAACCGGGGGCATCTCAAACTCAGCTCGCAGCGGAATCTGAAGCCCAAGCGCCAATAACGCTTCCAGGTTCCGTTCAACCGTATGCACGGCGCCTTTCGTCGGTACGCGCCGGCTCAGGAGGGTACAGAGCGGATCGTGTGAGCGCACGTGCCATCGTCGCCGCGCACCGGAGAAACGAAGACAAATCGCCGTCTTGGCGTGGCCCTGTAGATCGAGCCCAACATCAAATCGGAACTTCCGCATGCCCAGGTAAAAGCGCAGTTGCGCCATGGATGAAACCCGATCGCGCTTCCAAACCTCCCAAGGGATATCGATGATTTCGTCGAGTAGGGGTTCATGGACCACGGGGCGGCAGCGCGGATCGATCGCCCACCCAAGAAAAGCATCGGGGGTTTGGTTTCGAATGGCCCTGACCACCGGCAAGGTCATCACGCAGTCACCAATGCTTGAGAACTTGACGATGAGGCAACGCATGCTTTAGGGCACCAGACCGCTCGCTTTGGCGGATTTCCACCGGTTGTGAATCCACAGATATTGTTCGGGATACTGCCGGATCGCGTTCTCTAACGATTGGTTCACGGCGCGTGTCAGACCTTCGACCGGCTCAAATCCCTCTTCGGCCACGAGCGGAGGCTCCATCCACAGGCGATACTTGCCCACCCCCACCCGTGCGCAGTAGGTGGGCAAGATGGGTGCACCGGAACGGGTTGAGAGCACGGCCGGACCCTGAACAGTTCCGCAGGGGACGCCGAAGAACGGCACGAAGATCTCGTCCGAATTTTGATCGGGCAGGATGCCAACCACCTCGTTCTTTTTGAGTCGGGAAAGCACTTGGCGAGCCGCATTGCCGCGCGAAATCACCTCTATTCCTCCCGCTTGGCGAAGCGACTCGACCAGAGCATTCATTTCGGGATCGTTGGCGTCACGAGCCACCGCGCTCAACTTGTAGCCCTTAAGGGCCAAGTAGTTCGACATCCGCTCCCAGTTGCCAAAGTGAGCGGTGATGAGAATGGCTCCGTGGCCCGCTGCTAACGCCGAGTCCAAGTGCTCAAGTCCGCTGGCTTCAATGCTCTCGATAACCTCATCTGGTGAGCGTTTGGCCGAACGCATGAAGTCACACATCGTGCGGCCAAAGTGAACGAGCACGCCCTCCGCCCACTTCGCTCGTTGCTCCGGGGTGGCCTCGGGGAAGGCGCGTGCAAGGTTCTCCAACGCCCGTTCGCGATGCTTGCGCGACAGTCGAAAAGCGAGCTTCCCCAGTCGCTCACCAGCACGCTCCGCCCCCGCGACATCCTTACGCTCAAGCCATCGCTGAAGACGCACAAACGCCCAACCGCCGAGTCGGCTAAACCGCCGTCGCTGGCTCACGCCGCGCCCTCGGCGAACCAAAGCTCGACCTGCGCACGCAGCCAGTCGCGAAACTCATCCATGGGTTCGATGGTCACGGCATAGCCCGCCACCCAGACGTCCAGGCTAGCGGCGTCGGGTCGAGCGCGAAGCTTAACGGCGTCTTTGGCGGTCACGATGATGGGGCGGGCCATTCCCGCAAACAAGTCTACATCCGTGAGCGGATGATGGTCGGGCCGCGTGCCTCGGTTGAGGACCGTCAACCCCTGGCGCTCGAGGCTCTGAAAGAACGACTCCGGCCGACCAATCGCGCAAAACGCCGAGACCGGTCCCTCGAAGCCTGACCGTTCAACATCCCCGCTAAGCGACTTGAACCCCGACAAGGAGGGAACCAGCCGAAATGAGCCGCGAGGCCCTACGACCAGATCAGCGCGACCCAGGTGCGTCCGTGGCTCGCGATACGGCCCGGCCGGTATGCACATGGAGTTGTTGGTTTCGGGGTCGAGCAAGATGGTGGCGTCCTTCGCCAAGGGAAGGTGCTGAAAGCCGTCGTCCATGAGGAGCACGGTTCGGGGCAACTGCCTATCCGCCATTAACTCCGCCGCGCGAACCCGGTTGCGACCGACGATGAGCGGGATGTCCGGGCGGAGTTCGCGAAACAGGGCTGCCTCGTCGCCCCAAGCCCACGCTTCTAGCGGGCCATCCGGAGCCCACGACGCTTGCTCGGAATGCGGCGACCCATAGCCACTACAAGAGATCACCACGCCAACGTCGAGCCGTGCCAATTCGTCGGCTACGAAAACGACCGTCGGCGTCTTTCCGGAACCTCCTACTGTGAGATTTCCGATGCACAAGATGGGACGGTAGGGATGCTTGGCAACGAGTCGTCCATCGTCATAGAGCGACCGATACAGATTCCAGCCTGCGGCATAGACCACACTCAGCGGCCACAGACCATAGCGCAGCCCCTTAGACGCGGGCTCCTCGCCGTACCAGATCTCCGTCCACGCCATCTACTTGATGACGCGCATCGAGCGAATCCGATCTCCCTTCTTGATCGCGTCCACAACATCCATTCCCGACGTGACTTTGCCGACCACGGCGTAGGAGCGATAGAGCCGGAACGTGTCGCGCTTTAGAATGAAGAGTTGCGAGTCGCCCCCAACCTGCAACCCCGTCGATGCCACGCCGACCACGCCGCGATGGTAGTCCCACTTAGACTCTTCGAACTTGAGTTGCTTGCCCGATCCGCCGCTGAGCACGGAGTCCTTCGTCAGGTCTTCCGTCTTGCTCGCCGGAGCGCCCCATTGAGTGACCCACGACTCGACGCGGTGGACTCTTTGCCGGTCGTAGAACTTGGATTTGACCAAGTTGAGAATGTGCTCGACGGTCTTTGGTGAGCCCTTATGGTCGGTGGTGATCACGAACTTTCCGCCGGAAGACATCGAGACTTCGATCTTTGGGCCGGTCGGTCGAAATGCATCGGCCGGAGCTTGGCCAAGAACGAGGGTTGCAAGAAGCGAAGTGATCATGACTTGGTTATAGCAGAGGCGGGCATAATCTGCCCATGCGCGGGCTGTGGTATCTGATCATCCTCCAGTTGGCCAAGCTCTTTTACATGCTTCTCGGTGGCTATCGAGCGATTCACCCAGGGCGAGTCCCACGCCAGGGTCCGGTGATTATTGCGCCGACTCATTTGAGCCACCTTGATCCGCCCCTCGTTGCTTGCGGCACGAGGCGGCTGCTACGGTTTATGGCGAAAGAGGAGCTGTTTCGGGGTGGATTTGGGTGGCTCATACGCAGCTTGGGGGCCTTTCCGGTGCGCCGGGGAGAGGGGGACACGGAAAGCATTCGGCTCGCGATATCGGCGCTTGAAGCGGGCGAAGCCGTGCTTATCTTTCCCGAAGGGACTCGTGGTGACGCCCAGCGGCTCGGACCGTTAAGCAAAGGCGTGGCGATGATCGCGAAACGAACCGGGGCTCCCGTGGTCCCGATCGCGATCGTGGGAACGCACCTCGCTCTGCCAAGAGGCAAGAGCAAGCCGCGTCGCGCTCAGTTCCGCGTCTGTTTCGGCGAGCCGCTTTGCTACGCGGATGTTGCCACCGCGGGCCCCGAGCGTGAAAATCGCGATCGCTTCCTCGCAGAACTTGCTCGTCGCATGGTGGCCGCTAGTGCCGAGGCCGGACTCCCGCTGGAGTTGCCGGAATGAACTCGGCAACTTTGAGCCTGTTCGCGCTGTGGTTGGTCTACGGGGCGTTCCGATGGTGTCACCTTTCCCGTTGGCGGACCGAACCTCCCTCCACGCCCGCTCAGCGACGCCCGCTTGTCGCGATCATTTGGCTGTTTGGGTCGGCGGCAGTGCTCCTCGGTGGCCTTTTCGTCCTCTTTGAGATGGGCGGGTTTCCCAGAGGTGGGATCACGGCCTGGGCCTGGGCCATCAGCCTCGTTCTGGGCGCAGTCTTTGTCCATGGGCAAGTCACGGCGGCCGCGCTTCTGTTCAGCATGGGCGGCGTAACGAAGACCACGCCCGACGCGTCGGAATCCCACGGAGAGGTAACTTCACCCCATGAGAATGCGACTGTGGATGGCGACGGCGTTGGCATTGAGCCTGGTGAGCGTGGGTAGCACCCAGCAAATCACCGCTGACCAGATGGCGGCTCAGAGTTCAATCATCTTTGACAAGAACCTGAAGCTCGACCTGTACAACCAGATCTTGCCCATCTTGTTCACCAAAGAGCAACTTCGGGCGATCTTGCCATCCATTGAGCGGGCACGGCAAACCGTCCGCGAAACCGAGAAGCTCGAGTTTGAGGAACTGAAGAAGCTTGAGAAAGAGCTGGACGCCGCGCTCAAAGATGCGGAGTCCAACCAAAAGATTCCGCCGCCTGAACTCATGACCAAGGTGTCAAACACGCTGAAAAAGCTGTCTACCGCCCGGATGCTCATTGTTCAGATGAACACGCAAGCGGTGTATGACGCCTTCATGAAGGCAACAAACGCCGGTCAGCAGAAGGCTGCCGCGAACTCGCTGAACATGGCGCTGATCATGCCTGGCACCAAGCCCGAAGATGTGAAGGATGAAGACAAGATCCGCATCTACGTCCGCGAGATCTTGCTTCACCCGATGGGTTACGACATTCTCCGAAAGCTCAGCCTTTAGCGCAGGAACCCCTCGCGCACGCCACCATCCACCGGGACCGTCGCTCCGGTGGTTCGCGACGACCGTTGCTCGCTCGCCAGCCAGGCAATCGCTTCGGCGACGTGCGTGGGTTCGACCGCAACCCCCAACATGGATCGCTTGCGGTAGTACTCGGGAAGCTCGTCGACGCCAATGCCCAACGATGCAGCGGTTTGCTCGCGCCAGGCGTCCGACCAGATGCCCGAGCCCTGCAACACGGCATCCGGGTTCACTGCATTGCACCGAATGCCAAACTTCGCAAGATCGCTTGCTGCGGTGCGCATCAGGTGAAGCTCGAAGGATTTTGCCGCGCTGTAGATCGCCGCGTTGGAGCCCACCGCGACCGCATTCTTGGAACCGACCACAACCACCGAACCGCCCGTGCCTTGACGAATCATGAGCTGGGTGGCGCTTCGCATGGTCGTGAAGTACGCCTTCATCAGCAGATCGCTCAAGAAAGCGTAGTCGGCGTCGCTGGTGTCGGCGATGGTGCCGCGGCGCGCGTTGCCAGCGTTGACCACGCAAACATCGAGTCCGCCGAACTCGCGAATCGTGCGGCGGAAGGCATCCTCGAGGGCGGCGGAGTCAGTTACGTCGGTCTGAACCCCCATCACCTGATATGGGCTGATTGGGCGAAGCTCGTCAACGGCTTCGTTCAACTTTTCGCCATTAAGATCTAACAATACGACACAGGCTCCTCCCTCAAGGAGGCGTTTGGCGGTGGCAAGGCCGATGCCCTGGGCCGCCCCGGTGACGATCGCGATCTGGCGGCTGAACTCCTTCTCGGGCGGCATGCGCTTAAGCTTGGCCTCTTCGAGCAACCAGTATTCGATGTCGAACGCCTCCTGCTCAGGTAGGGCCGTGTAGCGGCTGAGCGCACCCGCCCCGCGCATGACCTCGATCGCGCGGCGATAGAACTCGCCCGTCACCATTGCCTCATGCTTCGTCTTGCCGAAGGTGACCATGCCGTGCCCGTCTACGAGCACCACGCTGGGATTCGGGTTACGCATCGCCGGCGAGTTGGAACGTCGGCACCGGTCGTAGTAGGCGGCGTAGTCGGCACGGTAGGCCGCGAGATCGTCATCCAGCCGATCAAACCCCTTGAGCACGAGCGGACGAATTTTGGTGCGCAGGAAGTGGTCAGGGCATGAAGTGCCGAGGCGTGCGAGTTCGTCACGCATCGGATGGGCCAAGAACTCCATGACTTCGGGCGAGTTATCAACATGCGCGATCAGACGCTTGCCCTCGAAGGCAACCTTGCCGCGAAGGGTGGGTAGGTGCTCGGTC
This sequence comes from uncultured Fimbriimonadaceae bacterium, assembly GCA_964586225.1. GTDB lineage: Bacteria > Armatimonadota > Fimbriimonadia > Fimbriimonadales > Fimbriimonadaceae > JANJUB01. The sequence goes on from CAZPHD010000002.1 coordinate 231,002, forward strand.
CACGGCTCGTCCGCCTTCGCCCAAACCTGAACTCGTGGCGGTGTTTTGGCTTCGACATACTCGATCGCCCGATTGATCAGCGACAACGTGAGCTCGTAACAACTTCGCGACGAATCCGCCCAGCAAATGAACCCGTGCGAGCCCATGATCGCGCCTTTCACATTGGGATTGGCTTCGTAGAGATCGCGTAGCATTAGGCCAAGTTCGAATCCTGGGCGCTTCCACGGCACCCAGCCCACTTCGTCGCCAAAAATCTCGCGGGTGATGGCCTCGGAGTTCTCGGCGGCGGCGATGGCGATCATCGCATCGGCGTGAAGGTGGTCGACATGCTCACGAGGAATAAACGCGTGGAGCGGAGTGTCGATTGAGCAGGCGGTCGGATTCAGCCCGAAAGTGCAGTGGGCGTATAAGCCTACAATCTCGTCTTCGTGGGTGCCTGATTGGAAGCGCTTCTCCAGGTCAAGGATGCGTTGCTGGTACAGCGAAGCCAGTCCTGCCCGCTTCATCGTGCCGAGATCGCCGCCCGAGCCCTTGACCCAGAGGACGTCTATGGGTTCGCCGGTCAACGGGTCGGTTTCAGACACCTTTGCGCTGGTGTTGCCTCCGCCAAAGTTGGTGATCCGAGGATCCGAACCCAGAAGGTTGGAGCGGTAGACGAGAAGGTCGACGGGATCGAGCGTAGCGGCGTGAGCCTCGTCCCAGAGGCTTGTGAGATGTTGCGAATCCATAAATCTTAGCGGGGAAGGGCGGGGTAGACGGCTCGCGTCAGTGACTGCGCGTCGACTTTCCACTCGCCATTGACCTTGTTGACAGGAATCTGAAACCGCTTCGAAGCAACGTTCGGATTGGCCGCGTTCTGATACATATCCACGGCAACAGTCGCCTCATCCGGCGTGGCAAAGCTGGTGTCCTTGATCTGCATAGCGAAGATGTAGTATTCAGCGCGATCAATGGTCTGCTGCCACTTCTTGCGCAGCTCCTCCTCGGGAACGTCGCCAAAGGTCGAGGTCGCCAGGATCGTGTCGATGTCACCTCGGTCAAGGGCGGCGAAGAACTCGTGGACGCGTTGAGCGGGCGTGGTACCGCCGCGCGTGAACACGAGCACTCCAATCATGCCGATCATCCCAACAACCCCGAGGATCACGAGCGGACTCACTCTGCCGGCACGCTTAGTCATTGTAGTAATTCTAACCCGCGCGGCCCACGCCAAGTTTCTTGAATGGGAACATTACGGTTTCTTTTGCGTTGACCATCCATCCAGCGGGCCCGAGATCAACCACCCAATGGATGGACTCGACCCGGCCGGGAAGGTAGTAG